>DASYBK010000116.1:0-75019 GCA_036500805.1 Acidobacteriaceae bacterium | reverse complement strand
CTTGATGAGGTCGTTGACGTTGGCGGTGAGGCCGTTGATCACCGAGGAGATGAGGATGACCGTGGTGACTCCGATCATGATGCCGAGGATGGTGAGCCCCGAGCGGAGCTTGTTTGTCCGCAGCGTATCGACCGCCATCCTCACTGCTTCTTTGCCGTCACTCAGCCGCATCATCCCTCCTAAGGGCTTTCCACGCTATAGCTCCGCGCGTAAGGCGACGATGGGGTCGAGTTTGGCCGCTTTTCGCGCAGGATAGACGCCGAAGAAGATGCCCACGGACGTTGCGACGCCGAGGCCAAGGATGACCGACCAGATCTTGATGTCGGAGGGGAAGCCGACGATGAACGTGATCAGCTTCGCCATGAAAATGCCGGCCAGGACGCCGCCGATGCCTCCGACGAACGACATGGTGGCCGACTCGATAAGGAACTGCGACATCACGTCCCCGCGGCGCGCGCCCAGCGCCTTGCGCACGCCGATCTCGCGAGTGCGCTCGCTGACCGAGACCAGCATGATGTTCATGATGACGATGCCGCCGATGACCAGCGAGATAGTGGCAAGCGAGACGGCAACGGCGAAGAAGCTGGAGCTGATGTTCTGCCAGATGCCGACGAAGGTCTGGTTGGTGTCGACGGAGAAGCTGTCCTCCTCGCCCGGGCGATCGTGGCGGATGGAGCGCAGAATCACGCGCACCTGATCGGTGGCGACCTCCAGCGGATCGCCGACGCCGTTGGCACGGGCATACAGGGTCAGGCTCTGGTTCGCACCATGCGTATCCAGGAAGGTGGTGAGCGGCATGGCAACCCAGTTGTCCTGGCTCTGGCCGAGGGTCTTGCCTTTGCGCTCGCCCACGCCGATGACGGTGTAGTGCTCGCCGTCGACGCGGATCTCCTTGCCCAGCGGGTCTTCGCCGCCCATCTGGTTGTCTACGATGTCGGGGCCGACCAGCGCGATATGCAGGCGGCGGCTCTCTTCCCCGGGAGTGAAGGCGCGGCCGCGCTCGATATTGATGTCGTAGATCGAGGGCATATCCGCGGTCCAGCCACGGATGTCAATATCGGTGGCGGAGTGGGTGCCATAGACGACAGACCCGGTGGCATTCGCCATGGCGCCGGTGGCGGCGCAGGCGGTGCAGCGCTCCGCGATCGCCTCGTAGGCGTCGTACTTCAGGTCCTTGCGCTTCTGGTACTTCATGTATTCCGCGTCGCTAAAAACGACGGCGGGCTGCTTGGCGGCGGTGAAGACGTCCGCGCCGTAGCCGTAGACCTTCGTGGCGACAAACTTGTTGGCCCCGGCGACCAGGGTGATGACCATGATCACCGAGGCCACACCGATAACCACACCGATGAGGGTGAGGATGGAGCGCAGCTTGTTCGCCCAGAGCGACTGCAGCGCAATTCGGATAGCTTCCCGGAATGCCATAGCGAGGCCTTCTACCGTTTTCACGAGACTGGCGCAGGCTCAGCGATCGCTAGGAGCAGCTTTTCTTGACGGAAAAGCTGCATCGAGTTTTCCCTCGAGAGCTACCCCTGTTGCAAAAACGGTATAGAGGTGAAAACGAGTTTATCAGCGCAAAGGTTCCCTTAACGGCCCGATATGGGCAACGCTGTGCTGCACATCGTTGCTCCAACGAAGAGAGGGGACGAGTGAGGCGTCCCGAGTGACGGTCTTCCCGCAAATTTTTCCTGAGATACCCCGCGGCGATGCGCCTGGGACATTTTCCCGTCGAGTTGCGGAACGCATGGCGCGGCGCGGAACCGTTCGCCTCACCCCGAAAGGAGCAGTACCCATGGCCACAAATCATGGCGTTGTTTATCTGGGCCCGAACAAGGTCGAAGTACAGACGATCGATTACCCGAAGATGCAGAATCCGCAGGGGAAACCGATCGAGCATGGCGCGATCCTGCGCATCGTTTCCACCAACATCTGCGGCTCCGACCAGCATATGGTGCGCGGACGCACTACGGCGCCCAAGGGCATTGTTTTGGGGCACGAGATTACCGGCGAGATCATCGAAAAGGGCAAGGATGTGGAGTTCCTCGATATCGGCGACCTGGTATCGGTGCCCTTTAATGTGGCCTGCGGACGTTGCCGCGCCTGTCGTGAGCGCAACACCGGCGTGTGCCTCAACGTGAATCAGCAGCAGCCAGGCGGAGCCTACGGCTATGTGGACATGGGCGGCTGGGTCGGCGGCCAGGCGGAGTATGTGCTGGTGCCTTATGCGGACTTCAACCTGCTGAAATTCCCAGACAAGGCGCGGGCGATGGAGAAGATCACCGATCTGACCATGCTTTCGGACATTCTGCCGACCGGCTTCCATGGGGCGACGACTGCTGGGGTTACGGTTGGGTCGACGGTCTATATTGCCGGCGCGGGCCCGGTAGGACTGGCCGCGGCGGCCAGTGCGCAGATCCTGGGAGCAGCGGTCATCATCGTAGGCGACCGGAACGCGGAGCGGCTGGCTCATGTAAAGAAAGTGGGCTTCGAGGCGATCGACATCTCGAAGCACGACAACTTGGGCGAGCAGATCGCGGAAATCCTGGGCGAGCCGGTGGTGGATGCGTCGGTGGATGCGGTGGGCTTTGAGGCAAGCGGCCATGGACCGAAAAGTGAAGCGGCCCCGGCGGCAGTGTTGAACGACCTGATGGACATCACCTTCGTCGCTGGAGGCTTGGGCATTCCCGGGCTCTACGTGGTGGAGGACCCAGGCGCTCCGAACGAGGATGCGAAGAAGGGCATGCTGAAAGTGCGGATCGGCAAGGGATGGTCGAAGTCGCTGCACTTCCATACGGGGCAGGCGCCGGTGCTCCAGTACAACCGGCAGTTGATGCAGGCAATCCTGCATGACCGCATTCCGATTGCGAAGATCGTGAACGCAACGGTGATCCCGCTTGACCAGGCGCCGCAGGGCTACAAGGACTTCGACAAGGGGGCGGCAAAGAAGTTTGTGCTGAACCCGAATGGCCTGATTGGGAAGGCTGCCTGAGCTCTGCATGCAGAGAAAACGGCTTTGACGCGGAAAGGAAGAGCGTTCCGCGAGTCAGCAAGTCGGCCAAATGGCGGAGGGAGATCAGATCCCTCCGCTCTGTTTCGCGCTGGAAGTACTACGACAAGGAGCAGGCGGGCCTGTAAGCCGAATTCTGTCGAGGACGGCCATTCCTCTAGACGCGGCATTGCTGCCGGCGTTCATCAGCGACCTACCCGGAGGTTTCCGCTCCACCGGCGAACCGATGAAGGGCCCACGTGGGCGCGCCGGGCCGGCACGCGACTGCAGGCGATTGGGCCAGCCTGCGGTCTCCCTCCCTATTTGGTCTTGCTCCGTGTGGGGTTTACCCTGCCTCCGCGCTTTACAGCCGGAGCGGTGCGCTCTTACCGCACCTTTTCACCCTTACCATCGCGCTCGCGCGCGGTGGCGGTATCTTCTCTGTGGCACTAGCCGTCCCGGCGCCTTGACGCGCCGGTCCCGGACGTTATCCGGCACACTGCCCCGCGGAGTTCGGACTTTCCTCCCCCGGATGCGAGCATCCGGCAGCGGCCGTCCAGCCCGCCTGCATGCTTATCTTACGCGAGTAGCCCTGCTGTTTCCGGGTCAGTAGGTCTGCAACGTCGAAAGGATTTTCGTCTCCAACCTTTTCGTCTCTTCGATGGGGGATTTGGAGTCTCTCCATGGACCGCCAAACTGAATGCTCAGAATCTTCCCTTGTATTTCCGTCATGTACTGATCGGCATAGTCGACGCCGCCTCCGCCCGGTCCGTAGAAATAGAACATGCGGTTGGGCAGGCGCACGGCGTCGGGAGGCGTGTCGTTCAGGCCAGTAGGCGCGCAGCAGGTCTGGATCTGTTTCACTGAAAAGGTCCTTGAAATATAGACGAATCCGATCCCCGCTTTATCGTCCACAGGGCCGCCGTGAGTCCCCGGCAGTAGATGCTTCAGATAAAGGTCGCTAAGAAACACGCGCGTGCTCGAAAACTCATCGCGAGGCAGAGCAGCCACTTCTTGATAATTCGGCGGATATCGAAGGCAGAAATGAAATTCGCGATTCGCATATACCAGCCAACCCGGGTACGTCGTATCCGCTTCGCATGGGCTAGGCTTGGCTGTTTGAGACCGCAGACATGGCGAAACCATCAGCAAGAGTAGCCCGAAGCCAACACATCTCATAGCTAACCGCGCTCCGTGAGCAATCATAGTTGGTCTGACAAATGGCGATTCGGCTACTCTGCGTCCGCCTTAGCTCCCGGCAGACGCTTCCGCAGCAGAGCGATCTGGCCAGTGTGATGCGCCTCGTGCTCACAGACGTGGAACCACTTGCAGTAGTTATTTGTCGGACCCCAGGGCCAGTCTTTATCGACAGCCATCAGCCATGCATCGTCGCGCTTTTTGAATTCGGCCAGCGACTTTGCGCGCGTCTCCTGAAGGATGTTCAGGTAGTAGTCGCGATCGTGGCCCTTGATGGTTTTGCGGCCTGCGTCTCCCAAGCCCATGGCGGTATCCCACTGCTGCTTCACCGATGCGGGCCAGCTGCCCCACTTCATGCCGTCGAAGGTGTTCATCTGGTAGTAAGTCTCGGTGGCCGCGAGATGGAGCATGAGCGCGCCAATGGTGTTCGCCTTGGCGTCGAAGAGATGATCGAGGTCAGCCTCGGTGAGACCTTTTGTGGCAACGATGACGCCATTGGCCTCACGCATCCAGGTGAGCATGGAGACGAGGGTTCCCACCTGCGGAGCGTATCCGGGCTTGGGTCCGATGATGTCGAGACCGACGGGGTCGGTGGCCGCTCCAGCCGATTCCGGACGCAGCGCCTCTCCAACGACGCCGCAGAGACCTGCGGCGAGAACAGTGGAGTTCTTCAGAAAATTTCTTCTGCCGACAAAGGGCGAATCGGAAGTTTGTTTGCTCATAACGATTCTTGGCCTCGGATAGACGTGGACGGACTGAGGAATTGTATGCGATTTAGAGGAACAGCCGACCCTCACTGCGCGGCTGCGCAGGATAGCTGAGCAAATCGGTCAGAGCCCGCGTCGTATGGGATCATGGTGGGCAGTCCATTGCACCAGGAGCCGAGCGATGCAGACGTTGCTTCAGGATTTCCGTTACTCACTGCGGCAGCTCGTCAAGAATCCAGGGTTCGCCCTGACCGCGATCCTCTCGCTGGCATTGGGGATTGGCGCGACGGTCTCTGTCTTCAGCGTGATTTACGGCGTGCTGCTGCACCCGTTTCCCTACGCGGATGTGGACCGGATCGGCAATCTGAGCATTCAGGGCCCGCGAGGCGACATCTTCGATGCCTCCTTTACTGGGCCGCAGTTGCGCGAGCTGCGCAACGTCCACGCGTTTGAGAACTTCGCCACCTGGAGAGAGGCGCACCTGACGGTGACGGGAGGGGAGATTCCTGAGAACGCCTCTGTTTACTACGGAATCGGAGAAACATTTCCGACGCTGGGGGTGCCGGCGTTGCTCGGGCGCAATCTGGGTCCTTCCGATTCTCCGGATGGGCAGGAGCCGCAGCCAGTGGCGGTTTTGCATTACCGCTTCTGGCAGCGGCACTTCCATGGCGATCCGGCGATTGTGGGAAAGACGTTGGAGCTGGCGCACAAGAAGTACACGATCGTCGGCGTGACCCGTCCGAACTTCACGCTAGGCTGGGGCACGGACGTGTATCTGCCGGACGAAATCGGCAGCATTCCGTACGCCGGCGTGCTGGTGAAGCTGCGCCCGGGCGTAAGCTGGGCGGCCGCCGACGCCGAATTGACACCGCTGCTGGCACGTTTTGCGAAGGAACAGCCGGATAACTTCCCGCGAAAGTTCAAAGTCGATGTTCGCCCACTCACCTACGAGACCACACACAATATGGGCGGCACACTGTATCTGCTCTTCGCCGCGGTCGCCATGCTGCTGGCCATCGGCTGCGGCAATGTCTCCATACTGCTGCTGGCGCGGGGCACTGCACGGCAGCATGAGTTCGCCGTGCGGGCTGCGGTGGGCGCGAGCAGCTTCCGCATTGTCAGGCAACTACTGACGGAGTCGCTGCTGCTCGCGATTACGGGAACTGGACTCGGCATCGTGCTTGCCTACCGGCTGCTGGCGCTGATTGTGGCGTGGATGCCGGAGCACATGTTCCCGCAGGATGTGCCAATTCACATCAACGCGCCGGTGCTGCTGTTCAGCGCCGGGCTGGCGCTGATGACGGCAGTGCTCTTCGGACTGGTGCCGGCGCTGCAGATGGCGAAGCCGGAGATCAGCCAGGTGATGCAGTCCAACTCCACCAAGGCCGCGGGCAGCGTGCGCGGCAAGCGCCTGCACAGCACGCTGATTGCGGCGCAGATTGCGCTGACGCTGGTGCTGCTGACCGCGGCGGCCGCGACGATCCAGAGCTTTGTGCGGCTGTTGCGCGTGCCGCTGGGCTACGATCCGCACAATGTGACCGCTGCCGATATCCCATTGCAGGCGAATACGTACACGACATGGCAGGCCCGCCAGCACTATTTCGAACAGCTTCGCGCCAGTGTTGCCCGGTTGCCGGGTGTTCTTTCCGCGGGAATCTCAACCGGCGCAACACCGCCCCAGATTTATTTAGAGCGGCCCATAGAACTGCTGGGAGAGCCGGCCGAATCCCCCGAAGCACAAACCGCCAAGCTCGCACTCGTGGACAACAATTATTTCCATACATTGCAGATGCCGCTGCTCAAAGGGCGCATCTGGACCCCGGCCGAGTTGGAGCATGGCGCGCTGCTCGTCTTGGTTAATCAGGCATTCGCCAAGCGCTATTATCCCAATGGCGACATCCTCGGACATTCGCTGAAGCTCTCGAAGCTTTTCAATAACCCGCCTCGTTCCTTTATGGCTCCGGGCGCGGATGGCTGGTTGCAGATCATCGGCGTGGTCGGCGATGCGGTGAACGACGGAATCGAGAAGCCGGTGAGACCCGGCGTGTTCGCGCCGTACAGCATCGACATGTGGATGGGCACGGAGATTCTGGTGCGCAGCCGCGTAGCACCAGCCGCTATCGAGCGTAGCATCCAGAAGCAGCTGGCGGTGGTGAATCCTGATCAGCAGACAGACCAGATCGACGATCTCGAAACATGGATCAGGGAGGAGCCGGTATGGGCACGGGGAAGGCTGATCTCCGCGCTCTTCGCCGGATTTTCGATTCTGGCGCTCGTCCTCTCTGCCGTCGGACTCTACAGCGTGGCTTCCTACTCAGTGATTCAGCGGACGAATGAATTTGGTATCCGAATGGCGCTGGGCGCGGGCCGCTCACATGTCTTCCGGATTGTGATAGCTTCGGCCGCTGTGAGCGTCGGTTTCGGCATTGCCGCGGGTGTTGCGCTGAGCGTCGGACTGAATCGCTTCATCGCAGACTGGGTGGGTCCTGCGGACAATCATCCGCTGATGGTGACAGGGATCTCGTTGCTGCTGTTAGTTGTTGCGGCGATGGCATGCCTTGTGCCCGCGCGGCGGGCGCTTTCTGTCGATCCGATGACTGCACTGCGGCGAGAGTGAAATTTCGCCGGGCCGATTCCTAGTGAGCGGTCAGTTGCGGCTCGCGCAGCCATTCGTAAAGCGGGAAGCTGTCGGCCAACTCGCGGACCTGGCCGCGGATGCGTGCGAGCGCCGCTTCGTCGCTGCGCTTGTCGAGGGCTTCGGTGATCCAGCGCGCGATAGTGCGCATCTCTGTATTTCCCATACCCCGTGTCGTAAGAGCCGGTGTGCCGATGCGGATGCCGCTGGGCTTCATCGGCGGGTTGGTGTCGAAGGGGATCGCGTTCTTGTTTACGGTGATGCCGGCGGCGTGGAGCGCGGTTTCGGCTTCGCTGCCGAGCATGCCTTTCGCGAAGACATCGATGAGCATCAGGTGTGTGTCGGTGCCGCCGGAGATGACGCGGAAGCCGTGGCCGGCGAGCTCATCGGCGAGCACTTTGGCGTTGCTGACGATCTGCGCGGCGTAGTCGCGGAAGCCAGGATCGAGCGCTTCGCCGAAGGCCACGGCTTTCGCGGCGATGATGTGAACGAGCGGGCCGCCCTGCTGGCCGGGGAAGACGCACTTGTCCACACCTGTAGCGAATTGTTGCTGACAGAGGATCATGCCGGCGCGCGGCCCGCGCAAGGTCTTGTGCGTGGTGGTGGTGACGATTTGCGCGTGCGGCACGGGCGAGGGATGCACGCCGCCGGCGACCAGGCCCGCGAAGTGTGCCATATCGATGAGCAGGAGGGCGCCGACTTCGTCAGCGATGGCCCGCATGCGCGGGAAATCAAAGGTGCGCGGATAGGCGCTGCCGCCACCGATGATGAGCTTCGGCTTCTCGCGGCGGGCGATTGCGGCGAGCTCGTCGTAGTCGATGACCTCGGTGTCTTTGCGCACGCCGTAGGAGGCGACGCGGTAGAGCTTGCCCGAGAAATTGAGCTTGTGGCCATGGGTGAGATGGCCGCCATGGGCGAGGTCGAGGCCGAGGATGGTATCGCCCGGCTGGAGGACGGACATGTAGGCGGCGGCGTTGGCCTGGGAGCCGGAGTGCGGCTGCACATTGGCGTGCTCGGCGCCGAAGATATGCTTGGCGCGATCGCGCGCGAGGTTCTCGACGACATCAGCGAATTCGCAACCGCCATAGTAGCGTTTGCCCGGATAGCCTTCCGCGTATTTGTTGGTGAAGACCGAGCCCGCGGCCTCGAGCACGGCGCGGCTGACGAAGTTCTCGGAGGCAATCATCTCGAGGCCCTCGTGCTGACGGGCGACTTCGTTGGCGATGGCCTGGGCGACGGCAGAGTCGGCTTCGGCGAGTGCGCGGGACTGGACAGGCGAGGTCTGGCTGGGCATAGCGCTCATTTTACCGCGCTGTGAGCTCGTGCTCCGGCTGTGCGGCGGGGCGCATTCCTGAAATGGCCAGGTCTTTGAAGGCGCGGTAGACGAAGGAGCCGAGAAACCAGCCGTCCATGAATTTGTACGGCGTCTCGCCGGTGGTGTAGTGGCCGCAGGGAAGCACACGCGATTCGTAGTCGATGCCGTAGCGGCGGAAGTTTTCCAGCACTTCGAACGAATAGCGCTGAAGAAACGTCAGGTCATATGTGGCGTGCACCACCAGCGTCTTGCGCCGCGGCGGCGCGGCGAAGAGATCCATGAATGAGGCCGGGCTGATGGAGGCCCATATCTCCTTTAGCTGATCCTGCGTCATGACCGGCTCGAACGCGGCGCGGATGTGGCGTGTGCTCTGGCCGGTCCACACCACATCGCCGAAGGACATGGAGGCGTGATTGAACGCGCACACCTGCAACCGCGGATCCATGGCGGCGGCGATGAAGGCGTAGCAGGAACCGAGGCTGGTGCCGAGGATGCCGAACTGCTCATATCCCTGCAGCTCGAGCCAGTCGAGGCAGGCGCGGATATCGACGACCGCCTGGCGGCAGGCAGAGATGGTGCGGCCGAGATTGGAGCTGACGGCGTAGTCGGCGCGCTCAAGCTCTGCAGGACGGCGGATGTCATGGTAGGGCTTTGAGAGGCGCAGGGCTGAGACGCCGAAGCGATTGAAGAGCGCGCAGAGGACATTGTGACTGAATGCGTCGGCATTCCACTGCGGCATCACGAGGATGGCTTGCTTCGGCTTGCCGGCCTGCTTGTGGGGCGGCGCGGGATACCAGCGCGCGTTGACGAGATCATTCTCCGGATAGGGTGTGCGGATGGGCGAAGTGAAGCGCAGAAACTGCGCCGTCTTGGCGCGGCCATTCGCCGCGGCAGCGCGAAGCATAGCATCGCGACGCAGCGTCTCCGGACGGACGTTTGTAGGAAAGAGCTGCGGATGGCGCTCTTCCAAACGGAAATCCGTCGGCTGCATGTAGCTGTAGAAGCCTTCGCGATCGCGCAGAATCGCGCGGTTGATGGCGAGCAGCGCATCTTCATTCGAACGAACAGCGGCTCGATGGTCGCGCTGGATCGTAGGATCGGGCATCAGGCCGCGCGCGCGGGTAAAATCTTCCAGCCACTCAAAGCCCCATTCGAGTGGACGCACGATGCGATTGGTGTCGCGTGTGGTGAGCGCGGTTTCCCAGCCGAACATCCATCGCGCATAGAGCCTTCCGAGCATTACACTTATCGTAACGGATCGAAAGAAGTCGGACGGGTAGGGGGCGACCCGATATCGTTCCCACGCTGCGCAAAACGGTGATCTGGCGGTTTTTTCATCGTGATGCGTTCAACTTTTCACGATGTTGTTGCGTCTCTCCATGCAAGCGCTTTCTGAGCGTCTGCCTGTAGCGTCAACTTTTTTTCTTAAGGGTATTTTCAGGAATCGGATGAACGGTCTCTCCCGCTTGCTTTGCGCTCCTACGATTTGTCTGGTTATTTTTGCCGCGCCGGTTCTGCAAGCACAGAACAATGGATCTTTGCATGGGCAGGTGACCGATCCGAGCGGCGCCATTGTGCCCGGCGCGAACGTTCAACTGTCGGGCGGCGGCAAGAACTACTCGGCGACATCCGGCGGCGATGGCAGCTATTCCTTCGGAACCGTACCGGCTGGGCGCTATACGCTCGATGTGAATGTGACCGGGTTCACTCCGTTTTCTGAAACGGGCGTATCGGTTGTGAGCGGCACCTCGCGGCTGCTGAACATTCCGCTGACCATCGCTACCCAGGAGCAGCAGGTCGAGGTGACGGCAGACACCCGGCAACTGGATACCGAGCCGGAGAACAACGCGAACGCGATCGTCATCACCGGCAAGGATCTCGATGCGCTCTCCGATGATCCAGACGAGATGGAGAACGAGCTGACCGCACTGGCCGGTCCCGGCGCCGGAAATGGCGGAGCTCAGATTTACATCGACGGCTTTACCGGCGGGCAGATGCCGCCCAAGTCCGCGATCCGCGAGATCCGCATCAACCAGAATCCATTCTCCGCGGAGTTCGACAAGCTGGGCTACGGGCGCATCGAGATTCTGACCAAGCCCGGCACCGATAAGCTGCACGGCCAGGTTCAGGCGAACGGCAACACGTCTGCGTTCAACACCACCGATTTCGTCACCAGCCCGCCGTCGTATTATGCGTATTTCCTGAACGGATCCATTGGCGGGCCGATTTCCAAAAAGGCATCCTGGTTCTTTTCCATTTTCACGCGCAATACGCAGAACCTGAACATCGTGAACGCGCCGGGCACACTGGAAGATCCGAATTATTTGAACGAGCACGGAGCAAACTTCGTGCAGGGAGTGCTGAATCCGCAGACCCGCATTTATCTGAGCCCGCGCTTCGACTATCAGCTCACGCCGAGCAACACGCTGACCATCCGTTACCAGTTGAACCGCGGCAACGAGTCGGGCGATGGCGTGGGTCAGTATCAACTGGCCTCGCAGGGATACAACTCCTATTTCCTCGAGAACACACTGCAGATCAGCGACTCGCAGATCGTGAATGCGCATATCGTGAACGATCTGCGCTTCCAGTACCAGCGCGACCGCGACCAGCAGACTCCAGAGGATCTAACGCCCACGGTGACAGTGCAGGGCACCTTCACCGGCGGCGGCAACAACGACGGCGAGTCGCACACGCACGGGGATCACTATGAGTTTCAGGACTACGTGACCGGCAGCTTCAAGAATCACACGCTGCACTTGGGCACGCGGCTGCGCGCATACCACGAATCCGATTCGGCGAACTCCGGAGTGAACGGCGCATACACCTTCACCGCTCTCGGAGCGCCGGGCGCGGTCAACGCTGCAGGAACCTATTACAGCGGGATTGCGTCACTCGGAACAGTGACGAAGATCAACAACGCGAACGCGACAGCGACGCTCTTCGATGGCGCGCTCTTCCTTCAAGACGATTGGAAGATAAACCGCAAACTGACCATCGACCCGGGCCTCCGCTTCGAATCGCAGAACCGCATTCACGACCATGCCAACTGGGGACCGCGATTTGCCCTCGCATACGCCGTCGATGGCGGCACCAAGCGGCCGCCAAAGACGGTAATCCGCGCAGGCTACGGCTGGTTCTTCAACCGCTTTAGCAATGCCGATGTCATCCAGGCGATTCACCAGAATGGCAAGAACCAGATCCAGGAGGTCTTCACCAATCCGACTTACATCGCCGGCCAGCCACCGCAGGGCGCAGGCACAGTGAACCCTTCCTCGGCGACTTACAGCATCAGCCCAAACCTGAAGGCGGCGCTCGATATGCAGGGCGCCATCGGCGTGGACCGCACGATCACGAAGGCAATCACCTCGAACGTCACCTTTCTCTATAGCCGCGGCGTACACCAGTATCTCAGCGACAACATCAACGCGCCGCTCTACGACTACACAACAAATCAGTTCATCATCGATCCCAGCACGGGGCAGCCCCAGCTTCCCTTCCCGGGTGAGGGCAACCTCTACCAGTTTCAATCCGACGGCGTGTACCGGCAGAAGCAGTTGATCACCACGATCAGCGGCCGCGCGAAGAATTTCAGCATCACCGGCTACTATGCATTGGGATACTTCGACAGCGACGCCTCGGGAGCGAGTTACTTTCCGTCGCGCCAGTACGACATCGCCTTCGACTACGGGCGCGCCAGCAATGACATCCGCAACCGGGTTGCGGTATTCGGCCAGTTCAGTCTGCCGTATGGCATTCAGGCATCTCCGCTGCTGGTCGGCAACAGCGGGCAACCCTTCAACATCACGACCGGCCATGACACCAACGGCGACCAGCAGTATAACGAGCGGCCCGCGCTCGTGTCGGCCAGCAACTGCACTCCAGGATCGAAGCGGTACTACGCCACGCAGTATGGCTGCCTCGACAGCCAGCCCAACCTGCTCAACGCCTCGGGGCAGTTCAACACCGATTTCGTTCCCGTGAATCGTGGCCGCGGACCGGCTAACGTCAGCATGGATCTGCGCCTGTCCAAAAGCTTCGGCATCGGCCCCAAGCTTGCCGGCCACGGCGGCCCGGGGATGGGCGGCGGTGGGTATCGCGGACGTGGCCTGAGCGGTGGACTGACTGGCAACACGCCGGGCGGTGGGCCGCGCTCGAATGCTGCGCGGCACAAATACAATCTCTCGTTCACGGTTTACGCCCGGAACGTTTTCAACATTGTGAACCTGGCACAGCCGAGCAATGTGCTGACCAGTCCGAACTTCGACCACTCCCTGCAACTGGCGGGAGGCTTCTTTCAGCAGCGAAATGCCTCGTCCGTACGCAGCATTTATCTGCAGACAAATTTCAACTTCTAAAACCGTTGGACCCGCAGCCGGTTCATCACGACCACAGTCGCGGCACACGCATCCCGATCGCGCAGAGCACCTCGTAGGCGATGGTGTTGGTGTGGGCTGCGAGATCGTCGGCAGTGATACGATCGCTGCCCTGCCCGCCGATCAGGGCGACTTCATCCCCGACGGTTGCATCTGCGATGTCGGTGACATCGATCATCGTCTGATCCATGGTGACGCGTCCGGCGATGCGGGCGCGCTGCCCGCGCACCAGCACTTCGCCGCGATTGGAAAGCAGGCGGTTGTAGCCGTCCGCGTAGCCGACGGGCAGCAGAGCGATGCGCGTGGGGCGCAGTGCGCGGAAGGTGGCGTTATAGCTGACACCTTCTCCTGGCGCGATATCCCGCAGTGCGGCGATGCGGGTCTTCCAACTGAGCACAGGCTGCAATCCGCGCTCAGTCGCGTGCGGGCCATAGCCGTAGAGGGCGATGCCGGGACGCAGTAGCAGGCGGCTGCCGCTTTGTTGCGCGATGTCGCGTAGCCCAGCGATCTGGGCGGCTTCGAAGAGACTGGCAGAGTTGCCAGCATGAATCAGCGGCGGAGCGATGCCGTGCTCGCGCAAGGTGGCGAGTACCACGCGGAGGCGGTCGAGTTGCTCGATGGTCTGTGAGGAAGACGAGTCTTCCGGCGAGGCGAAGTGCGTCATGACCGCTTCGAGCAATAGCTGCGGATGATGCGTGAGTTGAGCGGCGAATGCGGCGAGCGCGGAGGTGTCGTTCCATGGAATGCCTTGGCGGGCCATGCCGGTATCGATCTCGAGATGCAGCGGAAATGCTGGTTCAGCGGATGGCGGGATAGCTTCTGTGAGCCGCGCGAGTTGATCGAACGAGCCGAGCACAGGCGTCAGCGCATGGCGAACCACCTCGGCTGCTTCTTGCTCGAAAAGGCCGGAGAGAATGAGCGTTCGATGCCCCTTCAGTTGCGGTTGCACAACGCGCGCTTCGTCAAGGCAGGTGACGGCAAACCAGTCGCAGCCGTCGTCAACCAGAATGGCTAAGGCTTCCGCAGCCCCGTGACCGTAGGCATTCGCCTTGATGACAGCGATGGCATCCGCATCGCCGCGAGCGGCCTGTTCGCCCAGGATGCGGTAGTTGCCGCGTAAGGCCGCGCGTGAGACCTCTGCCCAGGTGGGGCGGGTGGAAGAAGCCGTCATCATTCGTGACATTTATTCGTAACCGGCGCCGTCCCCTTCGTGCGCCATGTTTTCGAAACGGGTGTATTCACTGAGGTAGGCGAGATGGACGGAGCCGGTGGGGCCATTGCGCTGCTTGGCGATAATGATCTCGGCCTTGCCCTTCGAGTCGGGATCTTCGTCCCCATTTTCATCCTTGTTGTAGTAGCTCTCGCGATGGATGAAAGCGACGACGTCGGCGTCCTGCTCGATGGAGCCGGATTCGCGCAGGTCGGAGAGCATGGGCTTCTTGTCGCCGCCACGCTGCTCGGAGGCGCGGCTGAGCTGCGAGAGCGCGATGACGGGGATGTGCAGCTCCTTGGCGAGCGCCTTGAGGCCGCGCGAGATCGCAGAGACCTCCTGCGTACGGTTCTCGTGGCGTTTGCTGGCCGCTCCGGGCAATGAGGCAGACATGAGCTGCAGATAATCGACGACAAGGAGGTCAAGGCCGCGCTGCTGCTTGAGACGGCGGGCTTTCCCGCGCATCTCGGCGAGCGAGATGCCGGGCGTGTCGTCGATATAGATGTGCGATTCGGTGAGCTTGGCTGCGGCGTGGATGAGCGCGTCCTGATCGTCGCGGCTGATAAAGCCGGATTGAACCTTGCGCATGTTGACGAAGGCTTCCGACGCGAGCATGCGGCGCAGCAGCGATTCGCTCGACATTTCGAGCGAGAAGATGCCGACGACGCGGCCGTCCTTGAGCGCAGCCTGCTGCGCGATGTTGATGGCCCAGGCCGTCTTGCCCATGGAGGGACGCGCCGCAATGATGATGAGCTCGGCGGGCTGGAGGCCGCTGGTCATCCGGTCGAAGTCCTTGAAATGCGTGGCCAGGCCGGTGACTTCGCGCTTCAGTTTCCAGATACTGTCAATGGTGCCGAAGTGCTCCTTGACGATGGTGGGGATGTTGGCGAAATCGCGCGTGATGCCGCTCTCGGAGACCTGAAGCAGCGCGCTCTCCGCCGCGTTCAGGACCTCAAGCGCTTCGCTGGACTGATCCACCGCGTCGGTGACGGCGATATTGCAGACATTGATCAACTGCCGCAGCAGCGACTTGTCCTTGACGATGCGCACGTACTCTTCGATCGAGACGCGGCGGGGCAGGCCCTCGGTCAGCGACGCGATGTAGGCAACGCCGCCGACCGACTCGACTTCCTTTTTCTTCGCCAGCTCTTCGACCAGCGTGACCAGATCGACGGCGCGGCCGGCGCTGATGAGCTCGTCCATGCGGGCGAAGATGCGGCGGTGCGAGTCGAGCGAGAAGTCGTCTGCGGTGAGCCGCTTCTCGGCAGCTTCGTGGAAGTGCGCGTTTTCGAGCAGGATGGCGCCGAGGATGGAGCGTTCGGCATCCGGGCTGGCGGGCATGCCGCGCTCGAGCGAGATGTCAGGAAAGGCAGCCATGGGCTCTATGTTGCTCCAACTCCTGTTCGCGTGCCACAAACCGATTTCCAGACCGACCTCTGCTGTCTGTGAATCGCTGGCACTTCTTACAAGTCATTAATCGCGTCCCTGTATCATGTTCGGTGGAGAAGCCGTTCATGCTGTCGTTCCATGTTCGTTGCACCATCGCCACTGCTATTTTCGCTCTTTCCTGGAGCACTCTTGCAGCCCAATCTGCCGCGCCATCCCCGGCGATCGCCCAGATGCAGACCGTTGAGGACGCTTGGGACGGGGCTGTTGCCAAGCATGACCAGTACGGGCTCGAGAATCTTTTAGCGCGCGACTTCGTGGGAATCAGCGCGGAGGGCGACATTACTACGCGCAATCAGCAGATATCCCATCTGTTCGTCACGGGTTCGGAGCCGGTATCGCTGACGCAGAAGGTGATTGGGGCGCGCGTGATCGGCGATCTCGCAGTGGTGAACGGCACTTACGTGATGGAGTGGCAGGGCGCGAGCGACCAGCAGAAGGTGGCGGAGAAGGGCGTGTTCACGCACATCTTCCGCAAGAACGGCGCGGGCAACTGGCAATGCATCAACTCGCAGCGCACCGTGGTAGCGACCGAAGAGGAGCGCAAGAAGAAGGCTGCCGTGCAAACCAGCAAGAGCAATGCCGCACTGCCGCTGCATATTCCGTTGATCTATAAGGGTCCGCAGAGTACGCAGCCCGCGCCAAAACCGGCGACCAATCAGCCGCAATAATCAAGTCAGCGATCAGGGATCAAAGTCAGGAGCCCGCGACGGCGTCCTGTGTGGATGCAGCCGCAGCGACGCGCTTGCGGGCTTGAATCTCTATATAGACGTGGATGAGCGAGAGCGCCGCGGGTGTGACGCCGGGGATGCGGCTGGCCTGGCCTACGGTCTGCGGGCGTACGCGGCCGAGCTTTTCCTGCATCTCGCGCGAGAGGCCGCTGACGCTCTGGTAATCGAACCACACGGGGATGCTGAGGCTTTCAGCGCGCTTCAGCTTTTCGATCGACTTGCGCTGCTGGCCGAGATAACCGGCGTACTTGATCTCTGTCTCCACGGCGCGTAGCTCGTTCCGCGCGCGCGCTGATAGGACAGCTTCGCTGAGCAACGGATCGAGCAGGGCGCGGATATCTGCTGCAAGCGCGACGGTCCGAAGCAAGGGACGCAGCCGTTCGATAGTGATCTCGGGGCGTTTGAGGAGTTGGGCGTAGGTCTGGCCCGCGATGCTTTCAGAATCGAGTTGGAGCGCGTCGGCGCAACGGTCGGGGTCGATGCGCGTGGTAGCGAGCAGCTTTTCGAGCGCGACGGCGCGCTGCTGGCGTGCTTCATAGGCGCCCCACGCGGTGTCATCGATGAGGCCGAGGCGCCGGCCGGCCGGCGTGAGGCGACGGTCGGCGTTGTCGATACGCAGGTGAAGGCGGAACTCCGCACGCGAGGTGAACATGCGGTAGGGCTCGTTGGTGCCCTTGCTGATGAGGTCGTCGATGAGGATGCCGGTGTAGGCCTCGGTGCGATCGAGGGTGAATGGCGGCTGGTTGCGCACCGCGAGCGCCGCGTTGATGCCGGCCATCAGGCCCTGGCACGCAGCCTCTTCGTAGCCGGAGGTTCCGTTGATCTGGCCGGCGAGATAGAGGCCGGCGATGGACTTGACGCGAAGCGAACGCTCAAGCTCCGTCGGATCGATGGCGTCGTACTCGATGGCGTAGCCCGGGCGCAGCATCTCAGCGCTTTCGAGGCCGGGGATGGAACGGACGACCTGCCACTGCACATCCATGGGCAGCGAGGTGGACATCCCGTTGACGTAGACCTCGTGCGTATCGAGGCCCTCGGGCTCGAGGAAGAACTGATGCTGCTCCTTGTCCGGGAAGCGGACAACCTTGTCCTCGATCGATGGGCAATAGCGCGGGCCGATCGCCTGGATCTGCCCGGAGTACATGGGCGAGCGCGAGACATTTTCGCGGATGATGCGCAGGGTCTCGGGCGTGGTGTACGCGATATGGCAGGAGACCTGGCGCTGCGGCAGCGTGGTGGTGCGAAAGCTGAAGGGGGTGGGATCGGCGTCACCCGGCTGCTCGGCGAAACGCGACCAGTCGATGGTGCGGCCATCAAGGCGGGGTGGAGTGCCGGTCTTGAGCCGGCAGCCGCGCAGCCCGAGACGCTTCAGGCTTTCGCCGAGCAGCACACTGGGCGGCTCGCCGCTGCGGCCGGCGGGATATTGCTCCTCGCCGCAGTGGATGAGGCCGTTCAAAAACGTGCCTGTAGTGATGACGATTGCGCCGGCTTCGACGGTGCGACCATCGCGCAGCTTGAGGCCGTGCGCGCGCCGGGTCCCGTCGGGCGCGGTCTCAATGAGGAGATCGATGACCTCCGCCTGCTTGATGTAGAGGCCAAGCTGCGCTTCCAACACTTGACGCATTTTGACGCGGTACTGCTGCTTATCGCACTGCGCCCGCGGCGACCACACGGCGGGGCCGCGCGAGGTGTTGAGCAGGCGGAACTGGATGCCGACCGCATCGGCAACCTCGCCCATGATGCCGCCGAGAGCGTCGACTTCCCGCACGAGATGTCCCTTGGCAATGCCGCCGATCGCGGGATTGCAGGACATCTGCGCGATCAAGTCGAGATTGAAGGTGTAAAGTGCCGTGCGCAGACCCATGCGCGCTGCGGCCATGGCAGCCTCGCAGCCCGCGTGACCGGCTCCGACGACAGCGACCTCGTATTGTTCGGTAAAAGGCATGGCTTGTTCTATCGAGTCACTTCTATTTTAGAGCAGGGCAACACAAAGAGAACGCGGCGGCCGCCGCGCATGGGCACGACTCAGTACTGGTCAGAAGATTCCGGAAATGCGGGTCGAGATAATAGGCGCTTCCCAAAGTAAATAGCCGGACAGTAATGCTAGTGGCTGTGGAGGATCGCGCGTTTGATCAGAAGCGGAGGCGAAGCACCAGCTCGAGCTGGCGCTCGCGGTAGAGGGTGGTGCTGTTGCTGTTGGTCACAGTGCCGAAGGTCGGCTCCCAGGTGAGCGTGGGATTCGTACTGGCGCTGGAGGCTCCGCTGATCTCGTAACCGAGAGTGCTGATTTGTGTCACGTTCTGATGGTTCAGCAGATTGAACCCTTGCACCATGAGTTCGAGCCGCGTTCTTTCACTGACGGGAATGGTGCGCGAGGCACGGAGATCGACGGTGTAGGTGCCGGGGTAGCGATAGGTATTGCGCCCCACCCCCGGAATCCACGTCGCGCCGCCCGAGCCGTTGATGCTGCCGGCCAGGCCGGAGAGCTTTTCCGTCTGTCCGAATTCGTTCAGGTAGCGGATGTACGGAATCGCGCCGCCGGTATGCATCGAGTACGGCAGTCCGGTCTGCGCAGTAGCAGTGGGAGCGAGCGCATATCCATTGGCCAGCGCGCCGCGCCAGCCGTGAGCCTTCCATGGCGCGCGTAGAACGAAACCCACGGTGCCACGCTGGCGGACGTCGAAGTTGGAGTCGGCGTATTCCTGATTCAGGTTGGTGGGATCGAGCACATCGTTGACGTCGCTGAAGGTGGTCTCGTTCTGATTGTTGTCCTGCGCGTGCGCGTAGGTGTAGCTGGCGCGGAGATGCAGCCAGCGTCCGCCATTGTGCGCGACCTTCACCACCATGGCCTGGTAATGCGAGCCGACCATGCTGTTGATGTCGGTGATGGAGCCGTAAGCGGTATTGATGCGCTGAGTAAAGAGGTGCGTGGAGTAAGTGGACTGCTTGAGCGGCCCCTGCTGCAGCGGGTCCTTCACCGTGTAGGTGATGGGGACAGCGGTGGCGAGGTCGATGTTGGTGTCCATGAAGTTGGGCAGGTACTGGCCGGTGCTGCGCAGGTAGCTGACCGTCACCTCCGTATTGCGGGAGATGCGCTGCGCGACGGAGACCTCTGCCTGGGCGATGCGGGGATTCTGGAAGTTGCGATCGAAATAGTCGGCGGTGGGAGGTTCCGGAACAACGACGCGGCCACTGAAGACATAGGGAAAAGCTGGCGCCCCAATATCGCCGGGACGGAAGTAATAGCCGAGCTGGCCGGCGGGGGAGCCGGTCTCGGTGTAGGCGGAAAAGATCGTGGAGTTGATGATGCGGCCGAAGTAGATGCCGTAGCCGCCCCGCAGCACGGTGTTGCCGTGGCCGGTCAGATCGTATGCGGCGCCGACGCGCGGGCCATAGTTATTGCGGTCATGGGGAATAAACCCGGTCTGAGGCAGCGTGGGATTGGGCAGCAGCTTGTTCTGCGGCGGAAGCTGCTCGTACTCGTAGCGGATGCCATAAGAAAGCGTCAGGCGGTGTCGCAGCTTCCACTCGTCGCTAAGAAAGACAGCGTAGTCGTTGGTGTCGAAGCTGAAGACCTGCGGCCCAAGCTGTTGGGTGTAGTAGCTGTAGCAGGGCGAAGTGCCGACGGCGCTGCCATTGGCGTCGCAATGGCTGGGCGCCAGCACGTCGGAGGCAAAGTCGAGCAGGCTGGAGTAATCGTAACTGCCGTTGCCGTTGTAGATGCTGTCGATGCCGTCAAGGACGTGATTGAAATCGTAGCCGAGCTTGAAGATGTGGTTGCCGCGCACGTAACTGAAGGTGCTGGCTACCTGGGTGCGGTGCTCGTCAGGCAGCGCAATGCGGTCGAGCGTGGGCGGCTTGCCGATACGCAGTCCGGAGCCGGAACTGATGAGCGTGATCTGGGGCGAGCGGCCGAACACATTTTGGCTGAAGGGCTGCTCGAATGCGGAGGGCGGGGCGCTGAACTCGGATTCGAAGTCGCGGCCGTACTGCACGCGCAGCTCGTGCATGAGGTTCGCGGTAAGAAAGGTGTTCCATCGGCCGATAAGTACATCGTCTGTGACGTGATCGTCGCCGAAGCTGGCGACGCCATAGCTGGTGGCAGTCTGCGTAAGGGCGCCGTGCGGCGAGTTCCAGCGTAGGTAGTTGTACTGCGCGGAGACGTGGTTGCGATCGTTGAACTGCCAATCGAGCTTAGGGAAGAGAATGAGCTGGCTGGCAGTGCGCGGCACCAGGCCGGTTTCGCTCATGAGGCTGGAGACGAATTGCTGATACTGCTGGAGCGCGTAGCTGGGCAACGGCACGCCGAGACGCTCCTGCAGGGTCTGGAGATCGGACGAGGTGAGGGCACGATCAAAAAAGGTAGTGATGTTGCCGGGCCTGGAGATGGCGGGAAAGTTGCGATGGAACTGGTCGTAGGTGAAAAACCAGAACAACTTATCAGGGCGGATAGGTCCACCGGCAGCGATGCCCCACTGCTGGCGGTTGTCCGTGGGAGCGACGGAAACCGCGGCGACAGTTCCATCTGGTTGTAACTGCGCCAGTTGCGTGAAGGGATTGCGCGCTCCCCAGGCATTGTCGCGATCAAACAAAAACGCATTGCCGTGAAAGTGGTTGGTCCCGCTGCGCGTGACCGTGTTGACGACTCCCCCGGCGGCGCGGCCGTATTCGGACGAATAGTTTGAAGTGTTGACCTGGAATTCACGCACCGAAGCCTGGCTGGTGAAGTAGGCAGTGCGGGTGCGTCCGCGCTCCTCGGAGAAGAAGGCCTGGTTGTTGTCCGCGCCATCCAGCGTGTTGTTGTTCAGCAGCACGCTGATGCCGCGAAAGCTGAGCAGCCCATATCCCTGCTGGTCCGGCGCAACGGCGGGCGTCAGCAGGGCGAAATAAGTCCAGCGGCGGCTGTTCGACGGTAGCTCGTCGATGGAGGTCTCGTCGATGTTGGTGGAGAGCGCGGGCGAACTGAGATCGAGGACTGCGCCCGGCTCGCGCACTTCGATCGTCTCCTCGGCTTTGGCGAGAGTGAGGTGCGCAGGCAGCGGAGTAAAGCGACCAACTTCGACGGGCACGTGCGCAACGTGGAGGCGCGCGAAGCCGCTCTCGGTGACCCATGCCTCATAGTTGCCGGGCGGCAGGCCGAGGAAGCGGAAATTGCCCTGCGCGTCGCTGCGTGTCTGGTAGATGTGACCGGTGTCGGCACTGGTGAGATCGACTTCCGCGTCGGCGAGGGTGACGCCTCCGGGACCAGCGACCAGACCGCCGACCACTCCCTGGGTGGTGGATTGAGCCCGAAGAGATGAAACGAAGAGCGCTGTAACGAGGCCGCAGAGTGCGCACTTTCTGCTTATCGTTCCCCAGCGCGCGCCGCGTTGCGGCATGGCCCATGCTCCTACACCGTTTTCACGAGTGCTGTGTTTTCGTCCAAATCTGAGCAGAGCAGCTTTGTTAACGGAAAAAGCTGCGTCAACTTTGCCTCAGGACCCGATAGCTTTGTGAAAAACGGTCTGAATGCCGGTCCGAAATTGCAGTCCGGATTGCGGCTTTGGAGCCGGCCTACTTTGATGATGCTGGAAGCACGGCGCCTGCTCCATGCCCCATAAGTGGTGCCAGGACCGGAACAAGACCGGAAAATGCCGAAACAGCCTCGGAAATCAAGCTCCGATAGACTGGAAAGACAGCCAATGTTCATTGATGAAGCAAGAATTCGGGTGAAGGCGGGCGATGGCGGCAACGGCTGCATGGCCTTTCGCCGGGAAAAATTTGTTCCGCGCGGCGGTCCGTCAGGCGGCGATGGCGGCCGCGGCGGCGACGTCATCATGGAGTCCAGCGAGCGGCACAACACGCTGGTGCACTTCCGCTTCAACCCGGAACACAAGGCGGAGCGCGGGCGGCACGGCGAGGGTTCGAACTGCACTGGCCGCGACGGCGAGAACATGATCCTGAAGGTGCCGGTAGGCACGGCCCTCTACGACGAGGAGAGCGGCGAGCTGGTGCATGATTTCGCCCACCCCGACGAGCGGATCGTAGTGGCGCGCGGCGGGCGCGGCGGACGCGGCAATCAGCACTTCGCAACGCCGACGCATCAGGCGCCGCGGGAGCACGAGGCCGGACGGCCAGGCGAGGAGCGCAGCTATCGGCTGGAGCTGAAGCTGCTGGCGGATGCGGGGCTGGTTGGCTATCCCAATGTGGGCAAGAGCACGCTGATCTCACGGCTCTCCGCGGCGCGACCGAAGATTGCGGACTATCCGTTCACAACGCTCGAGCCGAATCTGGGCGTGGTGACGGTGGGCGACGCCCCGCACGAAGAGAGCTTCGTGGTGGCGGATATTCCCGGCCTGATCGAAGGCGCGAGCGAAGGCGCCGGGCTGGGGGTGCAATTCCTGCGGCACATCGAGCGCACGCGCGTGCTGGTGCACCTGGTGGATGTGTCGGATGGCAGTGGGCGCGAGTCGCCGGTGGATGACTTCAAGGTGATCGAGGCGGAGTTGAAGCAGTTTGGCCATGGGCTCGAAGACAAGCCGATGATGGTGGTGGCCTCGAAGGCCGATGTGGCGAACCCGGAGAAGCTCAAAAAGCTGCAGGCGATGGCCAAGCGGCGCAAGCTGCCGTTCTATGCGATTTCAGCGGTCAGCGGACAGGGTGTGGACGCGCTGAAGTATGCGATTGCGGCCGAGGTGAAGCGGGCTCGGGAAGCCGAACGGGAGAACGTGGTGGAAAAGGCATCCAGCTTTTCGCTGCCTTAGCCTTTCGCTGCCTTGGCTTTTGGCTGCCTTAGACCTGCACCGGCGCAAGCCGAGCGGCCCTGGCGGGGCGGCGGGTGACTTCCAGCTGGGGCAGCGTGATGAGTTCCCAGGCGGTGCGGTCGGCAAGCAGGCGTGAGACCAGTGCGGTGTGCATGGCGTGGCCGGCGCGCTCCGCGACGACGCGGCCGAGGATACGGTGGCCGGCAAGCGCGAGATCGCCGATCAGATCAAGCACCTTGTGACGGACGAACTCATCGGAGAAGCGGAGGCTGCCGTTCTGCACGCCCGTCCGGGTCAGGATGATGGCATTGGCTTCGGATGCGCCGCGGATCAGGCCCATATTGCGCAGCATGCGCTCGTCTTCGCGGTATCCAAAGGTGCGCGCCGGCGCAATCTCCGCGCCGTAGGCATCAGCGGCGAGGTCGACGGTGAAATCCTGGCGGCCGATGGGCGTGGGGAAGTTGATCTCGTATGTGATGCTGTAGCCCTCGCCGGGATAGACGCCGATGAATTTGTCGTTCTCACGGACTTCGACCTTGCGCAGGATGCGGAGATATTCGCGGCGGCGGCGCTGGACCTTGATGCCGACATCCTGGAAAGCTTCGACGTATGGAAGTGAGCTGCCGTCGAGGATGGGGAGCTCGAGATTGTCGAGCTCGATGATGACGTTGTCGATGCCGGTGCCGATGCAGGCGGAGAGAAGATGCTCGGTGGTGGAGATGAGGACGCCCTGTCGCATCAGGCTGGTGGCGTAGGAGACCTTGGCGACATTCCGGCCGATAGCCTGGATTTCGAAGTTGTCGAGGTCGGTGCGGCGGAAGACGATACCAGTGCCGGCAGGAGCAGGAAGAAGCCGCAACTGGACCGGGGCGCCGCTATGAAGTCCGATTCCGGAAAATGCGATACTGCCGGCGATTGTCTGTTCCAGTTGAGCCTGCATGTAAGGCGTTGGCACCTCTGCCGTGTCGCTAGGGCATTTCTCCCGTAAGGTGTTACAAGGACCAGCAGCCGTTCTTATGGTGATGATCTTTCCCGAAGACGGAAAGGCCATATCGAACTGCTGCATTCCCGCGGTAGCGGAGAAAATGCCTTACCGCGAATAGACTACCCATGCCCGCAAAAGTTTCACTGTGGTAAAGATACGACACAATGGCTGCCAAGATGACGGAGATGCAACACAAGCAGCTCTCGCCTGGAGAACCACAACTGATTGCAAAGAAAAAAGATATTGCTGGTCCAGACTGGGTCACCCGGCTCGAGCGCGAACTGGATGCGATGCTCGGCCAGGTATCCGATCTGGTTCGTCTGGAGACCCCGACGAGTGATTCTGGCGCGGTGAACCAGGTCCTGGAGATGGTGTCGGAGTGGGCTGGCGACCTGGGCGGCCAGACGCGACATCACGCTCGCAGCGGCAGCGGAGGCGTGCTGGAGGTCCGATTTGGGAATTTTGGAGACCCACGCTCGCCGATCCTGCTGCTGGGACATCTGGACACAGTATGGCAGGTGGGAACACTCGAACGCATGCCGTGGCGAGTAGAGGATGGCTGGGCCTATGGGCCCGGCGTGCTGGATATGAAGGCGGGCGTGGTGATGGCCTTGACGGCGATGAAGCTGGTGCGCGAGGTGGATGCGGAGCGGCCGGTGGTACTGCTGCTGAGCGGTGATGAGGAGACGGGAAGCCACAATTCGCGCGGGCTGATCGAAGAGATCGCAAGGCAGTGCCGGGCCGTCTTCGTACTGGAGCCGGCGGAGGGTCCTGAGGGTGCGTACAAGACGGCGCGCAAGGGCGTAGGTCAGTTCCGGCTGGAGATCACAGGTGTGCCCTCGCACAGCGGGGTAGACTTTGGCGCGGGACACAGCGCCGTGAGCGAGCTAGCGTGGCAGATCGAGCAGATCGACGCGCTGACGGACCTGAAGCGCGGGACAACGTTGAACGTCGGAGTGGTGGGCGGGGGTTCACAGTCGAATGTAGTGGCCGCGGAGGCGTGGGCGGAGGTCGATCTGCGAGTCAAAACGGTGGCGGAGGCAGAGGCGGTCATGCGAAAGCTGCAGACCCTGAAGGTGCGCGATCCGCAATGCAAATTGCGGCTTACCGGCGGTCTGAATCGGCCGCCGATGGAACGAACCGCGGCGACAGTGGCGCTGTTTGCTCAAGCGAAGGAGCTGGCGGCGGAATTGGGATTTACGCTGGAAGAGGCGGCGACCGGCGGCGGCTCGGATGGGAACTTTACCTCGGCACTGGGCGTGCCGACACTGGATGGCATGGGCGCCATCGGCAAGGGGGCGCATGCGGAGAACGAATCCATACGCATCGATTCGCTGGTGACCCGCACGGCGCTGCTGGCCGCGATGATTGCGAGAACGGAGTGACTTTCTAGCGCCGCCCACTTCCTTGCATGGCCTCGATCATGCTGCTGACGAGGGCGAGCGGCAAACCCACCACGTTGAAGTAGCAGCCGTGGATGCGTGGCACCCATCGTCCGGCGCGGCCCTGGATGGCGTAGGCGCCGGCTTTGTCGAGCGGCTCGCCGGTGGCGACGTACTCCTCGATCTCCTGATCCGATAACGTGGTGAAGCGGACAAATGTAACTTCGGCGGCGCGCTGGCGCTGTCGGCCTTTGGCGAGGCAGACGCCGGTGATGACCTGATGCGTGCGGCCGGAGAGCAGACGCAGCATGCGGGCGGCATCGGCCGCGTCGTGCGGCTTGCCGAGGAGTTCGTCGTCGACGAGCACGATGGTGTCCGCGCCGAGCACGATGGTATCCGTCGTGATGTTGTCCCGCTCGGCAACCGCATCTGCTTTCTCGCGCGCGAGACGGGTGACGAAGCGGATCGGATCTTCGCCGGGCTTGCGAACTTCGGGCACGGCCGCAGGCGCGACTTCGAAGCTGAAGCCGGCTTGTCCGAGCAGCTCGCGGCGGCGCGGCGATGCAGAGGCGAGAACCAGTTTGTTCAACGTGCTCACGCCTGATTGCCTATCCGGATGCCCACTTGGGCGCCGCGCTGGCTGCAGACGCCCCAGGCCATGCGCGGGGTGTTGTGCGCGAGCCCGTAGCGGCCGTCCGGGCCAAGCAGGATGATGCCCCCGTGTCCGCCCAGGCGGCGGAAGAGATAGGCAATGGCGGCCTGCGCAGCGACCTCGGGAGCATCGCCCGCGAGAACGCGGTCGACGGCCCACTTACCGAGCACCAGCTTCATGATGGGCTCGCCCCAGCCGGTGAGCGAGACGGCGGCGCTGAGGTTGTCTGCATAGCAACCGCAGCCGATGAGCGACGAGTCGCCAACGCGGCCCGGCGCCTTGTTGAGAGTGCCGCCGGTGGAGGTGGCGGCGGCGAGATTCCCGCCGGCATCGAGCGCGACAGCGCCGACCGTGTCGTGTGACGACGCGTCCTGAATCGTGTCATGCGAGGACCCGCCGGATGTAGTGTCGCGTAACGACGTGTTGTGCGCGGTGTAGCCGGGAGCATCCTTGTCTGTCTCCTGAGCGCCGGAGAAGGTCTGGTCGGGCAGGCCGGCGCGTTCCTTGTGTTGCGCGACGGCGAGGCGCGCGCGCTCGCGATCGAGCACCAGCTCGGTGTTGTCGATGAGCGGCATGCCGTGCTCGGCGGCAAAGTTCTCCGCATCGCGGCCGACGAAGTAAACGTGGGGGCTTCTCTCGAGCACAAGGCGAGCGGCACGGATAGGATTGCGCAGGCGCTCCACACAGGCAACGCCACCGGCGCGCATGGTGCCGGTGATGCCACCATCCATCAGCAGCGCATCGAGCTGGACTTTACCGTCGCGTGTGAGAAAGGAGCCGCGACCCGCATCGAAAGCCTCGTCGTCTTCCAAGACGGCGACGGCCGCTTCGACGGCATCAACAGCGGTGGCTCCGCGTTCGAGCAATGCGTAACCGGCGAGCAGCGCGCTGCGAACACCGAAGGTGTGGGCTTCGACGGCGTCGTCGGGGATGGCCCAGGCGCCGCCATGAACGAGAAGTATGGGTTGATCGGGCATGCGAACCCTACATCGTACATGGGGTGCGGGCGGGGGATGTCACGCGGGAGTCATGGGATGCCTTGACTATCTACATATCACGGTGTAGATAGTCTTGGTATCGGCAGATTTCGCCTTATGCGGTACCGAAGGAGGGTCTCGATGCGCTGGCTGGAAAGGATCCGGTTGCGGTTACGAGGACTGCTCTTTCGGCATGCCGAAGGTGAGCGACTCCGCGCGGAGATGCAGTTTCATCTGGATGCACTGATCTCCGAAAACATTGCAGCGGGAATGTCGCCCGATGAGGCCCGATGTGCAGCGATGCGAGCGTTTGGGAACACGACGGTCGCGAATGAGCAGACGCAGGCGACCTGGGGCTGGATGTGGCTGGAGCGATTGGCGCAGGACATTCGTTTTGCGCTGCGGCAGATCCGGCGCGCGCCAGGATTTGCGGTCGTCGCGATCTTAACGCTGGCGCTGGGGATTGGAGCGAACAATGCGGTCTTTACGCTGACGCATGCGCTGCTGCTGCAGGGTCTGCCCATTCCCGATCCGAACCGGCTGGTGCGGCTCTCCCTCGATCTGCGCGGGGCCAATCCGGCAGACGGCGCCGACGCTCCGCTGAACCTTCCTTTGATCCAGGCGATCGGGAGGCGCGCGCACTCATTCAGCGGCGTCTTTGGCTGGTGCGTGTACGACTTTGTGCCGCCGCGGGGCGAAGGCAGAGACGAGATTCGCGGCGCCATCGTGAGCGGGAATGCCTTTCAGGTATTGGGTGTGCGGCCTGCCGCGGGACGCCTGCTTACCCCAGCCGATGATCAGCCCGGCGGCGGACCCGATGGGTGGGCTGGCGTGATCAGTTATCGCGAGTGGGTGCAGCGTTATCACGCCAATCCATCCGTGATCGGGCGCCAGATCACGATTACTGACCAGAGCGTGACGATTGTGGGTGTGGCACCAGCCGGCTTCGAAGGTGTGCTGGTTGCTGAGCATCCGGATATGTATCTCCCGCTGGAGTTCGATGCGACACTGAACAACGCAACGCATGACGGCGAAGCCGCACTGCATTCCGCCGAGCGGTTGTGGCTCATCGCATTTGCGCGCCTGAGGCCGGGGATAAGTCGTGTGCAGGCGGCAGCGGAGATGTCGGCGATCTTCCCCTCACTGAAGGACGAGGTGATACCGGCCCGGTTCCGGCATGAGCCGGCCATTGAGAAGGCAAAGATGGCCGTGGATCCCGGGCGGACGGGTTGGAGCGAGTTGCGGCTGCAATACACGCAACCGCTGATGCTACTGCAAGTGCTGGTGGCAGTGGTATTGCTGATCTGCTGTGCGAACCTGTCCGGGCTGTTTCTTGCGCGTGCCTCTGCGCGGCAGCAGGAGTTTGCCATTCGAGCGGCGCTGGGCGCGGCGCGTCCCCGCCTGATGCGGCAGCTCCTGATCGAGAGCCTGATGCTGGCGCTGCCCGGCTCCGTGATCGGCATCGTGCTGGCGTGGGCGGCGGGACCGTGGATCGTGCATTCGCTAGGCAGTCCCCAGGCTGCGATTTCCCTCTCCTCGCGGCCGGATCTTGCAGTGCTTTCGGTGACAGCGATCTGTGCCGTGCTGTGCGCGCTGCTCTTTGGCATGGCCCCGGCGTGGACCGCCAGTCATACCAATGTAGAGGCGGCCATGCGCAGTTGCTCGTCGCGCATGGCCTCGGGAAACGCGGGAGCGCGGCGCTTCTTCATTCCCTTCCAGGTGGCGCTCTCGCTGGCTCTGGTGGTGGTGGCGGGGCTGCTTGGTTCGACGGTGGTGCGGCTGCGGACAGACCGCTCCGGCTACCGGACGGAGAATGTGTCCTTTTACATCGCTGACTTCAACCGTATTCCGCAGAAGGACGCAGAGCTGATTCCGCTCTATAGGCGGGTTGTGGCCCGGATGGAGGAGATGCCCGGGGTGGAGAGCGCGAGCGTGGTGGAGATTCCGCCACTGCTGGGATGGGATTTCGGCGGCCAGTTTGTCGCTCTAGACGATATACAGCACGCACAGCCGAGCAGAGCCGGCATCAATTCGATCGGAGCGGACTTCTTTACCACAGTTGGCACGCGGTTGGTGGCGGGCCGCGATCTGCACAATGACGATGCGGACCTGCACTCTTGCATCCTGAATCAAACAGCGGCGCAGCGATATTTCCCGCATACGAGAGCGATTGGCAAGATGCTGCGGCAGGTTCCGTGGAGGATGAGCGATTCGCAGACCGCATACGATTGTGAGGTGGTGGGGATTGTGCAGGACACCAAGTACGACACGCTAGCTGAGTCGTACCCGCCGATCGTCTACTCTCCGCTTTCCATCCGGACGGGCCGGCTGCCCGGGCTCTTCTTTGTGGCGCATGCTCGCAACCAGAGCGCAGCGGACACGGCCTACCGCACCGCCATCCATGAAAATGTTCCGACGGCTCCAGAGTCAGACCCGGTTCTATTCACCGATGTGTTTAACGATTCGATTGCGCGGCAGCAGCTCTTGTCCGCGCTCTCCGGATTCTTTGCGGCATTGGGATTGCTTTTGAGCGGCATTGGCATCTACGGCCTGGTGGCGTGGAACGTCACCCAGCGGACGCGGGAGATCGGGGTGCGGATGGCGCTGGGCGCCACGCGGATGCGAGTCTTTGCCCTGGTGATGCGGCAGGTGGCGGTGCTGCTTGCCGTGGGCGTCGTCGTTGGCGGTGTTGCGGCGCTCTTTGCCGCGCGTGCAATCCGCAGCTTCCTGTTTGAGGTGCAGCCGGGCAATCTGGCTGTCTTTGCCATGGCGGCGGTGGCGCTGCTGCTGATTGGATTGCTAGCCGCGATGCTGCCGGCGCGGCGCGCGGTCTCGATCGATCCGATGCGGGCTCTGAGGACGGAGTGAGCCGAAGTCTAGGCGCGCGGGGCGTTGGGGGCTGAGATGAGTTCGTGCTCGGCTCCGCTGACGGAGGCGGTACCTGAGACCGGGCCCGGGCTGGCGGCGGGACGGATCGGTGTGGGCTGGGCCTGATTTGCGGATGGCGCGCTCGTCGCCGGCGGAATCACGGCGGATGCGTCCAGGGCGAGACCCTTGGCCATGGTGTAGGTGTAGGAAATCCGGTGGATGACGGTGATGGTGGAGAGCACAGCGAGTACCCAAAGGGAGGGTGCCATGGCGTCCCATCGCTCGAAGAGCGCGCCGAGGATGATGAGGACGACGCGCTCCGGGCGTTCCATGAAGCCGACCTTGCAGGAGCCGATCAGGGCTTCGGAGCGGGCGCGGGTATAGCTGACCATCAGCGACGTGATCATTACAAAGGCGGTAAGCACCACGTAGAAGAAGCGATTGCCACGCGCATAGAAGACCAGCAGCCCGAAGAAGAGGACAACGTCGGAGTAGCGATCGATGACGGAATCGAAGAATGCGCCGAAGAGGGTGACCTGATCGGTCTGGCGGGCGACGCGGCCGTCTACCATGTCGAAGATGCCGGCGCCGATGATGACCAAGCCCGCGTAGAGGAAGAAGCGGACGTAATTGTGGGTATTGGCCAGGCCGAAGAAGATGGCGGCGACGGTGTTGATGAGCAGGCCGATGAAGGTGAGGACATTCGGCGAGATGCGAGTGAGGGCAAGGCCGTTGACGATGGCCTGGAGGATGACGCCGCAGCCGCGTCCGAAGGCGCTAGTCCATGTCATTGGCTCCGCCTTCCTGGCGTCATAGGCTCCCGCCTGCCTGGGTCATAGTGTCGCGCCTCCATTCGTCATTCGGTCTTGCACCTTCCTGCTTACTTCGCGCCACCCTTGGCGGCGGCTTCGTCATGGATGGTGGTGAGCTTCAGGACCTCGAGCTCGCGCTTGCCGTTCGGGGTGACCACCGTGACCATGTCGCCGACCTGTTTGCCGATGAGCGAGCGGCCGATCGGCGAGGTGGTGGAGATGAATCCCTTGTTCACGTCGGACTCTTCGGAGGTGACGAGCTTGTACTCCAGCTCTTCGTCCTTGGTGGTGTCGAAGACGCGGACTGTCGAGCCGAAGGCGACGCGGTCATGCGGGATGTTGGAGAGGTTCACGAGCGCGAGCTCGGCCATGCGCTTCTTGAGCTGACCGAGGCGCGCGTTGACGAACTCCTGGCGCTGCTTGGCCATGTGGTACTCGGCATTCTCGCTGAGATCGCCGAGCGAAGCGGCCTTCTTGATCTCCTGGGGCAGCTCGTGAGCAAGCTCATGCTCCAGTTGCCGGATCTCTTCTTCTAGCTTTTTCTTGATGTGTTCGGGCATGGAAATGTATGTGACGGCCTGGGAAAAGCACAAGCCGCGAGGAACGGCAGGGATCCGGTATCCGCCAAAGACGATTATACGACGGATGCAGTCGCCTATGGGCTCGGCGGAAGCAGGGTTATGGCGCCCCTTTGGGCGTCCAGCCAGCCCTGCAGGATGAAGGCGGCAGCGATCTGGTCGATTCGCCCCCGGACCTGACGCTGATCGGCAGGATTGCCGCTGATAGCCTCGAGTGCGCCATGAGCTTCGACCGTGGAGAGGCGTTCGTCCCACAGATGGACGATGAGGCTGGCGTGTACCGCAGGAGGCCCTGAGGATTCGGCGATGAGCGCTTTGAGCTCATCCACAAAACGGTGGACGCGCCCCGTCTGGCGGCTCGCATCACCGGAGAGGTGCAGCGGGTTACCGACGATGATGCCGGCACAGTTGTGACGGCGCGCGAGTCGAAGGATGGAGCGCTGATCGCGGCGGGGTTGGGTGCGCTCGATCGTCAGGAGAGGCTGCGCGAAGCCGAGGGCGTTGGAGAGCGCGACCCCGATGCGGCGCGTGCCGACGTCGAGGCCGAGCCAGCAGCGCTCGGATTGACCGGAAAGTGGCACTCCTGACACGCTTTGATGATAGCCAGTGAGGCTCGGGGCGAGGACTACAATCGATGGAGTGCTTCGATTGACCCGCGAAGGGATTTGATTCGCCTTGCGTCGCTTTCTGCTGCTGCTTCTCCTCCTGCTGGCGCTGGGTGCCGGCGCATGGTTCCTCTTCGCGCCCGCGGGGCCGCATCTGGAAACCTTTGTGGAGATTGCGCCCGGTACCTCGTCGAAGGGGATGGGGCGGCTGCTGGAGGAGCGCGGGATCATCCGCAGCCGTTATGCCTTTGATGTTGTGCGGATGGTGAAGCATGGCACGTTGAAGGCGGGCGAATATCGCTTCGATCATCCGGCGAGCGTATTCATGGTGTACGACCGGCTGCGGCGCGGCGATGTGTACTACCGCGTAGTGACGGTGCCGGAGGGTTACAACCTCTTCGACATTGCGAATGCGGTGGAAGCGGCGCAACTGGCGACCCGGGATGGCTTTCTGGCCGCGGCGCACAAGGACACGGCGTTGATCGCCGATCTGGATCCGGCGGCGGCGAGTCTAGAGGGGTACCTCTATCCCGACACATACCGCTTCCAGCGCAGCGACACGCCTATGACGATGCTGCGCGCGATGGTGAAGCGATTCCGGCAAGAGGCAGCACAAATGGGGCTGACGGCAGATGTACATCGCACGGTGACGCTGGCTTCACTGGTGGAAAAGGAGACGCCGGTGGCGAGTGACCGGCCGCTGGTGGCGAGCGTGATGGAGAACCGGCTGCGCGAGAACATGCCGCTGATGACGGACCCGACGGTCATTTATGCGGCGATGCTGGAAAACCGCTATCGTGGAACGATTTACGAGTCCGATCTGCAGCACGATTCGGCTTACAACACCTATCGTCATGCCGGACTTCCGCCGGGGCCGATCTGCAGCCCGGGTGCAGCGTCGCTGAAGGCGGCGTTACATCCAGCGGTGACCGACTACCTCTATTTCGTGGCCGATCCCACGGCAAGCGGCCACTCGCGTTTTGCGAAGACGCTCGAAGAACACCAACGCAATGTGGCGGCATACCGCCAGGCACAGCGGGCAGCCGGGCCCACTCCTTAGAGCATATTTCCTGCCGTCATGAGACGCGGAGATAGTCTCCGCGTGGCGTTTCTCTGGAAGAAAGGCCACAGAAGCGACTGCCGGTTGATCCGCGCCCACAGGAAAGACGCTCCGGCATCCAGCTATACTTAAGGTTCGCTGCCCTGATCGGAGCATTTCTCCTGAAGATGTGAAGGGGCGAGATATGCTCAGCGTGGCCTTGCCTTCATGAAAGACCACAAGAACCTTCGATCAGCCCCCGATACCTGCAGGAGAAATGCTCTAGACCCGTGATGCAAAGCCGATGGTGGAGTGTGGGATTTTTGGCAGTGCTGCCGTGGCTAAGCGGCTGCCTCTATCACACCCACAAAGTGGAGAAGACCACGCTGGCCGGCCCCGCGATGGACGCGAGTGTGGCGCAGCTCGTGAACGGCGTGAACGACCGCTATTCGACAATCAACAGCCTGACTGCGACGGTGGACTTCCAGGCGACAACCGGAGGCGCACGTCAGGGCAAGCAGACGGACATTACGCCATTCCACGGTTACATCCTGCTGCGCAAGCCGGCGATGCTCCATGTGATCGCGCTACTGCCCGTGGTGCGTACCCGCGCCTTCGAGCTGACCAGCGATGGGAAGACATTCAAGCTGGTGATTCCGCCGAGAAGCCGGGCAATCGTGGGCTCTAACAAGCTGACGAAGCCGTCGACAAATGCGCTCGAAAATCTGCGCCCGGATATTTTTCTGGATTCGGTGCTGGTGAAGTCGATCACGCCGGAGCGGGTCGTGTACCTGACCAGCACCTCGGAGACACACAGGCAGGACAAGAAGCTGGTGGAGACGCCGGAATACGACCTGCATATTGGCGAGGAAGATCCGCAAGCGACCGACGGGTTGAAAGTGCGCGTAATCAAACCGACCCGGGTGATTCGCTTCAGCCGCCTGACACTGCTGCCGATCGGCCAGGATATTTATGCCGAGGACGGGGGGGTGGAGACCCACGTGGAGTATGGGCCCTACAAGGAGTTCGGCACGGCACACATGCCAAGCTCGATCGTTATCGACCGGCCACGCGAGGCATACCGGATTACGATTTCGGTGCAGAAAGTAGTCGCGAACCAACCCCTGGGCGATGAGCAGTTCGCGCTGAAGATTCCCAGCGACTACAAGGTCCAGACATTGCAATAGGTGCTCGCCGCACGGCAGGCGCGCGGCGCATTTTGCCGGGGGTCGCTCGCCCCGGTCGCTCCCATCTGGTGTTGTGGGTGGCGCGGACGGACTGCAGGTTCGCTGCGCTCAGAATGACATCGGCTACTCCGCGCGCTTTTCCCAGGCCGATTTAGATGAAGCGTTCGAGGTGGGCTCGGGTGGCGTGCTCGGCTATGGCGGCGTTGATGTCCAGCGCCAGCGCGAGGGCAGCGCGGCCTTGCTGGCCGGTGACTCGCGGTTGCTGGCGGGTACGCACACTTTCCACAAACGATTCGATTTCGAGGCGCAGGGGTTCGCCGGGGGTGACGGTGGGCTTCGAGAGGGCGAGGCCGTTGAGCATGCTGCCGGGATCGGGAGCACCACCTTGCGGCTTCACGTCGATGAAGAGCAGGTCCTGCCGCGCGTAGTCGATGGAGACGTACTGATGCGGCTGAAAAAAGCGGAGCTTGCGGACGCGCTCCGTGCTGACGCGGCTGGCGGTGAAGTTGGCGACGCAACCGGAGGCGAACTCGATGCGGACATTCGCGATGTCGACTTTGCGCGATAAGACGGGAAGGCCGACGGCCTGCAGTGAGCGCACTGGCGACTGTACGAGGCTGAGCACGATGTCGAGGTCGTGGACCATGAGGTCGAGGATCACGTCGACGTCGAGCGAGCGCGGGGTAAAGATGCTGAGCCGGTGCGCCTCGAAGAACATGGGCATGTGGATGTAGGGATGAACAGCGAGGACGGCGGGGTTGAAGCGCTCCAGGTGGCCGACCTGAAGGATGCGCTGGTGGCGTGACGCGAGCTCGATGAGCGCGTCGGCCTCCGCGAGCGACGCGGCGATCGGCTTTTCGACGAGTACGTCGATGCCTGACTGAAGAAGCGCACTGGCGACAGCCGCGTGCGCGCTGGTGGGCACGCAGACGGAGGCGGCGTCCAGTTGTATCGCGCCTGCAGTGCGCGCGGCGAGGCAGGCATCGACGTCGTGGAAGGTGCTGGTCCCGGGAAACTCCGATTGCAACGCCTGCCGGCTCGCGGCATCGCTCTCGACGATGGCCGCGAGACGAACAGAATCGCCGGAGCCGGCGCTCCATTCGCGAATGACGCGTAAGTGATTGCTACCGAAAGCACCGGCGCCGATGACGGCAAAGTTCAGTGGTTGAGGCACGGCCACCTGCGAAAGCATTTTCGGTATTGGTGTAGACCGTCCAACGACTGGCTCCTGTGGCTTTTCTTGAGGGAAAAGCCACGCCGAGACAACCTCCGCGGATCACAGTATTACCGACAATGCTTTAGTGAGCGCTCTTGCCTTCGACGACCTGGAGGCAGCGTGTGTAAAGCTCGAGCAGGTGGTTGACCTGATCGTCGGCCTTAGCGCCGGAAGGCGCGGTGAAACCGGTTGAAGCGGACGCGGGGCGGCCGACGTTGGTGGTGGTCGCGATGAATTTGAGCAGGTCGAGGGCGATGTCTTCGTTGCGGCGCGCGGCGCTGGACAATGTCGCGGGTTGATCCATAATGCGTCCTCCGATGGCGATGCTAACAGACGGACTGGCCGTCCGGATGCTTGCCGCATGGCCGGTTGGGCCGGTGGCGCGTTTTGCGGGGTTCGGTCGCCTTGGTCGCTCACGTCGAGGTGTTATGGCTTGCGCGAATAAACAGCGGGTTCTTCGCTTCGCTCAGAATAAGGACATTCAAAAATATTTTCCATTTTCATAGGTCGAAATGATGCGTGCTTCATTTCAGTCAGGGAATGGGCGCGATGATGAGACAGACGCGGCCGACGATAAGGTCCGATGGCATCTCGTGCGGTCCGAGAGCGAGCAGTTGCACGGGGTAGTTGAGCTCGGCGGGCCGCAGGACGAGCCGGTTGTTCTCGAATTCCACGAGACGGAAGTGCAAAGCGTTGCCGACACGCACGGCGAAGATCGAGGGTTGCGGCGGCTGATAGGCGACCGGAGAGTTGTAATGGCGATCGATGACGGCGATGGTATCCGGCGGCAGGATGGGTTGCATGCCGGCGACCTGCTGCCGCATGACACGGACGGCGACGAAGCGGACCCAGCTGCGTCGTGAGGTGGCGCGGCGCGAGCGGATCTGTTCGAGAACGCCGAGCGGCAACTGCACGAGGTCGAGGGTTGCCGAACTGGGCGGGGCTGCATCGTGAATAGCAGCGCTTGGTGCCACAACGGGAACAGCAGTATGAGTGATGCCGGTTGCCGCTTCACGCGGAGCGGAGGGCATGTCATCGAGCGCGAGCAGATCATTGACGGTGAGCATCTGGGCGGCGAGCAGACGATCGAGACCGCCGAGGCTCAGGGTGCGGCGACGGCGAAGAAAATTGGAAATGTGCGAAGGCTGGAATCCGGTCTGGCGGGCGAGGAGAGCTCCATTCACACTGCCTCGATCGATCCGCCGAAGGAGTTCCAGGCGGAGACGCTCTTGCAGTTGGGTGAAGTTCATTGTGGAAAGTTAGCCAGTAGATAAAGATGCCATAGTGACGGATTGTCTGGGCGAAACGTAACTGCGACCGGTTCCTGTGGTAATCGGCTTTCGGGAATGGGATGGCACTCTGCACTCTCCTCTTGCGGGCGGTATCGTTGACGCTACCGTTACCTGTCTTTAGAGTCGCATTGCTCTCACCTGCAAAAGCGGCGACGCCGCGATGACGAAGTAACAACTGCTGCGACTGACCAGAATGGGCAGCAGGCGGACAATCGTCATGCGCTTATGGGCAATTAATTGCGACAGGAGGCAGAGAACTAACCCGAATCGATCTGCGCGCCCGGGAAGCCCGCCGCACCGCTTGCTTACGAGCAGTGAGTAGAGATGGGCAATCCATAACAAAGCTGCCGGGCGTCCGAAGAGGACGTGAAAGAGCAGCCAACTAACAACGAGCCTGCCGCGACACAGCGATGCGAGACATGCGTGCGATGGCGGGTCGGATGCAGGCCTTGGAGAAACGATGGAGTATTTGCGCGTTCAATTGAAAGTATGTGAAGGGTGCGGAGGTCTTTGGTTCCGCACACAGAGTGCAGAGGATGTTTACGGACGCTGCTGCGCGGGCAAGCTGGCGCAACATGCGAAGGCAAGACAGGAGAACCAGCGGCGACAAGGAAAGCGTCACCGAATGGCGATGAGCCAGGCGGTGATGATTGGAGGCACAGAATGAGCGCCGCGGTGGTAGTGCGGTGCGTGCAAGCGAAGCAGGCGGCCCGGCAACAGGAAGCGGAGAAGACAACAGCGGCGCAGCCGCCGGCAGAGGTGGCGTTCTATCGCAAGTACACGGAGGGAATGCTGCGGCGATACATGTATCGCTCGATGGAGATTGGGCGGGTGCCATCACTGCTGGGAGATTTTTCGTTTCGCGCGAAGTCGAGCAACCGGAAGGGATATACCTTCGAGGATTCGGTGATCTTCGTCCATGACGTGGAGCGATGTCTGGCGCGGCTAAACCCGATGGAGATGGAGCTGGTGAGCCGGATCGCGCTGCAGGAGTACACGCTGGTGGAGGCTGCCGAGCTGGCACGCATGAGCGTGCGGACAGTGGTGCGGCGCTACTCGGACGCATTGGACCGGCTGACTGTTGTATTTCTGCGGCTGGGTCTGATGCAAGTGCCGGGGACGCGCTAAGTGTCAAGAGCCAGCTGTTGGGAGTATGCGAGGTAAATGATGGTAAGTACGTGAGTTACATAATTGCAAAAAGTTGCCAATTCATCCTGAGCTAACTGGTATTCTGGATTTAAGAGTTAAGGCAAGAGAGAAGGGTGTGGCGCCAGGCGCTGCACCCTTTTTTGTTTTTGTCTGGTTTGGATGTGGATTGGGACGTGGCGAAGAAGAAGGCAGTGAGCAAGGGTGAAGATTCAGCAAGAAAACAGGTCGCAGTGCAAGGCAACGATGCGGCAGCGGGAACAGCTAGAGCCAGGAAGAAGAAGAAGAAGCCAATACGATGCATTCAGCAGCATACGGATGTAGAGTTTCGGCGGGAATTTCCGGAAGTATTTGATGCGCTGGTGAACAAAGCCAAGGAGGGCGGGGTCGCCGAGACGCGAATTCTGCTGCAGATTGGGAGGTTCGGCGATCCCAAAACGGCGAAGGGGCGCAAAGGCAAAAGCCTTAGCGAGATGCTGCTGGACGAGCTAAAGCGGCGGCAGGATGAAAGGGAAGCAGCCACAGACAGCACGAAGATAGAAGCGCAGATCATAGAAGCGAACGGAACACGCGGCGAAGTGAACCAAACAGGCAGCGAAGGAGCGATACGTGGCGGCGATGCTGAAAATGGATAGGTGCTGGTGGCGCGGAATGCTCGTGCCGGCGATTCTATTGTTGCTGGTTCCGATGCGCGTTCTGGCGGTACAGACCACGACTGTTCAGGGCATCGTGTATAGGGCGGATGGTTCTGTGGCGCAGGGAACGATGCTGGTGAGCTGGCCGGCGTTTACGGCAGCGGATGGGAGCACGATTGCCGCCGGAAACACGTCTACAACGATTGCGCCGGATGGAAGTGTGAGTATGGCGCTGGCGCCCAATGCGGGAGCGAATCCGCAAGGGACCTACTACACGGTCGTGTACCACATGAATGACGGCACGGTGCAGAAGGAGTATTGGGTGGTGCCGCAGGCGGCCACGGCGACGATCTCCGAGATGCGGGCAAGGGTGGTTCCGGCTGCGGTGGCGCAACAATCCGTGACCCAGCAGTATGTGGATACGTCGATCAGTGCCCTACAGGGGAGCTATCTGCAGTTAAAGGGCGGCACGATGAGCGGCGCATTGCAGCTGTCGAGCGATCCGACAAATGCGATGCAGGCGGCGACCAAGGAGTATGTGGATACACATACCAGCTCGGTGCAACTGCCGCAGTCGCAAAGCGTGATTGCAGGCAGCGGCAATGGCGGCGCCGTCTCCATGATGGAAAAGGGCGTGAGTGTTACGGGCCAGACGGGAAAGGTGGCGTGGGACGACGACCTGAACGCGGGGATCTATGATCCCCGCGATCCTCGTTTTGCGGGAGGCATCTACGGCCCAACGCCAGCCGCAGCGGCGCAAGCGATGTCGAACCAGATGGCATGCGACCTGGCGATGGGTGTGGTGCAGCACGCCACGGCGAAGTGGCCGCAAGGTCGTTTTCCAATCGATCAACTGCTCATCGCCCCTGGCTCGGATTGGGAAGGCACCCCGCAAGCGGATGGCGGAACAATATGGTACTCGGTCTATAACAATCACTTTCTGGCGCATGCAAACTACACCATGACGGTGACGTGTTCAGACGGGCAGAGCCATACAGACAATGTGGGGCTGACCCACGTGTCGCACTTCACGCTGGACGGATGCTCGGAAGGTACTTGTACGAACGCACCCGGCGATACTGCCAATTATTTAGTATCCGGGCCATACAACACCGGCTTGGAGATGTCGTCGAACGGCATAGTCGAACACGTCTTCGCTCAGTATTTCGGCGGTTACGGCATCAAAATGGACGGGCAGGACGATAAGGGATTCCACCTTCGTGTAGCCAGTAACGATGAATGGTATTACTACGGCGGATATAAAGGTCTAACTGAATCGGTTGCGAGCGCAGAGATAAGTGCAACCACGACCGGAACAACGGGCTCGATTGCCCTGAGCTGGCCAGCGGTCACGAACGCAACCGTCTATGTCATCTATCGCGGCACGAGTGCGGGGGGCGAGTCGGTCTTCTATACGACGAGCACCAATTCATTCACGGACACAGGCGCGGCTGGAGCGGCGGGTACTGTAACCAATGTGGCTACTAATACTGCCGGGACGCCGGGCACAATCACAGCTACACCGAGCGCGACAGGCGGAACGCTCGCGGCGGGCACCTATTACTACAAGGTGACGGCCGCCACCACGGATGGCTGGCACGGCAGCATCGAGCTTGGTGGCCTGGACGGCATGGCCGATTGGGTCGAGGCTTACGGGCTGTTCGATGGCCCGACAATTTACACCTACCATCACTTAGCAGACATTCTGGGTGGCGGCGGCATTAGTCACTATGACCATCTCTGGCCGCAGCTCGGCCTGGTGGGCATCGCGCAACCGTATGGCGCTGGCGCCGGCGACAGTTACGAGAATATCCGTATCGACTTCGCACGGCTGGAAGGCTTCTATACGAACGATAACAGCGTCTTTGTGCGCGACGGAGTTATCGACGGAAGCTGTACGAGCCCGAATGCGGCGACGATCAATACCGGACAGGAAAGTCCCCGTTTTGCCGGGATGTGTACTCAGTATTTTGCGGATGGCGGAAACGACCAACTCACCGGTGTCTGGTTTGCGGATAACAATGGCTTCGGGCCGACATACAAAACTGCCGACATTCTGAACGAATCCGGCAGCAACAGGAACGTGACCGGAACCTATCAGGTTATCCCGACGGAAGGGATAGCAGCGGGGATCGTCTGGGACCCGCAAACGGGCGTGCTCACGAATGTCACGGGGCCAACACCTAGCGTCCAAGCGCTGGCGGCGATATACCCGGCTGATGCATCACCCATCAACTACACGGGCTTTATGAATGTGGAGAGCGGGCAGGATTTCTATATTCTCGGCGGAAATGGCAACGTCACGCTGCAATATAACTACCCATATCTCGTGACCTGCTCTGGCCAGAATATCAATCTAGGAAGGGTCTCGGGATATCTGCACTTCCGGTTCACCAGCCCGGGGCAATATGGACTGCCCGCCCACGTGTATGAGGTATGCCATACCAGTCCTGCGCAGCCCACGATCGGCAGTTCGGAGACGGTGACGTTCTCCGCGACGCCGACATTTTCGACGAGCACGCGGGCGAGCCTCATCACGCTTGCAGGCAATGTGACGAGCTTTACGCTGTCCGCGGGCGCGGACGGGCAGGAGAAGACGCTGACTTTCTGCAATAACGCGACGGGCGGCTATACGGTTACGGCGCCGTCGAATGTGCATGGATTTATGACGGTGGGCGCGACCGCGAGCAAGTGCTCTTCCCAACATTTCACGTATTCGGCGGCACAATCCGCATGGCTAGCGGATTCAGCCGGCGTGGTGAACGAGTGAAGTCTTAGAGCATTTTCGGTATAGGTGTAGACGGTTCAGCGGCCGCTCTGGTGGCTTTTCTTGAAGGAAAAGCCACGCCGAGTGCATCTCCACCGGACACGATATTACCGAAAGTGCTCTCGCAGCGGTGCCGCGATTCGGTAACTACTGCGGTAACGGATTTGTTGAAAGCAGCAGGACAGGTAGGAAGAAGGCTCCGCGAGATCGCGGGGCCTTTGCTTTTGGGGGAGAGATGTTGAGTTGGAAGGTGTGGGCGAAGGGCATTGCTGCGGCGCTGATTGGCGGAGGCGCGAGTGCGGTGGCTGCAGCAGTGTCGGCGCCAGGCATGGTGAGTGGAACGCGGGGGAGTTGGTTGGTGCTGTTGCGGATGAGCGCAGTGGCGGCGGTGTTGAATGCGGCGGCTTATCTGAAGAAGAGTCCGCTGCCAGCAGGTGAGGACAAGGGGGAATAAATGGGAATGACGAATGTTTTTGCAGAGGTCGGTCACGGTATTGAAACCGCGGCAAAGGATGTGATCAAGGGAGCCGAGGACGTATTGAGCGTAGGCAGCAAGGTACTCAAGGTGATTTCGGATGTGAAGGCGATGTCTCCTGAGTTCAAGTCGAATCTGGCGACGCTGGTGAACGATGCGAAGGCGATTGCGACACCGCTTGCACCTGTCGTGGCAAGTGGCGGCCAAAATGTCGCTGCCGACCTGGCGGCGCTGGCACCGGTTACCGAGGATGTGATGAAGCTGGTCAAGGATTTCATCGCCTTCCTTCCGAGCGTCGAGGCCGCTCTCAAGACGGTGGCTGCGGACATAGCAACCGCATAGGGCCACAGGTAATGGGAACGGTGGCAGAATGCAGGTCCCTTCGAGAGGCTCAGGGCGGGCTCTTCGCGTTGCTCAGGATGACAGGTGGTTTGGATTGGAGAGGGCATCGAGGATGGATGGTGATCGGGAGGAGCTGCTGGCGCTGGGGCGGCTGCTGGATATAGCTGCGGAGAGCCTGGACGGAAAGACGGCGGGAGTCTTTCTGGCGGAGACGCTGTTGAAGGTGCGGACGCGTACGGGAGGGTTCGCACCGCTCCGGCCGAACCGCGCGCAGCAGGAGTTCGAGCGGCGGCGCGGCCGCGCGAACATTGTGCTGAAGGCGCGGCAGATGGGCATCAGCACGTGGGTGGCGGGACGGTTCTTTCTGAAGACGGTCACGCAGCCGGGCACGTTGAGCGTGCAGGTGGCGCATACGCAGGAGGCAGCGGAGGAGATCTTCCGCATGGTGCGGCGATTTCACCATGAACTGCCAGAGGAGTTACGCGAGGGAGTGCTGCGGACTTCGCGGGCGAATGCTCGATCGCTGGTGTTTCCAGAGGTGGATAGTGAGTATCGCGTAGAGACAGCCGGCGATCCGAATGCGGGGCGCGGGTTGACGATCCAGAACCTGCACTGCTCCGAGGTGGCGCGGTGGCCGGGCGATGCGCGAGCGACATTGGCGGGACTCCTGGCGACGATGCCGTCGGAAAGCAGCGAGGTGGTGCTGGAGTCCACGGCACAGGGCGCGCATGGATGTTTCTACGACGAGTGGATGAACGCCGAGGCGAATGGCTGGGTGCGGCACTTCTTTCCCTGGTGGTGGGAAGAGAGCTATGCCATTTTCACAAATACTGAGTTCGACAAGCAGCCGCGAGGAGCAGCTTTTCTTAACGGAAAAGCTGCGTCAGGCAGTATCTCGGCGGACGAACCTTTTGTGAAAACGGCCTATCGCCTGGATAGAGGTGAGAGTGCGCAGTCGGAGGAAGAATGCGCGCTGGTAGAGACACATGGATTGACGCGGGAGCAGATTGCGTTTCGCCGCAAGCTGCAGCGGCAGTTCGGCGTGCTGGCGCGGCAGGAGTATCCGGAGCGTGCGGATGACTGCTTCCTGGCGAGCGGGAGCTGTGTCTTCGATACGGAGGCGATCGATCGACGATTGCGCGAGGTGCCGGCGCCGGTGGAGCGGCGCTGGGCGGGAACGCTGGAGGTTTGGCTGAAGCCGATGGCGGGACGCGAGTACCTGGTGGCGGTGGATCCGGCGGGTGGCGGGAGCGAAGGCGACTATGCGGCGATCCAGGTGCTGGACGCAGCGACCGGATTGCAATGCGCGGAGTCCCAGGGGCGATGCAATCTGCTGGGATTGGCAGAGCGGGCTGCCATGCTGGCGCGCGAGTACAACGGGGCGTTGTTGATCGTGGAGCGGAACAATCACGGCGCAGGGGTGCTTGCGTATCTGACTGGAACCGTGAAATACACGCGGCTCTTCGAGCAGGATGGACAGGCAGGGTGGCTGACGACGGTGTTGTCCCGGCCGCGCGTGCTGGAGCAGATGGAACAGTTGCTGGGCGAAGGCGCGGAGAGCCTGATGAGCGCGCGCCTGCTGCGGGAGATGAAGACGTTTGTGCGTGATGTACGCGGGCGGACCGGGGCAGCCGAGGGACAGCATGACGATCTGGTGATGGCGATGGGAATAGGACTGGCCGTCCGGGCAATTGCGCCTGCGGCGCGGGTGGCTGGGTTCGCTCCCTTTGGTCTCTCACAGATATAGAGGTGGTCTGTATAGAGGTGGTCGTGCGGGCAAACTGCGGGTTCTTCGCTTCGCTCAGAATGACAAGCATATGGAATAGGAGCGGGGCCATTAGAATCGCTGGCAGGAGATGGATGCGTGGCGGTCCTGGCAGTGCAGCAGATTCGGGCGATGCGGGGCGGGGCACAGAGCCAGTTGATGCTGGGCTCGGATGAAAACCTGTGGGTGGTGAAGTTTCAGAACAACCCGCAGCATACGCGGGTGCTGGCGAACGAGTATCTTGCGACGCGGCTGGCGGCGAGTGTCGGCTTGACGGTGCCGGCATGCGATGTGGTCGAAGTGACGGATTGGCTGATCGCGAACACGCCGGAGCTGCTGATCCAGTTGCCGGCGGGACAGGTGCCAGGGGGGCGGGAGCGCTGCCGGGCGGGGTTGCATTTCGGGTCACGGTTTGTGGGCGGATTGATGCCGGGGCAGGTGGTCGATACATTGCCGGAGATACAGCTTGCGGAGGTGAAGAACCTGCGTGAGTTTGCCGGCATGCTGGTGATGGACAAGTGGACGTCGAATGTGAATGGACGGCAGGCGGTCTTTGGCAAGCGGCCGCGGGAGCGGCGATACACGGCGACGTTTATCGATCAGGGATATTGCTTCAACGCGGGAGAGTGGAGGCTGATCGACACCCCGCTGCGGGGCGTATTTTCGAGCAACCTGGTATATGAACGCGTGGTTGACTGGGAGAGCTTTGAGCCGTGGCTGGGACGGGTGGAACGAATCGACTCGCAGACGATATGGTCGGCGGCAGAATCGATTCCGCCGGAGTGGTATGGCGGCGACACCGGAGAGCTGGAGCAACTGGTGGAGGCTTTGATTGCGCGGCGGCCGCGAGTGCGTGAGCTGATCGACGGATTTCGCAAGTCGCACCGGATGCCGTTCCCCCATTGGGGTAGGCCGGCTTCAGAGGTGCTGCCGGCGATCTTTGCGGAGCCATTCCCAAAGGGGGAGTGGGGTGCGAAAACGGGCGTGGGGAAGCTGGTGATGTAGGGTGGGCGGGTGGAAAATGCAGGGTGGGTGTGAAAATGTGCTGAGGTTCGGAATTGACCACGCGGCAGCAGTGTGAGTTCTCGCTGATCCGGTATGTGCCCGATCCGGTGAAGAATGAGTTCGTGAATATAGGCGTGCTGCTGCGGAGCGGGGACGCGCGAGCGGCGGTGCGCTTTACGCGGGACTGGAGCCGGGTGCGGTGCGTGGATCCGGATGCGGATACCGCAATGCTGGAGGCGCTGGAGGCGGAGATCGGACGGCGGCTGGCTGCGGACGCGCGGGTGGGTGTGGCTTCGCTCGAGGATGCGCTGTCGAACGCGGTGCAGTTGACGGAAGCGAAGGCGTGCCTGGCGGAGTCGTTTGCGACGGAGCTCGAGAGTCTGATGACTTTATACGTGCTGACCGCGAAGCGGCGGCGCGAGAGCCGGCGGACGGGACGCGCGGCTCTGCAGACACGGATGCGAACGGAGTTTGAGCGCGCGGGGGTGTGGGATTTGATGCAACGGCGCATCAGCGCGGCGCGCTATACGCGGGCGGGTGATCCGCTGCGCATCGATTGCGGGTATCGGCCGAATGGAGTGGTACGGATGTTCCAGGCAGTGTCGCTGGCCGGGGATGTGGAGGGTGCCAAGGTGCTGGCGTTCTCCGCCGGGGATTTGATGGAGGGCGTCACGCGCGTGGAGAAGGCGACCCTGGAGCTGACGGCGATTGTGGAGCCGATTCGGGAGATTGCCGCCGAGGATGAGGAGGAGCAGACGGCGTACCGGTTCGGTGTGGAGACGATGGAGCGCGAGCGCATCCGGGTGCTGACAACCTCGGACCTGGGGCGAGTGGCGGAGACGGCGCGTAGGGAGTTGCGGGTGTAAGGAGCAGCAAGTCGGCGAGTCGGCAGCGAAGGGTGTTAGGAGTTGGACAGCGATGCAAGAGGCGAAGCTCAGGCTTCGCCTTTTTCTTTTTTGCGGTGAGACGAGTTGAAGGAGCGAGGGGCGGATGAGTGTGCGAGCGAATGTGCGTGAGTTTTGGCGCCGGGTGAGTTCGATACATGGGAGCGATGGTGAGGCGGCGGCGCTGCCACGGCAGACGCAGTTTCTGCCCTCGGTGCTGTATCCATATCACGCGGGACAGGTGCACTTGCCAAAGCCGACGCCGGAGAATCTGCGGCGCTTTGGGGAGACACCGGTGGTAAGACGGGCGATCAACCTGATTAAGGATCGCGTGGCGGCGATGCAGTGGCAGGTGCGGGTGCGCGCACATTGTGCTGTGCCGGCCGATGCCGCCGAACGGATGGCGGCGCTGCGCTGTTCACTGGAAGAGCCGAACGAGTCCGACTCGCTGCGTACGCTGCTCGAGCAGGTGCTGGAAGACATGCTGGTGGGCGGCTTCGGCGCGGTGGAGATGGAGCTGACGGGAGTTGCCGGGCGGCCGGTCGCGCTATGGCCGGTGGATGGCGCGACGATCCGGATCAATCCGAAGTGGAAGGGCGGCAATGAGGTGCCGCGGTACGCGCAGGCGAATCTGCTGCAGAGCCCGGACAAGGCGATACCGCTCGATGACGACCAGCTGATGTACATCCGGATGAATCCGCGGACGCATACGCCATTCGGCCTGGGGCCGCTGGAGGTTGCGTTCGAGACGGTGAACATTCTGCTGAGTGCGCAGCGCTTCGCGGGCAAGCTGGCGAGCAATGCCGTGGTGCAGTATGCGCTGTGGCTGAACGAGGCGACGCCGGCGGAGCATGAGCGGCTGATCCGCTGGTGGCAGGACGAGATCGAAGGCACGGGGCGCGTGCCGGTGCTGAGCTCGGCGCAGAAGCCGGAGGTGCTGCGCTTCGGCAGCGGTACCGATGCCGATTTGCGAATGGAGTGGCAGACATTCCTGATCCGCATGGTGGCGAATGCGTTCGGGCTGCCGCCGATGCTGCTGGGCCTGGAGAACGATGTAAACCGGGCGAGCTCATCGGAGTTCGGCGATGAGGCATTTCGGGGAGCGATTGTGCCGGTGGCGCGGCTGCTGGAGCAGCACATCACGCGCGATCTCTTCGGCAAGCGGCTGGGGTGGCGCGAGTTCGAGTTCCGGTTCACGGAGTTGGAGTCGCGGGACGAGACGACGGAGTTGCAGATCCAGATGGAGCTATTGAAGGCGGGGGTGCTGACAGTCAGTGAAGTGCGGGCGTTGCGCGGATTGGGGGCCGTGCAGCCGGAGGAACAATCGTTGACCGAGACGATCAACCAAGAGATTGAGGAAGACAGCGGCCAGGAGGTCGGGGAGAACGAATGAAGCTGGATGCGATGGCGGTGACGATGCCGCTGGTGCGGAATCATCCGAACCGGTTGCCGTTCGAGGGAGTACTGACGTATGTGGACGTGCCGAGCGACCGCGCGCCTTCGGGATCGCGGGGGCGGCGCGTGATTCTGACGCGCGGGGCGGCGGATGCAGCCCTTCCGTCGCTGCTGGGCATGGCAGTGGATTTCTGCCCGGGCTGGGACGGCCACGATGCGCGACGGAAGTGCGGGATTATCACGGACGCGGAGATCGTGAACGCGCGCGGAGGGACCGGCGAGATCCGGGTAGCGGGCTATCTGTTCGGACGGGACTTTCCCGAGGTGGAGCAGCATTTGCGCGCGACACCAACCGAGCAGATGGGCATGAGCTACGAACTGGCGGACGCCCATGTGGAAGACATGCGGGCGTCGGTATGGCGGCTGACCAAAGTGACCTTTACCGGAGCAGCGATCCTGCTGCGGGAAAAGGCTGCGTATGGACGGACGTCGTTCCGCTTGTGCGCGGGAAAGAGCAGCGGCGAAAGGAAGCAGGCTCTGGCAGCGCGCAGAGTCTGAAGCAGGGGAACGGCGCGGTACAGAACACAAGACGGAAAGCGAGGAGACGATGGACGAAAACAATGCAGGTGGGACAGCGACCGAAGTCACAGGACGGCTGCAGGCGGCGGCCGAGCGGCTGGAGAAGACGATCGCGTGGCTGGAAGAGCGGCAGGCGGCGATGACCGGTGACGTGGCCAGGATTGTGGCCACCGTGGATGCGACGGCTGATGCGCGTCAGCGTGAGCTGGAACGGAAGCTGGAAGAGGCCGAGCAGCAGATTGCCGAGCTGAAGGCGCAGGCCGCGGCTGCAGCAAGCAGCGGCCGCAAGACACTTCCCGTAGCCACGATGCAGTTGCTGGCGAAGCAGGGCATCGGCAGCGTGGACGGTCTGGAGGCGGGATCGCTGGATGCCGCACTGACCGGATTGAGCCTGGAGCAGCGGGTTGCCGTGAAGGCGCAACTCATCCGCGCCGGCGCTCTGGCCTAAGCCGACGACGACGGGAGTGGAGAAAAGCAGATCCCTCCACTTCGCTGCGCTCCGGTCGGGATGACGATTGGGGGGTGAACGCTGCGCTCCGGTCGGGATGACTTGGGGGCCCCTGCTCCGGTCGGGATGACGAGAGTGAATGAGGGCGTGTGCTGCTGAAGGAGGCAGCATGCGCCCTTTCTGTTTTCGTAACAATCACTGCTCTTTTGAGAGCGAAAGGAAGCATTCATGAAGGCGCAATTTCTCGATATCCATTCGGCGGCAGATTACATCGGGCCCGGGGCGGTGGAGGTTCCGTTCTATCAGACGGAGATCACCGATCTGGTTCGGCGCCGGGGCATGTTCGGCCAGCGCATCAAGCAGGTGCCGGCGACCGGTCATCCGTCGCGCTACTTCGAGGAGACCGCGATCCCGAATCCCGGGACCGCCGGCTTCGTCGATCCGCGCAACATCGCTCCTACTCTTGTGGTTCCGACCCGTGTGGAGCGGAGCGTTCCGCTGAAGGGTTTGGTTGCGCAGCTGAACTACAACCTGTTCGACATGGAACTGGGAGCGCAGCAGAAGCAGTTCGCGTATCTGCAGGCGAAGGACCTGATCGACACCGTGGATGGCGTGTTGCACACCCATGATGTGGCCTTGTGGAACGGCAACGACACATCGCTGGGCGCGCCGACGACACTGCAGTATTTCGGCGCCGCTGGTCAGATCGCCGCGGGCGGCAATGCGACGACGATCACCACCACCGAGAGCATCGTGGACGGCATCAAGTCGCAGATCGCACAGATGGTGGCAAGCACAAGCTTCGCCGTGCGTCCGACCGCCATCTATGCCAACCCGGTGCTGCTGGACCTGATCGACCGTGAGATGAAGACCGAGTTCAATGTGGTGCTGAACTCACGCGAGATCACGGGCGGCTTCACGGTGAAGACGCTCTCGACGCAGGCGGGCGAACTGCCGCTGATTCCTGAGTGGGCGCTGAGCTACACCGGCACGCCTGGTTCGGGCAGCGCATCGTTGCCGGCATACATCGTGACGGAAGACCTGATCGAGTATCACTGGCTGAGCGACTCGGCTCCGCGCATCTTCCAGCTTGGCCTGCCCAATTCGTTGGCTTCACAGTATGTCGTGGTGAAGTTCGGCGGGGTGGTGGTGAAGGGCGCCAACTACGCGCACGCACAGGTGACCGTGCAGCGCTAGAGCCAGGGTACAGACGGTGCTTTGTTGGCTAAGCCGTGTGCGCGCTGCCCGAACCTGAGCGGCGCATGCGGTGGCGTGATGAGCGGGGCGGCGGCGATAGGGCCGCCCCTTTTTTGTGCGCGAACATGCCAGCGATTTCAGATTGCCAGCGATTTCAGAACGCCAGAGATGTCACAACCAGGCAGCGCGGAGCAAGACCGCGGATGAGGAGAACTGCGGATGGCCTACTTAGAGACGACGGAATACGAGAGCTACGGTCTGGCACCCGACACCACGGATGACTGGATTGCCACGGCGTCGGGGATGATCGATGCGTACTGCCGCCGTGCCAGCGTGCTGGCAACGCAGTATGTGGAGCGGCTGCGCGTAGTGGAAGGCAGTCAGACAGTACGGCTGAGCTATCTGCCACTGACGGCAGTGGCGCCGGCGACGATACCGCTAGTGACGGTGCGCGGCAGATACACGCGCCCGCGTCGGGGGGAGTTATGGCCGGTGGGTCTGGACGTGGTGGCGTATGCCTTTTCGCTGCCGGGGGCGTGGACGCAGGTGGATCCGACCTCGATCGACTTCGCATGTGATACCGGCGAGTTGACCTTGCCCTACAACATTCTGGGTTTGCCTTACAGCGAGATCGAGGTGACCTATACCGCAGGATGCGCTGCCGTGCCCGTGGCGGTGAAGATCGCCTGCGCACAAGTGGTGAAGAACGCGCAGACCACGCCGGGAATCAACGTGAAGACCAGCAAGATGGACACGATGTGGTTGCAGTACTTCTCCAACTCACTGATGGATGCAAATGTGCAGGAGCTGCTGCGGCCGTATGTGGCGACGAGGCTGGGATAAGCCGTTTTCACAAATATTGTGAGGTCTTTGGCAGCCATGCGGAGCGGCTTTTCTTCCACCCCGGATTAACGGGAAAGCTGCGTCAGAAGTTCCTATTACATCTTTGTGAAAACGGATAAACGATGAGTGATCTGAGCGTGAGACCGAAGCAGGGAGGCTGGCAACGAATGGCGGATGCACTGCTGCGCTCGCTGGGCGGATCGGTGGCAATGCTGCGCATGCCTGTAGCGGCAAGCGCGGCGATTGGAGAGCAACTGGGAGCGCCAACAGCCGGCTTTGCCGACCTGCCACTCTCCCCGGCGGCCTTCCGTAAGGTGCGAGTGGCAGTTACAGATGGCAACCAGGCGAAGTATGAGTTGCTGATTTCGGCGTCCGCTGTCGAGGCGCAGGTGAGTCAACTGGGACTTTCGTCGGCCGAGGTGCTGTTCGCGATGGGGTTGGGAATTACGGTGGGCAGGGAGTTCTTCGTGATCGAAGGGGTCTCGTTCACCAGTGCGGCAGGACGGGCCTGCCTGTATCGCGTGCTGCTGCGGGAAGCCGTGACGCAGAGTTAGACCGTTTCACAATATTGTGCCCGATCCGACGGCAGCGAAGAGCAGCTTTTCTTGACGAAACAGCTGCGTCCAGTGTTGTTTCGGCGGCTAGGGCCTTTGTGAAAACGGCCTATTGAGAGGACGGAATGAAGAAGACGCGTGATTCCTTTTACGTGGCGTTGCGGGACCGGCTGCAGGTGCTGAATTCTGCGAGGCAGGTCCTGATCCGCGGCGTGTGGCGGCCGGGTGTGCTGGTGGAGGAGAACGAGAGCTATGTCGCGGTCGTGCCGGACAACGTATTCGTGCTGCGCTGGACCAAGGTAGTGGCGGATGAGCAGCACGCGCTGATCCGCACGGTGCAGACATGCGAGGTCCAGTATCAGAGCGCCGGAACGGCCTCCGCGGGCGGCCTGGATCGCGGCGCTTTGCTGACCGAGATGGACGCGGAGCTGCTGTCGATTCTGCAACCACCGCAGGTACAGAAGACCGATTACACGGTTACCCCACCGGTTGCGATGGGAACGCGCATGTCCTGGACCGGTCCGGTCTTCGGGCCGGTGACGCGGCTGCGCGACCGACTGATACGGACGGCCGAAATCACCGTGGTGAGTTATGAGGAGGCAGGAGAACTATGAGTACGCCAGCATTGGTGATGCAGCCCGGCCTGCCGCCGGCAGTGCGCCGGGTCCGCGGATATTTCGCGCCGGTGAATCGGCTGACGGCCGCGCCGGCTGCATTCGATGCAACCACCGTTTCGTCCTTCGATCCCGATGCGCCGCCCGCGCCGTGGATCGATCTGGGATGGATCGATGGCTTTACACGCGCGTCCCAGACCAAGCTGCAGGTGGTGGAAAGCGGCGCGCCGGGCACGGTTCTGCTGCAAGGACGGCAGAGCATAGGGGCCACCGTGAGCATGACATTCGAGCGCTGGTCAAAGCTGACGATGGCACTGGCTTGCGGCGCGCAACAGACGAATGTACTGAAGCCGGGCGCAATCCCAACCGCCATTACAGCGGCGAGTTCCACGGCCACTTTTTTGAGCACTCCGAATGGAGCGGGCACGATCCTGGCCGGGGACATGATCGCGGTGGATGCCGATTACAGCGGCCAGACAGGATACATCGGCGCGGGGGCGTCGGCAGCATACCTGGCCACGGCGGTGGGCAGCGATATCAATTGGGTCCGCCGCATGACGCTGAACGTGGGACGTGTGACGACGGTTACAGCGACGGGCCTGCAGCTCGCAGAGCCGTTACTGGCCGGTGCGCCGGTGCAGGGGATGCAGGCGTTGTCCGTCGTCGCGCTGCAGGATCGCGAAGGCGGCACCTTCTTTCAGGAATGGTCCGGGCTGTTCTTCATGCAGGGGGAGCAGGGCGATGCGCTGTTCTTCTACTATCCGCGCCTGCAGACGATGGGCGGGCCCGCGGAGACTCTCGTTGCCGTGGCGGCACCGCTGTCGCAGGTTGTGCTGAACGGCCGGTTTATCGCGCTGCCAGTTGTCGATTCCATGGACGGGTCGCAGGTGTGCTGCTACCGCACCTACCTGCCGTGTGCGAATGCCCAGATGTAAGTTTGCCGAACGCGAAGAAAGAAGGAGAGCGTGAAGATCACGATCGACAATCTTGATGGGAACGGCGCGCTGGATTATACGAGCTCGCTCAGCGGCGCGGCGCCCTTGACGATCGAGCGGAAGCTGAACCTGCCGAGCACTTGCACACTCAGTGTGACGCCGGGAAGCATGGCGGTTCCTGCGAGCGGCGCGCGCGTCGTAGTGAGCGCCGACAATGGTGTGATCCTTTTCACCGGCTATGCGATCGCCGCGCCGGCGCGAGTGTACGCGGGGATGGGAACGAGCGGGCCTGCGTACGTGCTGCAGGTCTCATGTCAGAGCGATGAAATCGTGCTCGACGCCAGGGTGAGCGAGAAGACCATTGAATGCGTGGCCACGACCGCTGCCAGTCTGCTGACGAAGATTACTGGACGAGCCACCACACAAGTGCTGCCGATAAGCGGCGATGCCACATCCACGCGCATCGGTGGATTTCAGCCGCTGGCAGGCAAGAGCTGGTCGCAGAACGTCGGAGCACTGGGGAATGCAGCGCGCGCATGCTATCGCGTTGTGAACCATGCCCTGCTCTTCGAAAACGTTGGCGACCAGGTGCACACACTGGCAGAGAGCGACGGGAGCTTCAACCGTGGCGCATTCAAGGGCGAACGCACGCGCCTTGCGGTGAACGATGTCACGGTATGCGGTAAGGAGGAGCCACAGGCCTACGTAACCGAGATTTTCGAAGGGGATGGCGTCACCTCTGTATTTCAACTGGGTGAAACACCCTTGATGGAAAAGGCGACTTTGCTTTTCGATACGTTTACCGACAGCGTCATCAATCCTCAGATCTGGGTGGTTGTCGACGCGGGCGGCCATGTCTCGCTCACCAGCCGCGGGCTGACGCTGGGTGGCGGCCAGGGCGCGGGCGGCACCAGCAGCGTGACGGCGGTGGACGCGGTCGAGATGGGCGGGGTGCTGCTGATCCAACTTGACGGGCTGGAGGTGGACAGCCTGGGGGAAGGCTATTTCGCCGCCCTGTCCTCCGGCACCATCAGCCCTGCCAACCTTGTGGCCGGCTTTCATGTACGGCCGAACGGCACCAGCATGGTCGTTGCACCGATGGTGCTTGGGGTAGAAGCCGGTGCGACAACAACCCTCCAGACCGGCCACACTTACACGCTGCGGCTGCGCTTTCATTGCAAGGATCGCCAGCGGGTACTGCAGAGTTACAGCGCCGGCGGCGCGAATGGTCCGATTCAACTGGGTGGCCAGACACTGACTGCGGGAGCCGATCTGGTGATGGAGATACAGGAGACCACGGGCGGCGCGCAATTCCCGGTCACCGTGCTTTACGACGGCACGGTGACACAGGTTCCGCCGAGTTGTACGCCGGTGGTGGTGGACAGCGTGAGCTTTCTCGGCAGCGTCGCGAGCTACGAGCTGACGCGGCCGGGAGAAGTATGGGTGAGTTGCACGCCAACCGGCTCGGCCGCCGCAACCCAGCGGCTCGGCGCCAGCGCGCAAACATCGCAGACGAAGGTGGCGACCACGGGCAGGATGAGTTTTTATCCGGGCAATGTGCCGGCAACCGGCACTGTGATTACCGTGAACTATCGCATCGGCGGACGTTCGGTGGCACGCATGACCGCGCCCACATCGTCTACAGCCGCCAGCCTCATCGTGACCGCCGAACATCCGGTGACACGCACATCTGCCGATTGCGAGAACGCGGCATTGGCAATGCTCTCCACATCGACCTGGCCGGATGGGTCCTGGAAGGGGACATACACCTGCTGGAATCCGCAGCAGACAACAGATGTGTGGCCGGGCGATCTGCTCGACGTTGAGGCACCTTCGGCAGAGATGTCGACCGAATTGCTGGTGCGCACGGTGCAGATCAAAGCGACCTCGTGCGCTCCGGAGATCATGAGCTACGCCATCGGCTTCGCCAACGAATGGGCTGAGGTTCTCTCGTTGAAGATGAACGAGGGTGCGCCTTTGACGGCATGGCTGCCACCTACGGCATTGACCGCGCCGAACGCTCTGACATCGGCGCGCGATCTGTCAGTAAGCAGCGTGAGCACGACGCAGATTCAGGTGCAGGCTGGACTGACACCTCCGACCGGCGGGGGGTTTGAGGTGCGACGCAGCGATTGGAAGTTTGGCGCCGGTGACGGTGCGGACCTGGTGTTACGCAGCCCGGTGCCGAACTTCACCATCGTGCGCGAGGCGCCCGTGGAGCGCTACTACGTTCGTATGTACGATGGCGCTACGCCGCCGAACTATTCCCGCTTTTCCAGCGCCATATTCGTAAACGCAGCCACGCAATGAGACGAGATCTGAGTGAAAGCCGTATGGACATGATGAGTACGTTTGAAGCCCAGGTGCTGGCGGACCTGAGCGTTGTGAAGAGCCAGATGGCATCGCTGCTGGGCGATGGGCAGCCGGGACGCCTCAGCCTGCTTGAAGAGCGGGTGGAGCGCCATGAGTTGAGCGTGCAGCGGGTGAAGGGCTTTGCCGGCGCATTCGGGCTGCTGTTCACGCTGCTGCAGCTTGTGGTGGAGTGGCTCCGGCCGCGCTGACTGAATCAGAGTGGAGAGCGCCGTCTAGAGCATTTTTCCTGTAAGTGCCGACCGGCCTGCGACAGCTTGTGTGGCCTTTCCGTGAAGAAAGGCGACGACGAGACGGTCCCGCTGTGCACAGCGACAGGAAAAATGCTCTAATGCCACGATGGCGCGCTCAACTCTGGTGGGTGTTGTGATGGGCAGCAGAAGCGACTACGCGACGATGGAGCCGTGCGTCGAGCTTCTACGCGAATTTGAGATACCGCACGAGTCCCGCATCGTCTCTGCGCATCGCACCCCGGATCTGCTTTTTCAATATGCGAGCGAGGCCGAGGGTCGCGGTTTGAAGGTGATCATCGCGGCGGCGGGCGGCGCGGCGCATTTGCCGGGAATGCTCGCGTCGAAGACGCTGGTGCCGGTGCTGGGAGTTCCCGTGCCGGCAACCTCCATGCAGGGACTCGATGCCCTGCTGTCGATTGTGCAGATGCCGAAGGGTGTGCCTGTGGGCACGCTCGCGATCGGGCGGCCAGGCGCCGCGAATGCCGCGTTGCTGGCCGTAGAAATTCTCGCCAACGACGATCCTGCACTGCGCCAACGCCTGAAGGCCTGGCGCGAGAGCCGCATGCGCGAGGTGCTCGCAGAAGAGCTTCCGCAGTGAGCGCGATCCTTCCCGGTGCAACCATTGGTATTCTTGGCGGGGGCCAGCTTGGCCGCATGACGGCGATGGCCGCGCGCTCGCTGGGTTACCGCGTGCAGGTGATGGACCCTGATCCGTCGTGTCCCGCGAGATTTGTTGTGGACGCCTGCTTTGAAGGCGCTTGGGATGATGCGAAGGCCGCGGCCAATCTCGCCCGTGGCTGTGATGTGGTTACGCTGGAGATCGAGCAGCTCTCGCTCGATGCGCTTCGCGCCGCCCGGCGCTACGCGCCGGTTCGGCCGGGTGAAGCGCTCCTCGCCATCATTCAAGATCGCATCGCGCAGAAGGAATGGCTGGCCGCGCATCAATTTCCTGTGGGTCCATTTCGTTCCATCCGATCGCTCGACAATATGCGCGCGGCGCTCGATGCATTCGGCCGCGATTGCTTCGTGAAGAGCGCACGCGGCGGCTACGATGGACGCAGCCAGCTTCGCGTCACCCCGCGCGGCGGTGAAGGCGCAGAGTTAGCCTGGCGCGCGCTGGGGCAGCGCCCATCCATTGCCGAACAGGCTATCGCGTTGGAGCGGGAGATATCGGTGCTGGTGGCGCGCACGCCCTCCGGCGCACTCAAGTCCTTCCCGTCCGCGACAAATCATCACGAAAATCAGATCCTCGCCTGGAGCGTGATCCCTTCCTCGATTCCGGCGGCGATGGAAACGGAGGCGCAACGCATCGCGTGCTCGCTCGCCGAAAAGTTGTTGCTCGAAGGCATTCTCGCAGTGGAGATGTTCGTCACGCGGGATGGAGGGCTTCTCATCAACGAGCTTGCGCCGCGCCCGCACAATAGCTACCACGCCAGCGAGCGCGCGTGCGTCGTCAGCCAGTTTGAGCAGCATGTGCGTGCGATTTGCAATCTTCCGCTGGGCAGCACGGATATTCTGCGTCCCGCAGCAATCGCGAATCTGCTGGGCGATGCATGGGCCGACGGCGAACCACATTTCGATCGTGCGCTCGAAGTCGACGGGGTGCGTCTGCACCTCTACGAAAAACACACACCGCGCCCAGCACGGAAGATGGGCCATCTCTCCGCGATCGGCGACACGCCGGAAGACGCCGTGAAGCGCGTGCTCGAAGCGAAGAGCCGGCTATAAGTAGAACGGCGGACCCGAAGGCCCGCCGCCAAGTGTGCGATTCAGCCCAGATCAGCCGATATCCTCGGACCAGTTCTCCAGATACTTCTTCAGCTCGGCCATGAACTTGCCGGCATCGGCGCCGTCGATGATGCGATGATCGAAGCCCAAGGTCAGCCGGATGACGCTGCGGATCGCAATGGAGTCGTTGCCATCCTTGTCGGTCAACACGGTCGGCTCCTTGAAAAGGCCGCCGACGCCGAGAATGGCCGACTCCGGCTGATTGATGATCGGGGTGCCGAAGAGTTCGCCGAAGATGCCCGGATTCGTAATCGTGATGGTGCCCGACCCGACCTCGTCCGGTTTCAACTTCTTCGCGCGCGCGCGCTCCGCCAGATCGGCGATGGAGCGTGCGATGCCCAGGAAGCTCTTATCCTCCGCCTGCTTGATCACCGGCACGATCAGTCCCCAGTCCAGCGCCACCGCGATGCCGACATTCACATTCTGGTGATAGCGGATCGCATCGCCTTCCATCGATGCATTGACGATCGGCATCTTGCGCAACGTTGCAACGACGGCGCGCGTGATGAAGGGCATGTAGGTGAGCTTCACGCCGTTGCGCTGCTCGTACTTTGCCTTCTCCTTCTCGCGGATCTTCACGATGCGCGTCAGGTCCACCTTGAAGACGGTGTGCACGTGCGCGCTGGTGCGCTTGGAATCGACCATGCGCTGCGCGATGATCGACCGCATGCGTGTGAGCGGCACCAGATCGCCCGGCTGCGGGCCCGGCGCGGCAGCCGCTGGTGCGGCAGCGGGCTGCGGCGGTGCAGCAGGCGCTTGTGCCGCGGCTGGTGCACCTGCCGGAGCCTTCGCCGTGCCACCCTTCTCGATGTACTGCAGCACATCATCCTTGGTGATGCGGCCGCTCGAACCGGTTCCCGGGACCTGCCGCAGATCGAGCTGATGGTCCTTCGCAATTTTGCGCACCAGCGGCGAGGAGCGCAGCCGCTCTCCATGCGAAGCCGCAGCAGGCGCTTCGGCTGCAGGAGCAGCTGAGGCAGCCGTAGCGTTGGAGCTTGCGGTTGGTGCACTTGCCGAGGGAGCACCCGCCTTCGCCGCGCCGCCACCGATCACCGCAACCACGGTGTTGATCTGCACCGTATTCCCAGCTTCCACCTTGATCTCGGAAAGCGTGCCGCTCGCCGGCGAAGGAATCTCCGCGTCCACCTTGTCAGTCGAAATCTCAAAGAGCGGTTCATCGCGTTGCACGCTGTCGCCGACTTTTTTCAGCCACTTGGTGATCGTGCCTTCAAAGATCGATTCGCCCATCTGCGGCATCACAACATTCGTGCCGCCACCACTCGAAGTCGCAGCCGCGACCGGAGCGGCCGGCGCAGGCGCAGCTTTCGGAGCTTCCACTTTCTTTTCTTCCGACTTCTTCTCTTCTTGCGGAGCCTCCGCGGGCGCAGGCGCTGCCGCGGCGGGCTTGCTCGCAACGGCGCCATCGCCTTCACCAATCACCGCAACCACGGTGTTGATCTGCACCGTGTTGCCGGCATCGACCTTGATCTCGGAAAGCGTGCCGCTCGCCGGCGAGGGAATCTCGGCGTCCACCTTGTCGGTCGAAATCTCAAAGAGCGGCTCGTCCCGCTGCACCGTGTCGCCGGGCTTCTTCAGCCACTTGGTGATGGTCCCCTCGAAGATCGACTCGCCCATCTGGGGCATGATGACTTCTGTTGGCATCTCTTCGTTCCGCCTTCCCATTCACGCGGCCTGCTGCGCCGCTAAGCAAACAATCTCGATCATAAGGGCTCGCGAGCCGTCGCTTCGCGGCCTACCTCAATAGGCAACCAGCCGCCGCGCCTCGCGCACCACGTCTTCCATCTTGGGCAGAAACGCCTTTTCCAGCGGCGGCGAAAACGGCACCGGCGCATCCAGCGAAGCGATGCGGACAATCGGCGCATCCAACGCATCAAATGCTTCCTCGTTGATGATGGCCGCAATCTCGCCTGCGATCCCGCCGGTCTTCGTATCCTCGTGCAGGATAATCACGCGATTCGTCTTCTCTACCGTCGCCGCAATCGCCGCATTGTCCAGCGGCAGCAAGGTGCGCAGGTCGAGGATTTCCAGCTCGATCCCTTCCTTCTCCAGGATGCGCGCCGCTTCTTCCGCAACGTAGACCATCGCCGCATACGTGATGACGGAAACATGCTTTCCTTCGCGATGAATGCGCGCCTTGCCGATCTCGACCGTATAGTCCTCGGCCGGCAACTCTTCCTTCACGCGGCGGTAGAGATACTTGTGCTCGAAGAAGAGCACCGGATTGTTGTCGCGGATCGCCGACTTGATCAGCCCCTTCGCATCACGCGCCGTCGCCGGACAGATCACCTTCAGCCCCGGCGTGTGCACGTAGAACATCTCGGGATTCTGCGAGTGGAACGGGCCGCCGCTCACGCCGCCGCCCGAGGGACCGCGCAGCACCAGCGGCGCCGGCGCTCCCCAGCGGTAGTTGCTCTTCGCCAGGATCTGCACAATCTGCGAGTGGGCCGAGCTGATGAAGTCCATGAACTGGAATTCGCCCACCGGCCGCAGCCCGGTCAGCGACGCGCCATAAGCCGCACTGGCAATCGCCATCTCCGAGATCGGGGTATCGACCACGCGCTCGGTGCCGAAGCGCTGCAGAAATCCCTCCGTCACCTTGAATGCGCCGCCATAGACGCCCACATCCTCGCCGATCACGAAGACCCTCGGATCACGCTCCATCTCTTCCCACAAACCCTGGCGGATCGCTTCTAAATATGTAACTGCTGCCATTGCTGATTCGTCCTCGTGTTCTCTCGGGGCGTTCGCGCGCTCTCTTATTTGTAATGCGTGGTCGCGCTGGACTCGGCCAGCTTTGCGCTCGCGTTCGCATTCTGCACCCGCACCTCGCCATACTTCAGCGGGATCTCGGTCGCATTGTCGAAGTACACATCCGTTCCTGCGTCCGCGGGATCGGGCATGGGCGAGGCCTCGGCAAACGCGCGCTCCTCTTCCATGAACGCATCCACCTCTGCCTGAATCTTCTTGGCTTGTTCAGATGTCAGCCATTCGCGTTCGATGAGGTACTTCTCCATGCGCAGGATCGGGTCGCGCCGCTTCCAGTACTCCTTCACCTCGGGCGGCACGTAGGTCGCAGCGTCATGCATGGCGTGGCCCTTCATGCGCATCAGCTTGGCCTCAATCATCGAAGCGCCTTCGCCGCGATAGGCGCGCTCGACCGCCTCATGCGTCGCGTCGTAGACCTGGTTCGCATCCGTGCCATCCACGATCACGCCGGGGACACCATAGCCCAGCGAGCGGTCGGCCAGATCCTTGCAGGCGAATTGCAACTCCACCGGCGTCGAATAGGCCCACAGATTGTGCTCCACGATCAGGACCAGGCCCAGTCGCTGGACAGCCGCGAAGTTGAAGCCCTCGTAGGTCGGTCCGGTCGATTGGCCGCCATCGCCGATATAGGCGAGACAGGCAATGTTCTTCCCCTGGATGCGCGCGCCCAGGGCCACGCCGGCGCACACGCTGATCGAATCGCCCAGATGCGAGATCGGCGCAATCACGTTCAGCTTTTTGTAATCCCCATAGTGCGAGCCGCTCTCGCGTCCGCGGGTCGGCGAGCCGCCCTTGGCCATGTACTGCATCATGGTGTCGCGCGGCTTGAAGCCCTTCACGATCATCGAGCCCTGGTTGCGGATCATCGGGCCCAGCCAGTCATCTTCGCGCAGCGCATAAGCGGACGCCACCGAGGTGGCCTCCTGCCCCTGGCTCAGATAGAGGCCGCCAATCACTTTGCTCTGCTTGTACATCCGCTCCAGCGAATCTTCCATCTTCCGGTTCGTGATCATCAGGCGGTAGATGTCGATCGACTGCTCGCGCGTCAGGTACTTCGACGGTCGCAGCGGCGGCGCCGGAGCCGTAGTGTCGCCGACCACGATGTAGTGGTAGTGGCCATCCCGCCACTCGCCTTCAATATGGAACGGCAGTTGCTCCAGCCGGTAATCGGGGATGCCCTGGGGATTCCTGGTGGGGGGTGGCTGCGAGGGAGTCTTGCTACCGTTGGATTCCTGCGGTTTCCCATTCACGGAGGCAGACGAAGCCTCCGCGCTCTTCACTTCTGTTTTTCTACTCGCCATCGACAGCGATCCTGGTCGGTCAGTACCGAACTGGTCATTTTATGCCAAAAGCGACGCCGAGGCATCCGCGCTCGCCCGGCCGCTGTCTACAACTCTTGTTCGCAGCGCAGTTTACGCCTCCACCCGTGCCTCGTCGCCGACCGGTGCTACATCATCCAGCGACTCCAGCCACAGCACCTGAGCATGGAAGACCCGCCCAAACTGCCGCGCTACCCGTTCGGCCGCCGTTTCCAGTGTCAGATCGGCGCTGCGGCTCTCCTGCTCCAGACTGGTCACCCCGCGATCGTCGATCCCACAGGGCACAATCCAATCGAAATCCCGCAGGTCGGTGGTCACATTCAGCGCGAATCCGTGAGATGTAATCCCCGCCGATACATGGATCCCGATCGCCGCGACCTTCTTCTCCTGAAGATCCCCGCTCGGCACCGTCCATACTCCGGTCCGGCCCGGCACCGGCTCTGTCACCACGCCGTAATCGGCGGTAGCGCGGATCAGCGCCTCTTCCATCTGGCGCACGAAATCCACCGGACCCAGCCGCTTGCCCGCCGCGCGCAGCGGCCCGCGCAGATCGAAGATCGGATATCCAACAAGCTGCCCGGGGCCGTGATAGGTCACATCGCCACCGCGGTTGGTCTCCACCAGTTCCACGCCGCGCGCCCGCAGCGCCTCCTCGGTCAGCAGCACATGCTCGCGGCCTCCGTCTTTTCGCCCCATGGCCCGGCCCAAGGTCAGCACCGGCGGGTGCTCGAGCATCACCAGGACATCGCCGATGACCCCTGCCTTGCGCTGCGCCACCAGCCGCGACTGCAGCTCCAGCCCCTCGCGATACCCCACCCGCCCGAGATAGATCACCGACAGTATCATCGCCAAGCTAGTTCGTTTTCACTCCATTGACGAAACTCTCAACGCAGCTTTTCCGTCAGGGCAAATCTACATAGCACCACAGATGCAAACGCGGCTTGCCGAATCACAATTTTTGGTGAACGGAATAACCGAAACCGCCACTCCTACATCCATTCTGTCACCGGTGGCGATACCCATCGGCGGCAAGGCCAGCAGTCGAGGTGTGCACGATCCTTTTTAGGAGGGTTTCTCCCCATGACCCCATCGCTGCCCTATCGTTTTCTCTGCCTGCGCTTCTACTCGATCCTGCTCGTCGCTCTCCTCAGCTTCACGACTGCCGCCCATGCACAGACCGGCGTCTACATCGAGTTCGGCGGCTCCAAGGTCGATGCGCCCAGCGACCAATGGGTCTACGGTCCCACCTTCGGCGTCTATCACGACTTCTACTCGGTGCCGTTCGTCCACGTCGCCGCGGACCTTCGCGGCTCGGTGCTCGGCGTATCCTCGACGACCACGCTGACCAGCGGCGAGATCGGCCCGCGCGTCTCCATTCATCCGCATGTACTGCCGGTCATGCCCTACTTCGAAGCTCTCGCCGGCATCGGCCACTATGATTTCGGCAACCGGCAAAGCAGCACGCAGTTCGAATATCAGTTCCTCGCCGGCATCGACTACACCCTCATCCCCCGCCTCGACTGGCGTGTCGTCGAATTCTCCTATGGCGGCCTGAGCGCCTTCAACGGCAGCCTGCATCCCAGAACGATCAGCACCGGCCTGGTTCTCCGCCTCCCCTGAACTCCGCCTGCCCTAGAGCTTCGCCTCCCCTGAGCGGCGCTCGCAGCCGTCCAACCGCGCGTCCGCAAAGCCGATACAGCACGCGAAGTACAATCGGGACTGACCATCACGGCCAGCAAGCGGTCCAATGCCCTTTTGAGTAGAGGCTTTTCCCTGAATGAGAATTGCGTCCCGTCGTCCCCGCCGTCACTGCGTCCTTTTCGCCCTGCTTCTCTTCGCAGTCACTCTCCCGTCAGCCCATGCACAGACTGCCATCTATGGCCAGTTCAGCGCCTCGCGCTTCAATCTCCCCAACACAAATGACTGGGGTTACGGCGGCGGCTTCGGGCTCTACTCCGACTTCTATAAGATGCCCTTCGCCAAACTCGGCGGAGACATTCGCTTCCAGTTCACCCGGCCGGCGAGCAGCACCACGCTGTTCAGCACCCTGGTCGGTCCGCGGCTCGCGCTGCACCCCAAGGTCGTGCCCCTGAATCCGTATGCTGAATTCCTTTTCGGCGCCGGCCACTTCAGCTACGGCAACAACTCTCCCAGCACCACCCAGTTCGACTGGCGCGTGCTCGGCGGCCTGGATAAGACCGTGCTGCCGCATCTCGACTGGCGCGTCGTCGAAGTCTCCTACGGCCAGCTCGACACCTACTCCGGACGGCTGCGCCCCATCACCATCAGCACCGGCATCGTCCTGCGCCTGCACTGATCGCGCGGGCAGGCGTTCGTCTCAACCCTTGCTGCGATCGGTAAACCGGAAGAACAGCGACTGCTTCGCCACTGGCGCCGCCATCTCCTTGAGCGTCGCGATCTGCGTCTCGGAGAGCGGCGTAAACTCGCGCGCGATCTCGACGTTCTCCTCAAGCTGCGCAATGTTGTCGCAGCCAACGATGACCGTGCTCACCGGATGCGACAGCGTGTAGTGCATCGCGTCGCGCATGTTCATCACACCCGTCCGCGTCGCAATCGCCGAGCCCTCCCACATGTGGTGCTGCTGCTCTACCGGAGGCGGCGTCCAGCCCGCCAGCAGCCGCCCGCGCGCCGGCACCTTCATCCCGATGATGCCCATCTGCTTTTCCACCACCAGCGGCAGCAGCTTATCGGTAAAGCTATAGATATGCGGGTCCGCCGCATTCAGCGCCATCAGGATGGTGTCGAAGGGATGCCCCTGCGCCGTTCCTCTGTGGATTGCATCGATCAGCGCATCCGGCCGGTAGTGTCCGGTCACGCCGAGATACCGCACCACCTTCTGCTCGTGCATCGCGACCAGCGCTTCCATCGCGCCGCCCCTTGCGAAGATCGCGTCCACATCCTGTGGCAGTCCGATGTCGTGCAGTTGCCATAGATCCACGTGGTCTGTATTCAGCAATTGCAGCGACCGCTCGATCATCCGCATCGATCCGTCGCGCGTGCGCTCCTTGGTCTTCGTCGCCAGAAAGGCTTCGTTGCGCCGCGTCTTCATCACCCGGCCCACATACTGCTCGCTCCACCGCGGCGGCCCGCCATAGATCGACGACGTGTCGATGTAGTTCACGCCCAGGTCAAGCGCGCGCTCGATGATCGGCACGGCAACGTCGAAGTTGTCCGGCTTCTCCAGCGCGGCCTGCCCGCCCAGGCTAAAGATGCCGACCTTGTAGCCCGTCTTCCCCAGGTTGCGCGTCGGCATCGCGGCCATCGTCCGCGGATTTGCCGGCATTGGTCCCAGCGTGGTTGATGCGCGACCCGGCACCGCACCCTGCGCCAGCAATCCGGCAGCAACAGCTCCGCTCGCCTTCAGAAAAGTGCGGCGATCAGCAGAAACACGCGGCGGCTTCATGGCAGATACCTCTCCAGAGACAATCAATGCGTTACGGCGCCATTGTAGTCCCGGCATACCCCGCCGATGTCAACCGCAAACCACACCGCACTCCACGAGAGCATTTTTTGGTATAGGTGTACACCGTTCAGCGGCTGCTCGGCCGGACACGGTATTACCGAAAATGCTCTAACCTGCATCCATGCGCGGAGACCGCATCCCCTTCTCACAGATTCTGCCGCTCATCGACCTCGCGCTGCTGGTCATTCTGGTTTTCGTCCCCATTACCCTTACCGCATTGCATCTTTACGAAGCATCCAAAGGCGCGGATCAGGTCCACATCCACACTGCGGACTCCGATATCTCCCTTCCGCGAAACGAGATCGTGCCGTTGGCCATCCGGCTTGCAACCGTGCCGAAGGCCCACACCATGATGGCGATCAATCTCCCCGGTGCTCTCATCCAGTGGCTCATCTCGCTTCCATCCCGTACGCCGCAGTCGGGCTGGCATCCGCAAGCGCTCTTGCTCGAGACGTGGGACGCTCTCGTCTTTCCCTTCTTCGCGCTGCCCTTCTGGTGGCTGGTCGGCTGCGGCTTCGACGTACTCATACACAAAGAGCGCCTGCACTGGTCATGCTTGCTCATCGGTACTGTGTTATCTGGCCTGTGTCTCGCAGCCGTCATCGCCTTTTGCTTCCCGATGTCCGCCGCCGATCGCGCGGACCTCACCCTGCCGGTGAAAGGCTTCCTCGGCTGGACCATCGCCTTCGCCGTCCTGCCCATCGCCTGGATCGCCCAGTCGATTCGCAAACGCCGCAACCGCTCCGCCGGAACAGCGCCGCCATAGATACTTGCCGCGTCCGCATCTCAGCCTCGACACTAGCGCCATGCGCAGCACGCTCGTCTTGTTCCTTTTGCTTCTTCCGCTCGCCGCCTCTGCACAGCAGCCGCTCGTCCCGCATAAGCTTCCCGCAGCCCACGGCCGCGCCATCACGCTCGCGCTGCCCGGCGACTTCAACATCAACGTGGCGCTCACCGGCCTGCATCGCGTGCGCTTCTTTGCCATGGCACCGGACGATCGCCTCTTCGTCACCGATATGTACGACCGCACCGACAACACGCGCGGCACGATCTACATCCTCGACGGATGGAACCCGTTGCGCCACACCTTCACCCGCGCCATCCCCTATCTCCAGCACCTGCGCAATCCCAACAACCTGGCCTTCTATACCGACGCGAACGGCCAGCAGTGGCTCTATCTCCCGCTCACCGATCGCCTGCTGCGTTTCAAATACAAAGCCGGTGACACCGCACCCACAAGCCCGCCCGAAGTCCTCGCCCACTATCCCGACTACGGCCTCAATTACAAATACGGCGGCTGGCACCTCACCCGCACCGTCGAGTTTGCAAGGCTGCGTAAGGCGGAGACTACGACCGATGCGTCGCAAAACTCGACGCGGGGTTCGTATATAGACAAATTGTTTGTTACCGTCGGCTCTAGCTGCAACGCCTGCATCGAAAAGGAGCCCATCCGCGCCACCATGTCCGTTATGAATCCCGACGGAAGCGACCAACATATTGTCGCGACTAACCTCCGCAATGCCGTCGCCATGCAATGGGACGCGAAGCGCAGCACGCTCTACCTGACCAACATGGGCGACGACCAACTCGGCAACCACGCGCCCGAAGATCCGTTCTTCGCCATCCCCGCCAGCCAGATCGAGCAAGCCCTCGCCACCAACCATGCGCTCTACTACGGCTGGCCTTATTGCTATTTCGAAAACGGCACGGTGCACCCCGATCCGGTGTTTGGCAAATCGCCGAAGGCTAACTGCAGCTCCGTGCCGCCCGCCTACACCGCCTTCACCGCGCACAGCTCGCCGCTCGGCGTCGTGCTCTTCCCATCCACCGACACGCTGCTGAAGGACACCTTCCTCGTCGCGCTCCACGGCGCTGGCCACCCGCGCATCGGCACCGGTTACAAGCTCGTCCGCTTCACGGCACAGGACCGCACCCCGCAGGACTTCCTCACCGGCTTCTACCAGCGCACAAAAATTCGCGGCAAGCCCGACGATGTCCGCGTCCTCGGCCGCCCTTGCGGCATCTACCGCACCGGCCCCGACAGCTTCCTAGTCACCGACGATATCCAGGGCGTGATCTACGCGATCTATCCTGCACATGACCGGATAAATTCGGAGGGAGACTAACCGATGCCGATAACTCGTGAGCTTTGGATTTCGAACCTGCTGGAAGCTGCATCAATGATCGCCGACAAGGAATCCCAGGAGCGGCGCTGGCTGGCACCAGATGCATACGCATGGGAGGGACCTGAAGAGTTGATTAACGTGCTGTTCGATGACAGCAATTTCGACCTCTTCATCGAAGAATTCGGAGGCGATTTCACCGATGTTCAACGAGACAAAGCCCTCCAACTCAAGAGGCTGATGGATGATTATTGCGACGCAAACCCTGACCATCTCGACCCGGCACAAGTTCTGATGGATCCGAGATGGGAAGCCATTCGCGAAAGCGCGAGAGCCTTCATGGTCGCGTTTAAGGGGAAGTGGCCAGGACCGCAAACCACGCCGCTCAATTCCTGATCCCTACCCAGTCTCCCATTGGACATTCCCACGTCAAGATGCAATAAAGGACGCGTCCAACACCCTCACCGGAGAACCAAATGCGCCGACGCGACTTCCTCTCCTCCGCCGCAGCCGCCGCTGCTCTGCTCCCCACGGCCGCATTCGCCAGCACCCTCGTGCCCACTGCCGAAGCCACCGCCCTACAAAACTCCGCGATCGACTCACACGCGATGCCGCTCGGCCTGCTCATCTCGCCCGCCGCAGGCCCGGAAGAAACTATTCGCCGCGTTCACGACCTCGGCCTGCCCACCTGCTTCCTCTCGCTCGACGCCTACATCGGCAAGTTCACCCCCGCGCTCGCCACCGAGTTCAAAGGTCTGCTCGCGAAGTACAACGTCACCTGCACTACCGTTGAAGTCGTCGGCCCGCCGCCACTGGTGTGGGACTTCATGCAGGGCCCATCCACCATCGGCCTCGTCCCACGCGCCACCCGCGCCGTGCGCATCAACGCGCTCAAGCAGACCTCTGACTTCGCCAAACTCCTCGGCGTCGATCAAGTGCAGACGCATTGCGGCTTCATCCCGGAAAATCCCGCGGACCCTCTTTATAAGGAAGCCGTCGCCGCCATCCGCGAGGTCGCCGAGCACTGCGCTGCCAACGGCCAGCGCTTCCTGATGGAGACCGGCCAGGAGACCCCCACCACCATGTCGCGCGCTATCCGCGACGTTGGACAGCCCAACCTCGGCGTCGGCCTCGACACCGCCAACCTCATCCTTTACGGCAAAGCCAATCCGGTCGACGCCGTCGCCATCCTCGGGCCGCACGTCCATGCCGTCCACGCGAAAGACGGCCGGTGGCCCACCGATCCCGACAAGCTCGGCGAAGAGGTCCTCATCGGCACCGGCCTGGTCGATTTCCGCAAAGTTTTCGAGGGACTGCGCAAAGCCGGCTACACCGGCGCCATCACCATCGAGCGCGAAACCAACGGCCCACAGCAGATCGAAGATGTCCGCAAGGAAAAGCTTTACCTGGAAAAAGTGCTGGCGCAAGTTACATAATTGCCACCCTCGCTGTGTCATCCCGACCGGAGCCGTGGCGCGAAGCGACACCGCGAAGTGGAGGGATCTGCTCTTAGGCTCATCCGCAAAGGATTCTGAATTCAAATGGACAGACGCGACTTCATGACCACTTCCGCAGCAGCCACCGGCCTCCTCCTCGTAAAGCCCGAAACCGCCTTCGGCTATCAGGCCAACTCCGCCGTCCGTCTCGGCCTGCTCGGCTGCGGCAATCGCGGCACTGCCGTCGCCACCTCCTTCGCGAAGAACACCACCGCGCGCCTGGTCGCGCTCGCCGACATCTTCCCCGACAAGCTAGCCCTCGGCAAGCAGCACTTCGATGAGCTGAACGCCTCGCTCAACGTGCCTGCCATCGACCCGCGCCTCACCTTCCACGGCTACCGCGCCTTTGAAGACCTCGCCGCGTCCAAGGACATCGACGCCATCCAGATCTCCACCCCGCCCTTCTTCCACGTCCAGCATCTCGAGGCCGCAGTCGCCGGCGGCAAGCATGCATACTGCGAGAAGCCCGTCGGCATCGACGTGCCGCAGACCCGCAAAGCTCTCGAAATCGCGAAGCGCGCAGAAGGCAAGGTCAGCGTCGATGTCGGCTTCCAGATCCGCAGCGCGCCGCCCTTCGTCGAAATCGTCAAGCGCATCCACTCCGGCGCCCTCGGCAAACTCGCCAGCATCACCGCCTACTACAATGCACCCGCCTCGGTGGCCGCTGCAAAACCCGGCATGTCTGCGGATGAAACCCGTCTCCGCAACTGGCTCTGGGACCGAACCATCTCCGGCGACATCCTGCTCGAACAGAACATCCACGTCATCGACATCTGCAACTGGCTCATCGGCACGCATCCCATCAAGGCCTTCGCCACCGGCGGCCGTAACGTTCTCACCCACGCCGGCAATACCTGGGACAACTACCAGGTCGACTTCACCTATCCCGACAACGTGCATGTCAGCTTCTCGTCCACGCAGTTCGGCGAGTTCGGCTTCGATGTCTCCGAGCGCGTCTACGGCGCCGACGGCCTGGCCGAGATGCCCTACTCCGGCCCGCTCCGCATCCTGGGCAAAAATGCCTGGACCTGGTCCGATCCCGAGCAAACCAAATCTGCAGAGCCAGCAAAATTCGCTGCCAACGGCGCATTCCTGGACAACCTCGAGTTCGCCGACCGCGACAAGGATCGCGGCTTCATCGAGAGCATCACCGGCGGCCAATTCCACAACCAGATCGCCGCCGGCGTCGAGACCGCACTCGCCTGCATGCTCGGCCGCAAAGCCGCCTACACTGGCCGCGAAACTAGCTGGGAGGAACTCGAGAAGGATCACGAAGCCTGGGCGCTGGGCATCGACCTGAAGCAGTTCAGCTAGGTCCGCGGGCCGCCCTGCGATGAGTATGCCGGAAGTCGTCTATCCTTCCAGCACATCCCCCATCTCCAAAACCTCATCTCTCCCTGTAACACAGGAGCCGCGATGTTCAGCAAGTCGAACAATGCCCGCCGCAAACGCGCTCACGACCGGAACCCAGACCGGCGTCCAGACAGGAATCCCGAGAAAAAAACGAAGAATCGGCACGAGATCAAGCTCCTCGGCGGACTCGCTGCCGGCGTCATCGGCGGAGTCGTCGCCACCTGGGCGCTCGACAAATATCAGCAAGGCGCGCTCGAAGCCATCCGCCGCGCGGAAGACGCCGCCAACGCCGAACCTGTTCTCAGCCGTCAACAGGAAGAGCAGCTGCGCGAGCAGCACCGCACCCACGCGGAAGCCGCGCAGCGCATCGCAAAGTCCACCATCGGGAGAAACCTCAACCGCGCGCAGCAGCGCACCGCCGCGCCGGTCGTGCACTACGCGGCGGGCGCGCTCGCCGGCGGAATCTATGGTCTGGTCGCCGAGATCCTCCCGGGAGTGCGGCGTTGGTACGGGATGGGCTACTCGAAATTCATCTTCCTCGGCGCATCGGAACCGCTGCTTCCCTGGCTCGGCCTCAGCCGCAGGCGATCAGCCCGGGTCACTCCCGCCGGCCTCTCCGCACCGCTCATCTATGGCGCTGTGCTCGAGACGACACGCCGCGTCCTCCGCTGGTTCCTCTAAGAGCGAATCGGATAGTCCAGAGCGCGTCGCCTGAACCTGTGTGTCGGTTGGGCCCGGTCCCGCGAACACCCGTAAATTCACCCCCTTTTTGCGGGCAGGCGCGCAAGCCATGTATCTTTTTGTTCTGTCGCAACTTTTTCCCTTGATCACCACTTCGGAGCGTCACCATGGGCGTGTGGGGCGCAGGTCTCTATTCCAGTGACTTCGCCATGGACCTGCGCAGTTGCATCGGCGCGGTCGTCCACCTGCCGTTCGACGAAGACAAACTCGTCGATATCCTGTGCGAAACCGAACCCCGGGCGGCAAACAATCCCGACGATTCAGACCACGCCATCTTCTGGCTGGTCCTTGCCGATCAGTTCGCCAAACGCGCCATCGTGTGTCCTCGCGTGCGCACCGAAGCCCTCGCCATCATCGACACCGGCAGCGACGTCGACATGCAACAAACGCTCGGTGCGCGTCCCGGCGACCTGAAAAAGCGCAGGAAAATGCTGGACGAGCTTCGGAATCGAATTACGGCACCTCCGCCGGCTGGCAAGAAGCGGACCGTTCTCCAAAAGCCGCAACCGCTGCTGATGGACGTTGGAGATGTATTCACCTACCCCACAGCTGCCGGGCACTGTGTTAACCCCTACGTCGCCCCCGAGAACCGGCACAAGTACCGTTGGGCCGCCTGGAATCCGGATGGCTGGTCAGCCTGCGTCATCATAGACAGCGGTCGCGCGTTCGATTTTCTCGCGTGGTATCGGCCGTTGACGCTCTCTGCCGCGATCGCCACGAAGCCGGAGTTGGCAGGGTTGCGCGGTCCGCGGCTATGGAAGCTCCAGCATCCCGGCACATGCTCGGCAGTTCATCTAAAGCGCCTCGAGTTTGAGAAGCTCGGCACTTTGGTGCTCAATCGCGAGAAAGTGAACCTCGCTTTCCCTGGCATGAAGGCCGGAAAATACGCTGCGATCAACGACATCTCAATCGGCAATCAATTGAATGTCGCCCCGTCGGTCTCCGAGAACAAGATGCCCGCGTCTGAGGCGACGGCCAGCATTCGGCCCGAAAGTTATGCGGGAAAGTCCGTCGATTCCGCAATTCTTGGGCTCGACCGGATACTAGCGTGCTAACGCACTCCCGAGCCGTCCTCGAAACTATACCCGTCGTCCAGTCTGGGTCCTCTGAGCAAAGTCGCTGCCCACGTCTCGCGCGTCCGGGATGTGGGAGTCGGCGACGCCGGCGACAAATCACAGCCTCGCCACAACAAAAATTAAGCCAGCCCCAGGGTTGAGGGCTGGCCTTGCACTTCCCCGGTCATGCGTTTGGCGGACTCGCCGACTTCCTGACTACTGTGGCTTCTGCGCGGCCTGGTTCGCCTTCGCCGCCTCGTTTGCCGACTTCTCCTGCTCGTATGCCGACTTGTCCTGGTGCTCGTCCGCCTTCCTCGCGGCCTTGTCTGACTTCTTGTTGTGCTTCAATTCCTTCTTCTCCTGCTTTTTCTCCTGCTTGTACTCCTTCTTGGTATGCGGCTGCGGATTCGTCACCTGCCCGTTCTCATCCGTCTGCTGCGCAAAGAGCGCGGTCGTCCCTACGGTTGCTATCCCCATCCCCATGCTCAGACAAAGCGCTGCAGCAGCCATGCGTCTCTTGCTCGTCATCGTGTACCCTCCGATCGTTCTAGAACATTTTCGGTATAGGTGCAGACCGTTCAGCGGCCGCTCGGCCGCACTCGGTATTACCGAAACGTTCTAAAGTGGGATGCACGCAAAAATGACCGCAGAAAGTTGCCGATTTCACCCGCGTGATTTTCTACAATAGAAATAGACCCCTCCACCGCATCTAAGCGGCACCTTGGGAGAGAACACTCCAAGTCTTTTGTTTGCACATATTTACGGATAACCATTGTGGAATGAAATATTTAGCCCTCGGAAGAGGGCTTAAATCGCTGAAAGGGACAGAGTTACGAGGTGGCCTCCCGCAGCGGGGAGGGGGTGGAGGTAGGTAGCGGTACCCAGAAACGGGCGAGCTTCATCTCCCTCAAAAGGGCAGGCGTGCGGTAAGCACCAGCGCGTGATTGTCGGGATGGTACGAACTGACCGCGATCTGCTCGCCGAAGCCGAAGGTCAGCCCCAGCCGGCCCGGTTTGCCGGAAGCGTCGTGACGCAGGGGAATACGGCCAAAAATGATCCCCGGCGTTGCGAAGACAGCAACATCGCCATCCGTAGATCCGCCCTTGAAGAAGCTTGAGTTGATCTCAAATTCCGGCCACACCAGCCGTGCCGGGCCGGTCTTGCCGAGCCGGTATTGGACCACGTTGTTCCACGTGATCGTATGCCCCAGGCCCGCGGCATTGGTGATGGGTAGCGAACCGCCCGCGGTCGAAGTGAATGCAAACTGGCCGAAGCCCTTGCCAAGCGCGAGCGTCGGCGTCACCACCGCGCAGCAACTGCCGTTGCCATTCTTGCCCGTCGGCACAGTAGCGGCGAAGAAGACCGTGACGATGGCATTGTCGTGCTCCTCGTTCCGGGCAAAGATGCGGTACTTGGAATTGAACGAGAGGTCGCCGAAGCCATCCTGCTCGCCATTGGTACGGTTAAAGAAGGGCGGCACGTTGATAAGGATCTCAATGCGCTTTTGGGGAATGAATTCCAGCCCCTTGCTATTGCCGTAGTTCCACACAGCAAAGCCGGCTGGGTTGTATTGATGAACAAAGTCGGTGCGCAGCTCCTGCTCCAGCCGCGGCGTCACTGTGACCAGCGGCGTGATCCAGTGCGGCTGCTCGTTCTGAGTCGCAGTCACGCGCGCCTGGTAGCGCTGGATGAAGGTCTGCGGGGTGCTCGCCGCGGCCTGGGGTGGCGGTCCGGATACCGGCTGCTGTGCGTCGCTGATCGTCCCGGCCAGGGCCGCAGCGCAGCTCATCGAAAGTGAGAGCGATACGAGAATGCGGGCGCCTGTGATCTGACGGCGCAAGGAGGAAACATTGCGAATGAGCATCATCTATACGGTTATATACAAAAAATAACGAATTTATTAACCGTATCGGCGGACGCCAGTTCCCCCTATATGAAAAAGGCCGCGGAGAACCTCCGCGGCCCGGAATGAAAACACAAACGATCAGACGTTGATCGCCATGCCCTCGACGGCGCCGAAGCCATCCAGCATCGCCTCGGCCAGGGTCGGATGCGCGTGGATGGTAAACATCATCTCGTCCACCGTCGCCTCCAGCTCCATCGCCGTCACCGCCTCGGCAATCAGCTCCGTCGCCTGCGGCCCGATGATGTGCACGCCCAGCACCTCGCCGTACTTCGCGTCTGCCACCACTTTCACGAAGCCCTCGTGCTCGTTCACGATCGAGGCCTTCGAATTGGCGGAGAACGGAAACTTGCCGACCTTCACTGCGAGGCCCTTTTCCTTGGCCTGCGCTTCGGTCAGCCCCACGCTGCCGATCTGCGGCTCGCAGTAGGTACACGCCGGAATGCGCTCGCGCTTCACCGGACGCGCCGGCCGCCCGGCGATCCTGGTCACGGCCACGATGCCGCACATCGCGCCAACGTGCGCCAGTTGCGGCAGACCGGCCACGATATCGCCAATGGCATAGACGCCCGGCTCGGCCGTCTCCATCCACTCGTTCGTGTGAACAAATCCGCGCTCGAGCTTGGCCTTTGTTTTATCGAGCCCGACGCTCTCGGTGCGCGGCGCGCGGCCGACCGCCACCAGCACCTTCTCCGCCTCCTTCACCTGCGGCTTGCCGTCCGCGCTGGTGAACGACACCTTTACGCCGTCCTTGGTCTTCTCCACCTTGTCGACCTTGGCGCCCACATGCGACTCGATGCCCCGCTTGCGGAAGACGCGAGCCAATTCCTTACTGACATCCTCGTCCTCGTTCGGCACCAGCCGCGGCAGATACTCGACAATCGTGACCTCCGAACCGAAGCTCTTGAAGATGGACCCGAACTCGACGCCCACCGCGCCCGCGCCGATCACCACCAGCGACTTCGGGATGCGATCGATGCTCAGGATCTCGATATTGGTCAGGATGCGGTCATCCGCCTTGAGTCCCGGGAGCAACTTGGCGTCCGAGCCGGTAGCAACCAGCACGTTCTTCGCCTGCACCTGCGTCGCCTTGCCGTCCGCGCCTTTGACCGAGACCGTATGAACGCCACCCTTAGCCCCACCGGTCAGACTCCCCGTGCCGGCAATCACCGTGACCTTGTTCTTCCGCATCAGGAAGTCCAGACCCTTCACATGCTTGGTGACGATCTGGTTCTTGCGGTCGAGGATCGCCTTCCAGTTCAGCGTTACCTCGCCCACGCCCTCGATGCCGTACTCCTTGGCGTGCTTCAGGTGGTCGTACACCTCGGCGTTGAAGAGGATGGACTTGGTCGGAATGCAGCCCACGTGCAGGCAGGTGCCGCCCAGCTTCGGCTCACGCTCGATCAGCGCCACCTTCAGTCCCAACTGCCCGCCGCGAATAGCCGCCGTATACCCCGCCGGCCCCCCTCCAATCACTGCCACATCATACGTAATCTCAGCCAAAATCTTCGCTCCCCTTCCGTCCAATCAACACCGCTGCTTTGAGTCAAATCGTTTTCACAATGCTTGCTGAGCAGACTGCGAATCTCAACGCCGCTTTCCGTCAAGAAAAGCGGCATTCAGCGGATACATTGCTCCAACTCGGAATTTGTGAAAACGATCAAACACATTATTCTACGCGCATGTGACACACTGGCCCCGTGCATCCGCATCTGGCCCGTCCGCATTTGGCCGCGCTGCTCCAGGACTTCCGCCGCTACGGCTCGGATTGTGCGGTCGTCAGCCACACCGGCAACCGCAGCCTGCCATCCACATACGCCGAACTGGCCGAGCTCAGCGCGCGCTTC
>DASYBK010000115.1:0-32043 GCA_036500805.1 Acidobacteriaceae bacterium | reverse complement strand
GTTTCGCTTAAACATAAGAGACCTAGCCTACGCATGCAATCCAACAATCGTGATCTTTCGCCCGAACAAAGAGGGACGAGTGTTGTGTAGTTAAAGGAGAAGCGAATGCCCACTCGCACCTGTCGTGTCATTTTTAGCTATCTTTTCCCCTTTGTGTTCCTGATCTGCGGTTTCACGCTACGTGCCCAGGCGCAGACGCAGCGTGGGTCCATTGGTGGAACAGTCACCGATGCGACCGGCGCAGTACTCCAGGGTGTTTCGATCAACATCCAGAACCCCGCCCTCACCGCTTCCACCAACGAGCAGGGCCGCTTCTATATCAACGACCTCGCGCCCGGTAGCTACACCGTCACCATCAGCTACTTCGGCCTGGAAACCCAGACCAAGACCGTGACCGTCGTCGCCGGCCAGACTGCCACCGCTGATTCTAGGCTTGAGATCCCCAGCCAGAAGCAGGCAGTTGTCGTCACTGCCGCGCGTGCGTCTGCTGAGGTCGAAGCCATCAACGAAGAGCGCGCCGCCGACAACCTTCTTCTAGTGCTGCCCGTCCAGATCATCACGAGCTTGCCCAACGCCAACCTCGCTGACGCGCTCGGACGCCTGCCCAGCGTGACGCTGGAGCGCGATGAGGGCGAAGGTAAGTACGTGCAGGTGCGCAGTACCGAGCCGCGTCTCACCAACACGACGGTCGACGGTGTGAATCTTCCATCGGAAGAGCCCGGAGTGCGCCAGATCAAATTCGACGCCATCCCCTCCAGCCTGGTCGAATCCGTCCAGATCAGCAAGACGCTGCAGGCCAATATGGAAGGCGACGGCATTGGCGGTTCGGTGAATCTCGTCACCAAGACCGCGACAGATCGGCCGACGATAGAATTCACCGGCCTGGGCGGCTACACGCCGATCATCCATGGCCGTGGCAACACCACGGAGACCGGCACCTTCGGCAAGCGCTTTGGCGCCAGCAAAAAGTTAGGCTTCATTATCGGCGGCTCGTATGACTGGGAAGGACGCGGCATCGACGACTTCGAGCCGGTGCCCGACCAAAATAATGGTTCGACGTGGTTCGACGGCGCGAGCCTCCGTGAGTACCAGTACTTCCGTCCGCGGTACGGTGTCGCCGGCAGCGTCGACTATCGCATCCGTGAAGGCTCGGACGTCTACGCCCGTTACCTCTACTCCAACTTCAAGAACTACGGCGATCGCTGGGCCTACCAACTTCAGGACAACACGCCGGGCGTTTCAGTGCTCGCCCCCAAGAACCAAGGCGGCCTTCCTTCCTACGATGCAGAGCTCCGCAACCCCGACATCCAGGTCGGCAGCGTCATCCTCGGAGGCAACCACGTTCTCAACACGACGTGGTACACATGGCAGGCCAACGTCGGTCGCTCTTCCTACGGCAATTCGCCATATTCAGATGCATACTTCAACTCGACGCTTCCCTCGAGCAACTGCGAGTTCAACCCCGGCGCGACCAAGGACAAGTACCTTCCGCAATGGAACCAGGCCTGTTTTACCGAGATACAGAATCCGGCCAACTTCACCCTCACTAATATCACCCGCGACCTCGGTAATGCTGTGCAGTTGAACCTCAGCGTCGGCGGATCGGGCGCGAAGCTCTACCACATCGGCAATCGCTCGGCGACCTTCGAGTACGGCGGACGATTCCGTAACGAGCACAAGTACGCCAACACCTACGTGCTCACGCTGGTGCCGAACAGCACGGTGGGAATGGCGCAGTTCCCCAACCGGCTGATCAACCACAACTACTATAACGGCGGCGCTTACCAGCTGGGCTACAATGCCTCTCTCGAAGACGTTCTCTCCTACGCGAACAGCAACGCCGGATCCTTCACTCCCAGCAGCACGCAAGGACAGGATCCTTCGCAGTTCGGCCTCGTGGAGCAGGTCAGTGCCGGCTACGTGATGAATACCATCGACTTCGGCCACGGCATACGGTTCATCGCCGGGCTGCGCGCGGAGAATACGTTCGATGGCGTGCACAACCTTGCCTTCGGCAACAGCGGCAGCGTTACCCCCAATGCATTCTCCGGCTCCTACTACACCCTGCTGCCCAGCGCCTCGCTGCACTTCAATGCAGGACCTGATAGCTATATCCGCCTGATCTATGCCCGCGGACTCTCGCGCCCCGATCCGCAGGACATCGCCCAGCCCCTGAGTTGGACAGTCTCCGGCAACGGCGCAAACCGTTACTCCGTCACCTTCGGTAACGCCAACCTGAAAGCGGAAACCGGCGACGACATCGACGTTCTCTACGACCACTACTTCAAGAGCTTCGGTGTCCTCTCGGCAGGCTACTTTTACAAGAACCTGCAGAATCCCATCGTGGTCCAGAGCTACCAGCTGATCAACTACCTGCCGCCGGGCGCGCCGACTCAGGATCGCGGAGACTACCTGGCGACGCAGCCGGTGAACGCCGGCAGCGCGTGGCTCAGCGGTTTCGAGACCTCCTACCTGCAGCACTACACGAATCTGCCGGGCTTCCTCGACGGACTCGGACTTTCGGCCAACTACAGCTACATTGGGTCCAGCACGAACGGCATTCCGGGACGCTCCGATCATCCGCGGCTGTTGCGCAATTCGCCTAACATGTTCAACATCAGCCCGACCTACGATCACGGCCGCTACTCCCTGCGGATGGGCATTTCCTACAACCAGGCCAGCATCTTCGGCTACCAGTATCAGGACGGCACGCCGGGAGGAGTCAACGGCCCGCTCAGCGACATCTACTTCTACTCCCACATCCAGGTCGATGCGCAGGGCAGCGTGGGCCTGCGCCACGGCTTCAACCTTATCGTCTCCGGCCTCAATCTCAATAACGAAGTCTTCGGCTTCTACCAGGGCAGCCCGCAATACATGATTCAGCGCGAGTACTATCAGCCGACGTTTTCCGCCGGCCTGCGTTGGTCGCCTTCCCGCGAATAGACCGAGAGAGCACGCTCTCGAATACAGGTCGGGGCCCGTGGACCACACAGGGTCTGTCGTGTCACTTGCCGGAAGTAGCGAATTGCATCGAGCGCCGGAGTGCCTTGCGCGGATTCGTTGAGCCCTGGTGAAGATGTAGAAGCTCACTTCCGCCCAGTTCGTGATCCTTTGTGCGATTTCTATAGTCTCGTGTTCCGCGCGATCCGCCGGGAAGGTTCCGTTCGGCTGGTAGCGCGGTCCAGACGCAGGTTTGAAGCCATCCACAGTGAAGCTGCTGTGCAATTCGACCATGGTGGTTTTCGGAGCAACAGTATCGGATCCATAGACCTGAATTTCGTAGTTGTCCTGAGCGACGGCACTATGCGTCCCGAATGCCGCGAGGCTTAACAGCACACTCACACAAATAGAGTGGTCCAGTAGTTCAAGATCCGATCCTTCCCAGCCCAATACCGATGACATAGGTGATCGCGCCTTCGGCAGCGCCAATCCAGGTCATCTCAAATCCGCTGCTCCACCAGGAGCGAACGGTGATGAGCGACTTGGCCGCGCCGACGGCGAAGTGAGCCACAAGAGAAATGATGGCAGCCCATATTACGGCTGGATAACCGCCCAGAAAGAAGAAGGGAAGTATCGGAATCAAGGCGCCAAATGCAGTCGAAAGCGCACCAGAGATAGCGGATGTGAGCGGATTGCTCAGCGACTCTTCGGTGGCATTCAGGCGTTCGCTGGCCAACGCACGAAGGAACTGCGCCGGATCTTTGGCAATGTGCTCGACTGCCCGATCGGCATCGATTGCGGGAAGACCTTTGACCTGATAGTAAAGCGAGAGCAGCTCGTGCGCCTCGGCGCCATTCGTTTCGATCGCTTCGCGCTCCCGAGCAACCTCTGCTTCGTAGATTTCGCGCTCGCTCTTCGCTGCCAGATAGGCGCCGGAGCCCATCGAAAGCGCACTCGCGATCATGCCCGCGAGCCCGGCCAGCAGCACGAATTTTCGATTGCCCAGGGTCGCACCGGAGACGCCGGAGACTATTCCGAAGATCGCTCCCAGGCCGTCATTGACACCATAGATGGCGTCGCCGATCCATCCGGCTGCTCGCCTGCCGGTAGTGGTTCTCCGGGCAAGCAGGGCGTCGAGCATGGTCTTTGGATCTTCCGCTGCGGCCTTGACCGCATGTTTACTGAAGCGATCCCTTAGCAGGGCGCTCAACTCTCGGTAGTGCTCCTGTTCATCGTGGAGAACCGCATTCAGTATGGCTATGCTCTGTTCGTCGCCAAGCTCCTTCAGTTGCTTCGCATATTTGGCTATGTCCCGGCTTTCCTCGATCTCGAGTCTGCGTAGCGCCGTCTCTGAGCCGCCGATCCGATTGAGCAGACTCACACCATCCGTCTTGCCCCGATATAGGGGTGCATTGCCGCCCAACTCGGCTATTCGGCTAGCCCAGAGCGCAGCATGATGCTGCTCGGCATCGGCAAGATGTAGCAGGGTGCTCTTGCGCGCAGGGTTGCGCTCACGGCTTGCGAGGGCTTTATAGGCGTAATAACCTTCCATCTCAGCATGCCAGTTCTGCTCCAGGATAGAGAGCAGCTTCTGATTCACAATGTCCTTGCCGGTGGATGCCATTTGTCATTACCTCTTCGCTTGCCTCGGTGCCCTCGAGCTCCAGATGACCGTGCGGCCAAACGGAAACGCCTATGTCGCAACGACCCATTTTAAGGTGCCCTACGTCGCCTGGGGACTGAAGGATCCAAGCAACTTTCTTTTGCACGTTAGCCACGATGTAGATATCGATGTGGAGACGACAGCAGTGCCGGCGCAACCCTAGCGAGAAGGTGGTTTCTGCATAGTCATCGGGCTGCGAGTTGGTGTCGTTGTAATCTCAACGCGCGTGTTCTTCACGAAGACCACGTTGTGGCCGCGGGCGAGCCAGAGATCGTAGAAAGAGAGCGCGGCTCCGTAGATTCCTATGCCAGCCGCAACGTTCCGCGAGCTTGCCACGATGCCGACAACCCGGCCTACAATGCCGAAACCGTTGGATGCGACAGCGCCATGGGCGGCTGCGCTCCCGTCATCGTCAAGCGCACGACCGGCGAGCAGGGTCAATACGAGCGGTACGATCACCCGGTTCTGCGATTGTGGCTGTACGCCACCTTCGGAGTCCATTTGCAAATTTGCCGACTTGTTTGAGTCTGCTCCGGTAAGGGTGCCTTCGACCGGTTGAGCAAACCCGCTAGGGAACCTCAACTCTCGAAAGCGAAACCTGAGCTTGCCTTGGCGTCCAAAGGAGCGAGCTGGCTTTGCCTGTGTGATCTCCCCAACAAGTATGGAACCTTCGGGAACCTCAAGAACGTGCTTTGCATTGAAGACCGGTTCCGCGACGACCGCTTGAAACCTGTTTCCTGGCTTTTCATTGGCAGAGCTGATCGTTTGCTCCAGATTCGCGCGCAGTCGCCACTCTGTTTCTCCAGCTGCTTCTGGCGGTGTCGCTGCATCCGGTTTTACCTTGGACGTTTGCTTGCTGTCGTCAGGATTGACCGGATCGCCGCTGTTCGTCGATTTACTGTTCTGAAGCTTCAGGTCAAGAGGCTGAGCCAATTCGACCGTCCATGAGGTTGCGCTTTCGATCCTTTCCGGGTGATACGGCAACTGCGTATAGATGAATTGAACAAGCCGGTCCCCTCGGCCGGGTTTGGTAAAGAGGGCCGCCATATCCTTCAATCGCTGTTTCTCGGCAGCGATCTGCCTGCGGATGAAAGAGCCTTTTGGCTTGTCTGAGGGAGGGGACAGACGCAAGATCGGCACGCCATCCGTGGCACTGTCACTCACAATCGGTTGGAGGCTTCCGTCGGGCAAAACCAGCTCTTCGAATTTCACAACCGGGATGTGGAATGGCGTGAAATCTCCCCTCAGACGCGAGTGGATACGGCGGCTTCGGTCTGACTCGAGTTGTATTACCTTGCCCCGAAGGACCGTGCCCGCTGGTAGCGCAATGCGGTTCTCGACGTAGATCGGATAAAGCAAGCGACCTTCAAGTGGTTCCCCCGCCTTCATCGGAACGTGTTGTGGTAGTTGAACCGATAATGGTGTTGCGGATGGAATCTCGATCGAGGTCGCTTGCCCTCTCAGCAGGGGGGAAAGTAGCGCCACACAAGATAGCAAGGCGAAGGAACGGGCTGCGGACCGTTTCCATGCACGGCAGATCTCGCGAGGGGAGTCTCTTTCGCCACTCATTTCGCTTTGACCATGCTCTTCGCATCCGCAACTCGGTTGTCTTGTTGCTGGACGGGTTTGGCAGTACTCTTGCCGGACACTTTCAGGAAGATGGTGGAATCGAAATCTTTGCCTGGGGGCCGCATTATGAAGTATGCAATTCCTCCGTCTTCGGGAGATCTCTATTGCTTAAGAAATCAATGCAAGCATAATCTTAAACCGTTAAGATGTCTCAAACGAGGCCGAGTATGCAAAACAAACTGTCAAAGGCTGCGCAAGCAAAGCGACAGCTTTCTGTACCGACTCCGGCAGAGATGCGCCTTCTGCAGATTCTTTGGGATAGGGAAGAAGCCACCGTCGAGGAGGTGGTGAATGCCCATCCTCAAAAGGAACAGCCCAACTACAAGACCACCCAGACTTTGCTCCGCATCATGGAACAGAAGGGCTTCATTACACATGAGAGCCGTGGTCGAGTCTTCGTCTTCAGGCCATCGGTAGCCCGGAAAACCATCGATCACCTATCGATACAGGCACTGTTGTCCCGGAACTTTCACGGCTCGACGTCCGGTTTGCTCATCAATCTGCTGGAGGCCAGTCCAATCAAAAAGAAGCAGTTGGATGAACTCGAAGCATACATGCGAGAGTATCGTAAAAGGTACCAGCTGGACGATCGCGAATGATGCAGGGAGGCTATGAACCCAGATCTTTTGCTTGGTATTCTTGCTGCACTTGCGGGCTTTGTCCTGAAGACGACGCTGGCCTTCGCAGTGTGTCTGGCCCTAAGCTGGCTCTCCGTTTCGCCAAACCGCCGATTCATCGTCTGGCTGAGTTTTCTTTTCAATACGGCAGCCTATTGGGTCTGGCTCGCGAACGACGTTATAATGACGGGGCGGTCGTCTGCAACTGCTTCAGGCGCTGCGGCTTCGCACGTGACTTCGACTGCCGGCGCCCTGCAGATTCCCGCCTCCTGGTCTTTCCCGCTTGGTATTGCGTTCCGTGCGATGGCCATCGCTTACCTGCTGGCACTGGCCTACATTCTCTTTACCCACATCAAGGAGCAGCGGCAGCTGAAATGGGTCCTCCGTTTCACCACCAAGCCGCCAGTTGAGATCGCAGCTATTTTTCAGCCGCTTGCTAGGAGCCTTCGTGGCGGTCGTGCAAGGTTGCTCGTATTGTCGGGTATCGTGTCCCCGGCAACATTCGGCTGGGTTCGGCCCACCATTCTGTTGCCGGATATCTGTCTCCAACAGGACCGCTCCGAACTCGAGGACATTCTGCGTCATGAACTCCACCACATTCGCCGCTGGGATTTTGTCTGGAACGGATTCGCCGTCGTTTGCCGTGCGCTTCTTTTCTTCCATCCGGCAGCATGGTATGCAGTCCGCAGAATGCAGTTCGACCGTGAGCTCGCATGCGATCTGGCTGTGGTCTCCGACTCACCGGAAGGGCGAGCCAGGTACGCAGAGTGCCTGATTCACTTCGCTCGGCTGAATGCATCGCGGGACCCCAGGGCATGGGGCTTAGATTTCGCGGCCTCGTCTGAACATTTGAAGGCTCGCGTTCAGTCAATCCTGGCTGGATCAAAAAGTACATCGAATTGGCTACTTGGGTTGCGCGTTGCCTGCGGAATCATTCTTATGGCAGGCTTCCTCTGCGTCGTACCATCTCTGGCAATCCTTCTTTCCTACGGGCATCAGCAGGTATCGCAACCAGCGATATCACCGGTGAGCACTTCTGCTTCAATGACCGAGCGCCTGAGTCGAACGACAAGAAAAGCCCGAGCGCCGAGACATCTGGTTCCAACGAGTGGAAATGTGGCGGATGCAAGTTCGAGCGAGCCAGGGGCTACAGAACCAATCGCCACATTACCTGCAGCCCACGACACCGTAGGCCCCTCACCGCAACAGAGTTCAGGTCCACAGCTCCTACGTCGTTCGCAGTCTGCTGCTGCCGGTCATCATAGCGGTCCAAAGCAGCAAACAGTCGCACTGATAGACGGGGATGATTCAGGCCAAATCGGGAAAACGGGAGATCACGATCGAAAACAGGCTCTCCAACAATCCATCACCGCCGCGGCGGGTATATATAAGCGGCTGGGCGCCGTTGATCGGCACTAATCGCGTTCCGGCTTCAGCCGTGCACGCGCGAGGTCAGCGCTGAAGCACCTTGAAAGCCAGGGCGGCGCAGACAAGCCCGCAAGCCATGGTCACCCATCCGCGTCGCATATCGATCTCGAATTGCAGGCTGGTGCGCCGTGCTCGCTGTTCGAACGGACCGTGCACCCGCATCCCACCGGGCACTGGCTGCCACAGGTTATTGGGGCGTGCCGGGGAATCCGGCTCATTGCGTTGCTGCGCGTCGTACCCGGTCTTTCCCAGATAGCGGTCGAGAATTCCAGGGATGACCTTCTGGCCCAGGATTGCCTTGACCGTCGAGCCGCCTACCCAATATTCGCGGCGCGGCCTATCTGCAAGTGCCGCATGGACCACAGCGCGCGCGCCCACCTCCGGTTCAAAGATCGGGGGAACCGGCTGCGGCAACCGGGGCAGCCGGCTCTTCACCCAGGTAAATTGTGGCGTATTCATCGCCGGCATGTGCACCATACAGACTTTTACTTCGCTCATGTCGTGACAGAGCTCACACCGCAGCGAATCCGTGAAGCCGACAATCGCATGTTTGCTCGCGCAATACGCCGACTGCAGTGGAATACTCCGCACCGCCAGCGCAGAGCCTACCTGGATGATGCGCCCCCGGTTCCTCGGCAGCATGCGCCGCAGCGCAGCCAGCGTTCCGTATACGTAGCCGAAATAGTTCACCTCGGTGACGCGGCGGTATTCCCGTCCTTCCATCTCCTTGACCGGAGAGAAGACCGAAGTCATCGCATCATTCACCCAGATGTCGATCGGTCCCAGCTGCTGCTCGATACCGGCGGCCGCTGCTTCCACGGCGTCCTCGTTGCTCACGTCGGCTGAAAATACCGCCGCCTGGCCGCCCAGCTTCTCCACCTCGGAGGCAGCGTCCCGCAAAGCATCCTCATCGCGCGCGATTAGCCCAACCTTCGCGCCCACTTTCGCAAATTCACGAGTGATGGCGCGCCCTAGGCCCGCCGAAGCGCCGGTTACTGCTACCACCGGGCCTATTGTCCCAGCTCGCCGACCCGATATCTTGGTATCCATTGCACTAGTTGGGATGCCGCTTCTTAAAGATCCAGCATCCTACTTGCTCGGCATCATTCTTTTCTGGAGCGCGAAACTTCACCAGTGCGTCTTGAACGGTACGCATTGATCGGCGATTGTGAAACGGCCGCGCTCGTCGGCGACCGTGGTTCGATCGATTGGCTCTGCTGGCCGGATTTTTCCTCGCCCGCCTGCTTCGCTGCGCTGTTGGGCACGAAGAACAACGGCAGATGGATCATCACGCCGAAGCACGATCTGAAGCGTGTGACGCGCAAGTATCGTGACCATACCCTGATCCTCGAGACTACATTCGAGACCGCTTCCGGGGTTGTTCGTCTCACCGACTTCATGCCCGTCCGCGAGCGCCATTCTGATGTCGTGCGCATCGTGCGATGCCTCCACGGCTTCGTCGCAATGCAAATGGAGCTATGCATTCGCTTCGATTACGGCCGCACAATTCCCTGGACCGGTCCGTGGAAAGGAAATGAGTGGACCGCAGCCGCCGGCACCGGCAGCATCTATCTCCGTACCCGGCAGAGGCTGCGAACGGAAGATTCCATCGCATACGCCGATTTCGTCCTGCACGCCGGCGAGCAACGCTCCTTCACGCTTACGTATGTCTCCGCCCCGGAGCCCCCGCCACGCCGCGTCAACACGCAAATCGCGCTGCGGCAGACGGAGCGGTACTGGACTGAATGGTGCCGCCAAAGTCACTATCGTGGTCCCTGGAAAGACATAGTCGAGCGCTCCCTGATTACCGTCAAAGCGCTCACCTACCGTCCTACCGGTGGCATCGTCGCGGCGCCCACCACATCACTGCCGGAACGCATCGGCGGCAACCGTAACTGGGATTACCGCTATTGCTGGCTTCGCGATGCCTCGATGATGCTGGAGTCGCTGCTCTTGGTGGGCTACCACGCAGAAGCGAAGGCGTGGGAGCAGTGGCTGCTGCAATCTGTGGGCAGCGATGTCCGCCAGATGCAGATCATGTATGGTATGCACGGCGAGCGGCATCTGCCCGAGTGTGAACTGCCCTGGCTGCGGGGCTATCACGAGTCGGGTCCCGTTCGCATCGGCAACGCCGCATCTGAGCAGCTTCAGCTCGACGTCTACGGGGAAGTTGCCGACGCAATCGCCACGATGGCCCGGGCGAAGCTCCGGCTGGACCCTCGTCTCCGCAGCCTGCACGAGCAGATCACAGGATATGTGGCTTCCATTGCGGACAAACCTGCCTCAGGCATGTGGGAGCAGCGCGGTATCCATCGCCAGTTCACGTATTCCAAGGTCATGGCATGGATCGCGCTCGATCACGGCGTCAAAGCTGCAGAAACAGGCGTGATCAATGGGCCTGTCGCAGAATGGAAGCGCACACGAGACCGGCTCCGGCGGGAAATCTTGAAGCACGGCTTCAACCGGCGACTCGGCAGTTTTGTGCAGTCCTATCACTCGGCGCGTCTGGACGCCGCCACGCTGCTTATTCCCATCTTCGGCTTCCTCCGCCCTGAGGATGAGCACGTTCGCGGCACAGTTCGCGCGGTCGGCAAACATCTTATGCGCGATGGGCTCATCTATCGTTATCAATCCCAGAGGGGCAAAGAAGGGGAAGCAGCTTTTCTCCCCTGCTCATTCTGGTATGCACAGAATCTCGCCCTCGCCGGCCGCCGCGTGGAAGCGGAAAAATATTTCGAGAAACTCCTCAGGCTGACCAGCGACGTTGGTCTTCTTTCCGAGGAATACTCTCCACGAGAAAATCAGTTCCTCGGGAACTTTCCTCAGGCTCTCACCCACATCGCGCTCATCAGCGCCGCTCGTGCGCTGACCTGAACTCCTTCGTCCAGCCCAGGAGTGGTTGACAGGCGGAACAGGCCGAAAATCCCAAAACGGTCCAGCAATCGCAACGATTTGACCGAAAACCGCGCGGCGGTAATGCCAAACGAGTGACCCGAAGTTCCTTCCGGAACACCCTGAAGACACCGGGCTGCGGGTCCCCGTCGTTGACTCGGCGAACCGGCTCATCCAGACTGGCTTCGCAGTCAAAAAATTAACTAAGCTCTTCTTGCTGGACATGCGAAAAGATGCCAGCGCCTTCATGCCAATGGCGTCGCCCTTGCGGCACCTGGCATTTGCCGAATTTCTGAACTGTCTGGATAGCCATGGTTCCCTCACGATTCCCCCGCTTGATGGGCGCTCTTCTCTCCCTGCTGATGGCGATCTGCATGGGAATGCCCGGAGCTGCGCAAATGCAGTCAGGGTCTGCGCAGACGCAATTCGTTGCTCGACCGCTGATCACTCAGCCTGTGAATGAGTCTTCCCTGGTTGCGCTACGAGGCAACCTGCATCCGCTCGCACGGCCACAATTCGATCGCGGGCCCGCGCCAGTGTCCCTGGGCGCGCAGCGGCAATTGCTGGTGCTAAAGCGCACAACGCAGCAGGAGAGAATGCTTCAGCAATATCTTGCCTCGCTCGAGGACAGGAACTCGCCAAACTTTCACCGCTTTCTCACCCCGGAGCAGTTTGGGCAGCAGTATGGTCCGGCGCCGGAGGACATTGCGCAGGTTGTTTCCTGGTTGAACAGCCAGGGATTTACGGTGAACAAGGTGGCAAAGAGCAACATGGCCATCGAGTTCTCCGGCTCCGTCAACCAGGTAGAGACAGCATTTCATACCCAGATCGATCGCTTCGTCATCAACGGTCAGGAGCATGTTGCCAATGTCTCGAACCCGATGATTCCCTCCGCGCTTGCGCCGGTGATCGCGGGAGTTTCGCCGCTGAATGATTTTTATCCGAGGCCGCAGGTGCGTCCGGGACCACGCGGCCAATGGGATGCCACAGAGAGGCGGTTCGTTCCGCAACTCACGGTGAGCATCTCCAGCACGCCCTATCTCTTCGTCAGCCCGGGTGACGCTGCCACTATCTACGACGCGCCGAGTTCGTTGAACACTCATCTGAAAGCGGGGCAGGCGGCTTACGACGGAACGGGCGTCACGATCGGCATTGCTACCGATGGCTCCGTGAATCTGGCGAACGTACGGAACTACCGCGCGCTGTTTCAATTGCCCCCGGCTGCGATCTCAGTCGTGATGGACGGAAACTCGCCCGGCAGCGGGAACGACACGGAGTCTACGCTCGACGGCGAGGTGGCCGGCGCGATTGCGCCGGGCGCGAGCATCGTCTACTACCAGGCCGCGGATACGACCTTCCAGTCCGGCGTCATGCTGGCTATCCTGCGTGCTATCGACGACAACAGCGTGAACATCCTGAATGTGAGTTATAGCTCCTGCGAGCTGGCGCAGGGCGCTGCCGGAAACCAGGAGGTTCTGAATGCCTGGGAACAGGCGGCTGCTCAGGGCATTGCAGTGACCGTTTCGAGCGGAGACTCCGGCTCGGCGGGCTGCGACAACCCGGATACGGAGACCGTGGCGTCGCAGGGCTTTGGAGTGAATGCGCTGGCGTCGACGCCGTACACGGTGGCCGTGGGCGGCACCGATTTTGATGCGCTGCTGAACCAATTCGCCACCTATGTCAGCTCGACCAACAGCGCCAACTATACCTCTGCGCTGGGATATATTCCCGAGACGGCGTGGAACAACTCTACCCAGAGCAATGGGAGCGTTGCGGCCAATCAGCCCAGCGAGGACTACAGCGGGAACACAAATATCGCGGCCGGCAGCGGCGGAGCGAGCAGCGCAGGTCTCTACGATGCCGCTGGCAACGTGCTTGGAGGCTACGCCAAGCCGGAATGGCAGCAGCAATACGAAGCGAGTGCCGGGATCGCGGCGGATGCGGTGCGGGATATTCCAGATGTATCGCTGTTTGCGGCCAACGGCCTGTACGGCGCGCTATGGGCAACATGCGCCGACACAGATTGCAGCGGAGCGAGCCCGACCATCACGGGAATAGGCGGCACCTCCGCATCTGCTCCTGCATTCGCCGGTGTGCTGGCGCTCGTCAACCAGAAGATCGGTGCCGGCAAGCGCCTCGGCCAGCCCAACTGGGTCTTGTATCAACTAGCCAAGACGCATCCGGAAGCTTTTCATTCCATCGGGACGGGTAATAACTCTGTCATCTGCACGGCGGGCACGCCGGATTGCGCGGCGAATGGCTTTCTCAGCGGCTACGACGCGGCAGGCTCCTACAATCTCTCGAACGGACTGGGGAGCGTCGACATCAGCAGCCTGGTGAACGACTGGACGAGCGTCGGCAAAACGCAGACGACGACCTCGCTGACGCTGAGCTCGACGACATTCCAGCACGGCGAGCCGATTGCGATCGGGATTGGGGTGAACCCTTCGGCTGCAACCGGCAACGTCGCGATCACGAACGACCTCAGTGCAAGAGGGCTGTCGGGCAGCGACTCGCAGCTCAACCTGGCGCTCGCCAATGGGCAAGCCACTGGAAGCTGGGTCGCGTTTCCCGGTGGCACCTATAACGTCTATGCAAATTATGGCGGCGATGCGAACTACGGCGGCAGCGTCTCGACGCCGACCCAGATCACCGTCACTCCTGAAGACAGCATTCTCGCGTTGACGGTCACCAGCGGTGGCGCGAGCAGCAAGCAGACGAACCTGGCGGGAAATGCTGTCAGTTACGGGACATATGTCTCTGTCGACGCGCAGCCAATCGGGAAATCGCAGGCGTCGAACCCGAATCCACTGAGAAATGCAACCGGTACGGTGACCTTTTCGGATGCAACGGTCCAGGGAGCACAGGGCAGTGGAATGCTGGATGCGAGCGGAAATGCCGAGTTTCCCTTGCATTATTTTGGGGTGGGGACGCACACCGTCACGGCGTCCTATTGGGGCGACAGCAGCTACAACCCGAGCACCTCTGCCAGCGTGACCTTCACGGTACAGAAGGCAGCCACCACGACGTCTGTAACAACCAACGTAAACTCGATCGATTCCGGCGCCGTGATTGTGACTGCGGCAATCCGGCCGACGGGGAATTCTTTCGCGCAGCCTCCCAGCGGGACGATCACGTTGACGGATACAACTAGCGGCGCTGTCCTGGGCACAGCCGGCAACCTGACTACCGTGCAGGATCCGTCCACCGGCGCTTTCTACAGCACCGCTGCCATCAATGTGCAGGTGGCGCAGTTGACGCTGGGCAGCAACAGCATTGTTGCGACATATAGCGGCGACACTAACTTCATGGCCTCTGCTGCATCCGCTCCGGTGGTTGTCACCTGCACGGCAGGTTGCGGAAACGGCACGGGACAGACGCTTTCGTTATCATTTGCCGCGGGCACGTCCGCCGTGGCTACCAGCAGTGCAGGCGGCACGACCACGACGCAGGTCTCCATCGGCGGGCAGGGCGGATTTACCGGCGCCGTGAATCTGACGTGCTCGGTGACAGGTGCGCACAGCGGTGATGTCAACATTCCGAAATGCAGCTTCAGCCCTGCCACAATCACCATTGCAAATGCGGACTCTGTACAGTCGACACTGACGGTGACAACCACGGCTCCCGCCCCAACCGCGGCTGCGGCTTCTCAGACCATCGCATGGTCGATGGTACGCGGAGGAGCGATGATGGCGTGCATGTTGTTCCTGGGATTTCCAGGGCGCCGGCGCTCGCTCGCCATGCTGTGTCTCCTGCTGTGTGCCTTTGGTCTAGGTGGGATGGTGGCATGCGGCGGCAGTGCCGGCAACGGGAACGCGCCTTCGGCAGGCGCCAGTGCTGCGACGGGAACCACGCCGGACACCTACACAATTACTTTCCGCGCAGTCGATGCGGCAACCGGCACGCTGACCGCACAGAATTCCCTCACGATCTCGGTGAATTGACCGGCGCTGCCTGGGGCAGAAGAATTTCCACCTGCAAACCACGCGGCTCGGCGTTCCGGGCGCGGATGGATCCGCCATGGATGCGAACGACGCGCTCGGCAATGGCGAGGCCCAGGCCCGTGCCGCCGGATTCGCGATTGCGATCGTCGGCCACTCGATAGAAGGGCTGGAAGATATTGACAAGCTCCGGCTCGGGAACCCCCGGCCCGTAATCGTGGACAAGCAGGCGAACAAATACGGGCGCGCTTGTGCCTGCTGATTCCAATTGCACTTCGACGGAGTTTCCAGCTCCGGTATAGCGAATGGCGTTGCGGACAACGTTTTCAATCGCGCCGTGCAGCAGCTCTGCGTTTCCCTGGACGAAATAATCACCCTGCGATGAGAGCCTTACAGCACCGCCGCGTTTCTGCAATTCAAAATCGGCGCCGCGAACGATCTGGGAGACAAGCTCCGTCAGATCTACATATGCCATCGGAACCGGCGTGTCGGATGTGTCGAGCCTGGCTACCGTGAGCAGACGCGCGATCATATCGTTGAGACATTCGAGGTCCTGCTCCATATGATCGAACGCGGAATCGTTGCCCTTTCTCTCGCGTCCCAGATCGAGCGCTACATTCAGCCTGGCCAGGGGCGATCGCAATTCATGCGAGATGTCATAGATGAGCTGACGCTGGCGCGAGACGAGTTCCTCGATGCGGCCGGCCATGGCATTGAAGTCGCGCACCAGCCAGCCGAGTTCATCGCGCCGGCGTTCCATGCCGGCGGCGCGAGTACTGAAATCACCCTGCGCCAACTGCTGCGAAGCCTCCCGCAGGCGCAGGATGGGAGCGGTGAGATAACGGGTGAGCAGATAGCAGATGAAGCCGGAAACCAGGAGAGGTACGGACCATCGCAGCAGAATCCCCGATAGGCCAATGCCTGGAGGTGGCCCGCGGTGTTCCGTTGCCTGCTCCAAGACATAAATGTACGGGCGGCCACTCTTTCCCCTCACCTTTACGGCGATGCGGACGAAATTATGCTTCGTAGTGAAGGCGGGGATTTCCGAAGTCATCGCACGTGTATCGATGGTGTCGAAGTTGCTGCAGTCGGTGCCGGCGATGATATTTCCCGACGCGTCGAAGAGGCAGGTCTTCAGGTGCGTCTTGTGGTTGAACTGCTCCATGTAAGCCGCTGCAGCGGACGTCCCTTGCTGTTCCAGTTCATTGACCGCAGCAGTCCCGGAGGCCCAAGCGGTGTCCGCCAAGTTCGTTTGCCACTGGGACGGAACATTCTCCGGCTGAAGAATGATCCACGTCACAACGAGTGCAAATCCGGTAGCAATGACCGTGATCCAGAACCAGAAAAAAATTTTGAGAAAGAGACTGCGGATTCTCATGGTCATGTCGTCTCTGATCGAACGACGAAAAGGTAACCGCTGCCGCGCACGGATTTGATCCGCTCGTCGCCGTGGGCGCGTCCCAGCTTTTTGCGCAGATTGCTGATGTGGACATCGATGACCCGATCGAAGGGGCCGAGCTTGCGGCCGAGTACGGTCTCGGTAAGTTGTTCGCGCGTCACAACGTGGCCGGCATCGCGCAGCAGAGCCTCCAGCAGCGTGAACTCGACTGTGGTCAGATCCAGCCGAGTGCCATTCATCCCTGCTTCGCGAGCGGAGGGATCGAGTCGGACATCCCCGACAATGAGCAGGTTGCCGGGTGCTGCCGCCCTGGAGCTTCGCCGCAGGATGGCACGGATGCGCGCGATCAATTCGCGCGGATTGAACGGTTTGGGCAGGTAGTCGTCCGCGCCGATTTCAAGGCCAAGAATGCGGTCGACGTCTTCACCACGGGCGGTGAGGATGAGTACCGGAACCGGAGAGTGCTCGCGCACGCGGCGCAGCACATCAAGGCCACCCATGCCCGGCAACATCAGGTCGAGAATGATGAGAGCATGCTCCCCCGAGAGCACACGCTCCAGACCGCGCGCGCCGTCGTGCACCGCTTCGAGCGCGAAGCCCTCCGAGCTCAGACGCTCGCCGAGAAGCCTGCACAGCTCGATGTCGTCGTCGACGATGAGCACGCGATCCATGTCTGTCTTTGACTCGCCTTCGACTCTTGATGGTAGTTCGGCGAAATGCTGGAAGTAGCTGCCTTTACAAAACTTTATGTTGCTTTACGAATCTTTATCGCAGGCGCCGGATGCCAGTGCTGGAATGAATTCGTAGCAGAGAAGGAGACATGGGCTATGAAACGAATCGTGATCTGGTCATGCACGGCGGTGCTGGTGATTGCGGCAGGGTTGGCAATTGCCAGAGCGGATGTGCGGGGATGGCACGGATGCTTCGGTCATCGCCGGGGACATTTCGGTCCGATGGGCTACGTGGCGCATGAGCTGAAACTGAATGACACCCAGAGGGAGCAGATTCGCACGATGTGGCAGACGGAAAAGCCAGCCATCTCTGGACTTGTACATGAGCTGGCGGCCGAGGGCAAAGAGATGGACGCGGCGACCGCGAAAGGCAACGTCGATGAAGGCAAGGTCCAGGAGATTGCCTCGCGAGAGGGCACAACCATCGCGAAGCTCTTGGTGGAGAAAGAACACTTCAAATCGAAGGTCTATACAACGGTTCTCACTCCCGAGCAGCGCACCAAGGCGGATGAGATGCAAGCACGATGGCATGAGCGGCTGGACCATATGAGCCAGTTTTGAGACGCGATGACTCTGGTGCGCGACGCAGCAGAGCGGTCGCAACATGGAAGGAAGCGCAAAGGCTTTCGCCCAAGTGGGGAAAGCAGAAAAAGGATCACGATGATGAAGACGAAGCTGACATTTCTTACCAAGCTGACAGCGGGCGGTCTGGTTGCGGTCGCGATCGCGCTGTGGACGCAGTGGCTCTCCGGCGATCCGGCGTTTGGGAAGTTCCCTGCGGGACCGGTGCTGTTTATCGGGGTGGCGGCGATTGTCGTCTTCGGGGCGCGCTGGTGGTGGACACCGCTGATCGGCGCGCTGATCGCGCTGCTGGTCACCTCGGGGTGGTTCGTCCGCCTGCCCCAGGCGATGTTGCGCCTTCACCACCCCGGCTCGGTCGGCAATTTCGCGGCCGGCATCTTTCTCGGCTCATTGCTGCAGATCGTCGCACTTCTGCTCACGGATATCGCGGGACTCGCCGCAACCGCGCAGAACTTCTGCCATGCGGCCAGTACTGGCGACAGCGCGAAGATGGTATGCCGGTTTTTCGGCGGCCTCTTTGTCGTGATGGGTGTGCTCGTGATGGTCGGCGGGGCGCACGTGGACAAGTACCACAATCTGATGCATCTGGCGTGGGGTGCTCTTGCATTCGGCGCCAGCTTCCTCGGATCGACGGTGGCGAAGCGCTTCTGCATTGCCTCCGGCGCGTTTTATCTCACGCTTGCGGCTCTTGGATTATCGATTGGCAACCCGGCTCTGAACCGGGCCTGGTACTTCGGACCCATGCTGCTGCACACCGGCGATCACATCTTCCACCTGGTGCTGGGCTCGATCTTCCTTGCGATGGGGCTGCTGTCGGGTCGCCAGTGGGTGCACCGCCCGAGTCAGGCGTAGATGAGCCGGCGTCCGGGCCTTCAGACGTTAAGCCCGGAGCGGCGTACCCATTGGCCGCCATTCTTCTCCAGGTAAATCCACTGGCCATTGGCGCACAGATTCGCGCAGAAGTTGTTCATATACACCAGGGCGGCAGTGCCGGCGGTGTTGAAGTAGACCTCGCTGAAGTAGGTGATACCGGGATAGCCGGCCCACTTGTCCTGCAACTGCGAGCCGGGGTCGATGCCGGCCAACGCCTTTCTGAGTTCGGCAATCTCGTCTGGTTCGAGAAGCGTATAGGGGCGATCGAGGTTGAGCTGGCGCTCGAGTTGAACCCGCTCATAGCGGCGGATGTGGAAGTCCGCTACCGCCTCGCGAAAGGCTTTTTCGTTGTTGGGTGGCGGCTGCAACTGTCCCTCGGGCGGGATGGCCGGATTCATGTCGTCGATGTTGACCGTGGTGCCCGCGATAGCAAAATGCGGCGCCTGCTGCAACGACATGCCCGCAAAGGGCACGCCGGGCATGAGCAGCGAGTAAATGGCATAGGAATCGCCGGCGCGGTCGGGGTACAGCGGCGCGGTCTTGGCATGTTGCGGGGGTTGCGCAGAACCGGCTGCCGCCAATAGGGCGAGCGCGGCGATCGCAATGCCGGCGATCAGTCTGGAAAATCGAATGCTTGCCATGGTGCACTCCGCTGGGAATTGCTTCACTCTAGCTGATGCCGTATCCGGAGAGCAGACGCAACGTTCTGCCGAAATGCTCGCGAACACGCTCTATTGTGCCGCCAAACTGGACATACAGGCTGCAGCCGTCGAAAGAAGGCATTGCGATCAGCTTTGAAGGCCGTCCCTTTGCCGTCATGATGCCTCTCCACCCCTGGATGGATGGCAGGGTGCAACCGCATCGCGTATCCTTCCACGCTAGGGAATCCCTGATCCGTGTCCAGACCATCGCATCTATTTCTCCCATGTGCGCTCGCATTGCTTCTGAGCGCTTTGCCGCTGTGCGTTCAAGCGCAAACTCAGGCTTCGGCGGGTGCCCCCCAGAGCGGCGGCGTGAATACCGGCGGCACCTTCGCGCCGGTACTGGATGCGCAGAAGCGGCCGATCACCGCGGGCGGATTCGTCGATCACGGCGCACCGATTTTCATCGATATCGCGGAGAAGGCCGGGCTTTCGCAGTGGTCGCATCGTGACGGCACGAAGGAGAAGCAGTTCATCCTGGAGACGCCGGGCTCGGGTGTGGGACTGATTGACTATGACAACGACGGCTGGCTGGACATTTATCTGGTGAACGCGTCGACCTATGATGCGCTCTCCGGAAAAGCCTCCGCGCCGCATGCCGCGCTCTTCCATAACAATCACGACGGCACCTTCACGGACGTCGCGGCGAAAGCGGGCGTGACCAACGATCGCTGGGGATTCGGCGTCGCCATCGCCGATTACGACAATGACGGCTGGCCGGACATCTACGTGACGAATATGGGCGGGAATCGGCTGTACCACAACAATCACGACGGCACCTTTACCGATGTTGCAGAGAAGGCGGGAGTGACGGTTGGCGGGTGGTCAACGGGCGCCACCTGGGGCGATTACGATGGCGACGGCCGGCTCGACCTTTTCGTGCCCGGCTATGTGCATTTCGATAGCAATCAACCGCCCACGCCCGGCTCCGCCGCCACACTGGCACGCAATTTCTGCCAGTTCCGCGGCACGCCCGTGATGTGCGGCCCGCGCGGCCTGGAGGGCGAGCACGACCACCTCTTCCACAACAATGGTGACGGAACCTTCACTGACGTGAGCGAGAAGGCGGGCGTGTCTGATAAGGCGGGATATTACGGGCTGTCGAGTGTCTTCATTGATTTAAACAACGACGGCAAGCCGGACCTGGTGGTGGCGGACGACTCGACGCCGAACTATGTGTACCTGAACAAGGGCGACGGCACCTTTGAAGATGTGAGCTATGCGTCGGGGTATGCGCTGAACGAGAATGGCCGCGAGACAGCCTCGATGGGGATTGCGCTGGGCGATTACCAGAACAACGGCCGCATTGACCTGTTCAACACTACGTTCTCCGATGACTATGATGTCCTCTACCACAACGATGGCGACGCCAACTTTACCGACGTGAGTTATGAGGCAGGCGTGGCCGAGGCGACGGTGCCGTTCCTTGGCTGGGGCGATGCCTTCATGGATTATGACAACGATGGCTGGAAGGACCTGTTCATCTCAAACGGGCACGTCTATCCATCGGTGGACAACAACGAGTGGGGTACGACCTTTGCCGAGCGGCCGCTGCTGTTTCGCAATTTGCAGGGGAAACGCTTTGAATTGCAGCCGGCGGTGATGGGGACGGGACTGGCCGTGGTACGGCCGGGACGCGGCGCGGCCGTGGGCGACCTGTTCAATGATGGGAAGCTGGACGTGGTCATCAATAACATCGACTCGCCGCCCACGCTGCTGCGCAATGTGAACCCCGATCACCATCACTGGGTGGAGTTGAAGCTGGTCGGTGGGGTGAAAGGGCCGCGCGATGCGATTGGCGCGACCGTATATCTGGCCTCGGGCGGTATGCGTCAGCGGGGCGATGTGTACAGCGGCGCCAGCTACGCTTCGTCGAGCGACCAGCGCGTACACTTCGGGCTCGGCGACGCGACAAAGGTCGATGCGGTCGAGATTCACTGGCCGGGCGGCACCGTGGAGAAGGTGCAGTTGCCGGGAGTGGATCGCATCTTTACCGTGGAACAGGGCAAAGGCGTGACCGGGCATGCGCCTGCTGGCAAGGTGAAGTAATCCAGCCTAGTTTGCAGGCGCTGCTTGCGCAGCTGGCGCGTAGTGAGCGGTGGCGTGCCGCTGCATGTTGCGGCTGTGCACCTGGACCACGCCGACAAAGAGAGCGGCGAAAAGCGCAATGAAGAAAACGACGAAGGCAAGGACGTGCTTGTGGGAGAGGTCTCTCATAAGTGCCAGCCATGCTCTACCTCGCATGACACCATCGTCAAGTGCCTTCTGTCGCAACGGCGGTTCTACTTTGGCGCGGCGCACTGCCCATTTTTGACCAGGAATTATCCGCGTCGTTTGGGTAGGGGCGCCGTGGAATTGCGGATGATGAGCTCGGGGCGGATTTTGTACTCGACTGCCGGGGTGTTGGCTTCCCGCTTGCCTGCGCGATGGAGCGCCTGAAAGGCGCGGTCGGCAATGGCAGCGCGCGAGAGGCGCACGGTGGTGAGTGCGGGGTGCAGAAAGGCGCTGATCTCGATGTCATCGAAACCCACGACGGAGATGTCCTCTGGCACGCGCAGGCCATGGCGATGCAGCGCGCCGATGGCGCCGATGGCGGTCAGGTCGTTGGAGGCGATGACGGCGGTGGGGCGCTCTTCCAGGGTAAGGAGGCGCTCCATCGCCGCTCGTCCGCCGTCGATGCGGTGGTTGCCGACTTCAATGAGGGACTTATTGCTGCCGAGGCCTTTGCGCTTGAGCGATGCCAGCAACGCCTGGCGGCGGGTGCGCGCGGAGGCCAGGTCCATCGGGCCGCTGATGAAGGCGATGCGCGTATGGCCCAGTGAGACGATGTGCTCGACGGCGTCGTCTACCCCGGCGGTGTAGTCGATCAGGATGTTGCTGATGCCGTTTGCCGGGTCGCCGGTGTCGAGGAAGACCATGGGGATCTGGCGGCTATGCAGCCGCTCGATCAAGTGGGAGTCCATCTCGGAAGTCATCACGGCGACCCCGTCGACCTTGCGCTCCAGCATGCGCTGCACGCAGATCTCGGTGCGCTCCGGACTGTATCCGGTATTGGCTACGATCACTTCGTAGCCGTTGCGCACGGCCATGTCTTCGAAGGATTTGACCAATTCGGGAAAGAAGGGATTGGTGATGTCCGAGATGATGAGGCCGTAGATGCGGCTGCGGCCCGAGCCGAGCGCGCGGGCATTGGTGTTGGGGTAGTAGCCGAGCGCTTCGATGGCGCGGCGCACCCGCTCCGCCGTCTTTGGCGCCACCTTGCTCGATCCATTGATGGTGCGCGATACCGTGGCGGTGGAGACGCGTGCCCGATCTGCGACTGCCTGGATGTTCATTTGCCCCCAAGCGGGATCCGTTCCCGGCCAGCCCGGACGATCCGCGATTCAGACAGAGGATAACCCGCCGCAGCCGTTCGGGTTATTGTGAAGTACGAAAAGGAAGTTGTATACCGCTTGGTTGTAATCGGTTACAATCCTCGCGTTGACTAACGTACCCGGAGCAGGGCCATCATGGTATCGCCACGCAACGCCTTTCCCCACCGACGCTATAACCCTTTGCGTGGCGATTGGGTTTTGGTCTCACCGCACCGGACCCAGCGTCCGTGGCAGGGCGAGACGGGCAAAACGGAAACTGCCGCTCCGGTCCATTACGACCCGAAATGCTATCTGTGCCCAGGGAATGAGCGCGCCGGTGGCCACCGGAATCCCAACTACACCTCCGTTTTCGCCTTTGACAACGACTATGCCGCTCTTTTGCCAGACGCCCCGGCGCCAGCCCCAACCGACTCGCCGCTGCTGCGCGCCGAGCAGGAGCGCGGGATATGCCGGGTGCTCTGCTTCCATCCCGACCACAGCCTGACACTGGCTCGCATGACGGTTCCTGAGATCGAGAAGGTGGTCGAGGCATGGACTGCCCAATACGTCGAGCTTTCGGCGCAGCCGTTTGTTGAGCACGTGCAGATATTCGAGAACCGCGGCGCGATGATGGGCGCCAGCAACCCGCATCCGCACTGCCAGATATGGGCAACCGAGCATGTGCCTGACGAGCCCGCAGCCGAGCGCGTGAATCTGAAACTATGGCGCGAACGGCATGGCCGCGGCCTGCTGGCGGAGTACGCGGCGCTCGAACTGGAACAGCAGGAGCGCATCGTCTGCCAGAACGAGGAGTTCCTCGCCGTCGTGCCCTACTGGGCGGTGTGGCCCTTCGAGACCTTGGTGGTGGCGCGGCAGCAGGTGCGCGCGCTGCCCGACTTCAGCGCGGCGCAGCGGCACGCGCTGGCCGATATCCTCAGCCAATTGACCATCCGCTACGACAACCTGTTTGAGACCAGCTTTCCCTACACCATGGGCTTCCACCAAGGACCGGGTGAGGAGCAGCACTTCCACGCCCACTTCTACCCGCCGCTGCTGCGCTCGGCGACGGTGAAGAAGTTCATGGTGGGCTTCGAGATGCTGGGCATGCCGCAGCGGGACATCCTGCCGGAAGATGCCGCCGCGCGTTTGCGCGAGGTCCCCGCAACGCACTACTTGGGGAGCCGCGCATGATATCTGCTATGACTTCCGCCGCGGGCTTTCAAATTCGCTCAGAAGGATCTCTGCGGGTCCTCGAGAACGAGTATCTACGTGTGGTGCTCGCTCCCCAGAGCGGCGGCAAGCTGATTTCGTTCTTCAGTCGACGTACCAATACAGAATGGCTGCTTCCGCCGCTCCGTCCATATACTGAGGCGCGAAGTGACGCTGGCTTTGAGAGTTGGGATGGCGGCGGTTTCGATGAATGTCTGCCGACGGTCGCGCCGTCGGGTAGTTCTCCCGACCACGGTGAGCTATGGCGGCAGCCGTGGAAGGAAGAAGACCCGGTGACGCTACGCAGCACTGCCTGCGGAGGTGCTCTGACTGTGCAGCGGCGAGCGCTGCTCGATGGGTCATCTCTTTTGCTGCATTACCAGGTAACGAACGTTGGGCAACGCGTGCAGAGCCTCCTTTACTCTGCCCACCCGCTGCTTCGCGTGGAACCAAACGATCGCATACTTCTGCCGGAGGAAGTGCGCAGCATCCGAGTCGAGGCGTCGCGGAAGAATCGGCTTGGCAACCGCGGCGATTCCATCGTGTGGCCGGCGGCGGACGACGAAGACCTCAGCGTTCTGGGTCCACCGGATGGAACGCGGGCTGACAAACTGTTTACCGGCATCCTCTTCGAGGGATGGTGCGCGATATTTCGGCCCTCGCTCCAGGAAGGAGTCAAGCTCCTGTTCGATACTCAGGTGCTGCCTTATGTCGGTCTCTGGATCTGTCGCGCGGCGTGGCCGGAATCGGCCGCGGCGAAGCAGTACACGGTCGCACTCGAGCCGGCCAGTGCCCCCGCCGACGCCCTGGCTGACGCGGAGCGCGAGGGCACGGCATGGCGGCTCGAACCTGGGCAGGAGCGCAGTTGGGTACTTCGCTTTGCGTTGATCGAAGAGCTGCCGGGAGAGCGACCGAAGGAGGGCCCATGATCGCTCTTGAGCCGCTCGTGCGCCGCCACTTGGAACGTTTCGGAGCCGCGGAGCGTGCCTTCCAGGCGCCTGGGCGTGTCAACCTGATCGGCGAGCACACGGACTACACCGGGGGCTTGGTAATGCCGGTTGCGATCGATTTCAACACCGTCGCAGTGGTCAGTCCGGCTAAGGACGGCACGAGTGTCATTCGCTCAGTCGATTTTCAGAAGGAGTTTGAGTTCGACGCGGGCGCGCTGCCCGAAGAGCCGAAGCATGACTGGACCGACTATCCAGCCGGCGTGCTGTGGAGTCTGCGGCAGTCTGGCGTCGTGGCGCCGCAGTTCACCATGACGTTGCAGGGCGATGTGCCGCTGGGAGCCGGTTTAAGCTCGTCTGCTTCGATCGAGGTCGCGGTGGCCTTTGCTGCGCTGGCGCTGGCCGAAAAGTCGATGCCGCTGATCGAGATCGCGCTTGCCTGTAAGAAGGCTGAGAACGGATTTGTCGGCGCGCAGAGCGGCATCATGGACCAGTACATCGCCTGCTGTGGCATCAAGGACCACGCGCTGGTGATCGATACGCGCGACCTGAGCTCGCGGGCCGTGCCGCTGCCGTCGGATGTGCGGCTGGTGATCTGCAACTCCATGGTGAAGCACTCGCATGCGGGCGGCGAATACAACGAGCGCCGCGCCGAGGTGGACGAGGGCAGCCACGCGTTACAGGCTGCGAATCCCACGATTCATGAGCTGCGCGACGCCACGCTGGCCGATCTCGAGAAGGCGCGTGCTTCGATGTCGGAGAATGCCTTCCGCCGCTGCCGCCACATCATCACGGAGAATGCGCGGGTGAAAGAGGCTGCCGCGGCGCTTGCATCCGGTGACATGCAGCGCATGGGACAACTCATGGCAGAGGCGCACGCCAGCTACCGCGACGACTTCGAGGCGAGCTGTCCGGATGCTGACCTGCTGGTGGAACTCGCCGCCGCTCAGCCCGGCATTATCGGCGCGCGACTGACCGGCGGAGGCTTTGGGGGGTGCACTGTGAACCTGGTCGAAGCCATACACGCGGAGGCATTCCGCGAGGGGATTCACGCGGCCTATCTCGAGCGCGCCGGCATCGACGCAGATATCTATCTCTGCCAGGCCGCGGCGGGGGCATCGGAGCTGCCGCTTCGAAAGTGATTTTGCCTGGCCGCCAGGGGACTGGCCGATGGACTTAAATAGATCTGCCGGCGCGCGAAGTGATCTGCCTTTCGGCGCCCTCCTGATGTAGCTTCAAAGCATGCGTTGTTTGCCCGCGCTGCTTCTCATTGCCGCCGCCATTCCATTTGCGCATGCCTCTTCGCATGCGAAGGCCCCAGTTATCGAAGTGCCGAACGCGGACAACCGCGCGGAGCAGCTTGCAAAGCACTACGTCGTGCTGGTCTCGATCGATGGCTTTCGATACGACTACGCGAAGCTCTATGGTGCGCCGCACCTGGACGCGATAGCGAAGGATGGAGCCACGGTGCCGGACGGCATGGTGCCCGCGTATCCCTCGGTGACCTTCCCCAATCATTACACCATCGTGACGGGGCTCTATCCGGAGCACCACGGCATAGTAGCGATGAGCTTCTATGACCCCGCGCGGAAGGAACGTTATGCCTTCAACGATGCGACGACGGTAACGGATGGGAGCTGGTATCGGGGGGTGCCGCTGTGGTCGCTGGCGGAGAAGCAGGGCATGCGCGCGGCATGCTTCTTCTGGCCGGGCTCGGAGGCGGAGATTGCAGGCAAGCGGCCCAGCTATTACCTGAAATATGACGACAAGGTGCCTGACGAAGAGCGCGTGGACCAGGTGGTGGACTGGCTGAAGCTGCCCGCGGCGAAGCGTCCGCATTTCATTACGCTGTACTTCGCCGAAGTGGACCATACAGGACACGAATACGGCCCGGATGCGCCGGAGACACGCGCAGCCGTGCGGCATGTGGATGGAGAGATCGGGACGTTGCGATCAAAGCTGACGAAGCTGCATCTGCCGATCGATCTGATCGTGGTATCGGATCACGGGATGGCGATGGAGCAGGGCGACTGGATCGACCTGGATCAGTACGCGGACTTTACCGGGGTACAGACTGACGGTGCGCTGATGTATCCGGATTCGGACGAGGCGGCCGCGAAGCTTTACGCGAAGCTGCGGATTGCGAGCGACAAATTCAAAGTGTACCGGCGCAGCAGAATGCCGGCGGAGCTGGATTACACCGGGGAGCCTCGCATTGGCGATCCAGTGATTGTGGCGACAGGTCCGTATGCGATTCGGGTGCACGGGCCGGCCGATCCCGCGAAGAATCATCCGCCCAATAAAGGCGTGCATGGTTACGATCCGCGCATCGTGCCGGAGATGCACGCGATCTTCTACGCCGAAGGTCCGGACATCCGAAAGGGCGTCCGGCTGAAGCCCTTTGAAAACGTGAATGTCTATCCATTCCTGACAGAGATTCTTGGCCTGGATGCTCCCGCGACGGACGGCAGCGCGGCAGTGCTTGACCCGGCGCTCGCGAGCCCGCGTTGAGACGAAGCCAAGCCGCTATGATGAAGACCGCATGACATATTTTCTGGGCTTGGATGCCGGGGGGACGAGCACGCGTGCCGCCCTGGCTGACGACAAGCGAGTGCTGGGGCGCGCGAAGAACGGCAGTATCAAGGTGATGCGGGTTTCGGCTGCCCAGGCCGAAGCGAACCTGCGCGCGCTGCTGGATGAAGTGGCCGGGAGCAGCGGCGTGGCGATCGTCGAGGTCGCATCGACGTGCGTCGGCATTGCCGGTGTCACCATCTCGACCGTGACCGGCTGGATATGGCAGACGCTCGGCCCCATGCTGCGCGGCGATCTAGTGGTGTGCGGAGACGTGGAGATTGCCCTGGACGCGGCCTTTCCTGGTGAAGCGGGTGTGCTGGTGATGGCAGGCACCGGATCGAATACGCTGGGCCGTACATCCGCCGGCGAACTGCTGACGGTGGGCGGTTGGGGACCGCTGCTCGCGGATGAGGGATCGGGCCACTGGATTGGGTTGCGGGCGCTACGGGCTGCGATCCGCGAGCACGATGAGCAGGGAACGAGCAAGCTGCTGACCGCGCTGGCCGCGCAGTGGAAGGCGGACACGCTGGAGCAGGTGGTCGAAATCGCGCATGCACTTCCGCCGCCGGATTTCGCCGCATTGACCCGCACGGTAGTGGAGATGGCGGAGAACGGTGACCGCCTGGCGCAGGCGGTGCTGCAGGCCGGCGGTCGAGTGTTGGGAGAGGATGCGTCCCTGGCGTTGCGCAAGGTGCTGGCGCTGGAGCCAACCGCGCCACGCCGGGTGGCCTTTACCGGCAGCGTGCTCGAGAACATCGCGACCGTGCGCGAGGCGATGTTTACGGAGATCGAGCGCGAGCATCCCGGCGCGCAGGTGGTGCGGGACGCCGTGGATCCAACCGAGGGCGCGTTGTGGCGTGCCCGGCAGAATCTGCAGGAAGCTCCGTGACCGAACCGGTTGCCCCGTCGACCAGGCCGCGCATCGGCGTGCATCTCTCGACTGCGGGCGGCGTATTTCGTGCAGCGGAGCGCGCACACGAGATCGGCGCGAACACCTTCCAGATCTTCTCCTCGAGCCCGCGCATGTGGCGTCAGCCGAAGATTGCCGCGAACCACTGCGCGCAGATGCGGGAGCTGCGCGAACGCTTCGATACCAGCCCGCTGGTGATTCATGCGAGCTACCTGATCAATGTGGCGGCGCAGTCGGACACGGTCTGGAAGAACTCGATTGCAGCGCTTCGCGGCGAGGTGGATCGCGGGCTGGCCCTAGGCGCCGAATATCTCGTCTTGCATCCGGGTTCGTGGCGCGGGCTGACGCGCGAGGCTGGCCTGCTGCGCGCGGCGGAGGCGATCGCGCGAGCGCTCGATGGGCTGGCGTGGCAGGAGTGCGACTTTCGCGTGCTGATCGAGAACACGGCGGGAGCGGAGTTTTCGCTTGGCTCGAATTTCGAGCAGGTTGGCGAGTTGGTGGAGCATCTGCGCCGCGTAGCGCCTGTAGGCGCGTGCCTCGATACCTGCCACTGCCACGTTTCCGGCTACGACATCGTGACCAGCAGCGGCTATGAGCAAACGGTGCGACAGATTGAAGATCTGATCGGCTTCGAAACGGTTCGGGTGTGGCATATGAACGATGCGAAGGCGCCGCAGGGCTCGAAGCTCGACCGTCACGAGCACATCGGCGAGGGAACCATCGGTGTCGCTGCCTTCCGTCGCGTTCTGAACGATGCGCGCTTTCGCCACTGCGCCTTCATCGCGGAGACGCCGGTGGACGATCCAGGCGACGATGCGCGCAACGTGAACGTGCTGAAGTCGCTGGTAGGCAGGCCTGCCGCAGCGAAATAGTTCCCCGCTGCGGCGATACAATCGTTAGTACACATGGCATTCCAGCAACAAGAGACGCCCGGCGCGGACGTGAGCGCGGACATTCACACTTCCAGCAGCTCCACGCCGGAGCTGCGTTACGACCCGGCGGAGATCGAAGCGCGCTGGCAGGCACGCTGGGCCGCGCATCCCGAGCTCTACGCGGCCGAGCCGGCAACCAGCCGCAAGCCGAAGTACTACGTGCTGGAGATGCTGCCGTACCCCTCCGGCCAACTGCACATGGGGCATGTGCGCAACTACGCGATTGGCGATGCGCTGGCACGTTACATGTGGATGCAGGGCTACAACGTGCTGCACCCGATGGGATGGGACGCCTTTGGCCTGCCGGCGGAGAATGCTGCTCTGAAAAACAACACGCCGCCGCGGGAGTGGACGGAAAAGAACATCGCGGCGATGCGCGTGCAGATGGACCGGCTCGGCCTGAGCTACGACTGGGCCACCGAGGTAACGACGTGTCTGCCGGACTACTACCGCTGGAACCAGTGGTTCTTCCTGCGCATGTACGAGCGCGGACTGGCATACCGCAAGAACAGCAAGGTGAACTGGTGCCCGGAGTGCCAGACCGTACTGGCGAACGAGCAGGTGATCGACGGCTACTGCTGGCGGCACGAAGACACGCTCGTCGAGCAGCGCGAGCTGGAACAGTGGTTCCTGCGGACGACCGAATATGCGCAGGAGCTGCTGGACGGCCTGGACAAGCTCGATGGATGGCCGGAGCGCGTGCGCACCATGCAGCGCAACTGGATTGGCCGCAGCGAGGGCGCGACGGTCGGGTTCGCGATCGAAGGCCGAAGCGATGTGGTGAAGGTCTTCACCACACGCATCGACACGATCTACGGCGCGACCAGCCTGCAACTAGCGCCGGAGCATCCGCTGATTTGCGCGTTCACGGAGCAGGATCCCGAACTGGCGAAGCAGGTTTCTGCATTGATCGACCAACAAAACTTGGCTCGCGAAGCGAACGACGTCGGCGGGATTGAGAAGCACGGCGCCTTCACCGGTCACTATGCGATCAATCCGTTTACGCAGGAGCGCGTGCCGGTATGGGCGGCGAACTATGTGCTGCTCGATTACGGGACGGGCGCGATCATGTCCGTACCCGCGCATGACGAGCGCGACTATGATTTCGCGACGAAGTACGGTCTGGCGATCAAGCAGGTGATTCGCGAAGAGGCGCCTGCCGAAATGCCGGCGGCGCTGCCGTTTGTCTCCGAAGAAGGCGTGCTGATCGACTCGGGCGAGTGGACTGGGCTGAGTTGCGCGGCGGCACAGCAGAAGATGACGGCCTTCGCGAAGTCGAAGGGCTTCGGCGAGGCGACGATCACCTTTCGTCTGAAGGACTGGGGCGTGAGCCGCCAGCGTTATTGGGGCACGCCCATCCCGATGCTCTACTGCACAAATGACGGCATTGTGCCGGTGCCGGACGATCAGTTGCCGGTGCTGCTGCCGGAGAATGTGGAGATCACGCAGGAGGGCGGCTCGCCACTGGCGAAGCTGCCGGAATTCGTCAATACAACGTGTCCGAAATGCGGCGGCCCGGCGCGGCGCGAAACTGACACGATGGACACCTTCGTCGATTCGTCCTGGTACTTCTATCGCTACACCAGCGCGAAGGACGCGACCGCTCCATTTGACACCGCAGCGGTAGCATATTGGTTCCCCATCGACCAGTACATCGGTGGCGTGGAGCACGCCATCCTGCACCTGATCTACTCGCGTTTCTGGACCAAGATGATGCGCGATCTCGGTCTGATCCGGAATGACGAGCCGGCCGCGCGGCTGTTCACGCAGGGCATGGTGATCAAGAATGGCGCGAAGATGTCGAAGTCGAAGGGCAATGTGGTGTCACCCGACGAGATGATCGCGCGCTACGGCGCGGACGCGGCACGCATGTACGCGCTCTTTGCCGCGCCGCCGGACCGCGATCTCGACTGGCAGGAGGATGGCGTCGCCGGCGTCAGCCGCTTTCTCTCGCGCGTGTATCGCTTTGTCATGCGGCATGCGGCGTCGGCACGCGGCGCATCACCTGCAGCCGAATTATCACCAGCTGCAACGGCGCTGCTGCGCAAGCTGCATCAGACGATCCGCAAGATCACGCAGGACTTCGGCGGCCGCTGGCACTTCAATACATCGATCGCTGCGATCATGGAGCTGGTGAATGAGCTCACCGCGGCGGATGCAGCGATTGCCGAAGGCAAGATCCCGCCGGCGACAGTTGCGAGCATTCTCGAATCGCTGATTCTGATGCTTGCGCCTTTCGCGCCGCATCTTGCCGCCGAGTTGTGGGAGCAGATCGGGCGCAAGGGCGGAATTCTGCGTCATGCATGGCCCAAATTCGACGAAGCATTGGCGCGTGAAGACCAGATCGAGGTGCCGGTGCAGATCAACGGCAAGCTGCGCGGATTGATCACGGTTCCGGCGGAGGCGTCGCGCGAGATGCTCGAAGCGGCGGCACGCGCGGATGAAAAGGTGCAGGCCGCGCTTGCGGGCAAGACGGTTGTGAAGGTTGTGGTTGTGCCGGGCAAGCTGATCAACTTCGTGGTTCGCTAGTGGACACCGAGCCATCCGTCCGGCCGCGCGCCTTGTCACAAATCGAACGCGTGCGCGGTACGCAATCTCTGGTTCAGATCCAGGCGCGGTGCTGGCGGCGCCCCGGGCTGCTGGCGCGTGAGCTGGCGTGGCGCTGGCTCTTCGGCATTCCTGCTCTGCTCTTGCTCTCCGTCTGTGCGCAGCGGCTGCTCAT
>DASYBK010000114.1:0-61887 GCA_036500805.1 Acidobacteriaceae bacterium | reverse complement strand
GTCCGACGAGGCAAAGCTGCGCAGCCCGCTAGATGGCAAGACCAGTCTCCCCCATGGCCCTCAGAAGGACTCCAGCATATCGCTCACCAGCGACTGGGCAAAGTCTCTGGAGAGGCGCGTCATCGCAGGGGAATCTTCCTGCACAAACGTTCCCAGGTCCGAGGTCGCCTCGTACTGCTGATGAAAGGTGTATCCATCGTGCCGGTAGAGCACACGTCCATCGCGGTCGGTCAGCGATACGCTCGCCGTCAGCGTGATCATGTAGCTCGACGATTGGCCGGTGGTCACGTTGTAGGTGTAGGGCACGATCGTCTCGCTCAGGACGGTGCCCTTCAGCACCGCATCGGCATCGCCGGCATCTTCGCGTGGCAGCACGCGGAATTTCGTCCGCGTGTTCAGCTCATGCACTGTCGCCGCGGTCAGCGCGACCTCCGTATGCGAGAACTGTGTGCGGTTCGCGAAGAATGGAACCACGATGGTATGCACATCCTCCGGGATATGCGCCGCCGAGCCGACGGTGTGATAGCCGCAGCCCGCCGTGAACAACAACAAGGGTGAAGCGGAAAGCAATCGGAGAACGCAACGCATATCTGCGCCTATTCTCGCAGAGTGGCTGGCGTGCAAAAGAAGACGGCCACTCCCGTTTTTCTTTCTAAAGAGAGTGGCCGTCGGTTGCTTGTTTCGGAAAGACGTTATGCCGGTGAGGGGCTGCCCTCCGGGAAGCCCGGCGCGCGGCCCGGCTCCGGCTTCAGCACCTTCACCTCGGGATCGCCGCTGGCTGAGCCATTCGACGGCGGATTGAGCGGCGGCAGCTCGCGGCCTTCGATCAGCATCTTGATGTCGTTGGCGTCGATCGTCTCGCGCTCCAGCAGCGCCGTCGCCAGCCGGTGCATGATTGGCTGGTTCTGGTCCAGGATGCTGTAAGCCGACTGATAGCCCGCGTCCACCAGGCTGCGCACTTCGCTGTCGATCTGCCGGGCTGTTTCCTCGGAGAAATCGCGATGCTGCGCGATCTCGCGGCCGAGGAAGATCTGCTCTTCCTTCTTGCCGAAGGTGAGCGGACCCAGCCGGCTCATGCCATACTCGCAGACCATCTTGCGTGCCAACTCCGATGCGCGCTCGATGTCGTTGCCCGCGCCCGTGGTCATCTGCTTCAGATAGATCTCCTCGGCGCAGCGCCCGCCCATCAGGATGGCAAGCTGCGTCTCCAGATAATCCTTGGTGACGGTGTGCTTGTCGTCCTCGGGCAACTGCATCGTCACGCCCAGCGCCATACCGCGCGGGATGATCGTGACCTTGTGCAGCGGATCGGCATGGGCACGCATCGCGGCGACCAGCGCATGGCCGGCCTCGTGATACGCAGTCACCCGCTTCTCCTCGTCCGTTAACAGCATGGATTTGCGCTCGGCGCCCATCAGGACTTTGTCCTTGGCCAGTTCAAAGTCATACATGTGCACGGCCTTGCGATTGGAGCGCGCCGCGGTCAACGCCGCTTCGTTCACCATGTTCGCCAGGTCGGCGCCGGAGAAACCCGGTGTGCCGCGAGCGAGCACGCGAAGATCGACATCCTCCGCAATCGGCACCTTCTTCGAGTGCACGCGCAACACCTCTTCACGCCCACGCACATCCGGACGCCCGACCACGACGCGGCGATCAAAACGTCCCGGCCGCAGCAGCGCCGGATCGAGTACGTCAGGCCGGTTGGTGGCAGCGACCAGGATCACGCCGTCATTTGACTCGAAGCCATCCATCTCCACCAGCAACTGATTCAACGTCTGCTCGCGCTCATCGTGCCCGCCGCCCAGACCGGCGCCGCGATGGCGGCCGACCGCGTCGATCTCGTCGATAAAGATGATGCACGGCGCATTCTTCTTACCCTGCTCGAAGAGATCGCGCACGCGGCTCGCGCCCACGCCGACAAACATCTCCACGAAGTCCGAACCGGAGATGGAGAAGAATGGGACGTTCGCCTCGCCCGCAACGGCGCGCGCCAGCAGCGTTTTGCCGGTGCCTGGAGGCCCGACCAGCAGCACGCCCTTGGGAATGCGCCCGCCCAGCTTCTGGAACTTCTGCGCCTCGCGCAGGAACTCGATAATTTCCTTGAGCTCTTCCTTGGCCTCGTCCACGCCGGCCACGTCCTTGAACGTGACCTTCTTCTGCTGCATGGAGAGCAGGCGTGCGCGGCTCTTGCCGAAAGACAGCGCTTTGTTCCCGCCACTCTGCATCTGGCGGATCATGAAGTACCAGACCGCCCCAATGATCAGAATGGGCGAGAGCTGCAGCAGGATCGGCCACCAGGCGTTGCCCTGCGTATCCTTCACCGTGATCGAGACCTTGTTGTCCTGCAGGGTCTTGAACATGTCCGGATAGTTGGCCGGCACGGTGGTGTGGAAGCCGTTGTCCTTGCTGTTGCGGAAGTGTCCCGTCACCGTGCTGTTGGTGATGGTCACATCCTGAATCTGGCCCTGCCGAGCATCGTCCATGAACGTGGAGAAGGATATCTCCTGGTCCTTGCCATTGCTCGTGCTCTTCTGAACGATCTGCCAGAGCAAGACCAGGCAGGCCAGAATGAATACCCAGAAGAGGATCGATTTGACCGTCGAATTCACGAAAAACCCTCGTTTCTCTCACGCCACGGAAGCAGCGCCTAAGGATACGCCGACTGCCGGGTAATCTGTTCCCGTAAGCAAGTCGTGACGTTTCCTCAGGGATTAGACGTGCGTGGCCGGTCTTCGGTGCAATTTCCGGCTTCCGCCGGTCTGCGGCACCCTGTATCTGACAACCCGCCGCTCACGCTCCGGTGACCGTATCCAGGATTCTACTCCGAGGTCGGCAGCGGACAGCAAGAAAATGCCCGCAGAAAAAGCCTCGAATCCATTACCTACGTGGTCTCCGATTCTAACGGCGGTACTGAAAATTGCTCGTTTCCCCTAATGGTTCCACTGCCACCTGGAATCCCGGTGTCTGCTCCACCTCGACTCCGCTCATCCATAGGATGCAGCTTCCCACCGCCAGCAGCGGGCAGTTTCTTCGTTCGGCTGCAGAAAGGCCACGCCGCTCCAGCACCTCTTTCACTGTCTTGACGCCGCGGCGGTGCGGCAAGCGAAGCTGATCTCCAGCGCGAGGCGTGCGCAGCACAAGCGTCTCGCCGCTGGGCAGGCTTCCGGCGGTCATCACCCGGAGCCCGTACTCCGCCGCCTCCAGCGTGCCAGGCACCGGCACCACAAGCTCCGGCAGCGACTGCGATTGTTTCGGAGCCCGCACCAGCCGCAGCTCCCGTGCCGTCCGCTCTGCAATGCATCCAGCGCCCAGTTCCACCCTGCTTCTCTTGCCCGTCTCGCGCTCGGCCGGATTGGTCAAAGCGAGCAGCGCCTCCGTCTGCTCGAAGGTCAGCGCGCCGCCAAGCTCCTCGGCAGCGGCCCTCAGCACACGGCGCTGCAACGCAGGGTGCATGGCACGAAGCCGCTCCAGCTCCATGGCAATGCCGGCTTCCCCAGGCCGGGTGGAATTTGCCCGTCCGCCGCCACGAACGGCTTTTCCCGGCAACAGCACTCCCGGCAGGACGCGGCCCAGCTCGCGCGCCCACCATGCTTCTTCGTCCCGCGCCACCGCCGACATCCGCGAGAGCTGCTCCGCGATCCGCGGCTGGAACTCACGCATTTGCGGCAGCAGCGTGTAGCGGACACGGTTCCGGGTAAACGTCTCTTGCTGATTCGTACTGTCCTCACGCCACGGGTACCCACGATCCTCGAGGTACGCCACAATCTCCGCGCGGGTGACCGCAAGCAGGGGACGCACAATTCTTCCGCTGCCACGCCCGCCGTCCTCGACGATCATCACCGGCGCGATACCGCCGAGACCCTCGGTCCAGGCGCCGCGCAGCAGCTTCATCAGGACAGTCTCGGCCTGGTCGTCCAGGGTATGGGCGGTCGCCACGGCATCGACCTCATGCGATCGCAGCAAATCATGAAACACCCCGTAGCGCAGCGCGCGCGCCGCTTCCTCGATACCCTGGCGGCGCTCGGCGGCCAGAGCTGCGACATCCCCGCGCCTGGTCCTCAGCGGCACGTCGAGCTGCGCCGCAAGCTCCGCGGCAAACGCGGCATCACCATCCGCCTCCGCGCCGCGCAGCCCGTGGTGCACGTGGATGGCGGAGAGGACGACGCCTGTCTCTGCGCGTGTCTCGGCCATCGCCACCAGCAGCGACACCGAGTCCGCGCCCCCTGACACGGCGACGGCGACACGTTCCCCGGCGCGAAAAGAGTGTCGTGTCCAGCCGAGCTGTGATTGACGCGCTGCCATGGCGCACCTGCAAAATCACAGACAGTGTAAAGGCAGAGCGCGACTGCGAACGCAGCCGTTCTCTCGCCGCCGTTCTTCTCAAGCCGTCCGCACGGAGCGGCTGCACGGAGCAGATTCTCGCCTCACATCACAGTCTCTGTGCTTTGTCCTAAAGTACGGGCTCGGCCTGTTCCGCTCTATACTCACAGGCATGCCCGCCACCCGCGCCGCCACCGTCGCCGACGCCGCCATCATTACCCATCATCGCCGGCGCATGTTTGTCGACGCGGGCCGCTCCGACAATCGCGTTCTCGATGTGATGGCAGAGCACTTCCATCCCTGGGTGACAGAGCAGTTGCAATCCGGTAACTACATGGGCTGGCTCGCCCTTGATGACAAAGGCAAGGTGATCGGCGGCAGCGGTCTGCTGCTTCTCGATTGGCCGCCGCATCCGCTCGATCCGACATCGGTTCACCGCGGCTACCTGCTGAACGTCTACGTCGAACCGGAACACCGCAGAAAGCACATCGCCAGCCACCTGATCGAGCTCGCGCTCGCCGAAGCCCGCCGTCGACGCATCCGTGTGGTCGCCTTACATTCCACCGATGCAGGGCGCGAACTTTATCAGAGCAATGGCTTCCGCCCGACCAACGAGATGTTCTACGTTGAGCCAGTCGAGGGCTAGAGTGTGGAGTCAAATCGCACAGGTCAGGCCGCGGCCTCGCGTGCGTTGCCCGCAATTGCCGCGGCCGGCCTGCTCTGCGGCGTCATGGACATCACCGCTGCCTTCCTGGAGTGGGCGCCGAAGGGCGTCTCGCCGCCCCGCTTACTGCAGGGCATCGCTGGCGGTCTGCTCGGACCGGCATCATTCCGTGGAGGCTGGGCTACCAGCGCGCTGGGCCTGGCCATTCACTTCCTGATCGCGTTCACGGCCGCCGCCGTCTTCTATGGCGCCAGCCGACGGCTTCTCGCGCTGCTCGAACACCCGTGGCTCGCCGGCATCGGCTACGCGCTGGTGGTCTACGGCTTCATGTACTGGGTTGTCATGCCGCTGGATCATCTGCGCCGCAATCCAGTGACGGTCTCCTACACCGTCACCGCGATCGCGACCCACATCGTATGCGTGGGCCTGCCGATCTCGCTGATGATTCATCGCTTCGCGCGTTCCTCGGGGGTCATTCCGCGCACGTCGTGAGCTCAGCCGTCGCGGCCTGATGCTCGGCAAGCGGCGTGCCCAGCAGCGGCGTGACGATGGCCACGATCTCCGGGACGACCGCCTCCGCCGGCCGGTGATCGGGCGTGTTCAGCCACTCCTTTACCGCACCATAGATGGCCCATGCTGCCGCCGAGGACTGCATTGCGCGCCGCTCCTCGGGGACTGAGGTGTATCTCGCCATGCCGTCGGCCACCATCCGCCGGATCGCGGTGATCATCGCCGCGTCTTCCAGGGCTTCGACATTGCTGCGACGCTGACAACCTCCCTGCGCCGCTTGCATGCCGGCAAGGTAATCGCACGCCGCCAGCACGATCGCCGCGGCAGCCGAGGGGCAGGTGCCGTCATAGCGTACCGATCGCTCGTGGAGCATCTGGTGAAAGCCGCCCGCGATAAGCGCCTCGAAGAGCGCGAACTTATCCGTGTAGTGGTCGTAAAAGGTGGCGCGATTCACCGTGGCGGTATCGGTGATGTCCTGCACCGAAATATCGTCAAACGCTTTCGATCCAAGCAATTGCATAAGAGCGCCTTGGAGGAGCTGGCGTGTCCGGCGCACCCGCGGGTCGCGTACTTCGCAATCGGAAATCGGCATACCTAATCCAACACCCAAAATACTCTGAATCGCATGAACGACGAGTGTCGTCTACTGTGTACGACGTCTGCTGTTTTGACGGCATATGTCGCTAAGGAGATGCAGATCTATGCCGACACTACTCCAACTCGACTCCAGCCCGCTTGAAACTTCGATTAGCCGCGAGCTTGCCCGCGAATTCGTCAGTAGCTGGAAGACAGCCAACCCCAATGGAACCATCCTCTACCGCGACCTCGCCGCGCTTCCACCCGCCCCGGTCAGCCAGGCCTGGGTACACGCGGCCTTCACGCCCGCGGAGTCCCGAAGCTCGGATCAGAAGGCGCTGCTTACACCCTCCGACGAGCTGATTCAGGAGCTTGAGGCCGCCGATGAGATCGTCATTGGCGTCCCCATGCACAACTTCTCGATTCCATCCTCGCTGAAGCTGTGGATCGATCAGATCGTCCGCGGTGGCCGCACCTTCACCTACGGCGCCGACGGCGCGCAAGGCCTGATGACCGGCAAGAAGGCTACACTGCTGATCGCGAGCGGTGGCGTCTATACACCGGGAAGCCCGGCGGCGGCCATGAACTTCATCGACCCCTATCTGAGGGCCGTGCTCGGCTTCATCGGCATCACCGACGTCCGCATCCTTTCGGTGGGTGGCGCTTCCCAGTTGATGTCTGGCGCCATCGATCGCGGCGCCCTGCTTGGGCCTACATTAGAGCAGATACGCGCATCCGCCGCCTGAGCGGACCGCAGATCCAGTACCCCGACACACCGAGGAGAAAACACAATGAAAGTCACCGTCCTGATCGCACGCATTCTTCTGGGCCTGGTCTTTGTTCTCTTCGGCCTGAACGGATTCCTGCAATTCCTCCACATGCCGCCGCCCACGGGACTGCCCGCGCAGTTCCTGGGAGCGCTTTTTGTCTCCCACTACTATGTCGTCATCTTCGCGCTGCAGTTGATTGGCGGAATACTGCTCCTCTCCGGCCGCTATATCCCGCTTGCGCTCACGATTCTGGGACCCATCATCGTAAACATCCTGCTCTTTCACAGCACCATGGCACCCCAGGGCCTGCCGCTGGCCCTGGTCACGTTGATCCTGTGGATCATCGTCTTCACCGGCGTCCGCAGCGCCTTCGCCGGCATCTTCGCGGCGAAGGTCTAAAGCAAAGGCGCTTCACGCACCGACCGTCCCTTTAGCAGGGATGCTTCGCGCCCGCGAAGCGCTTGCCCGCAACGCCGCTTCACGCCCCGGTATACTCAACTTCTTATGCGTGTCTTCGTAATTCTCCCTGCAGCCGGGATGGGCACCCGGATGGCTCCGGGGCAGGTCACACCCAATGCCGCTAAACAATTTCAGTCGCTCGCCGGAGTTCCTATCCTGGTCCACAGCCTGCGCGCGTTTGCTGCCGTTCCCCAGGTCAGCGCTATCGTGGTGGCGGTCCGCGCTACCGAGATCGAGCGCGTCCAGGCCATTGTCGCCGACCATCAGCTTGCCGGCCGCGTCACCGTCGTCGAAGGTGGCGACAGCCGCCAGGAGTCCGTCGGACGCGCGCTTGCCGCGGTCCAGGCGGAGGACGACGACATTGTGCTGGTACACGACGCCGTCCGTCCCCTGATCGACTCCGGCACCATCGCGCGCACCATCGATGCGGTCATCGAGCACGGCGCCGCCATCGTCGGCATGCCTGCCATCGATACCATCAAACAAGTGGAGCGCACTGCGCACGGCGCGATCATCCGCACCACCATTCCGCGCGAGTACGTTGTACAGGCGCAGACACCGCAGGGCTTTCGCTGGTCGATTCTGAAGCGCGCCTTCGCCGAAGCGGAAGCCGACGGCTTCGCCGGCACGGATGAAGCCAGCCTGGTGGAGCGTGCCGGCACGCAGGTGGCCGTCGTCCCCGGCTCGCCGGCGAACCTGAAGATCACCCAGCCCGGCGACCTCGAGCTGGCCGAGTTTTACCTCGCCCGCCGCCACACTGCGTAGCCGGGCCGCCCGCTTGCCGACATCCGGAGACGCGCGGGAGAAAGAGAGGCTTTCATGAACATTCGCATCGGTCACGGCTGGGACTCCCATGCCTTTCAGGCCGGCGTCCCGCTGCGTATCGGCGGCATCGCCATCGACCATCCGGAGGGCCTCGCCGGCCACAGCGACGGTGACGTATTGCTGCACGCGCTCACCGATGCCCTGCTCGGCGCGGTGGCCGCGGGCGATATCGGTACTTTCTTTCCCCCGGGCGACGCGCGCTGGAAGAACGCCGACTCCACGGTCTTCCTCAACCTGGCGCTCGAAGAGATTCAACACGCCGGCTACCAGATCGTAAATCTGGACGCCACGCTGGTGCTGGCCAAACCGAAGATCTCCCCCATTGCCGGGGAGATCCGGGAGCGCCTTGCCGATCTGCTCAATCTCGACACCAAGGCCATCTCCATCAAGGCCAAGACGCCCGAAGGCCTCGGCCTGGATCATGTCGCGCAGGCGCATGCGACCGTGCTGCTCGAAAAAGTAGAAGACCCGGATGAGACCCGATCCATGAGCGCTGTGATCGAAAACCAGCGCCATCTCGAAGACGTAGTGCGCAACCTGCTCGCTGAAGTGCACGGCACGACGCCGGAGCGCCGGACCGTGAAGGTGAAGGTCTTCGATACCGACGACATTACGTAACACTGGAAGGCCAGAATTGGCCTTCGCTGCAATGGACCGTCCGGTCCCCCAAACGCGGCAGTTGCGAATGACCTATCGGTGATAGCGGCTCCTCAAGCGTGCGCCTAGATTCTCGGTATGAGACGTTTGGGTTCCGCTTCCTTTCATCCCGATCCAGCCGTAGACAGCATTCCGCAATTGCGCCGGCGCCGGGATGTTCCTTGGGTAGTGCTGTCCGTTATTTTCCTCGTCATCGGCACAGTGCTCTGGGATGAGACCGCCTTCCATCTCACCCCAGTGAGCGGCTCCTACTGGGCAGGCATGATGGTGAGCGCGAGCTTGTGCCTTCTCTGCTTTTCAATGTGCCGGCGCGGGTGGCCCCTGCTGCTGTGCATCATCACCCTCGTATCGATTCGGATCGTTTTCGCATTTACCGGCTCCATGCCGGATGACGGCACCAGATTGGCTCTCGATTGCTTCGCCGTCTGCGTTTCCCTCTCGACGATGGTCTTTCAGGCAGAGATCGTTGGCGTTTCGCACTGGGTTCGTCGGCGACTCGACGAAAATCCTACGCGCACACGGCGGGCGCAGGCAGTTGCCGGTTTACCAATCGCCGCCGGCTCGCTTGCTACTCTAAGCCATGCGCGTCCTGTCCCTGGCACTCCTTGCACTGTGGATTCCTAGCCTTTTTGCCCAGTCCAGCGACTGGGCCACCCCCGCCGAGCAATCCAACTACCGCACCACGCCGGACTACGCCGCAACTATGGCCTACCTGCGCCGCATTGCCGCAGCGAAGCCGCAGCAGGTGCGCATCGAGCCCTTCGGCAAAACCGGCGAAGGCCGCGAGCTGGATATCGTCATCGCGTCGAAGGACGGCATCTTCGATCCAGACAAACTCCATGCGGCAAAGCGTCCCATCGTGCTGGTGCAGAACGCCATCCACGCCGGCGAGATGGACGGCAAGGATAGCTGCCTCGCGCTGCTGCGCGACATGGTGATCACGGGCAAAGATGCTGACTTGCTCGACCGCGCTGTCTTCGTCTTCATGCCCATGTACAACGCCGATGGGCACGAGCGCCGCTCGCCGTATAACCGCATCAACCAGAACGGCCCGGAAGAGATGGGCTGGCGTGGCAACGGAAGCAATCTCAACCTGAACCGCGACTACATGAAAGCCGATGCGCCGGAGACGCGCGCCTTCATGACGATGTTTCACCACTGGCTGCCCGATTTCTTCGTCGACGACCACGTGACCGATGGCGCAGACTTCCAGTACGACGTCACCTTCACCATCGAGCACTTCCCCAACCTCAACGCGGATACCGGGCAATGGCTCGAATCGAGCGTCATCCCCGATCTCGAGCACCAGGTGGACGCAACCGGCCACCTCGCTTCGCCCACCTACATATCGCTCGTTGACGACAACGATCCGTCGAAGGGCCTCGGCTTCGACGCTTTCGTTCCGCGCTTCTCCACCGGCTACATGAACCTCGAGAACCGGCCGAGCATGCTGGTCGAGATGCACATGCTGAAGGACTACAGGACGCGGGTCACGGGCAATTACGAGCTGCTGCGCGCGCTCCTCAAAGTGGTCAACCGCGATGCCGACAAGCTGATCGCGCTGAATGCCGCAGCCGATCACGAGGCGGAAGAGCTCGGCGCGCACCCGTTAAGCAACGTCACCTACCCGCTCGCGCTTGGCTGGTCGGGCGAGACCACGCCATTTCTCTTCCGCGGTTACAAATACACGCGCAAGCTGAGCGCCGTCTCCGGCGCCATGTGGATCCAGTACTCGCATGAGCCGTGGAACGTGACCCTCCCCATGCAGACCGGAGCGAAGGTCGTGGTCTCCGCCGTGCCGCCGGCCGCCTACATCATCCCCGTGCAGTGGACGCACGTGATCGACGTGCTCGCCGCACATCAGGTCGTCATGCGGCGAACGACAGCATCGTGGACGGCGCCGGTCGAAACCTACCGCTGCCGCGATGGCAACTGGCAGCAACATCCATTTGAAGGACATCACCCGATGTTCGCCGGTGAAGGCGCGGACGGACATCCCGGCAATCCGCCACAGTGCACACTTGTCACCGAGACGATGACATTTCCCGCAAACTCCGCCGTGGTCGAGCTGAACCAGCGCCTCTCGCATGTCGCGATGGCGTGGCTCGAGCCGATGGCGCCCGACTCGGCCATGGCCTGGAATGCCTTCGACCCAATCTTCGAGCAGCGCGAGTATGGTGAGCCGTATGTGCTCGAAAAGCTGGCGCGCGAGATGCTGGCCAAGGACCCAAAGCTCAAGACCGAATTCGAAGAGCGCGTCGAGAATGATCCGAAGTTCGCCGCCAGCCCCCGCGCGCGGCTGGAGTTCTTCTACGACCACTCGCCGTGGATGGATCCGAAGCTCGGCCTCTATCCCATCGGCCGGCTCACCAAGCTGGATGGCGTACCGCTCCGATAGATCAGCAGCTCAGGATCGGGACTTCATAGGCCAGCATCTGCCGGTCGCCGCTGACCAGAACCAGGTTTCCGGTCATCGCCTGCGCCACTAGCATGCGATCGAATGGATCGCGATGATGGAGCGGAAGGTCGCGCGTGTTCTCCGCATCGCGGGCTGTTACCGGCAGCTCACGCAAGCCGTATCGCTCCAGCATGTTGGTCAGCGAGCCCTCCACGCGCAGCTTGCCCACGTTCTGTTTGATGGCAATCTCCCACAGAGAAGCCGCGCTGCAGTAGACGATATGCTTCGGATCGCGCAGCAATCCCAAGATGTGTTCGGAAAGCTTCTCCGGCTTTTCGTCCAGCCAGAGCAGCACATGCGTATCAATAAGAAATGCCGGCGCCGTCACCGCTTCGGCTCAATCGGGCCGTAGAAGTCCTCGAGGATATCGTCCGGCATCGGGTCATCGAAGTCCGGCGCGATGTACGTGATGCCGAGCACCTTCTGGCCAAAGTTGCGCGGCGCCTGGGCCTTTGGCTCGAGCGGCACCAGCTTCGCCATCGGCTTGCCAGCCTTGGCGATCACGATCTCCTCACCCTGCGCGGCCTTCTCCACCAGCGCCGACAAGTGTGTCTTTGCCTCGTAGATGTTGAGAGGGGTTTTCACAAGGAAAGACTAGCAAGTTTGGTCAAGATGGTCAAGTCAAGTTGGTCAACTTCCTAGAGTACTAAAGATCGCTTGCATCTATTGCAATGTGCGATATTATTATCGCTGATTGCAATATGAAACTCGGCGAAAAAATCCGCTATCTTCGCGAAGTCGAAGGCTCCCTTCGCGGTCTCAATCGCGCCATGACCCAGCAGGAGCTGGTCCGCGCCATCCGCGAGGAGATGGACACCGCGGTCTCGCAGTCCTACCTTTCGCAGATCGAGAGCGGCGCGCGTCCGCACCTGACCAACACGACGCGCCTCCTGCTGGCGCGCTTCTTCAAGGTGCATCCCGGCTACCTGGTCGATGACCCGGAGGGCTATCACGCCGAGCTGCTCTCCGAAGCACGCACGCTGGACACCCGCGCCAACGAGGACAAGCTCGACCTATGGCTGATCGCCGGGGCCGAGCGTTTTCGTCGCGACCCCGAGCTGCGCCGAGCGCTGCTTGCCGCAGCTCAGCACGATGACACACGCCGCTGCCTGCTGCTGCTGGCCGCGATCCTCGAGACGCCATCGCTTGCCGATCGCCTGCTCGAAGTGCTGCGTCCGGAGCTCGCGCCGCGGCGCAAGCGTTCCCCAGGCAACGGCACGGAGAAGCCCGCCGCCCGCAACGGCAACCGCAGCGCGCGCGAAGGCGGCCTGAATACACGCGAAGGCGGCCTGAATACAAAAGAGAGGAGATGACCTTATGCACACGTTCCTATTGAGTGCGGAGAACTGGTATCTCGTCTGCTTCGGCATCGGCCTGGTACTGAGTGTGCTCACCTTCTTCGGCGGCTTCGGCCATCTGCACCTGGGTCACCTTCATTTGGGCCACCTCCATGGCGGACGTTTTCACGTCGGGCACGCGCATGCGGGGCACCTGCACAGCAGCATGCAGCGCGCCGGTGGACCTGATGCCGGCCTTTCGCCGGTCAACGGCTTCACCCTGATGGCCTTTCTCTGCTGGTTCGGCGGGACGGGCTATCTGCTGCGCCGCTTCACCGGCGTTCTCGGCCTCGGCGTCTTCGCTATCGCCGTAATCAGCGGCCTCGCTGCCGCAGCCATCATCTTCTGGTTTCTCGCGCGCGTGCTGCTGCCGCGGGAGCGCATTCTCCTCGCGGAAGACACAGAGATGACCGGCGTGCTCGCCCGCGTGTCGAGCTCTATCCGTGAAGGCGGTACGGGAGAGATTGCTTATTCGCAAAATGGCGCGCGACGCGCCGCTGCCGCACGCAGCGATGCGGGCGCCGCGATCGCGCGCGACACGGAAGTCGTCGTGCTGCGCTATGAGCGTGGCATCGCTTATGTGCGGCCATGGTCCGAGCTGGAGGGTCCACCCCCGATGTAACGCGCACAGAATTCGTCACCATCCCGGAGCTTCATACTCCGCGGCCGCGCCGCCCACAGCCAGGGACGGCACCGGCCGCACGCAGTACGGCTGGCCTCACTCTTTACACGGTAAGGATCGTTATGCCGAACATTGTCATTATCTTCATCGGATTGGCAGTTGTCGTCCTTCTCATCATCATGACGAGCATCGCCAAGATGTTTCGTAAGGCGGGGCCGAATGAAGCCATCATCGTCTATGGCTTTCGCGGTCCGCGCATCATCAAGGGATCGGGCGCCGTCATATTCCCTGTGGTCGAAAGCTGCCGTCAGCTCTCGCTCGAGCTGATGTCCTTCGATGTCGCGCCGCAGCAGGATCTCTACACCAAGCAGGGCGTCGCGGTGACGGTCGAAGCGGTTGCGCAGATCAAGGTCCGCTCCGATCGCGAGTCCATCCTCACTGCGGCAGAGCAGTTTCTCACCAAAGCGCCACCGCAGCGCGAAGGCCTGATCCGCCTGGTGATGGAGGGACATCTGCGCGGCATCATCGGCCAGCTCACGGTGGAGCAGATCGTGAAGGAGCCGGAGATGGTGGGCGAGCGCATGCGCGCCACCTGCGCCGAGGACATGAGCAAGATGGGACTCGAGGTGATCTCGTTCACCATCAAGGAAGTTCGCGACAAGAACGAATACATCACCAACATGGGCCGCCCGGACATAGCGCGCATCAAGCGCGATGCCGACGTGGCCGCTGCCGAAGCGGAGCGCGATACGGCAATCCGCCGCGCTATCGCGCTGCGCGAATCCGCCGTCGCCAAGGCCGCTGCCGACCAGGAACGCGTGCTGGCTGAAACCCAGTCGCTCGCCAAGCAGGCCGAGGCGCAGCGCGATCTCGACATCCAGAAGGCGCAGTTCACCGAACAGAGCCGCAAGCAGGAGGCGCAAGCGGACAAAGCATACGAGATCCAGACCAATGTCATGCAGCAGCGCGTCATTGCTGAGCAGGTGAAGGTGCAGCAGATCGAGAAGGAGCAGCAGGTCAAGGTGCAGGAAGCGGAGATTCTGCGCCATGAAAAGGAGCTCATCGCGACCGTGCTGAAACAGGCGGAGATCGAGCGCCAGCGCATCGAGAACCTTGCCGCTGCCGAGAAGTCCCGCCTGATGATCGAAGCCGAAGGCCGCGCCTCCGCGATCCGCGCTCAGGGCGAAGCCGAGGCCGCCGTCATCTTCCAGAAGGGTGAGGCCGAAGCGAAGGCAATGAACGTGAAGGCCGAGGCCTATCAGGAGTGGACGCAGGCCGCGGTCGTCGATCGACTCATCGCCAGCATGCCCGAGGTGGTCCGCGCCATGTCCGAGCCGCTCAGCAAGGTGGACAAGATCACCATCGTCTCCACCGGCGGCGATGGCCAGGTGGGCGCCAACAAGCTGACCGGCGATCTGACGAAGATTGCGGCGCAGGTGCCCGCGCTCTTCGAGGCGCTCTCCGGCATGGACCTGCACGAGCTGATGGCGAACGTGAAGAGCATGCGCGCGCGCCCCAACGGCACCGCGAGCAACAGCTAACCCGAGCTGTGGCCCTGGCTTCGGCCGGGGTCACGCTCCAAAAAGCATCAAAGAGCAAAGGAGTCACGTCATGGCACTGCTGGAACGCGTTGCAACTCTACTTCGCGCCAATCTCAACGACCTGATCGACCGCGCGGAAGATCCGCAGAAGATGCTGCGTCAGCTCATCCTCGATATGGAAAATCAGTTGCTGCAAGTGAAGACGCAGGTCGCTATCGCGCTTGCCGACCAGCATCTGCTTGAAAAGAAGCAGACCGAGCATGAGGAGTCCGCCGGCAACTGGCAGCGCAAGGCGGCACTCGCCGTCACACGCCAGCAGGACGAGTTGGCTCGCGCTGCGCTGCGTCAACAGATCAGCCATCAGCAGATGGCTGCCAGCTTCGCCCAGCAGCTTGCCGACCAGCGCACCGAGACTGACACGCTGCGCACCGCGCTCGGCCGGCTGCAGCAGCGCCTGCAGGAGACGCAGTCGCGCTGCGAACTGCTGGCCATCGAGCATCGCCGCGCCCGTGCCAGCCAGAAGGTCACCGGCGCGCGGCCCGGCACCTCACCAAATGTCTCGGGCACTATGGCGCGTGTCCGCGGCCGCATTGACCACGCTGCCGCGGAGGGTCACGCGCAGCAGGCGCTTCTTGTCGCCGAGACAGGCACGAACCTTAATGAGGCGGAGCTCGAAGAGCGCTTCGCCGCCATGGAGCGGGAGGACCAGATCGAAGACCTGCTGCGCGAGCTCAAGGACCAGCAAGAGCAGCAGCACAAGCTTCCCAGCCCGGCGTGAGTCGCTATACTGCACAGGAGACGCGTAGAAGGGACCAGTCCGCCATGCCCTTTGACCCCCGCGCTGTTGCCAATCGCCTGCTCGACCTCGCGCGCGAGCGCCAGCTCAGCATCGACCCGATGAAGGTGCAGAAGCTCATCTACTACGCGCACGGCTGGTATTTGGCGCTGACTGGCCGTCCGCTGCTCGATCGCTCCGTCGAAGCCTGGCAATACGGGCCGGTATTGCCAGATGTCTACCGCGCCTTCCAGGACTTCGGCGCGGAGCCGATCACCGAGCCCGCGCGCTATGCCACCGTCGACGGCAACAAGCTGGTCCTGCGCCGTTACAAACTTCCGGCCCGCGATCCTGAGGTCGACTATGCCGACCGCGTCCTGCGCCGCATCCTTGAGCAGTACGGCGGCTACTCTGCCATCGAGCTCTCCATGATGACGCATGCTCCAGGCACGCCGTGGGCAGAGGCCTGGAGCGAGAACCCGGGCAAGCGTTACATCCCGATTCCCGACGCGGAGATCGAGACGTGGTTCAAATCCGTGCTGAAGCCGGTGGCCGCATGAGCACGTCTCCGCCCATCCGGGCTCCCGATCCGGAGACCATCACCGACACCAGCGCTGCCGCGATCGCGCCGCGGGTTGCCGCGGGTGTCGCACCGGGCCTCGCCGCTGCCATCGCCGAGCGCGACCAGTTCGATGACGCACGCAAAGCGCAGTTCCTCAGCTTCCGTCGCTGGCTCGTCCCCAGCCTCTTTGCGGTCACCGTTGCATGGCTGATCTTCGTCGGCTACATCGTGCTGCGCGAGGAGCTCCAGCGCAAACATCTCTCCGACCCCGTCCTCATCGCTCTGCTGGGCACCGCCACGGCCAACGTACTGGGGCTGCTCGTGATTGTTCTCAAATCCATCTTTCCCCTGGATATCGACCGCCGCGAAGAGTAGGCAGGCCGCGCGGTATTTATCTTGTCTGGCTGGCGCGATGCCAGTATCCTCGCGTCATCCTCGTCTTAGGAGGGAATCATCATGGATCCGAACAGCTTCGATCCCGGCGGCCACCTCGCTTATCTCATGCCGTTCTTCGGTCTGTTCTTTTTCGTCGGTCTCGCTATCATCATCATTCCCCTGTGGCAGATCTGCAAAAAAGCCGGCTTCAGCCCCTGGCTTTCTCTGCTGATCATCGTTCCCTTCGGAGTGCTGATCCTGCTGTACATCCTCGCCTTCGCGCAGTGGAAGGTCGCGCCGCTCCCGCAGTACGCCACGGGTTATCCTCCCGGTGCCTATCCGGCTGCATATCCTCCCGCTGCCTACCCGCCCGCCGCGCCGCCGGCCAGCCCGAGCGATCCCTACCCGCGCAGTTGAAACGCAATTACAGAAAGCCTTCTCACGAGACCGCGATGCGCAAGGCCGTCTCTACCGCGTCCTTCACCTGCGGCAGAGCTTCAACGATCCAGGCGGCGCGCCGTCCATCCTGCACACTCGCCCAGACCCGCCGCTTCGCCTCCCATAGCGTCAGCTCCAGCGTGCCGGGCTGTATGCCGCGCTTCACATGCCAATGGATGCATCCCGGGTAGCTCTGCAGCGTCGCTCGCGTGGAGACCCGCAGACCGCATTCGCGGCATGCCTTTTCAATCAAAGCAGCGGCGCCGCGCAAACTGCAGGCAGGGGGCACAGCAAACTCGACCTCTGTCATCGCCATACCTCCGCCGCAGCAAGTCCCGCTGCGCTTCAAAATTGTTCTAGCATCAATGCAGATCGTTTATGCCCTCATTGCAAGAAACTCCCCGCGTCCGCTTCGCTCCCTCACCCACCGGCTACCTCCACGTCGGCGGTGCCCGCACCGCGCTCTTCAACTGGCTCTTCGCCCGGCACACCGGCGGCACCTTCATCCTGCGCATCGAGGACACCGACTTCGAGCGCTCCTCCGAAGCGATGGTCGAAGGCATTCTCGAGGGTATGCGCTGGCTTGGCCTCAAATGGGACGAGGGCCCGTACTATCAATCGCAGCGCATCAACCTCTACCAGGCCACCGCGCAGAAGCTGCTCGACTCCGGCCATGCTTACCCGTGCTTCTGCACGAAAGAGGACCTGGAGCACCGTCGCAAAGTCGCATCCGAGGCCGGCAAGCCGCCCATGTACGATCGCCGCTGCAGCATCATCGCGCCCGCTGATGCAGCCTCGCGTCGCGCTGCAGGTGACCCTGCGGCTATCCGCTTCCGCGTGCCGGAGGGCGGCGTCACCTCATTTGACGATGCCGTCGTCGGCCGCATCGAGTTTGCCAACAGCGAGATAGAAGACTTCGTGCTGCTACGCTCGGACGGCATCCCTACCTATCATCTCTCCGTCGTTGCCGATGATCTCGACATGCGCCTCACCCACATCATCCGCGGCGCAGACCACATCTCGAACACGCCCAAGCAGGTGCTGCAATACCAGGCGCTCGGCGCGCCGCAGCCCATCTTCGCGCACGTGCCGCTCATCCTCGGTCCAGACAAGACGCGGCTCTCCAAGCGCCACGGTGCGACTTCCGTCACCTCGTATAAGGACATGGGCATCATGCCCGAGGCTTTCCGCAACTTTCTCGCGCTGCTTGGCTGGTCGCCCGGCGCTGCCGGCAAGGACGCAGATGGCCGCGACCGCGAACTCTTCGGCTCCGATGAGTTGATCAAGCTCTTCTCGCTGGAAGGCATCTCGAAATCGAATGCCGTCTTCGACAACGACAAGCTCGCCTGGTTCAACACCGAGTGGATCCGCCGCTCCACAGCGCAGGAACTGCTGCCGCTGATCCAGACCGAATGGGGCAAGAACGGCTTCATTCCCGCGCGCAGCGAAGCGGAGATTCTGGCCGCCATCGATCTGGTCAAGCCGCGCGCCCGCAGCCTCAGCGACTTTGCGACATCTTTTTGTGCCTACTTCAGTGACACTTACACATTCGATCCCGCCGCAGTCACGAAATTCCTGAAGGACTCCACAACCCGCGACCTGCTGGTCGAGCTCGGCGGCCGCTACAGCGCCCCATCCGAATTCACCGAGGCGGCAACCGAGCAGACCCTGCGCGCCTTCGCCGGGGAGAAGGGCGTGAAGCCCGGCGTGCTCATCAACGGCGCGCGCGTTGCGCTCACCGGCCAGGGCGTGGCGCCGTCGCTGTTCGCGGTCATGGTCTCGCTCGGCCGCGAGCGCGTAGTACGCCGGCTTCAATCGGCATCGTCGATCAGCGCACCAGCCCAAAGCGCGGAGGCGCCGCAGCCCGCTTGAGCGCATCGAGTCCAGGCCCGCGCAGCGTCGGCCCAAACCCGCGGGGCGTAAATGCCGACGCGCGCGGCGTCTACAGCCAGCGGCTCGCGGCGCTCGAATCAGAACAGTCGCATCTGCGCCGCGGCGACCGGCTCTTCGGCTTCAGCAAGCTAGCATTCGCGATCGTAACCGTGGTATGCGCAATCTGGCTGGCCCGCGCGTATCCGAGCTTCCTTGCCTGGGCGCTGGTTCCCGCGCTCGTCTTCGTAGCCCTGTGGATCGCGCACGAGCGCCTGCTGCGCACACTCGCCGCATCGACGCGCCTCGAGGCCTTCTATCGCCGCGGGCTCGCGCGTCTCGATGACAAGTGGGCCGGACAAGGCGACGCCGGTCAGCGCTTCCTTGATGCAAAGCATCTCTACGCGCGCGACCTCGATCTCTTCGGCGCGGGCAGCCTCTACGAATGGATCTCGCAGGCCGCCAGCGCGCCCGGCCAGCACACACTCGCTGAGTGGCTGCTCCATCCTGCCGCGCCGAACGAAATTGTCCAGCGCCAGCAGGCCATCCGCGAGCTCACACCGCGCCTCGACCTGCGCGAGCAGCTCGCACTCGCCGCCGACGCCATCCACGAAGGTACGCCCGAGGCGCTCACCCGTTGGGCCGAATCGCGTGAAGCAACCGTGCCCGGCTGGCTGCTCTACGCCGCGCCGCCGCTCGCGCTGCTCTGGCTCGCCACTCTCTTCTACTGGATCGCCGGCGGCCCGTTCACCTGGTTCGCGCTCGTCAGTTTCCTCAACCTCGCGCTCACCACACGCTTCATCGGAGCCATCAAACGCGCCGCCGTGGACGTGCTCCAGATCTCCCCGCTCCTCGGGCCCCTCCACCGCGTGCTTGCCGTCTATGAAGCGCAGCCCTTTCAATCGCCGCGGCTCGCCGCGCTCACCGCTGCGCTTCGCAGCGACGGCCTCCCGCCGTCCCGCGCCATCGCCAGGCTCGAGCGCAACCTCGAATGGCTCGAGTCCACCGACAACTGGTTTGTGAAGCTAGTCAACCGCTTCGTCTTCTGGACGCCGCTCTCGATGCTCGCCGTCGAAAACTGGCGGCGCCGTCATGGCGGCCACATGCGCGCATGGCTCACGAGCGTCGGCGACTTCGAAGCGCTCAGCTCGCTTGCCGGCTTCGCCTATGAGCGCCCCGCGTGCGAGTTCCCAACCCTCCGCCCAATTCCGCATACAGACGCGTCAACGCTCGACGCCATCGGCCTCACGCATCCGCTGCTGCCGCGCGCCACCGCAGTCGCGAATGACGTCTCGCTCGATGCCGCGCGCGCACTCATCATCGTCAGCGGCCCCAACATGGCCGGCAAAAGCACGCTGCTGCGCGCCATCGGCTTGAATGTCGTGCTCGCACAATGCGGCGCGCCCATCTGCTGCAGCAGCCTCACACTATCGCCGCTCGCCGTCGGCGCATCCATCACCGTGCAGGACTCGCTGCAGAGCGGCCTCTCGCGCTTCTATGCAGAGATCCAGCGGCTCAAGCAGATCACTGATCTCGCCGCCGCGCAGCCCACGCTCTTCCTGCTCGATGAGTTGCTCTCCGGCACCAACTCGCACGATCGTCGTGTCGGTACCGAAGCATTGCTGCACAGTCTGCTCGCCCGCAACGCCATCGGCCTCATCACCACGCACGATCTCGCACTCACCGAGATCGCCGGCGCGCTCAACGGCCGCGCCATCAACATGCATTTCGGCGATCGCTACACCGCCGGCGAGCTGCACTTCGACTACAAACTCGCCCCCGGCATCGCCGACAGCACCAACGCGCTGCAGTTGATGCGCTCAATCGGGCTGGAAGTGTAGGACGAGAGGACATGAGACGAAATCAAGGAAGCGATTGAGCAGAACAGGTGCATCTGCTGCAGTTGTCTGCCGTGTCTGTTTGCTCGTCTTTGTCTACCGAGGTGCAGGCGCCGCCGCGTCCGTGCATTTCCCGCTACGATTCCATTTGATCAGCAGCCGTATTGTTTCCCCTCGGCAGTGCGCATCCATTCAATGGGCTTAAACGTACGCTGAAAGAAGGCGTCATCCACGATATAGCGTTCGTTGTCCTCTCCGGATATGATCCAGTCGCCTGCTTGTACCGCACGCTCGCCAACGTCAGTGACTATTGTCATGGGAGCTGTGCACCTTGTCGCCTCCACCAGGAGGGGCCTGCTTGTTCGGTACGTTGCCACGATTCCTCCAGTCGGCCAGTTCCTGCCGACACCTTGAGTGGAACAAAGGCAGCGTAAGGGACGCATAATGATCAGCGAGGTTCCGTGTCGGGAGGGTCGAGCCTCAGCTGCTCGTTCGTGGAAAGGTGCACCGCGGCTGTAGAGGTAAGCCGGTAGAACTTACATTTTGCTTATCACGTTTCAACTGGCTCTGAGTTGATTTTCTCTGCCGTGTCTGCTTCTTGTCCAAAATATTAGGTGTCTTGTTATCGATCGCCCTATGGATCGCGAGGCACTCCGGAACGAGGCGCCGGCGTCGCCGCGTCCGCCAGCGCGTATGCCGTCACGGCCATCACCGCCGCGTTCTCGCCCAGCTCGCGCGGGTTCACCTTGTCAAAGGTATCCGCCGCTGTGTGGTGATAATTGAAGTAGTAGCGGCTGTCCTGGATCGGCGCGAAGCCGGGCACACCCTTCTCGGTCACGGAGTTGATGTCCTCACCAGTCTCCCCGCTGCGCTCCAGTAGAGGCGCCCCGATCGGCGCCAGCACCCGCGAGAGGGGCTTCAACCATTCTTCCAGCGCCGTGCCACCCTGGAAGTAAATTCCCGTCGGATGTCCCGCGCCCAGGTCGGACTCAATCGCGCCCACATGATTTCCAAGCTCGCCCGCATAATCTTTCGCATAGGTCTGTGCGCCATACGAGCCCTGCTCCTCATCCATCCAGGCAACGAAACGCACCGTGCGCTTTGGATGAACCCCGAGCTTCTCGAGCAGATGAATTGCCTGCATCGATACCACAATGCCCGCACCATCATCGATCGCGCCGGTCGCCAGATCCCACGAATCCAGATGTCCGGAGACGATCACTACCTGCTCCGGATGCTCTGTGCCCTTCCAATCTGCGATCACGTTCGCGGTCTCGACCGGCGCCAGCGTTTCGGGCGTCAAGGTCAGGTGCATCTGCACCGTGCCCTGTGATGTCAGGTCCTTCAGCAGATCGGCATCTTCGGCCGTAACAGCCCCCGCGGGAATCTTCGGCAATCCCGGCGAGTAATACGTCATGCCGGTGTGCGGCAGCCGATAATCCGCGCCGCCCACCGAGCGCACCAGCGTCGCAATCGCGCCGAGGGAAGCCGCCACGCTCGGCGCAGCGCCGCGATAGACCACCGCTTCGCCATACGCCTCACCTCCGCGGCCCTGCGCCGCCAGGCCTTTGTCGAAGTGCTCGTTGAAGAGCAGAATCTTTCCCCTCACAGCATCCTTCGGCAGCGCCTTGAGGTCGGCAAATGAATCGACCACCACCACCGGCGCGGTGATGCCGTCCTTCGGCGTCGCCACGCTGCCGCCCAGCGCCGTGAGCACGATCTTCTGTGTCGTCTCGGGCGTCATGCCCGGCCATGCAGTCAGCTCCGCCGTTTCCTCGCCGCGCACCCAGTGCGGCACTGTCGTCTTCTCCATCGTCACCGTCGCACCCAGTGCGCGCATTTCGTCGGCTACCCACTCCACCGCGTGCTGCGCCTGCGGCGAGCCGGCAATCCGCGGGCCGATGTTGTCGGTCAGGTGGCGCAGTTCCGCCAGCGCATATGGATCGCTCAGCGCCGCGTCGCGCAGCCGCTCCATCGTCGCGATCTGCGCGGGTGTCCACGCACCGGGCGATTCGTTGAGCATCTGCGCGATATGCGCCTGCGGTGACTGCGGATCGGGTGCCTGGGCGAAAGCGCACGAGGAGAGAGCGCTCGCCAGGACGAGCGAACCAGCAAGGAAGATGCGGTGCATAGCCGGATAGTACACGCAGCCGCAGGCCGGGAATAGAGTGGCACCCGTTGCATCGGTGTTCCGAACGATGCAACGGTTATGCAGTCACTACGGTCGTCCGCAAAACTCGAAGTGAGCGACCAAAGGAAGCGAACCCAGCGACTCGCGCCGGAGGCGCGTGCGCCCGGACGGCCAGTCCTACTTCGCCAGCAGACTGATGGCAACAGGGATTTTGCGCGGCGGCATGCATGCATTCGCATCGCACGCCTGGTAACGCAGCGCACCTTGCAGCAGATGCCCGCCGGACGCCACCGTCACATGCGCGCGCAGCGTCATGGTGCCGGTATACACACTCACCTTCTGGTCCGGAGCAAAGGCAAAGCTGGTGTCCGTGCCCGGAGGAAAGTCCACCGCGGAGACATTCACTCCGTCGCCATCTACTATCATGAGCTGCGTGGGAATCAGTGTCTTCTCATGCGGCGTGTGCGAGTTGATATGGTAACCATCCTGGATACGAAAACGCAGCTCCACCACCTGCGGCTTGCGCGCTGCAACCTCGATCTGGTCCGGCCCTTCAAAGTGCACCGTCTGCGGCGCCTTGCCGCCGGCCTCCGGCGTGTCCTGCCAGGGAAACTTCTGCGCAAGCGAAACACTCGCAAGAACCGCGGCAGCAAGAATGAACAATGTCCGTCTGACTCGCCGGCTTGCTGACCTGCTGACTCGCCGTTGCATCAATCCCTCGCCGCCAGAGCCTTCTTGATGTTCGCCTCGATCTCGTCGCGAGAGATCAGCCCGGCTGCCTCTTCCACCACCTTGCCATCACGGCCTACATAGAAGGAGGTCGGCAGCACGTCGATACCGCCATAGGCCTTCGCTGCCGTGTCGTCGCCAAGCAGGATGGGGTAGTTCACGCCGATTTTCTTCGCGAACTTGCCGATCTGGCCGCGGTCTTTCGCCTCATCCTCATCCACCCCCAGGATCTCGAACCCCTGCGGCGCGTATTGCTTATGCAGGTCCACGAACCACGGCATCTCCAGCTTGCAGGGCACGCACCACGTGGCCCAGAAGTTCACCAGCACCGCCTTGCCCTTGTACTCCGACAGCGAAACCTTGCGCCCGTCCTGCGTTCTCAGGGTCAAAGGCGGAGCTTTCTTGCCGCGCAGGTTCGGCAGCCCTTCGTCGGATGCCACATCCTGCTGCACCGTCTGGTTCGACTGGTCCAGCACTGTCACATGCGGTCGAGCCTTTTGTGCCGCGCGACGTCGCTCCAGGTTCTGATATCCGGACCACGCCATCAGGCCCAATGCCACGACCACCACAAGAATGACGATAAGATTGCGCTTCAAAGCTACCTTTCCGGCGTTGCACGCTCAGGCTAGAGCATTTCGCCTGTCGGTATAGACGAACGAATGGACCTATACGCAGCTTTTCCGTCAAGAAAAGCTGCTCATCACCATACTCGAGTCGTGCATGGCAAACAGGAGAAATGCTTTAACCTCTCATTTTATATGGACGCTCTACATAAGCCCGTATACGAGCTCGTCGCACGCAATCCAACGGTCGAGGAGTACTGCACGCTGCGTGCCGGCGCCGGGCTTTCTCCGCGCAGTGAAGCGATCGTACGCGCCGCACTTCCCAACACGCTCTTCGCTGTCGTGATCGAACAGAACGGCAAAGCCGTCGGCATGGGCCGCGTCGTGGGCGACGGCGGCACTGTCTTTCAAGTAGCGGATATCGCGGTCCTGCCCGAACATCAGCAGCGCGGCCTGGGCAAGCGCATTCTCGATGCCATCGATGCATGGCTCCGCCAGAATGCCCCGCCGGGCGCGTTCATCAATCTCTTCGCGGACAAGGGCGTCGCTTCGCTCTACGCCCGCTACGGCTTTCGCCCGCGCGATCCGGACGAGCCGGGAATGTGCTACGTGATGGAATAAATGGAGCCGCCACTTGCCCGAAGGCCCACGCTCCTGCAATCGTCATTCGTACACCGCCAGTGAACGAATCATGACCCGAGCTTCCGATTCCTCCATCACACCCGCAAGACTCATCCGCACAGAAGCGGAAGGTTTGCTCGCGCTTGCAGCACGACTCGAAGGCGCCATGGCCGCGTCCTTCGCCGCCGCCGTCGAGCTGGTGCTGCGCTGCGGCGAGACCCGCGGACGCGTCGTCGTCACCGGCATGGGCAAGAGCGGCATCATCGCGCAGAAGATCGCCGCGACGCTCTCCTCCACCGGCACGCCGGCGCTCTTTCTGCATCCCGCGGAAGCGGTCCACGGCGACATTGGCATGCTCGCCAAAGGCGATCTGGTGCTCGCGCTCTCCGCCTCGGGAGAGACAGAAGAGATCCTCCGGCTGCTGGCGACGCTCAAGCGCATCGGCGACGCGCTTATCGCCTTCTGCTGCAATCTCGACTCCACGCTCGCCCGCGCCAGCGATGTCGCGCTCGACTGCTCGGTGCCCAGCGAAGCCTGCGGCCTCGGCCTGGCCCCTACAGCTTCCACCACCGCGATGCTCGCCCTGGGCGACGCGCTGGCCATCGCCGTCTCGCTGCGCAAAGGCTTCCGCGCGGAGGATTTCGCGTCGCTTCACCCCGGCGGCAAGCTCGGCAAAAAGCTCGCCTTCGTACGCGACCTGATGCACACCGGCGACGCCCTGCCAGCCGTCGCCGCGACAACGCCGATGACCCAGGTGATCTACGAGATGTCGCGCAAGAAGCTCGGCGTAACGACCGTGCTCGACAATGACGGCCGCCTCATCGGCATCATCTCCGACGGCGATCTCCGCCGCCTGCTCGAAGGCTGCGGCCCCAACGCCCTCACCCTCAGCGCGGGCGAGGCCATGAACGCCACGCCGCGCACTATCGCCGCCGATGAACTGGCCGCCCATGGCCTCGCCATCATGGAAGAACGCCGCATCACCTCGCTCGTAGTCACGGACAGCGATCGCCGCGCCCTCGGCATCCTGCACCTGCACGACCTCTGGGGACTGGAGCTGATATAAGCGAGTCGGCAACTCGCTATCCGCTCTTTCCCCTACCGATAATCCAGAATTGCTCTAGCATGGGGGCGTGCTGCGCGCGCGTCCTATCGCCGCCTCTGTGGCGGCCCTGTTGCTGATTGGCGGGTGCCAGCGCAAACCTGCCCCGGTCGAGGTGCCGCGTCCCTTCGTGCTGACCGATGCCATGGAGCACTGGTACGGCCGCTACGATCCCGTAACCCAGACCGCGCGCGCCAATCTGCCCGATCACCCCTCGGTCGATCTCACCGGCTCGTGGTTCGCACCCAAGGATCCCGTCGATATCGTCGTCATCTTCGACGCGGGTTATCTCCAGGCCGGTCATCCACGCCACGTAGTCGTCACCGCCGCAGTGCCACATCGCAGCGACAAGCCCGGCCGCCCCGGCGACGATTCCTTCCATTGCCTCATGTGCCGCCCGGTCATCGGCATGGCCGTCTTCACCCGCCGCCTGAACACCTGGCTGCTCGAAGACTCGAACAATGCCGTCGACCTGGCCGGCAGCCGCGGCCTGCCGCCTGCGATCAAGCTGATCACCCTGGGCAACGATCTGCACGGCATTCGCCTCGAAAGCCACACCGAGGCAGACGACTTTTCGAGCAGCAGCATTAGTCTGCTGGTGCCCTGGCAGGAAGATGTGGTGCGCGCCTTCACCGGCGAGACCGCCTACAGCAACCGCAACGCCTGCGGCCCGGAGAGCCCGATGCGCGACCCGTGCTACGCCTGGCAGCGCGCCGACACGCTCGAACCCGTGCCCGGCCAGGACTACGACGATCTGGTGCTTACCGGCAGCGGCACCCAGCCCCCGCCCGATCTCGATACACGGCCGAAGGTGAAGCCTGCGAAGATCGCGCACGGCAAGCAGCCGCCTCAGCCGCCTCCCCCGCCGACAGCGATTCCCTACACCAGCGTAGAGCGCCTGCGCTTCCGCGACGGGAAATACGTCCCGCTGCCCGACACCGACACCGCCCTCCCGGCGCACTAGATCACGGCGTAGCCGGCGGGGCCGCTGTCACCGATAACGTCAGCGTCTGCGTGTGCGTGATCGAACTGGAAGACAGCGGATTTCCCGACACACCGGTAGCCGTCAGCGTCACCGGCGCGCTCGTCACTGGCGCATTCGCCGCGGCGTTCAGAGTAAAGGTCTGCGGCGAACCAATTCCCACCGTCGCCGAGCCCGGTGCAACACCAACCCCCGTCGGCAGCCCGCTCAGCACCAGGGTGATGCTTCCGGTCGAGCCGTGGACCGCCGTCACCTGAAATATGACAGGCGTCGTGCCTCCCTGCGTGATGGTGGCCGCCGTCGTCTGGCCGCTCGCCAGGGCGAGCGTGAAGTCCGGCGGCCCGTTGTTGCCGCAGCCGGCCAGCCCGAGCGTGAAGGCGCAGGCCAACGCTTTCATCCAGAAAATCCATCGACTACCGCGCATGCCTCCGAAACTCCTCCGCTGCCTTGCCCACTGGGATGCAGCTTTGCCGCTTCTCCGCCCTGCTCATCATAAGCGCCCGCTTCGATACACTAGAGCAGTTCCACGGTGACTATGCCGGTCGTTCTGCCGTGATGTGCAGCTTTTCTTGACGGAAAAGCTGCGGGAATTCACTTCCGCCGGATACACCTATCGTGGAACTGCTCTATCGCTACCGCTCGCATTTCAGAATCAAGCGCCGAAAGAAGACGAGATCCCTATCCGCATGCACCGTTGGTCCCAGCTTTTTGTCCCTACGCTCCGTGAAGCGCCCGCCGATGCCGAGGTCGCCAGCCACAAGTTCCTGCTCCGCGCCGGCTACATCCGCCAGGTCAGCGCCGGCGTGTATTCCTATCTCTTCCTCGGCCAGCGCTCACTGAATAAGATCATCGCCATCGTCCGCGAGGAGATGGACAGGATCGGGCAGGAGTTCTATCTCCCCGCTCTGCTACCGCGCGATCTCCTGGAGGAGAGCGGCCGCTGGACCATCTTCGGCGACAACCTGTTTCGCCTGAAGGATCGCAAGGGCGCCGAGGTGTGCCTGGGCATGACCCACGAAGAGGTCGTGACCTCTATCGCGCGCAACGAGCTGCGCAGCTACAAGCAGTTGCCGCAGATCTGGTATCAGATCCAGACAAAATTCCGCGATGAACCCCGCCCCAGGTCGGGCCTGTTGCGCGTGCGCCAGTTCACCATGAAGGACGCCTACTCCTTCGATATCGACGCTGCCGGCCTCGACGAGAGCTACCGCAAGCACGACCAGACCTACCGCGCCATCTTCACCCGTTGCGGTCTCTCGTTTGTCGTCGTCGAAGCCGACTCCGGCGCGATGGGCGGGTCCGGCTCGCAGGAGTTCATGGTCTACACGGACGCCGGCGAGGACCTGATCGCCTCCTGCGCCAAATGCGGCTACGCCGCGAACATTGAGAAGGCAACCTCGAACCTCGCGCCGGTCGAAGACCTGGCCCCCACCGGCGACGGCAAGCCGGAGCGGATCCACACCCCCGGCAAAGCCGCAATCGCGGACATCGTCGCCTTCCTCAACATGCTTCCCCAGCACGACATCAAGGCCCTGGCCTACATGGCAACCGCGCAGGACACGGGCGATGAAGCTCTCAAGTCGCCGATCACGTTCCCCGTTGTCGTATTTCTTAGAGGCGACCATTTCGCGAATGAGACGAAGCTTCAGTCGTTACTTCACGCAAGAGAGCTTCGCTATATGACAACTGAAGAGCTGGAAAGGTATTTCAAGGGCCCGGCTGGATATCTAGGCCCGATTGGCCTTGATTCCGTACCGCCGCCTATCGACATGCCTGGTGGCTGGAGCACAGCTTGGGCAGCAATCATTGGTAGCCAGTCTGGAAAGGTCATTTTTATTCTCGACGACGCTCTCGAGGGCCGCACCAACATGGTCGCCGGCGCAAACGAGCTCGACTACCACTTCCGCAATGTCACCCCCGGCCGCGATTTCACCCCCACAGTCACCGCCGACGTCCGCAACGCTGTTGAAGGCGAAGGCTGCCCCACCTGCGGCGTGCCGCTCAAGATCGGCAAAGCAGTCGAGATCGGCCACATCTTCAAGCTCGGCTACCGCTACTCCGAGTCCATGGGCGCTCGCGTCCTCGACGCCAACGGCAAGGAAGTCATGCCCACCATGGGCTGCTACGGCATCGGCATGGAGCGCATCCTCACCGCTGCCATCGAGCAGAACCATGATGACAACGGCTTCTGGCTGCCACCCTCTATCGCGCCCTTCGACGTCGTCATCACCGTCACCAACATCGCCGACCCCGAGCTTCTGACCAAGGGCGAGCAACTGGCCCGCGACCTCGAAGCCGCCGGATTCGACGTCCTGCTCGATGACCGCGGCGAGCGTGCCGGGGTCAAATTCAAGGACGCCGATCTCATCGGCATCCCCTGGCGCATCAACGTGGGCAAGAAGGCGGCTGAAGGTCTGGTCGAGTTGGTCGCCCGAGCCACTGCCGGCGACAAATCCGCCACCCGCGACCTGCCTCTAGGCGAAATTGCCGCCGCCCTGCGCCAAACCATCGGAACTGACCGGCCTGGCCTACTCTAACCGGAGGCTAGGATGGGTTGTTTGTTGCCATCTGGTTGACCATAAGGTTCCACCGATGCAGAAGTCACGCGGGACTCCTGAGCTCAGGCCAGCGCCCCGACCTCGCTGGCCACGTCGAAAGCCTCAACGTCCCGCGTATCATAGTGAATGTTGCGTCAAAACGGACCGCGCAAAGATCGCTCCGGCGACGTCAAACCATCAGGATGACTTGCCCCACCATTTCAATCCCGGTCCGCTGGCTCGCGCCCGAAGGGCTCTTCACGCGGCGGCAGGCGCCGTCAGGAAATCTTCTATCTTGGCAGTCAAACTAAAACTCCCGCCCAACCGCAGCATCGCCGAAAAGCCTCTCTGGGAGATGGTGCTGATCTTCGCCTGCATCGGCGTCACCTTCACGCTACTGGTCCTCGGCGTCACCTTCAGCTACTACTCCAACAAGTACAAGCAGGTAGTGGACGAGCGCCTGGCGAAGCCGCTCTTCAACCAGACTCCGCGCATCTACGCTGCGCCGCGGGAGGTCCGCATCGGCCAGAAGCTCACCGCCGTTTCGGTCGCCCAGCAGCTACGCACCGCCGGCTATAGTCCTTCCGGCAGCAACCAGTCGCCCATGGGCACCTACGAGTTGCGCGGCGACAGCATCACCGTCCACCCCGGCCCGCAGTCCTACCATTCGCAGGAGGGCGCGACCATCTCCTTCGACAGCGGCATGGTCACCGCGATCTCGGGCGACGCCCGGCAGCAGCTCTCCGCATACGAGCTCGAGCCGCAGCTCATCACCTCGCTCTCGGAGGGCGCGAACCGCGCCAAGCGCCGCCTCGTCACCTACGGCGAGCTGCCGCCGGACCTGGTCAAAGCCGTCACCTCCATAGAAGACCGCCGCTTCTTCTCCCACGGCGGCGTGGACTACTACTCACTGCTCGGCTGGGTCTACCACGACCTGATCGGCGATCGCCGCTACCGTGGCGGTGCCTCCACGCTCACCATGCAGCTCTCGCGCAACTTCTTTGATCTGACGCGAGCCCGAAGCATCCGGCGCAAGATCATCGAGACGGCAATCACCTTCCAGCTCGAACACCGTTACACCAAGCAACAGATCTTCCAGATGTATGCCAACGAGATCCCGCTCGGCCAGCAGGGATCGTTCGGCATCTACGGCATGGGCGAGGCCGCCCAGGCCTACTTCGGCAAGGATGTCCGCCAGCTCGATCTGGCCGAATGCGCTCTGCTCGCCGGCATGATCCAGCAGCCCAGCGCGTTCAATCCCTATCACCACGGCGGCAAGCGGGCCATCGCGCGGCGCAACGTCGTGCTCGGGGCGATGGTTGAGACCGGCGACATCACCGAGGCGCAGGCCGAGGCCGCGCACCAGGAGCCGCTGCACCTCGCGCCCGGCAGCGTCGACGGCGGCCTCGCGCCGTATTTCATCGACATCGTGCACGACCAGATCGTCCGCAGCTATGGCGAAACGCAATACGCCTCGGAGGGTCTGCGGGTTTACAGCTCGCTCGATCCGGACCTGCAGCAGGTCGCCAACGAAGCCGTCGCCGAGGGCATGAAGACCGTCGACGCGCTGGTCGAAAAGCGTCGCGCCAGGTCCAAGGACCCTAGCTCCATTCCTGACCCGCAGGTGGCGCTGGTCGCCCTCAACCCCCACACCGGCCAGGTGCTGGCGCTGGTCGGTGGCCGCAACTACGGCATCTCGCAGCTCAACCACGCCAATGCCCACCGGCCCACCGGCTCGGCCTTCAAACCTTTTGTCTACGCCGCCGGCTTCAACACCTCGCTGGCCGGCACGCAGCTCACCACCCCGCCCGCGGTCGAGGATACCGCTGCCAACCCCAATCCCAACGCCGACAACGGTGTGGTTGGCGACCCGCCGCAGAACGGCGTTACGCCGGCTCCGACAGACCCCGGCCTGCATCACGGCGTCTTCACCGAAGTGACCATGCTGAATAACGATCTCACCACCTTCGAAGGTGGCTATCGTCCGGGGAACTTCGGTCACGCCGGTGGAATGGTTACAGCCCGCTATGCGCTGCAACATTCGCTCAACAACGCCACTGTCGAGCTGGCCCAGATGGTCGGCTACGATAACGTGGCGGCGCTGGCGCGCGACGCGGGTATTCGCTCCGCGCAGGGCACGCCTGCTGTAGCCCTCGGAGCCTATAATGCCACTCCCATCGAGATGGCCGGTGCCTACACTACCTTCGCCAACAACGGCACCCGCATCGTTCCTTGGGAGATCGCTTCCGTCCGCGCTGCCAATGGCGACCCCATCAGCGACCACCAGCCGGATACCAAGCCCATCCTCGATCCGCGCATCGCCTACCTCACCACCAACATGCTCGAGAACGTCCTCAACGCGGGCACAGGCGCGGGGGTTCGCAGCCGCGGCTTCCTGGCTCCAGCCGCCGGCAAAACCGGTACCGAGCACGACGCGTGGTTTGCCGGCTACACCTCCAACCTCATCTGTGTCATTTGGGTTGGCAACGATGACTACTCGGACCTCAAGCTCCAGGGCGCCTATGCGGCTGTACCCATCTGGGCCGAGTTCATGAAGCGCGCCGTCCAGCTCCCGCAGTACTCCGACACCCGCGACTTCCCCATCCCCCAGGGCGTCAGCCTTGTGAAGCTCGACAAGACCACCAACCTCCTCGCCGACCCCACATGCCCCGAGGACTACTACGCCGCCTTCCTCGACGGCACCGCCCCCACCAACACCTGCTCCCACCCCAACGGAGATCAGCGGAACTTCTTCCAGAAGATCTTCGGCCTGGGCGGGCAGCCGCAGCAGCCGCTGCCTCCGAGCACCACACCCACCGTCCTGCCTCCCGGGCAGCCGCAACCGCCCGGAAATCCCGCACAAAACGCCCAGAACGACGAGCAGGAGAAACCCAAGCCGAAAAAGCGCGGCTTCTTCAGCCGGCTCTTCGGCGGCGGCAAGAAGGACGATCAGCAGCAACAGCAGGACCAGCAGCAGCAGAATCCTCAGTAAATCAGCGATCCTTTGGCGTAAAATAAATGTGATTTGAGTGGTATTTACCCGCTGTCCGTGCGATACTGGATCCGTCAGGAGGATTCCGTCCATGGCCGTCATGGCAATGCCCCGCCCCGATCTGGCCGCGCACCGGGAATCGCTTCGCCTTCCCACCCCGGAGATCGTCAGTCGGCTGGTCGCGATCCTCGGCCGCAAGCTAACCGCCTACATCGCCAAAGTGAAGGACGTCCGTGCCGTGGACCGCTGGATCGCCGGCGGCGAAATCTATGGCGATGCCGAGCAGCGCCTGCGCTTCGCCTTCCAGGTAGCCCGCACTCTGCGCGAGCAGGACACCCCCGCCGTCGTCCAGGCATGGATGACTGGCGTTAACCCCGAGCTCGGCGACCGTGTTCCCCTGCGGCTGATGCGCGAAGGCGATCTGCACATCGTTGCACCGGAAGTGCTGCGCGCCGCCCGCGCCTTCCTCGCCGGAGGCTAGCTCCGCCGGTCATGGTTGTCTACCAGCGCGAACGAGACTCTCTCCCTCAGAAAAACCGCTCCTCGTAGACTGCTAACAGGGCCCCAGCGTTTGTGGAAACGGTAGAATTCGCCATTGTCTCCAGAGCCCCTCTTTCCCCCTCCTGCGCATCCTGAGTCCGCCTCTCCAGACTCCGTGCCTCTCGAACTGCGCGTAGCGGGGCAGCCCCTCCACCGCATCGGCCGCTGGCCCGATCCCTGGCAGCCGCCCGACTGGGCCCATGCTCACTCCGACGGCACCTTTGGCAATCGCTTCGACGATCCGCAGGCTTACTATCGCGTCCTCTACACCTCCGGCCAGCGCCTCGGATGCTTTCTCGAAACGCTCGCCCGCTTCCGCCCCGACCTCACCTTGCTGGCTGAGTTCGCCGAGATCGAAGGCGAAGACGACTTCACCCCGCTCGCCACCGTTCCTGCAAGCTGGCTGGTCGCGCGTTTGATCGGCACCGCCGAGGCCCAGGGCGAATTTGCCGACATCTACGCGCCCGGCTGGATCGCGCTGCTCCGCCGCGAGCTCGCCTCCACCGCCGTCGCCCTTGGACTCTCAGAGATCGACGCCTCCACGCTTCAGGCAGGCCGACCTCGCCAACTCACGCAGGAAGCCTCGCTGGTCGTCTTTCGCCGTGGCCTCGACGGTATCTTCTACCGCTCGCGCTACGGCCACTCCATCGAGAATTGGGCCATCTTCGAGCCCTTCCCGCTGCACAACACTTCAGCCTCCGCCATCGCCGCAGACGATCCAGACCTGCACACCGCTCTCCAACTCCACGGACTTACCATGACCGAAGCAGTAGCGGTTAGCAATCCGTCTGGGACCTAGCGCGCCCGTTCCGGCTGGCATTCAGGACACCAGTACGTCGAGCGCGCCCCCCTTCCCTGCCGCCGCATCCGGATCGCCGCGCCGCATCGTCGGCACTCCTTGCCCTGCCGCCGGTAGACCCACAACCGCGCGCCCGGGCCGTCAACATATAGACCCGATGCCCGGGTCGTGCGCCGCAGCCCTGTGTACGTCACCATCCCGCCGTCCGCGCTGTCCTTCACATTCGCTTCCAGAAAATGCCGCGCGCGATCGAGAATGCAATCGATCTCGGCAGGTTTTAGCGTGCTCACCAGCCGGAAGGGATGCACGCCGCAGGCAAACAGCACCTCACTCTTGTAGACATTCCCCAGTCCCGCCATCACCTGCTGGTTCAAAAGCGCATTCGCGATCTCTTCATCGGCGCGCGCCAACAGCCGCGCCCTCGCATCGTCTGCCGCGAACTCTGTGCCCAGCAGATCCGGCCCCAGTTTTGCGATCGCTGAACTGCGCGCCAGCGTGTGCGCGGTGTAGAACTTCGCGACCGGCACATGGAACGCGACCGCCTCAAACCCCGCCGTGGCCACCACGACCCGCATCTCGCGCCGCGGACGATGCCATCGCTCACCAGTTCTATAGATGTGCCACGAGCCGGACATCCGCATGTGCGTTGCCAGGATCAAGTCGCCCGAGAAGTGGATCAGCAGCCACTTGCCGCGCGACTCCACCTTCTCCACCGTCCGGGCCGCCACCGGTGTGTCGTCATCGACGGCGGCAAGCGGCGCGAGCGCGGTCTCGAAGTGCGTTACCACCTTGCCTTCGAGAGCTTGGCCCAGCGCCCGCGCCGCACGGTAAATTGTATCCCCCTCAGGCACCTATTGCATCTCCGCGGATGCCCCTGCTTCATGGCCCAATGCAGGCGTGGGCGCGCGTCGCACGTTGAAGCCATTCGGAGCAGCGTGAAAGCCGGCATCCAGCAGGAATCGCGCCAGGAAGTGTGTGCCAACCGGCTGACCATTGATCTGCAAAATCAACAATCCCGCGCCGCGATCTCCCTCACGCTCTGCCATCTCTGCCTGTGCTGTTCCGACCAGGAACTGCGACAGATCGCGCGCCCCCTGCGACCGCTCCGGCTCCTCCGCCGGCAGAAATACCTGCAAATTCGGATTGCCGCGCCGCAGATACGCCACCATCTCTCCATTACGCAGCACCACACTCGCCCCTACACTGCGCGTCAGGCTCCGCGGGACCCCGTCCGTATCCGCCGTCTCATTCGACGCGACCTCTGCCGCAGGCCAGCGCAATGTTGCGCCGTACGGATTCGCCGGATCAGTCGCAGCCAGCAGCACCATCTCCGGTTTCTCCCTGCGCGCCTCTTGTCGCAGCGAGCGCAGCAGGTCCACCGCCGACGGCAGCGCAAACTGCGTCGCACCCAGCCCGGCAACAAAATATCCACGCCGCACCCGGCCACTCTCCTCCATTGCCTTGAGCACGTCGTACACTGCGCTGAAGCCTCCCGGCAGATTCTCCTGCGCCACGCTCTCGCGCGTCAGCACGCCATAGCGCGTCAGCAACTGGTTCGCGATCGCATGACTCCAATTCGTAACCGCTGCAGCATCCTTTGCGGATTCTGGCTGCGGCACCAGCGTCCATCGCCCCTGCGCGCTCGGCGGGGTTGTCCTCCGCGACCGGAACGCCGCCACCTGCGCTCCGCTCGAATGCGCGCGCTTCGGCTGCCGTCCGGTCGGCCGCGATGTGTACGCTCGCAGTGCATGAAAGGTGTCGTTCGTCACCACGCCGCGCCACACCAGCGTCCATAGCGCGTCGAGTGTTTCGCCCGGATAGCCGCCGCCCAGCGCGTCATGGATCTGCGCAAAAAACATCGCGCCGCCGCGCTCCAGTTGTTCCAGCACAGCCTGCTCCTTCGCCGTCATCTCCACCGCGGCCAGCGCATTCTGCCGCACCGGGGGTAACAACGTCCGCAGCCGGTCCGCCAGATACAGTGCGATGCGCCCATCGTGCTCGCCCAGCGGATCGAGCCCGACCCACACCACCTCACCCGCGGCAATCAGCGTGTCCAGTTGCCCCGGCGCATAATTGGCCAGCCGCACCGGCAGAATCGCGGTCTCCACCAGCGACGCCGGCAGCGGCGCGCCTTGCAGGCTCTCAATTGTGTCCAGCAGCGAATCCAGCCCGCGCCGGCGCTGCAGCACGCCCTGCCAGTGCGTGTTCAGCCGCGCCAGCATCTGCTGCTCCACCGGCTCCACTTCTTTTCGTAACCGCGCCAGCGACTTTCTCCGGATCAGCCGCAGTACCTCGGCGTCGCACCACTCGCGATGCACGCCGCCCGGCCGGAAGCCGCCTTCCACAACGCGGCCATCGAGCAGCAGCCGGCGCAGCGCCGCCTCCACCGGCTTCGCATCGAGTCCAAAGCGCTTCGCCGCCTCGCCCTGCGTGAACGGCCCATGTGTGCGCGCATAACGGCGCACCAGCTCCAGCACCGGCTGCGCCACCCGCTCGAGCAGCGCCCTGGGCAGCCCGGGCGGAAGCGGAATGCCCAGCGCATCGCGGTATCGTGCCGCATCCTCGACGGCAATCAGCCGCTTCTCGCCCGCGATCTTCACCTCCAGCAGTCGCTTCGCTCGCAGCAATCGCTCCGTGTGGATCGCCACATCCGGTGCCGCAAGCCGCCGCAACAGCTCCGCACGATTCAAATCGCCAAGCCGTAGCAGCAGATCGTGGATGCCGTCTGCGCCGCGTGCCTTCTGGTTGTCAGTCAGCGCCTGCAGCTGCTCTTCCACTTCGGCAATCGCATCGGCATCCAGCAGCTCGCGCAGATCGGCATCGCCGAGCAGCTCGCGCAACTGCTCCTGATCGATCGAGAGCGCCTGCGCGCGCCGCTCCGCCAGCGGGGCATCGCCGTCGTAGATGTAGTTCGCGACATAGCTGAACAGCAGCGACGCGGCAAACGGCGAAGGCGTCTTCGAGTCGGCCACATGCACACGCGTCGTCCGCGCATTCACCGAGCGTAGCACCTCGAGAAATGCCGGCATATCGAAGACATCGCGCACGCACTCGCGATACGCCTCCAGCAGCATGGGAAACGCGGGATAGCGCGCCGCCACGCTCAGCAGGTCATACGCGCGCTTGCGCTGCGCCCACAAGGGCGCACGTCCCGTCGCGCGGCGCCGCGGCAGCAAGAGCGCCCGCGCCGCAGACTCGCGAAACTTCGCGGCAAACAGCGCTGTCGAACCAAGCTGACGCAGCACCAGATCGGACGCTTCGTTCGGATCGAGCAGGATCAGCTCCGGATCGGGCGCCGCATCCGTCTCCGGAAAGCGCAGCACAAATCCATCATCAGCCCACATCATCTCCACATCGCCGCGACCGCTCGCGCGCAGACGGCCGCTGATCGCCATCGCCCACGGCGCGTGCACGCGGCTGCCAAATGGCGTCAACACGCATACGCGCCAGTCGCCCAGCTCATCGCGCACCCGCTCGATCACAATCGTGCGATCATCCGGCACTGCGGTAGTTGCTAATTCCTGGTCGGCAAGAAACCGCAGCAGGTTCTCTGCCGCTTGCGGATCGAGATCATGCTCGCGGGTCAGCCGCGACATCGCCGCATTGCGCGGCATCTCGCGCAGCTCGCGCACCAGCGCGCCGATGCGCCGTCCGAACTCCAGGGGCCGTCCCGCGGTGTCGCCATGCCAGAAGGGCATCTTGCCCGGCTCACCCGGCGCCGGAGAGACGAGCACGCGATCGTGCGTGATCTCGTCAATCCGCCACGTCGTCGCCCCCAGGATGAATGTCTCGCCCGTGCGGCTCTCGAAGATCATTTCTTCGTCCAGCTCGCCCACGCGTACCGGCCGTCCTTCGGTGCCGGAGAGAAAGACGCCATACAATCCACGATCCGGAATCGTCCCGCCATTCAGGATCGCCAGCATCTTCGCGCCCTCGCGCGGCGTCAGCAGGTTGCGCACGCGATCCCACGTGATGCGCGGACGCAGCTCGGCAAATTCATCGGACGGATAGCGCCCCGCCAGCAGATCGAGCACGCCTTCAAAGGCGCCGCGGCTCAGCTCCGCAAACGGCGCCGCACTGCGCACAATCGCGAAGAGATCATCGACCGTGATCTCCGCCGGCAGCGGTGGCTCCTTCTTGGAACGCGGCATACGCGAAACGCGCGGCGGCTGCGCCACCGTTGCCACCATCTGCTGCGCCAGTACATCCAGCGGATTGCGCAGGTAGCGCGTCGATTCCACCAGGCCCTCGTGCATCGCCCGTGTCACTGCGGCGCATGCGACCAGATCGGCGCGGTACTTGGGAAAGATCACGCCTTCGCTCGCCGCGCCCACATGGTGCCCCGCGCGTCCGATGCGCTGCATGCCGCTCGCCACCGAGGGCGGCGCTTCGATCTGGATCACCAGGTCCACCGCGCCCATGTCGATGCCCAGCTCCAGCGACGAGGTGCAGACCAGCGCGCGAATTTTTCCTGCCTTCAGCAGCTCTTCAATCTCCGACCGCTGAGCCGCTGCCAGCGATCCATGATGCGCTCGCGCCACCGCCTCGCCGGCAAGGTCGTTGATCGCACCGGCTAGCCGCTCCGCCGTACGCCGGTTGTTCACAAAAATCAGCGTTGAGGTCCGCTCGCGCACAATCGCGAGCAGCCGGGGCTGAATCGCGCTCCATATCGAAGTCCGCTTCGTCCCTTGCGCCGCCGCGCCACTCGGCAGTTCCTCTGGCTGGCCGAGGCGAGCCATGTCCTCTACCGGCACCTCGATGCGCAACTCCAGCCGCTTCGGCTCGCTCGCATTCACAATCGTCACCGGCCGAAAGCACACCACCTGCTCCTCGCGCGCGGCTACAGCCTCGGCCGTCTCGTCGCGTGTAAAGCCGGCTTCCATCTCCTGCTCAAGTTCATTCCCAGCCGCATCCGTGGCTACGTCTGAGACGAGAGCCTGCGACTCACTCTGCGCCGCCCCCTCCGCTCCGGCGAGAAAATGCGCTACCTCCTCCAACGGACGCTGTGTCGCCGAAAGTCCAATCCGCTGGAACGGCCGCACGGTGATCGCCTGCAAACGTTCCAGTGACAGTGCCAGATGTGCGCCTCGCTTGGTCGGCACCAGCGCGTGAATTTCATCGACGATCACCGTATCGACCCCGCGCAGTCCCGCCGCAGCATCCGAAGTCAGCAGCAGATACAGCGACTCCGGCGTCGTGATCAAAATCTCCGCCGGATGCCGGCGAAAGAGAGCGCGCTCCTTCTGCGGGGTGTCGCCGGTGCGCACGGCGATCGCCGGCTCGCGCACCGCGACGCCATCCCGCCGCGCCATGTTCGCAATCCCGGCCAGCGGCGCGCGCAAGTTGCGCTCTACGTCCACGGCCAGCGCCTTCAGCGGACTGATATAGATGACGCGGCACGCCGCCGCTGCCTCCGGCGCCGGCTCCAGCATCAGCCGGTTCAGGCACCACAAGAAAGCCGTCAGCGTCTTGCCGGTGCCGGTTGGCGCCAGGATCAGCGTGTGCTCCCCGCGCGCAATCGCCGGCCAGCCCAGCACTTGCGGCGCGGTCGGCCAGTCGAAGACGGCGCGAAACCACTCCGCCGTCACCGGATGAAACAGCTCCAGCACGTCGGTCTGTGCAGATGTGGCACCCTGCCGAGTTGTTTTCCGTCCCGCCATGCCGCTCCGTTGCTCAGACGGCGCCCCCGCGCCCGGGATTCCCGCCTTCAACAGCACCCTACCCACTAGAATGCCGGACGGGGCACAATCGGTATCCGAAAAAAAGTTCAGGCGGCTGTCGATTCCCGCAAGACTCGTTCGACGCGTAGATAGAAGCGCTCTCCGGGCAGCCGGAAGCCTTATCCAGCAAAAGGAGATACACCGATGCAATTCCTTACCTTCTTCACCCCATCCGCGCAGCAGGGTCCGCCCAGCAAGGAATATATGGACGAGATGAACAAGCTGATCGAAGAGTCCATGAAGTCCGGCGAGCTGGTCGCCACCGGCGGCCTCACCCCGCTCCAGCAGGGCGCGCGCGTCACCCAGGCAGACGGCAAGGTCACCATCACCGACGGCCCCTATATCGAATCCACGGAGATTATCGGCGGCTTCGCCATCCTTGAATTACCCACCAAAGAGGCCGCCATCGAGTCCTCAAAGCGCTTTCTGAAGGTCGCCGGCGATGGCCACGTGACCATCCGCCCGCTTATGAATCCGTCCCAGACGTGCACAGGGGAACCAGCACTCGCGACCCATTCCACACGCTAAGGAGACCGCCATGCGATTCATGATGCTGATGATCCCGAAGGGCTACGAGAAGGCGGCGCCCGGCACCACGCCGGATGCCAAGGCCATCGCGAACATGATGAAGTACAACGAAGAGCTGCAGAAGGCCGGTGTCCTGCTCTCGCTCGAAGGGCTGCATCCGCCCTCAATGGGCGCGCGCATCAGCTTCGCCGACGGCAAGCCAAAGGTCACCGACGGCCCCTTCGCCGAAGCCACAGAGGTGGTCGGCGGCTTCTGGATGATCCAGGTGAAGTCCAAAGAGGAGGCGATCCAGTGGGCCTCCCGCTGCCCCGCCGCAGCCAACGAAACCATCGAGATCCGCCAGATATTGGATTGGACCGACTTTCCTGCAGAGGTGCAGAAGGAGTTCCCAGGCTTCACCGAAGAACTACAAACAAAAAATGCCTGATCCGCCGTCCGCGCTCCTCTTGCAGGAGGAGCGCGGATACATCCACCGAATTCACACGAGGGAGAATGTTATGCCTGCATCCGTCGATACCACTGCGCCTTCCAGGTCGCACCTCTGGACCGGCCGCGTCCTCAGGATCCTCGCTATCCTCTTTCTCCTGTTCGATGGCGTTATGAAACTCGTTCGCCCGCTGCCGGTCACGCAGGCCATGACGCAGCTTGGCTTCGCGCAGAGTCTCTCTATCCCCATCGGGGTCATCCTGCTCATCTGCACCGCGCTTTACGCCATCCCATCTACGTCTGTCTTGGGCGCGGTCTTGCTCACGGGATACCTTGGTGGCGCGGTCGTGATTCAGCTGCGGGTCGGCAAGCCCCTCTTCAGCACGGTCTTCCCCATTCTCTTCGGAGTGCTGGTGTGGGCTGGCGTCTATCTGCTGGAACCGCGTCTGCGCGCGCTCATCCCTGTACGCACCTAACCTTCCGAGGAGGCAGCCATGCGATTTGTAGTCTTGCGTAAATCAGAGAAGTGGATGGAGTCAGGCGCACCCGACCCTGAACTTGTAGCGGCCATGCAGCGATTCGACGACGAGATGCGCCAGGCCGGTGTGCTCGTCGCGGTAGAGCGGCTGCAGCCCAGCTCTAACGCCACGCGTCTTCGCATGTCCAAGGGCGAATTTCGCACCGTGGACGGTCCTTTTACCGAGACCAACGAGCTCATCGCCGGCGTCAACATTCTGGAGGTCGCTTCGAAAGAGGAAGCCATCGCCTGGATGAAACGCTGTCCCACATTGTGCGGCCACAGTACCGAAGCCGAGTTCGAGATTCGCCCCGTGCTCGAAGCGCCCGGCGAATAGATCCTCCGGCAAATTCCTCACGTTTGCGCGCACACCGCGAAAGATGGTCTGATCCATGCTGTGAAACCTGCTGTGAACCCCGCGGTGAAACCAGCCATGGCGTCCAGTGACCTCGACCGCAGCCAGATCGATCGCACCATCGATGCCGTCTGGCGCATGGAATCCGCGCGCGTCATCGCCGGTCTCACGCGCATCGTGCGCGACGTCGGCATCGCCGAGGAGCTGGCGCAGGACGCGCTCGTCGCCGCGCTCGAACAGTGGCCCGAGTCCGGCATCCCGCAGAATCCCGGCGCGTGGCTCATGGCTGCGGCCAAGCATCGCGCCATCGACCTGCTGCGCCGCAATACGCGGCTTGAGCGCAAGCACGAGGAATTAGCCAGGGAACTCGAGGAGCAGCAGCAGCGCTCCTTTGCCGACTTCGCCACCGCGCTCGCCGCTGCTGCCGACGGCGATATTCAGGACGATCTGCTCCGGCTGGTCTTTATCTCCTGCCATCCTGTGCTCTCGCCGGAGTCGCGCGTCGCCCTCGCGCTGCGCCTGCTTGGCGGCCTCACCACGCCGGAGATCGCCCGCGCCTTCCTCACGCCGGAGCCCACCATCGCGCAGCGCATTGTGCGCGCCAAGCGCACCCTCGCCGAAGCCCACGTGCCCTTCGAAGTCCCCACCGGGCTCGATCGCGCCGTGCGTCTCTCGTCCGTCCTCGAAGTCATCTATCTCATTTTCAACGAGGGCTACTCCGCCACCGCCGGCGAAGACTGGCTGCGCCCCGCGCTCTGCGAAGACGCGCTGCGCCTTGGCCGCATCCTCGCCGGCCTCGCCCCCGAGGAGCCGGAAGTTCACGGCCTCGTCGCGCTCATGGAAATCCAGGCCTCGCGTCACGCCGCGCGTCTTGGCCCGGCAGGCGAACCCATCCTGTTGCTCGACCAGGATCGTAGCCGCTGGGACCAGTTGCTCATCGGCCGCGGCCTCGCCGCACTCGCTCGCGCCCAGCAGCTCAGCCGGACACCCGGCCCGTATACGCTGCAGGCCGCCATCGCCGCCTGTCACGCGCGCGCCCGCAGCGGCGAAGAGACCGACTGGAAGCGCATCGCCGCGCTCTACGCCACACTCGCCGAGCGTCAGCCCTCGCCCGTCGTCGAGCTCAATCGCTCCGTCGCGCTCGCCATGGCCTTCGGTCCCGAGGTTGGACTCGAACTCGTTGACAAGCTCACCGCCGAGCCATCCCTCGCCAACTACCATCGCCTGCCCAGCGTGCGCGCCGAGCTGCTCTTCCGCCTCAACCGGTTCGACGAAGCATGCCCCGAGTTCGAGCGCGCCGCCTCGCTCGCACGCAATGCTCGTGAGCGCGACCTGTTGCTCAGCCGCGCACGTGCCTGCGCCGCGGCTTCTTCATAGTCTTGCCTCAGAATCCGGCGTCGCCGCTGCTGTGAATGAGACTGTCGATCACCGCAAATCGAATACCCAGACACCATATTCCCCCGACCTAAAAGTCTTCGCCGGGGCTCGGCATAACGTCGCGCGCATATGAGGCGAGCGCGGCCCCGCTACCTTCGGCTCGCTCAGATCGAAACACCCGTTGGCCGTAGATACAGCGTTGGTCGAGACGTAATAATGGACACCATACTCTCTGAGCACATCGAGAAGATTCCGTTTTTCCCGGATGTTGTCGAGGAACCTTTTGTCCATCACTAGCCCTTCGAGTTGCACGATGGGCTGGCCTATCACAACCGCCGGAGTTCCCGCTGCATCGCCCATTCCATAAATCCCAGGATGCGTCGCTGCAAAATCCTTAAGCTGGATCGCCAGATTCAGAATCTGAGTATTCAGCGGCGGCTTGCGCAATCCCACGCAGAAGAGCGCGCAAAGAATGAAGGCCGCAGGCGCGAGAACGTACTGCGTCCATGACCATCCTCGAAGTGCATCACGCAACAACAGCAGGCCCGCGATGCTGGAAACAATAAATGGATAGCGATACCAGATCCAAAGGCCCCAGTCGCTGGATAGCGACAATACCGCCACATAGACAGGGGTAAACGCCAGCATCGCCCAGAAGAGCGCCGGCTGTCTGCGATGCATGAGGGCGTATGCAGCTCCCGCGGCGATCAGCAACATCGCGGGGATGAGGAAGGCCATCGCTACCAGCCCGAGCGGATAAAACAGCGATTCCAGCGTCTTCCCGCTGAAGACATACTCAGGCTGAAGATGCTTGGCGCTGCTGGAAACCGGCCCAAGACTGCCGAAGAACCACAGATTGGATATCGCGTAAAGAAAGAGGGGAGCCAACCCAATGCAAATCCACGGTACGCGTCGCAGCAGCAGCGAGCGACGCTCGCTCACAAGCAGAGCAGTGACATATAGGAAAAGCAGCAGAACCGTATCCAGCCGGGAGAGAATGACCAAAGCTGCCAGAAATCCAGCGCAGGCTGCGCCACGCGGACTCCGTAAGTAGTCGCCGCTGTCGACCAACAGCACAAAAGCCAGCAACAGCGGAACGGCAAGGATGACCTCCATGCCCGTCCGGTCCATCGAAAGTGCAAACAGGGCCGCCCATGCCGCCCAGAACGAAGCGATTACCGGGTGAATGGAATGGCGAACCAGCAGCTTCTGAGTCATCACATATGTGCTTACCGTGGCTGCCACGGTGAGCACAGCTATGCCGAAAAAGACTCCTCGGTCCCCGCCGCAAAGATAGAAAGCCGCAACAACCAGCAGCCACAATGGATGGTAGCCGTTCGTCAGCGTTGTTCCGTCGAAGGTGGACTTGCCGTGCTCGACCAGGTTGTGAGCAATTTGCAGATAGTAGAAAAAGTCATCTGCGTAATAGGCCAGAATGCGGTGAGACAGCAGCGGGAGCGTGACTGTGGCAATCGCCGTCAGAGTAACTGCAATGAGAACAAAACCGAGCAATACACTGCGCCCTGGGGCTTGACTCTTCAAGGAGATTACCTGTTCCCGTGAGCTGAACGAGTCCTCATGATATGACATGACATCCTCGCTCCCCACTGGGGATGTGCAGCCTAAAAGCTCAGCGCCAATGCCGAGCAGGAAGCCCAGCCACATTATCGAAAGTACCGCATCTCTTCGCCCGCAGCATCCGCGTGCTTAAGCTGTTGCTCAACCGCGCACGTGGATGCAGATCAGCCATTGCAACCCGCTCTTCTCCTAAGTAGCCTCAAAATCAGATGCCGCCCTCGCCCATCACCATCTCGGCCGCGCGCCAGGCAGAACTGCTTGCCGCCGCCAAGGAGGCCGCGCAACGCGCCTATGCGCCCTACTCCGGCTTTCGCGTGGGCGCGGCGCTGCTGGTTGAACCTGGCGAAATCGTCACCGCAGCGAACGTCGAGAACACCTCCTACAGCCTTACCCTCTGCGCAGAACGCGCCGCCATCGCTCGCGCCATCGCGCAGCACGGCCCACAGGTGCGAATCGTCGCCGCGGCTGTGACCAATCTCCACAATGCGCCCAGCTCACCGTGTGGCGCCTGCCGTCAGGTGCTCGCCGAGTTCATGCCGCCCGGCGGTCTTGTCCTCTTTCCCTTCGACGGCACACTCCAAACCCGCACCCTCGCCGAGCTGCTCCCGCTCGGCTTCTATCTCGCCCATGCCGAATAACCCAGACGGGTCCCTCGACACCGGCAGCATCATCCGCCGCAAGCGCGATGGCTTGGCCCTCAGCGAAGCCGAGATCGCCTACATTGCGCGCGGCGCCGCGGACGAGTCCATCAACGACGCGCAACTCAGCGCATTTCTTATGGCCACATTCCTCCGCGGCATGGAGCCGCAAGAAGTTCAGTCGCTCACTCAGGCGATGCGCGTCTCCGGCGTGCAACTGGATTTGCGCCGCCCCGCAGACGGCGGCGCAGCACGCCCCACAGTTGACAAGCACTCCACGGGCGGCGTCGGCGACAAAACCTCCTTTCTCATCGCACCCATTGCCGCAGCCGCAGGCCTGCGTGTTCCCATGCTTAGCGGTCGCGCTCTCGGCCACACTGGCGGCACGCTGGACAAACTCGAAAGCATCCCCGGCTATCGCACCACGCTTTCGCCCGCGGAGATACGGATGGTGCTCGATCAGGCCGGCTGCTCCATCGTCGGCCAGTCTGCCGACCTCGTCCCCGCCGACCGACGTCTCTACTCGCTGCGCGATCACATCGGCGCCGTCGAAAGTCCGTACCTCATATGCGCCTCCATCATGAGCAAGAAGCTGGCGGCGGGCCTGGATGCGCTGGTACTGGATGTCAAGACCGGATCGGGCGCCTTTCTCCCCGACCCGGCCGTCTCCCGCTTCCTCGCGCGCCTCATGGTGGAGATCGGCGAAGCTTCCGGCACCCGCACCGCCGCGGTACTCACGGATATGTCACAGCCGCTGGGGCGTTTTGCGGGTAACTCCGTTGAAATTCTCGAGGCCCTGGCGCTTCTCCGCGGAGAACGTAACATCAACAGCGACGACCTTCGCGAACTCTCGCTGCTTATCGCGGGCTGGATGCTCTTCCTCACCGGCGTCAGCGACACTGCACAGGCGGGCCGCGCGCGCGCCGAAGGCCTTCTCGCAGACGGCTCCGCGCTCCGTCATTTTGAGCAGATGGTCGCCCTGCAGGGCGGCGACCTCGCCGCCCTCGCCCACAAGCCGGCCCAGCAGCGTGTACTCCGGGCCTCGCGCTCCGGCTTCCTCTTTTCCATGGATACCACCGCTATCGGCTGGGCGGTCCAGGGTCTTGGTGCCGGGCGTACCCAGCCCGGCGAGTCTGTCTCTGCCCACGCCGGCATCGAGCTTCATACAAAACTCGGAGCGCAGATACGAGCCGGCGATCCGCTCTGCACCCTCTTTGCCGATGATGCCCCCCGCTTTCCCCTCCCGGAGAGCATGATGGCCGATGCCATCGTCATCGCTGACGCACCGCCTCACCCCATGCCGCTGGTGCACGAGGTGCTCACCCGCGATACTCTGAGCCACACGGCATCCCATCCCGAGTCCCAGGACTGACACTTGGCTCGATTCACCGGAATCCTTGGCCTGGTCACCATGCTGCTGCTCGCATGGCTCTTTTCTACCAACCGCCGCGCTATCCGCCTGCGCACCGTCGCCTGGGGTCTTGGATTGCAGCTCCTCTTCGCCTTCCTCGTGCTGCGCTGGAGCCTGGGCCGCGACGCCATCTCCTATGCCGGTGACGGCGTCAACAAGCTGCTCAGCTACTCCTTTGCCGGCTCGCAGTTTGTTTTCGGCGAGTTCGGCAAGCAGCACTCCTCTTATGGCTCCATCGTCGCCTTCCAGGTGCTGCCCACCATCATCTTCATCTCCGCGCTCTTCGCCGCGCTCTATTATCTCGGCATCATGCAGCTCGTCATCCGCGCCTTCGCCTGGGGCATGCAGCGCACCATGCGCATCTCCGGCGCGGAATCGCTCAACGTCGCCGCCTCCATCTTTATGGGCCAGACCGAAGCGCCGCTCTCCATCCGTCCCTTCCTCGCCAATCTCACCCGCTCCGAGCTCATGACCATTATGACCAGCGGCATGGCCCATGTCTCCGGAGGCATCATGGCCGCATATATCCTCTACGGCATCGATGCCAAACATCTGCTCGCCGCCGTCATCATGACCGCGCCCGGCACCATCCTCATCTCGAAGATGCTGGTGCCCGAAACCGAAATTCCCGATACTCTCGGCCACGTATATCTGCCTGAGTCAGAAGAGCACCGCGAGGAAAACTTCTTAGGCGCGGTCGCACGCGGCACCATCGATGGCGGCCGCCTCGCCTTCAACGTCGCCATCATGCTCATCTCTTTCGTCGCCCTCATCGCGCTGGTCAACGGCATCTTCGGCGGCGTTCACAACTGGCTTCAACCGCACCACTTCCCCTTTCCTACCTCGCTCGACCAGGTGCTCGGCTGGATCTTCGCGCCCATCGCGTGGCTCATCGGCATCCCCTGGCACTCCGCGCACATCGTGGGCAATCTGCTCGGCACCCGCATGGTTCTGAATGAGCTCATCGCCTTCGCCAATCTCGGCGCGCTCAAAGGCACGCTCGACCCACGCTCCTTCACCATCGCCACGTTTGCTCTCTGCGGCTTCGCCAACTTCAGCTCCATTGGCATCCAGATCGGCGGCATCGGCGCGCTCATCCCCGAGCGCCGCAACGAGCTCGCCCGCCTCGGCCTCCGCGCCATGCTCGCCGGCACCATGGCCAACCTCATGTCCGCATCGATCGTCAGCGTGCTGCTGCAATAGCTCCGCCCCTTGTCATTCCGACCGGAGCGAAGCGTAGTGGAGGAATCTGCTCCAAGGCATATCCTCATCCAGAGAGCAATCCACATGGCGCAAACAGAAGACGACCTCGACCGCATCGCCCGTCAGGAGCGCGAACTGCAATGGGCCTCCTTCAACGAAGACGACGCGTGGCAGCTCGGCTCCACGCTGCGTGAGCTGGCCATGGAGCGGCAGCTCGCTATCGTCATCGACATCCGCCGCTTCGCCCCGCATCTCGGCAATCAGCCCGGCGCGCCGCTCTTCTACGCGGCACTGCACGGAACATCACCCGACAATGCAGAATGGGCGCGCCGCAAAGCCAACCTCGTTGCACGTCTCCATCGCAGCAGCTACGCTATCGGCCTTGCGCTCAAAACACGCAACACGACCCTGCAGGAAAGATACGGATTGCCCCCGGCCGACTACGCCAGCCACGGCGGTGCGTTTCCCATCGCGCTCGCCGGCACCGGCGTCATCGGATCGGTCACCGTCTCCGGCCTCGCCCAGCGCGACGACCACGAGCTAGTCGTCGAAGCATTGTGCCTGGAGCGCAATCGCCACTATGCCGACCTGCGCCTGCCCGCAATGGACTAGATCGGGTGGTGCGCGGCTATTTGTAGGTGTCATCCTGAGCGAAGCGTCGAGGGCGCGAAGTCGAAGGACCTGCACTTGCTCGCGCCGCCCACAACATCCAACGTGAGCGACCAGAGGGAGGCGAACCCTGCAACAGGCGCCGCAGGCGCGCCCGTGCGGCCAGCACCTATTGTGTGCGCAGCGTCGTCATCGGATCGGTCTGCGCGGCCCGATACGCAGGCGCCACGCTCGCTACCAATGCCACCGCCAGCAGCACCAGCGACATCCCGCAGAACGTCAGCGCGTCCAGCGGCTTCACTCCATAAAGCAGCGTCGCAAGGAATCGCGTGACGACAAACGAGATCCCGAGCCCGGCCGCTACCCCGAGTGCAGCCAGCGTCATGCCGCGCCGCAGGACCATGCGCAACACATCGCCGCGCTGCGCGCCCACCGCCAGCCGCAGCGCAATCTCCAGCGCACGCTGCTGCACGATGTAAGCGAGCACGCCATACAATCCCACTGCCGCAAGCAGCAGTGCAATCGCCGCGAACGCCGTCAACAGCAGCGTCTGGAAGCGCGCCGGCGCCACTTGCTGCGCGACGTAGTAATCCAACGGGTGCACGCGATACGTCGGAATATTCGCATCCATCCCCGCAATCGTCGCCCTCACCGCGCGCTCCAGCGCCGCCGGATCGCCCGTCGCGCGGATGCAGAGATAAGGATCCGTGATCACAGCCTGCGTCCACGCCAGGTAAAAGTGCGGTGCAGGCTCCGCCGTCAGTCCGAATTGCTTGATATTCCCGACCACGCCCACAATCTCGCGCACCGGGCTCTTCACCACGCCATCACCCACATCCGCTGTGATGTGCCGGCCGACCGGATTCACGCCAGGGAAATACTTCTTCGCGAATGCCTGGTCGATGATCGCCACCGGCGTGGTGGTCGTGCGATCCATGCTGGTGAAGGTTCGCCCGGCGATCAGCGGAATCCGCATGGTCTCGAAGTAGCCGGGGAGCGCCACGCCGAGCCCCTCACTTGGGTGATCGGCCTTAGCCAACGGATGTCCTTCGATCGTGAAGGAAATCGTTGCGTCGCTGCCGGACATCGGCAGCGGCCAACCGGCAGACGCCTGCTTCACCCCCGGCAATGCGCTGAGCCGGGGCAGCAGCTCTTCGACAAACTGCAGTCTGCGGTCGTGCGGATAGCTCACCTGCGGCGGGCTGAAGCGCGCCGTCAGCACCTGCTGCGCATCGAAGCCCGGATCGACGTGCAGCACGCTCACAAAGCTGCGGATCAGCAGTCCCGCGCCCACCAGCAGCACCAGCCCCAGCGCCGTCTCGCCAATCACCAGCCACGTCTGCAGACGGTGATGCGCGCGCCCCGTCGTCACCGTGCGTGTGCCATCGCGCAGTACCAGTGCCGGCGGCAGCGACGACACACGCAGCGCCGGCGCCACACCGAACAGGATCCCCGTCCCTACCGACACGCCCATCGCGAACGCCAACACCGGAAGATCGATCGACACATCCCCCAGCCGCGGCAGCGCCTGCGGAAACAGCACCGCAACCTCTTTCAGAATCCCGCTCGCCAGCGCAATCCCCGCCAGCCCGCCGATCACCGACAGCACCACCGACTCCGTCAGCAGTTGCCACACAATCTCGCTCCGGCTCGCGCCCAGCGCGCTACGCAGCGCAATCTCGCCGCTGCGCCGCGAGCTGCGCACCAGCAGCAGCCCCGCCACGTTCACGCATGCAATCAGCAGCAGCAGCGCCACCGCGCCGAACAGCATTTCGAGCGCCGGCCGCGTCTTGCCCACCTCGTGTTCCAGCTCCGGCACCACCAGCGCCGTCGTGTACCACTTGTTCGTGTCGGAGTATTGCGCCGCCAGCCCGCGTGCCACGCTGCTCAGGTCCGCTCTCGCCTGCTCCACCGTCACACCCGGCTTCAGGCGTCCGACGACCTCCAGCTCATCCTGTCCGCGTTGGCGTGTCGCCGGATCGGCTCCTTCCGCATCCCGCGCAATCGACGCCCATGCATCGACCGACTGCTCGTTCAGCGGGAAATGAAAACCCTTCGGCATCACACCCGCGATCGTGTAGCGCTCGCCATCGAGCGTCACCTGCTGGCCTGCCACGCTGTTGGCGCCGCCGAAACGCGATTGCCACAACTCGTAGCTCAGCATCACCGCGCGATTGCCCGCGTGCTCCTCATCCCAGCGAAAATCGCCGCCCAATATCGGCGCGACCCCGAGCACCTGGAAGAAATTCGACGACACCACCTTGCCGCCGAGCTGCTGCGCCTCGCCCATGCCGGTCAGCGCCATGCTCGAATTCCTGAAAGACGCCAGCCCGCTTAACGAACGGTTCCGCACGCGCCAGTCGAAGTAATCCGGATAGCTCAGCGATTCCGGAGCGCCCGCGCCCACCGAATGATCCTCCTGCTTGATCGAGAGCAGCCGGTCCGGCTCCGGAAACGGCAGCGGCTTCAGCAGCACCGCATTCACCAGACTGAAGATCGCTGTCGTCGCCCCGATGCCCAGCGCCAGCGTCACGACGGCGGCAATCGCAAACGAAGGACTCTTCCGCAACTGCCGAATGCTGAACCGGAAATAGCCAAGAAAACGCTCCATGAAACCCTCGCGAGGAAATTCGCAGGGAAGGATGCACGTCTCTGCCCACTCTGCCGTCCGGATGCATCCAGAGAAATCCGTTTGAAATCAGCGCATTTAGTTCGCGCCGGAGCGCGCTTGCAGAAGCCGCCGTGTTCAGTCGCGGAATCGGCTGTCCGCAGCCGGACACGTCAGATCCTTACCCTGTCTCAGCAGAAGCACTCGCGTCTCACCGTGGGCCAATGACAGAATCTCTCCGGAGAGCCCGTCTGCCGCGCCAGCAAAGCCCCGCTTGTCCGTACTGCGCTTCCTATGGGCGTCGAACTCGTCACGCTGCCGATCCGCTCCGCCCACATGTGGCTCGCATCGCGGCTGCGGGCGCCCGATGGTCACCTTATCGCTGTCGTCTCTCATTGGCCGGGTTTCTTGACATCGCTCGCACCATGCTCATCGCGGTCGGCCTGTCGCCTGATGCCCTGCTCATCCGCAATGCGCGTCGTCCCCGCTGGCGCAGCGGCCTCGACCAGGCAACGGCGCTACTCTGCGACGCCTTCTCCACAAAGGCGCGTCGCAGAGTAGCGCGAGCTCAACACAAAGGCGGTGCCGCGCACACACCCTGGCAGGTACTTGAAGACATGCGCATCACGCAGCACGACCTCCTCGATCGCATCGGCAATGCGAACCTATGGCAAAGCCGATTTGCCATAAATGCGTCATTCCGACCGAAGCGAAGCGCAGTGGAGGATCTGCTTTTCCCTCCGCCCACGCGCTCCGGAAATGACACCACCTTCAAAAACAGGACGGGCTAGACGCGCGCCTCCAGCACCATATTGAACGGCGTCTCTGCCGCGCGGCGCACGTGCGTGAAGCCTGCTTCTTGCAACACCTCGCGCAGCCGCTTCTCCCCTGCCTGTGCACCCAGTCCCAGCCCCACTTCCTGCGACAGCGAGGCGGGAACGCAGCACAGTGTAGATGCCGAGTAGTAAATCCGTCCGATGGGGTTCAGGTTCGCCGCAGTGTCATCGCCTGCGATCGGCTCGACGATCATCCACGTGCCTCCCGGCGCCAGCGTCTTCTTGATGTGCTTTGCCGCGCCCACCGGATCGCCCATATCGTGCAGGCAATCGAAGCAGGTCACCAGATCGTAGCCGCTGCCCGGAATCGCCGCCGCCGGCGATACGTCGAACGTCACCGCACCCTCGAGGTTCTGCCGCTTCGCTGATGCCCGCGCGCTCGCGATCGATCCATCGTGATAATCGAAGCCGGTGAACTTCGACTTCGGATACGCCTTCGCCATCAGCAAGGTCGACGCGCCATGTCCGCAGCCGATATCCGCCACTTTCGCTCCCGCCTTCAGCTTCGCCTCTACCCCAGTCAGCGCGGGAATCCACTCCGCAACCAGATGCGTGAGATATGTCGGACGGAAGAACCGCTCACAGCCCACAAACAGATCCTTGTCGTGTTCGTGCCAGCCGAATCCGCGCCCTTCGCGAAATGCCTCGGTCAGCTTCTCCTCATCGCGCATGCACGCGGCCAGCATGTAGTGAAAGCCCGGCAGGTCCAGCGCTGTATTCTCCTCCGCCAGCGCAAACGCCTGCTCCGGATTCAGGCTGTAGGTATCCGTCGCCGCATCGTAGTCCACATACTTGCTCGCGGCGTTGGCCTTCAGCCACTCGCGCACATAGCGCTCGCGCACCCCGGTTCGCTCGCTCAATTGTTGTGACGTCACCGGCGTGCCGTCGTGCATCGCGCGAAAGAGTCCCAGTCTGTCGCCCATCAGGACAACCGCCGAGTGCAGCGCAGCGCCCATGTCGCCGACCGCCTGCTGCAGAAATGCGTTGAGTTTGTCCGGATCGATCGCCCGCGGCGTCATCGCAGCGGTCGTAGCAGTAGTAGCAGTAGTCGTAGCCATAGAGCTTCTCCTCAGAAGAAATCAGGGAACGCGAACGCACGCCGGGAAGGGACAATAGAGGAGTCAAAGAATGAACGGAAAAGGAAAGGCGAGGCAGGCTCCCTGTGGGCCCAGTCCCGCAAGTATAGGCTCGCGCCAGCCGCTTTCGGCAAGCAGGAAATGCGATCTCAACAGACAATTCACCGGCCGCTAAAGCATTTTCCGGTAGGTGTAGAGCGGCCGGCAGAAGCTCATGTGGCCTTTCGCTGAGGAAAGGCACGCGGAGGCGATCTCCGCAACCTCACAGCATCAGGAAAAATGCTTTAGCGAATCCCCACCATCCCCGCCACGGAATCCCGCAGCTTCGCCGGATCGTACCCCACGCCGTCCTTGAAGACCGTCTCCACCTTCTCTACATCCTCGATCTTCTCCGCCGGATTTCCATCCAGCACTACCAGGTCCGCCGCCCGGCCTTCGGCCACGCTCCCGATGTGCTCCTGCTGTCCCAGATAAGTGGCGCCATTCTGCGTGGCGATGTGAATCGCCTCCACCGGCGTGAATCCCGCCTCCACCAGCAGCTCCATCCCACGTTGATCGCCAAATCCAGGCAGGATGCCGCCGTATCCCGTCGGGTCGCAGCCCGCCAGCAGCAGTCCGCCCGCCTTCACAAACGATCGCTCGAACTGCATCTCCTTCTTCAGCAGCACCGGCCAGTTCGAGCTCTCGCCATGCTCGGCAATCTCGGCACGCCTCGTCGCAAAGTCCGACCACGCCTCCATCGCCATCGCCCCCTTCGGCATCATCTCTTGCTCCAGCGGCGGCCGGTTCGGCGCAAAGCTCTCGAAGATCGCCAGCGTGGACGTCACCGCGACGTGATGCTCCACCAGCGTGCGGATCATCGCCTGCACCTCGGGACCACCCACATCCAGGCTCTTCGCCATCGCCGCCATCGGCCCACGCTGCCCCGGACACACGCCTTCCTTCTTCCCCGGTGCAAACTCCGTATCCACCACCAGCCCATGCTCCAGGTCGTCGATGCCCAACTCCGCCGCCTTGGTGAATCCCACGGAGCACAGATGCCCCGTGATCTTCAACCCGCGCGCATGCGCATGATCGATCGCCGCCTTCAGCTCATCGACCGTGATGTGCATGTACGCCTTGTAATTGTCCACACCTTCGTCTGCCCAGTAGTCCACCGTACGTGCCGCATCCTCCGGCCCGGTCAGCGAGTGCAACTGCGGTCCCAGTGACGGTGTGCCCTCCAGATACGGCCCGGTCACCAGCAGGTTCGGTCCCGGCGTCTCACCCGCGTCGATCGCCGCCTTCAGTGCGAGGTCCGTATACGGCTCAACGCTGCCGGTCGTACGCGCCGTCGTCACACCGCCCGCCAGATACAGGCGCGGTGCGCTGTCCGCCATTTCGCCATACATGTTTTGCCGTCCCGGACCGCCGCCCGGCGTGGGATAGAAAAGATGCTCATGCATCCCCACCAGGCCGGGAATGACCGTTTTGCCGGTCAGGTCCAGCACCTTCGCATTCGGCGGATACGCATTGCGTAGCTTCGCGCTCTGCACGCGTGTGATCTTGCCATGCTCGATATCGATTCGCTGGTCTTCCAGCGGCGCGGCGCCCGTGCCATCGATCACCCGCACATGGTTCAAGACCAGCACCGGCGCGTCTTCCTTCACGTACGGCTTCACGCCATCCTTCACCTGCGCCATCGCACCAGCAGCTATCAGCAACGAACCACACACCAGCCCCGCAGCAGGACGCATCGTCCACTCCTCGTCTCTCTCAAATGCAAAAGGGAATGCAACGCCACTCTCCGCCAGACGGCCGACGGCGTCAAGTGCAGACGAATCTACAGAGCAGCTTCCGCCACCGGATCTTCGTCCGCATGCCCGGTCCCCAGCTCGCCCTCGCTCCGCGCCACTACCGCGGCTGCCAGACAATTCCCGATCACATTCACCGCCGTCCGCCCCATATCGGCAAACGCATCCACTCCCAGGATCAAAAAGATCGGCTCCGTCGGCAGCCGGAAGGTCGAGGCCGTCGCCAGCAGCACCACCAAAGTCGCGCGCGGCACACCGGCCACGCCCTTGCTGGTCAGCATCAGCGTAAAGACCATCGCCAGTTGCGCGCCCACGCTCATCCGCATCCCCGCAGCCTGCGCAACAAAGATCGAAGCCAACGCCAGGTACACCGACGACCCGGCAAGATTGAAACTGTAACCGGCAGGGATCACAAATGCCACAATCCGCCGCGGCACGCCGAAGAGCTCCATCTCCTCCATCGCGCTCGGCAGCGCCGCCTCGGACGTGCTGGTCGCAAACCCGATCGTCGCCGGCTCCGCCACCGCCTTGATAAACCTGCGCAGGGGCACGCGGAAGAGCACCGCCGCCGGCAGCAGCACCAGCAGCAGAAACGCCGCCAGCGCACCATAGAGCGTGCCCAGCAGCTTGGCCAGCGGCAGCAGCACGGCCAGTCCGCGCTGCCCCACCGTGTAGGCCAGCGCTCCGCCCACGCCCAGCGGCGCGACGTACATCACGATATTCGTGATGGCAAACATCGCCGCCGTCACCGACTCCGCCAGCTCCACCAGCGGCCGTCGCCGCTCTTCCGTCAGCAGCGAGAGCGCAATCCCCAGCAGCACTGCGAAGACCGCGACCTGCAGAATCTGGTTATCCGCAATCGACTTCGCAATATTTTCAGGAAACGCATTCAGCAGAAAGGCTTGCCAGCTTCCTGGCGTGGGCTCCGCCATCTGCTCCTGCGTTTCGGTCTCCACCTTGGCTGTAGCGTGCACCGGCTGAGGGCTAACCGCCAGCCCCACGCCAGCCTTCGTCAGGTTGATCGCCGCCACGCCGATCAGCAGCGCAAGCGTCGTCACCACCTCGAAGTACACCAGCGACTTCACGCCGATGCGCCCCACCTGCCGCAGGCTCCCATGCCCGGCAATGCCGGTCACCAGCGTGCCCAGGATCAACGGCGCCACAATCATGCGGATCAGCCGCAGAAAAATATCGCTGAAGACCTTGCTCTGGACCGCAAGCCCCGGCGCGTCCACGCCCAGTTCCACCCCAGCCAGCATGGCGACAAAGATCCATGCCGTTAGCGACCGCCGCGCCCACACCGCCAGCAGCACCACGCCGAGAACGCGCAGTACCGCCGCGCCGCCCACGCCATACACGCCCAGCACCGCGCCCAGCGCATACATCCAGCTGCCAATCACGGCTGCTGCACGGAAGACTCGGGTGCGCGCATCCATAGACGCTCACATCCTATCGCGCCGCAACAGCCGCACCCATCCCCCGGAAGTCGCGTAGCCACTGCCGGGTTCTTTCACTGCCAGAGCAGTGCCTCTGAAGCGTTTTCACCGTCGCTGTGCACAGCCGAGTTCCGCGAAATGTGGGCTTTTCTTGACGGAAAAGCCACGCGCCCGATCGCGTTCTTGTATACACCGATAGTGAAAGCGTTCTACTCCGCCCGCAACGCCTCCATCGGCTCCACATACGCCGCTCGCCGCGCCGGCAGAACCGCCGCCAGCAGCCCAACCACGCCCATCAGCAGCACCACGCCCGCCAAGGTCAGCGGGTCTGCAGCAGACACGCCAAAGAGCTGACTGCGCAGCGCGCGTCCCAGCAGGATCGCGCACGGCACCGCGACAATCACGCCCGTCACGCCCAGCCGCACCATCTCCTTCACCACCAGGTGAGTGATGGCCATCCGCGACGAGCCCAGCGCCATGCGAATCCCGATCTCCCGCGTGCGCTGCACCGTCGTGTACGACAGCACGCCATACAGCCCCACGCCGGCCAGCAGCGTCGCCAGCATCCCGAAGGCCAGGGCCAGCACCTCGATCATCCGCTCGTTCGCAATGCTCCGCTCCACCTGCTCATCCATCGTTCGCAGGCCCGCAACGCTCAACGCCGCGTCGATCGACCGCATCGTCGTGCGCACCGTCGCAAACATCTGCTCCGGAGGCGTCGCGGTGCGCAGGTACAAATAGAGCCGGTTCGGCGCATCGCCCTGCCCCAGCGGCGTGAACAGCGTCGGCAAACCCGTATCACGCAGACTGGTCTGCCGGGTGTCACGCGCAACCCCCACGACGGTCATGTAGTGCAGGTTGTCGCCTGTGCCGCGCGCTACGCGTCCGCCAATCGCCGCAGCCGCGCTCTTGAAGTAGTGCCGCACAAACGTCTCGTTCACAATCGCAACCGGCTGTCCGGTCGCATCGTCCGTCGAGTTGAAGGTTCTGCCCACCGCCATCGGCACCTGCATCGCGTGGAAGTAGTCCCAGTTCACGATGCTGTCTTCCACGTCGAAGTCTTCGTTCGTCGGCGGCGCGTAGCCCGCAACCGTCATGTTGCCGCCGTGCGTGGTGTCCTCCAATACGGGCGCGTCGCTCGCCGCGACTGCCTGCACTCCAGGCAGGCCACGCATCGCTTCGATCACCCGCTCTTCCAGCGGCAGCACCTGCGTCTTCGCATAGCCTGCCAGCACCGGATCGATGTGGAAGCCCACAAGATGCGTGGTGTTGAAGCCCGCATTCACATGCCGCAGGTTCTCAATCGTCCGCACAAACAATCCTGCGCCGACCAGCAGCAGCACGCTCAACCCGATCTGCAGCGACACCACCACGCGCCGCAGTCCCAGCACGCCCCCCGTCGCTGTTGCCGCCTTCTGCTTCAGCGCCGTCACCAGGTCTGGCCGCAGCAGTTGGATCGCCGGCGCCAGACTGAACAGCACGCTCACCCCGAGCGCGACGCCCAGGCCAAAGACAAACAGGCGGGCATCGAGCGTCGCGTGAAACGCGCTCATCTCACCGACCGCCGTCATCTGCCGCATCAGCAGCCGCATCGCAGCAGGGGCCAGCAGCATGCCGGCAGCGCCGCCCAGCAGCCCGATCAGCGCACCCTCGATCAGCAGTTGCTGCAGAATGCGCGCGGAGCGCGCGCCCATCACGTAGCGCACGGCAAACTCCTGCACCCGCGCTGCCGCACGCACCAGCAGCAGGCTCGCCACATTCACCGCTGCCAGCAGCAACACCAGCGCTGCCATCGCCATCACCGCGAGCAGCGGCGCCTCCAGGTCGCCACGCGTATAGGAAAGCCCGCGCGCACCCGGCTCGATCACCAGCCGGCTGTGGGTCAGAAAATCATCGACAAATCGCGCCGAACGATGGCCCAGCGCCTTCAACTCCTCCGCGCGCAGCGCATGCCACAGCGGCGCCACGCCCGCCTCCGCCTGCGCCGTCGTCTCGCCCTCGCGCAGCCGCCCGAGGATATTCATCCAGCGATCCGTGTGATCGGTCAGCCGCTTGCCCTTGCCCGGAATCACCGTATCCAGCATCGACATCGGCACAAACAGATCCGGCGTCTGGCCCCACACCGCGCTCTGGAAGTTCTCCGGAGCGACGCCGATCACCTCGAAGCTGTGCCCGTTCAGCGCGATCGTCTTCCCCACGATGTTCGGATTGGCGCCCAGGTGCGTCGTCCAGTAATGGTGGCTCAGCACCACCACCGGATTCGCTCCCGGCACGCTATCGTCGGCCTGCGAGAGCAGCCGCCCCACCGCCGGCCCTACTCCAAGCACAGAAAAATAATTCCCGCTCACAATCTCCGCATCGCCCACCTCCGATGCCCGGTCATGCGCAATTCCGATCGACGTCGGCGCGGTTGCAATCAATCCGGCAAAGACCTTGGCCTGATCGCGCAGATCTCGATACATCGGATACGAGAACGACTTGTCCTCGCCTGCGCCATGGTTGCCGGTGTGCCCCTCCCACGCCTTGCCCGGCGCGCTCAGCACCACCAGTTGTTCCGGCGCGCGCACCGGCAGCGACCGCAGCAACGCCTGGTCCAGCAGCGAATAGACCGCCGTATTCGCCCCCACCCCCAGCGCCAGGGTCAACACCGCCGTCAGCACAAAACCCGGCGACCGCCGCATCTGCCGCAACGCAAAACGAAGATCCTGGACAAAGTTCCTCATGCATTCCTCCTGAACACGGCCCTATCCCGAGGCATTGTCATCCGACCGGAGCGGCAAAGCCGCGCAGTGGAGAGATCTGCTGTTCCCATCCACACTTCCATGCAATTCGGGCGCCAGCCGCGAGCGTCCCGGCTCCCTGTTCTCAACCTTGATCCCTCGCGCATGATGTCCACTCCCGGACAACGCAGTCCATCCCCGGACAGTTCGCGACGGCCATCATCCACCAGCGACGCTACTGCTGCAGGCGCCGCCGCGCATGCCGAAACGGCGCTTCGCGTGCAATCATTCCAGCGGAAGAATTCGCGGCCATGCTCCAGTCACTTCGCTACGCCCTTCGCCAACTCCGCAACAGCCCCGGCTTCGCCGCCACTGCCATCCTCACCCTCGCGCTCGGCATCGGCGCTACCACCGCCATCTTCAGCATCCTCGACGCCGTCCTGCTCCGGCCGCTGCCCTTCCCCCACCCGGACCGCCTCGTCGCCATCGTCAGCGTGCCGGATGAGACCGTCGCCATCCCCACCGCCCAAGACTGGCAGACCCGCGGCAACAGCTTCCAATCCATCGCCGCCTATCGCGGCTGGGCGCCCACCGTACGCACTGCGCAGGGCGTCGAGGTCGGCAACATCGTCGAAGTCTCGCAGAACTTCTTCTCCACACTCGGCGCGAGCTTCGCCCTCGGCGGCGACTTTCCCCAGACCGGCAAGGAGCGCGACTGCACCAGCCAAGCCATCGTCAGCGGCGCCTTCTGGAAGCGTCTCGGCGGAGGTTCTTCCCTCGGCGCGCGCACACTCGAGATCAATCGCCGCACCTTCCAGATCACCGGCGTGCTGCCTCTCTCGCAAACCATCGAAGGCAACGGCTCCCTCAACCAGCCGGAGATCTTCGTCCCTACCGGCTGCGACCCATGGCAGCGCCCCACCGCGCGCGGCGACATCGGCTACTGGATCATCGGCCGCCTGCGTTCCGGCGTCTCCATCCCGCAGGCCACGGCCGATCTCGCACGGGTGCAGGCCACGCTGCAACACGACTTCCCCAATGACTACAACGGCATCGCCGGCCGGCCGCCCGTCATCCTCCCCTGGATCACCAGGCTCACCGGCACCGACACGCGTCCCGCCCTGTTCTCCACCCTTGCCGCCTGCACCTTGCTGCTCATCATTGCGTGCGCCAATCTCGCTAACCTGCTGCTCGCCCGCAGCATCCGCCGCCGCCGCGAATTCGCCACCCGCGCCACGCTCGGCGCATCCTTACGCCAGTTGCTGGTCCAACTCCTCATGGAAAGCGCCGTTCTCGCCGTCGCCGGCGCAGCGGCCGGCATCGCCATCGCCTACGGCGTCCTCCGCCTGCTGCTCCAGGCCCGCGCCTTGCGCATGCCCCGTCTCGCGCATGCATCGATCAGTCCCGGCGTCCTCGCCTTTGTCGTATTGGTCACCGCCATGGTGACGATTCTTCTCACCCTGCTGCCCGCCTGGCGTACCCTTCGGCCGGATCTGGTCCGCGACCTCGCCGCCTCCGGCCGCGCCTCCGGCGGCAGCAGTCTGCGTCGTGCCGGCCGCATCCTCGTCGCCGCGCAGATCGCCTTCACCCTCGTGCTCGTCGCCTGCGCCGCCTGGACTGTCTCGAGCGTCTACGCTCTGCTCCATCAGCCGCTCGGCTTCGCGCCCGATCACCTGCTGATGGCCGGTGTCGACATCGACAGCACCAGCGTCACGCCCCGCTACGATGCCGCGCGCACCAACCTCTACTTCACCCAGCTCGTCGCCATTCTGCGTCGGCTTCCCGGAGTCGAGGCCGTCGCCGCCACCAACCATCCGCCGCTCGGCGAAGCCGTTGATCGTTACGGCTTCTGCTCCGACACGCATCCCGATCAGTGCGGCACGCACGTTGCCATCAACCCCGACTTCTACCACGTCACTCCCGGCTACTTCTCGGCCATCGGCCAGCCGCTGCTCGCCGGCCGCGACTTCACCAGCGCCGACAATAGCCAGCCCCACGTAGCCATCGTCAACCGCGCGCTGGCCGAGCGCGAATGGCCGGGTCAGAGCGCCCTCGGCCATCGCATCTTCGCCGGCGACATCCAGGATTGGGCAACCGTCATCGGCGTCGTTAGCAACGTCCACAGTTACAATCTCGAATCCGCTCCCGGTCCCGACCTCTACCTTCCCGAAGCCGACCAGCCCAAGACCGCGATGGTCGCGATCCTCCGCACTGCCGGTGACCCCGCCCTGCTCACCAAATCCGTCCGCGACATCATTCGCGCGCAGCACGCCGATCTCTCCCTCTACCACCTGCGCACCATGGAGCAGGAGATGGCGTACGAGGTCGATCTCCGCAGCTTCCTCATGGAGATCGCCGCCGCCTTCGGCACGCTCGCACTCTTCCTCGCCATTCTCGGTACCTACGGCCTGCTCGCCTACGAGGTCTCGCTGCGCGAAAAAGAGATCGGCATCCGCCTTGCGCTCGGCTCCTCACGCGAAGCCATCGTGCAACTCCTGCTCGGCCAGGAATCCCGCTGGATCCTCATCGGGGCCGCCGCCGGACTCTGCGGCGCCATGCTTACCGGCTACGCCCTGCGCGCGCAGTTCTACCACGCCCGCGCCGCGTCGCTGCCTGTGCTGGCCGCGTCGCTCGCTCTACTCATCCTTCCATCGCTCGTAGCCATCGCACTCCCCGCCCGCCGCGCCGCCCAACTCGACCCCGTCCAGACCCTCCGCAGCGAGTGAGCCTCCGAAATTCCCGAAAAATATTTTCATGACGATGTCGAGAATCCATACCGGCTTCCGACTCCTCTATGAACGCGCACGACAATCAAAAGGAGAAGAAATCATGAAATACATTCTGATGATGTCCGGTACGAAAGCAGGCGTTGGCGGATATCACGTTTGGTCGCAAAAGGATCATGAGACACATATGGCAACACTCAGGAACATTACGAAAGAGCTGACCGAATCTGGAGAATTTGTCGCCACGCAAGGCTTAGCCGAACCCGCAGAAGCGAAGGTTGTGCGCGGTCAGAAAAACGACCTGCCGATCACAGACGGTATCTTCCCCGAGTCGAAGGAATTTCTGTTGGGCTACTGGATCGTAGATGTAGAGACTCCCGAACGCGCATATGCCATAGCGGGCCGGATTTCGGCAGCCCCTGGGCCCGAAGGACCTACCAACATGCCCATCGAAGTACGGCGGTTCGCCGGCCCAGGCGAAACCCAGTGACGAGAATTCGTCGCGCAGTACTGACTTATCGATGAAGACGCAGAAATGCGCTCAATGAAATCAGAAGCGGAGGACACCATGAAATACATTCTGATGATGTATGGCACGAAGGCCAATTTTGCCGAATACGCCAAATGGTCGAAGAAGGATATGGAGGCAAACGTCGCTTTCATGCGCGCTTTCAGCAAGCAGCTCAAGGACGAAGGCGTATACGTCGCCACCGAAGGCCTGGGCTGGCCCGATCAAGC
>DASYBK010000113.1:0-80358 GCA_036500805.1 Acidobacteriaceae bacterium | reverse complement strand
TCGTCATGTTCTCCTTGGCTGCGGGCGGAAAGTTCTTCTTCACCCAATCCTGCCCCACCGCTTCACCCAGCGCCTGGTCGGTCAGCTTCGTGCAGCGCTTCCAGCGCGGCTGCAGCTCTTTCGCGCCCTGCAGCGTTGCGTTGTAGAAGTTGTAGTTCTCCTGTACGAATGCATCGCTCAGCCAAGGCGCAGCATCATGGATCGCATGCCACCGCAGATAGCTCTTCCACGCATCCAGGCTCTGGCCGTCGATGGTCTTGTTCAGCGCCTCGAAGAAGGCCGGCTGGCCCACGTTCAGCGTCTGGAATGGTCCGATCCCGATCTTGTCGAAGTACGTAGTCCAGTCGAAGTCTGGCGTGATCTGCTCCAGCTCCGCCAGTGTCTTGATGTGATAGCGGTTCGCCGGCTCGCGCAGATCGGTGCGGCTCAGCGAACCCTCGGCCAGCACCGTCTCGATCGCCATCACATTCTTCGCTTCGGCCGCCGCCTGCTCCGGCGTATCGCCCGCCAGCGCGAACATCTTCGTCATATGCTCGACATACTGGTCGCGGATCTTCGCTTCGCGCTCTGACTTCTCGATGTAATACGAGCGGTCCGGCAGCCCCAGGCCGTCCTGCCCCACGCCGGCAATCTGCTTCGAACTGTCCTTCTCGTCCTGCTCCACGCGGAAGCGGAAGATCGCATCCGTGCCATCCTCGCGCTCGAGCTCCGTCAGCACCGCGGCCAGTTGCTTCTTGTCATTGAGCCCGGCGATGCGGTCCAGCGCCGGCTTCAGCGGCGCCGCGCCCTTCGCGTTCACCTCATCCACATTCATGCACGACGCGTAGAAGTCTCCATACTTCGCCTCCAGCGGCGTGCGGCTCGGGCTTGGCTTCGCCGCCGCTTCCAGGTCCTTGTAGAGCAGCCACTGATTGCGCTCCGCCAGCATGCCGAAGCTGCCCCACCGCGCCTGGTCTGGCGGTATCGGATTGTTCTTCGCCCAGTTGCCGCAGGCGTACTGGTAAAAATCCGTGCACGGATCGGCGCTCCTATCCATCGAGCTCAGATCGAGCATCTTCTGCGCCTTCGGCTGCGGTGGCGTGGCACTCGAGCCCGTATCGGCCAGCGCATCCAGCCCGGGCAGTGTGTTCGAGGTGAAACTGCTCTGGGCGCAGGCGAGGCCTGTGCCCACAAGGACAATAGCGGCAAACCGGAATGGCTGCATGGTGCTCCTGGAATCTGCAAATAAAATGCGGGCGCAGGCTGCAACCTGCGTTTCGGATTCGTCCAGCCGCGAACACCGCGCCCGGGAATCGCTCTCGTGAATTGCCACTTTTCTTCGACTCAAGAACCTAACACAATCCACGTCCGCGCCGCGGAACGAGGGATGAGTCACCACCAAACCGGGCTGTCATCCTCTATAAAAGCGGGTGCTCGATCGTGAACGGAGCGAAGCATGTAGAAGGGTGGGCGACCGCCAGGTTCCATATTCCCGTTCTTCAACGCTGTCATCCCGACCGGAGCCGTGGCGCGCAGTGCCACCGCGAACCGGAGGAATTTGCTGTTCCCCCAAAAACCCTGTCATCCCGACCGGAGCGAAGCGCAGCGGAGGGATCTGCTGTTTCCCCTAATCGGCCATGCAAAATAATTCAAAATCGCTCTTGACACGTCAAAGATATATCTTGATACTACAAACCATGAGATATCCATTTGAACACCTCAAAGAACACCTCAGAGAATCCCACGGATGCGACCGCGGCCGTGAGGAACGTCATTTCCGGGGACGCGGCCCCTTTGCAGGCCCCTTCGGCCCATTCGGCGAAGGCGAGCGCCACTCCTGGCGCGGACGAGGCCCCGGCCGGATCTTCGCCTCGGCAGACCTCCGCTTCCTCCTCCTCGACCTGATCGCCGAAAAGCCTCGCCACGGCTACGAGCTCATCAAGGCCATCGAAGAGAAGCTCGGCGGCGCCTACTCACCCAGCCCGGGCATCATCTATCCCATGCTGACCCTGCTCGAAGAGACCGGCCTGGCCACCGTCACCGCCGAGGGCACGCGCAAGCTCTACTCCATCACCGAAGAGGGCAAGAAGGAGCTCGCGGAGAACCGCAGCATCGTCGATGAGATCCTCGCGCGGATGGCCGCCGTTGGCAGCGCCGCCCGTCCCACCGAGCGCGATCCGCAGATCATGCGCGCCATCCAGAACTTCCGCATGGTCCTCACCATGCGCGCCGGCAATCTCACCCCGGAGCAGCGCAGCCGCATCGTCGAGATCATCGACAACGCCGCCCGCGAAATTGAAAAGGCATGAGTATGCCTGCGTATCGGATCACCGTGGAAGCACTTGATCCAACTCCAGGCGAAGGAGGACACGAATCAATCTCCTTCTTCGCCTCCACGCCGCACGACATTCTCACCACAGCGAATAATCTGCGCGTCCGCCTCGACTGCAGCGCCTGTCACGCAACCAAACTCGCCGTAGGACTTATCCTCATCAGCGACCCGGTGTACGCGCATCTGTACGCGCATCATCGTCCGGCGCTCTTTACCGAGTCGACCCACGAGTCGACCCAGGAGCTTCAGTCGATCGACGAGCTTCTCGCTTCGCCCGAGGTCGCCACGGCCAAAGCGAAGACCTGAAGCTGAGCTGCCGCTACCGCTCGACCCGATGCAGAACGACCGGAATACTCGGCGGCACGTGGAAGGTCGGGTCTCGCGACGGGTCGGTTCCGTCCGGCGGCGGCCCAACGGCCGGCCGATTCACGGTCTCCTTCGGACCTTCCTGCGCCCGGCGGCCGTAACCGGATCGTTCGACTTCGATACGGTCGCCCTTCACCGTTCCCGCATACGCACTGTTGCCCACCTTAAAGGAAATGCGGTCTCCATCCACCTTACCTTCCGTGATCGGCGCGGGCACATCGTTGCCGCCGGAGAAACTCACACCGCCGCCCTCGACGTTCCCTGTCAGGCTTGCGCCCTCCTGCCGCAGGGTGAACAACATCGGTCCAACGCGCGCCAGCAACATCTTCAAAGTAGAATCCGTACCCTCGTACGGCAGCGGCCGCCACAGTCCGGTCACGCCCGCGCCGGTCGGCACCTCGCGCTCCCACACCGCCACCTGCGGGCGCAGCGTCACCGCCTTCGCCGTAATCGTAACCGTCGCTGGAGCAAGTCCCGGCGACGTCGCTTCCACCGTAATATCGCCGGCGTTCTTTGTAGACTGCACAATCGCCATGCAATAGCCGGAGAACGCCTTCCGCGAGGTGCCCTGATCGGATTCCTGATCGGTAGGATCGCCATTGCCGACCCCGAGCAGTTTCCCCGCACCGGAAACGCGGAACGTCACCTCGTTATCGGTGATCGGCACCACACGCCCCTGTGCATCCTGGACCGCGACAGCGAACATCGCCACATCCTCGCCATCACCATGGATATCTTTGCGATCCGCCGTCATCACCAGCTTTGCGGCAGCGCCCGTGGTCTCGCGCTTTTCGGTCATGACGACCCTGTCGCCTTTGTATCCGCGCGCCTCCATCGAACCCGGAGCATACGGCACATCCCACGCCACGTGCGAATCCTTCTTCACATCCTTCACGCCCAGGCTCCTGCCGTTCACCACCAGCTCCACCTTGTCCAGGTTCGAATACACCCAGACCGCGATCTCCTTGCCCTCCATCCCCGGCCAATTCCAGTGCGGAAAGAGATGCAGCACCGGTCGATCTGTCCACCACGATTGGTAGTAGTAGAACGAGTCTTTGGGAAATCCGCAGGTGTCGATAATCCCGTACTGCGAGCTGATATTCGGCCAGTGATTCGGAGACGGCTCGCCGCGATAGTCGAAGCCCGTCCAAACGAAGCCGCCGGCCAGCCACGGCCGCGCATCGCAGAAGCTCCACCAGCCTTCCGCCGATGCACGCCCCGTCGTGGTGTACGGATCGTACGAGCCTACGTAGCCCTTTGCGAAATCGGTCACGTAAATCCCGCGCGTCCCCACGGCGCTCACCTGTTCGGTGCCCATCACCGACTTATCCGGATGCGACTTGTGATACGCCTCGGCCGCCGGATCCATGTAGTTGTAGCCCATCACATCGCACACCGCGAGGCCGCCCGTGCCGATTGCCCCGGTGGGCGCAATCGAGACCGGCCGCGAGCCATCCAGTTCCTTCGCGAGAGCCTTCATCGCGCTCAGGATCAGCACGCCGCGCTCCGTATTCGCCTGGCCCTCTTCATTGCCCATCGACCACATAAAGACGCTGGGGCGGTTGCGGTCGCGCCGGACAAGATCGCCGAACTGGCTCAACCCCTCGGGATTGGACGACATCATCCGCGTCTCATCGAAGACCAGCATGCCCAGCTCATCGCACGCATCCAGCAGCTCCGGCGTCGGAGGATTGTGCGAGGTGCGTATTGCATTGCACCCCATCTCCTGCAGCTTGCGGATGCGGTAGTACTGCACCGCGTCCGGCAGCGCCGCGCCGATCCCCGCATGGTCCTGGTGATTGCACGTTCCCCTCAGCTTCACCGACTTGCCGTTCAGGAAAAATCCCTTCTGCGCATCAAAGGCAACCGCGCGAATGCCAAATCGCGTCTCCTGACGATCGACGATCTCGCCGCCAACCTCGACCTCCGTCACCAGCCGGTAGAGATTCCGCTCCTCCAGCGACCACAGCGCCGGCCGCCTCACCACCATCTCCTGCGTGTACGTCTGCTCTCCCTCTTTTTCAATCGATGCCGGCGCGGCAGTGGCCTTTCCCACCGGCTTGCCGCTCGGATCGAGAATCGTCGAGGTGACACGCGCTCTCTGCGCTGCATTGCCGTCATTCTTCACATCCGTGCGCATGGAAAGAGTCGCCTCCCCGGCGCGCACCTGCGAGCTGACAAATGTACCCCACTTCTTCACATGCACTGGATGGGTCGTCACCAGCCAGACATGCCGGTAGATTCCCGCTCCTTCGTAGAACCAGCCATCGCTCTCGGTCGCATCCACGCGCACCAGCAGCACGTTTCTCCCGCCCGGATTGGCGAAGTCGGTCACATCGAAGCTGAACGGATCGTAACCGCCGCTGTGACGTCCAATATAGAAGTTATTGAAGACCACCATCGTCTCGCGGTACGCGCCGTCGAACTCCAGGGTGAGCCGCTGGCCCGCATCCGCCGCAGGCAGCTCGAGGACCCGGCGATACCAGCCGACGCTCGTCTCCGGATATTTCCGTCCCAGCGGATAAAAACCCTTGCTCGCGAGCGACGGATCATTCGTGAAGGGCAGCTCGATCGCCCAGTCGTGCGGCAGATCGATCGCCCGCCAGTCGCTGTCGTCGAAGGCAAGCGCGCCCGCCGGCATAAAGTTTCCCGTCTTCTGAAAGTTGCCCGCCCGCGCCGTTCCAAATTCAAAATCCTCCGCCGGATCGTCCGCATTCCCCAGGTGAAAGCGCCAGCCAAAGTCCAGCAGCAGCCGCTCGCGTCCCGCACCGGGATTCGCACCGGGATTCGCACTGGGATTCGCAGACGTGTGCGTCTCCCCGCTCGAAGCTGCGCGCAACTCCGGAGCACTGCCGCCGGCTTGCATCGCGAGCGCCATCGGCCCCATACCATTGGCCACCGCCACCGCAGCCGGAGCCAGCAATCCCGTCTTCAGCAGATCGCGCCGCGAAACATTGCTCATTCGGTCCTCCACATCTGCAAGCGCTTACATCGGCTCACCAAATTATGCGCTCAGAAAACCTTTGTCAAATGAAAGGGGGGAAGCGGCCAGCGCCGCCAAACGGGTGCGCCATTCTAGAGTGGGGTGGTTAGGAGTGACCAGGACGCATCCCCCCTGACTCTCGCCAACAAGCCGCCGTGTCATTGTCCTCGAGGAGCTTGGCTATGCTGTTTCGGCACGATAGCCAGGATGCACTGCGTGCGCCAGGCCCTGCCTTTGTGCGATCCGAGCCAGCAGAGCGAACAACTGCGTTCTCTCCTCTGGCGACAGTTCTTCGCACATGGTGTCGTCGTGCTCGCGAGCCATAGCGCCGAGCTGCTGCAAAATATGGCGTCCGGGTTCCGTAAGGTGTAGCGCGTGCACCCGCCGGTCCGTTGCACTGCTCTGTCTCTCAACCAAGCCTCGCTTCTCAAGCGTGTCCACCAGCCCCACCAGTCGGCTGGCGTGCGTTTCCAAACGCGCAGCGAGCTCCTGCTGGCTGATGCCCGAGCTCTGCCCGAGCATGCGCAACACACCCGCATGTTGGGGCAGAAGCTCCAGCGAGGCCAGCCGCGCCGCAAAACGTGAGGCTGCATGGGTCCCGATCTGGGTGAGGAGAAAGGATATAGATGTCGGTGGTCGGTTCACCTGAAAATTATAAGGTTGCGCAATAAATAATTTAAATAATAATTACAAACAGTAATGATATATTGAATGAAACATCGTGCGCGATCCCTTCCTCAATCGCACACCGGAGGTTTTTATGACCGCTTCTTACTCTCACCCCAATCTCTCTCGCACGGCGGCGCCCGGACCCCATCCGGGCGTCGTCGCCATCGTTTGCGCGGTGCTGTTTTGCGTGAGCGTCGCGATCTTCGAGAGCATGCACGGACTGCACTTTCCATACCCCGGTGATACTGCCGCAACCATGGTCAGCTACTTCTCGGCGGCGGCCGCACGGGTACAGCTCGGCGCGTTTCTCCAGTGCGGCTCCGGGGTCGCGCTGGGCATTGTCACCGCTGCCGCCACAAATCGTTTGCGGTCGCTCGGCGCCTGCGGCATTGGCATCCGCGTTGCCTTCTTCGGTGGATCGCTCGCCGCGTGTCTCTCGCTGGTTGAAGCTGGCGTGGTCTGGATCCTCGCGCAGCCCGGCATTGCAGATACATCGATACATAGCGCGCCTGTCGTTCGTGCACTCTACCTCTTCGCATTCATGCTGGACGGTCCCGCCTATGCGGGATCGCTCGGGCTGCTGCTTGCGGGGCTTTCCGTGGCCGGAATGCTCACCCGGCTTCTGCCACGATGGCTCGCTTGGGCCGGCCTCGTGATTGCGGCACTGGGCGAGCTGAGCTTCCTCTCGATGCTCGTGCCGAGCTTCGGCATGCTTATTCCACTGACGCGTTTTCCCGGTTATCTGTGGTTAATCATCGCCGGCTTCGTCCTTCCCACAACGATCCGCACGTCTTCCGAGAGCCGGGTCTGACGGAAGCGCTGAGGCTGTCTGTGTCGGCAGACTCCTCAGCGCCGCTTGCTTCTCGGGAGGTTGCGCGGTGGGTGATGGCCACGTCTTTGGTCAGCGCGTGAATACTTAAATCAAGCCCGCTCGCGCGTCACCACCGCCGCTACCGGCAATGCACTCAACAAAATCCCCGCCGCCAGCAGAAACGGCGCCCCCGGCAGATGAATCCGCACCCCCGGCTTGATCGCCGCGGCGAAGACGAACGTGAACAGCCCCGGCCCGACCAACGCCGTCAGCCCGCGGATGCACTGCACCGCTCCCTGCAACTGCCCCTGCTCCTGCGGGTTCACGTGCACGCTCATCAACCCCTGCGCCGTCGGCCCAGCCAGCCCCCACAGGTTCATCAGCGGAATGCCCAGCAGAAACATCCATCCCGTCGGCGCCAGCCCGAAGATGGCAAACCCCACCCAGCCGATCCCCAGGCCCCACAACAGGGTGCTCCGCTGCCCCAGCCACTTCACCAGCGGCCGAACCAAGAGGGCGCCGACAATCACCGACCCCACCCCCACGACCGCGAGGGACAGTCCCACCGTCCGCGCGCTCCACTGGTAGCGGTAATCCGTATACAGCACCCAGGTGTTCACCAGCGACTGCTGTGTCAGGTAGCTCAGCAGGAGCACGCAGCCCATGCCGAAGAGTTCCCGATGCCGCCGCAGCAGGGTCAGCGAGCCTAGCGGATTCGCCTGCTTCCACGAGAAGATGCCGCGATGTTCGCGCGGCAGCGACTCCGGCAGCACAAACAACCCGTACATCGCATTCAGCAGGCTCAGCCCGCCCGCCACCCAGAAGGGAAGCCGCGGGCTCACGTTGCCCAGCACGCCGCCCAGCGCCGGCCCCAGCACAAAGCCCAGCCCGAAGGCCGCGCTCACCATTCCGAAGGCCTCCGCGCGCTTCTTCGGATCGGTCACGTCCGCGATATACGCCATCGCCGTCGGAATACTCGCCGACGTGATGCCCGACACCACGCGCCCTACAAAGAGCCAGCCGAGGGTCGGCGCCAGCGCCATCACCAGGTAGTCGATGCCGAGGCCGAAGTTCGACAACAGCACAATCGGCCGCCGCCCGAAGCGATCCGACAGCGAGCCCAGCAGCGGCGAGAAGCCGAACTGCATCACCGCCCAAACGGTACCGAAGATGCCGAACATCTCCGCGCCGCTCGCCGTGTTCCCGCCCATGAAGCTGGTGATCAACTGCGGCAGTACCGGCGCGATCATCCCCATCGCCAGCATGTCCAGCGCAATGGTGACGAAGATGAAGGCCGCCGCCGCGCGCCGCCGATGGAGATGCGGCAGATGCGGAAGATGAGGCTCCAGCGGCTCAGGCGGAGAAGCGGCACCCAAAGGTGCCAGCGGCTGCTCTGCCGGTGGTGTCAGCTCCGGATCGACCGCCGTTCCCGGTTCACCCCATTCCGCCATCCACCGTCCTCCGTTTTCAGGCCGCACTGGAAGCATAGACGTGCCGCTTCTCCGTCGGCTTGGAGAAATCGGAAGTCCTTTGGGATCAATTCACACAGAATCGCTCCAGGATGCGGTCAATCCCCTACCTCGAGAACTCCTCTGCCTGCATGGCAAATGCTGTTCGCATCCGGACACCCGCTCACGCAATTGGACGCAGCCCCGCATTGCGGGATACACCTCACCAAGCGTCTATCTTCCTTATCCAGCGACGCTTATCGCAATGCAACAGAATGGCAGCGAGCATGCTCTTTTCTTCCGTGAGGAAGGAAGAAATTCGGATGAAGAGATTCCTGCAGGATCTTCGTTACGCGCTACGGCAACTCCGCCGCAGCCCCGGATTCGCCGCCGTCGCCATCCTCACGCTGGCGCTCGGCATCGGCGCGAATACCGCCATCTTCAGCGTCCTCGATTCCATCCTGCTCCAGCCCCTGCCCTTTCCTCACGCCAACCGCCTGGTCCAGATCGATGCGCAATCCGACTACGCCAGTTTTCCCAAGGGCTGGATCCGCGAGTACCAGCGCCGGGCCACCACTTTCGCCTCCATCTCCGGCTATACGCTCAACTCCGAGTACAACGTCGCCACCGGCAGCGCATCGGATCGCGCCTTCGGCAGTGCGGTCAGCATCAACCTCTTCGACACCCTCGCCGTCCGACCTGCGCTTGGCCGCTTCTTCTCCACTCCGGAAGAGGAGGCCGGCCGGGACAAGGTCGTCGTCCTGAGCCACGGCTACTGGCAGCAGCACTTTGGCGGCGATGCCGGCGTGCTCGGCAAAAAGATCCTGCTCGACGGCGTCGATCGCGAGATCATCGGCGTGGCTCCTGCCGGCATCTCCTTTCCTGACGCAACCACGCAGTTCTGGATTCCCATCTCCTTCAAGCCCAGCGACGTCTACGATCCCTGGGCTGTCTTCGGCTTTCGTGCCATCGGGCGCCTGAAGGACGGTGTCAAACCCGCCCTCGCGCAAGCCGAACTGCGTTCCTTCCATAGGCAGATGCTCACGCTCTTCCCCTGGCGCATGCCGGACAACTGGGCCGCCAACGTCTCGGTCACCTCGCTGCTCGACTCGGTCGTCGGCGACATGCGCCCCAAGCTGCTGTTGCTCTTCGGTGCGGTCGTCATGGTGCTGCTCATCGCCTGCGCCAATGTCGCCAACCTCCTGCTCGCCCGCGCCGCATCGCGCCAGCGTGAGATGGCCCTGCGCCGCGCCCTCGGCGCCAACGCCGGCCGCCTGCTGCAGCAGGTGCTCACCGAGAGCGGCGTCATCGCTGTGCTCTCCGGCGCCGCCGGCCTCGTGCTCGCCGCCGTTACATTGCATGCGCTCAAGCTGCTGCTTCCGCCAGACACGCCGCGTCTTGCCAACATCGCACTGCGCGGCGACGTACTCGTCTTCGCTCTTGTCGTCTCCCTCGTCACCGGCCTGCTCGCCGGCCTCGCTCCCGCCTGGAAGGCTGCTGGTCTCGACCTGCAAAGCTCGCTCCGGCTGAACGAGACCAACGTCTTTGGCTCTGCAGGCCGCTTTCGCACCTCGCGCCTGCTGGTCATCGGCCAGATCGCCCTCGCCGTCGTCGTCATCACTGCCGCCGGCGTCATGCTGCGCAGCCTCTCGCGCCTCTCCAGCGTCGATCCCGGCTTCCGCACGCAACGCCTGGTCAGTGCGCAGATCTCGCTCGATCGCGATGCCTGCCACAGCAAAGGCGCGTGCACGGCCTTCTACCAGAACCTGATTACCCACGCGCAAGGTTTGCCGGGTGTCACCGGCGCCGCGCTCATCGACGCGCTGCCGCTCTCCGGTGTCGATAGCTGGTATGTCTTCGACGCCGAAGGCCACCCGCGCAGTCCCAGCCAGCTCTCCATGGAAGCATCGAGCAGCATCGTCTCCGCCGACTATCTGCCGATGATGGGCATCCATCTGCTTCGCGGACGGCTCTTCACGTCGCTCGACGCCACAGGCTCCAGCCGCGCCATCCTCGTCAACCAATCGCTCGCCGGCTATCTCTGGCCCAACCAGGACCCGATCGGCAGGCATCTACAGGACGTTCACGTCGAACCCTCGCCCGCCGTCATGGACATGAAGAGCGCGGCAGTCGTCGTCGGCGTCGTCAGCAACACGCGTCATCAGAGCCTCGAAAAGGGCGCCGGCTGGGAGGTTTATCTCCCCATGAGCCCCAATAACGAAAAGCCGGTGATGAACATCGTGCTGCGCTCGAATCTCGGTGCGGGCGAGATCGCCGGTGAGCTGCGCCGCATGGTCGCCGAGCTCGATCCCCGCATCCCCGTCACCCGCGTCCGCACCATGGACGAGGTCGTCGCCGCATCCACCGCCGCGCCGCGTTCGCTCGCCACACTGCTCACCGTCTTCGCGCTGCTCGCCATCGGCGTCGGCACCCTCGGCGTCTATAGCCTCATCGCCTACACCACAAGCTGGCGCAAGCGCGAGTTCGGTCTCCGCCTCGCTCTCGGCGCAAACCGCACCCAGGTCTCCATGCTCATCCTGCGCGAGAGCCTCACGCTCGCCGCCACGGGCGCGGTCGTCGGCCTCGCCGGCGCCTTGGCTGTTACCAGCCTCATGCGCCGCTTTCTCTTCGAGACCAGCCCCGCCGATCCCCTTACCTACACGCTCGTTCTGATCATCTTCGGCGTGCTCTCGATGATCGCAGCGTGGCGCCCCGCCTGGCGTGCCTCGATGGTCGAACCGATGGAAGTTCTGCGCAGCGAGTAAGACTCAGTCCTTGGTCGCGATCAGGATGTCCTGATAGCTCAGGAACTGGTTCCTTCCGCACCACGAGCCGTAATGAATCGGCTCGCCAATCGAAAGCCCCAGCCGCCCAAACAGCGTCCGCACATGGGTCTCGGGAAAGGCCAGCGAGCCCTCCGGGTTCGTGGGATCCGTCGTGACGCACCCTTCAAGCCTGTGGACGAAATTCTGCGTGCTCCTCTTCTTCTCGATCAGGTTCTGGGACTCCTCATTCAGAAGAAACATCGTGATGAAGCATCTCCCGCCCGGCTTCAGGACGCGCGCTATCTCCCTCGTGTAGTTTTCGAGGTCGGCCGGAAACATGTGCGTGAACACTGAGGTGAGAAAGACGAAATCGAAGCTGCCGTCGTCATAAGGAAAGCGGTAGCTCGACGCCTCATACACACCATTCGGGTTGTAGAACTTGTTTCGAACATCCGAGTGCAGAAAGTGAAAGTTGGGATATCGCGGCGTGATGTTCGACCGGCACCACTCCACGCCCCTTCTCACAATGTCGAAGCCGTGATAGTCCCCGCCGCCAGTAAGAAAGTCTGTCAGCGGGACCGCCATCCTGCCAATCCCGCACCCCACATCCAACACCCGGTGCTCGGGCTTCAGCCCGCCGTATCCCGTGAACAGCTTGCGGAATTCCAGCCCGACAAGCTTGTAATCGCCATCGCCCACGAAGTACATCGTGCGCGGAGGAACCATCTCTCTCCGCCGCGCCGGCATGTCGGAAAGGTCGAGTGCGCTGAGATAGAGATGCTTCAGCGATCTCCTCACTGGAATCGGAATGGCCCGTCGCAACGCGTTCAACTCAGCCCCTTACACCGCCGGTATGGATAGAGTCTTCATACTAAATCCATTCAGAAGCGGTACCGCGTGGTCAGAGCGCCGCTGATCGGCGCCCCCGGAAACAGCTCCAGGTCCGAGTGCGACGAATCGTAGTAGCGCGTGTTCGTCAGGTTCGAGAGATGGCCGTCGATCTCCGCATGCCCCCGGTGATAAAACACGGTCGCGTCCAGCCGCGTATAGCCCGGCAGCTCCACGAGGTTGTCGGTGTAGGCAAAGCTGTCCGTGTTGAAGTACACGCCGCCGCCCGCGCCCCATCCGTTTGCAAAACGATAGGTCGACCAGATGCTCCCACTGTGCAGCGGAATATCGTACGGCCGCTTGCCTTGAAAGGGGACGCCGTTGAAGCTCGCTGTCGACTTGGTGACAACCGCGTCCTGATAGGCGTAGCCGCCATAGACCATCCAGCGCTGCGTGATGCTGCCCTGGAATGACAGGCTCGTGCCCAGCGTCCGCTGCTCGCCCGCCAGGATGAGCTGGTTGGGATTCGCCGGATTCGGCGTCTTGATGTTGTCGCGGTCCAGGTCATACACCGCCGCCGTCGAGATCAGCTTGTCGCCCAGGCTCGAAAACTTCGCCCCGCCCTCATAATTTTGCGTGCGCTCCGGCGCCAGGTCTGCATTGTTGGTCGCCAAACTCAGCGATTCGCCCGATGGATCGAAGTTCCGCGAATAGCTCACATACAACGTGCTCCAGGATCTCGGTTGATAGAGCAGTCCCACCCGCGGGCTCCACTTGTTGTCGATCCGTCCCAGGTTTGGAGAATCCGGCAGCCGCTGGTCCAGCGACTGCTTGAAGCTGTCGAAGCGCACTCCCGCCATCAGCTTCCACTCGGGCGCAAGCTCGATCAGGTCCTGCACGTAAAACGCCGCCGTCTGCGCGAAGAAGCGGTTGTTCACCGAAGGAGTCGTGGCCAGCGTCGGCGCCAGGTCCGGCACCGGATCGTAGAGCGTGATCGATGGCGCGGTTCCGGTGAACTGCTGACGGATCAGCGTTTGTCGTCCATACTCGCCGCCCATCAGCAGCAGATGCCCGATGCCGGCAAAACGCCCGCTGCGGTACGCCTCGAGCTGATCGAAAATGTTCCTTTCCAATTGAATGCCGTTGTACTGTCCGCGCGTAATCACCGGATTGTCCTCCGCAGCCGCATCGTCTGCCGCTGCATCGACGCCGAGCAGAGCCTCCGCCTGCCGATGCGCACGCGTCGACGATTGCCCCGCGATGATCACGCCATCGGAATCGAGCTGGTTCAGGTAGATCGTCGACCAGTCCACGATGTCCCCGGCATGGCGGAAGATGTCGTGCACATGCCAGCCGTCCTGGAAATCGTGTCGCAGATCGAATGTTTCATCCGTCGCGCCTTCATGGATGAAGTCGTGGGGTGCAGCGACTGTCGGCGTGCCCAGAATGTAGCCGTAATAGTTGCCAATCGGCACCACGCCCTGCGGACCATCCACCGCTGCGACGCCGCGGTCGGGCAGCCGCTCGTCGCGCAGCCGCTCCACCTGCAGGTACATGTCGGTGTTCTCGCTCGGCCGCCAGCGCAGCGTCGGCGCAAAGGCGTAGCGGTTCATGTAGTAGTAGTGCCGCTGGCTGCCTGTATACTCACCCGCGCCGGTCAGCCGTCCGCCCAGCGTGTTCTTTAGCCACGAGTCGGACGCATCCATCTCCACCCGCCGCTCGCCATAGCTGCCGCCGGTCACAGCCGCGTAGCCTTCCATTCCCTCCATCGTGGGCTTCTTGGTGATGCGGTTCACCAGCCCGCCGGAAGAGCCGCGCCCGTAGAGCACCGCCGCCGGACCTTCGATCACGTCAAGCTGCTCCGTATTCGAAAGATCGCGGAAGTACTGCGCATCGTCGCGCACGCCGTCGATATACTGATCCGTGCCGGCGGTAAAGCCGCGAATGTTGAACGAGTCGCGCCGTCCCTCGCCCAGCGTCGGTTGCACCCCCGGTACGCCGGCCAGCGCATCCTTCAGGCTGTCCACGCCGCGGTCTTCGAGCAGTTGCTGCGTCACCGTATAGGTGGACTGCGGCAGGTCCAGCATCCGTATCGGCACTCGGCTGCCCGTTGTCTCGACCGTGGTGGCGTAGCCATTCGATGAAGTCACGGTGACAGTTTCCAAGTTCTTCTCAATCTTCAAGGTCAGCGTCAGCCACGTCTGCGCGCCCCCACGCAGTTCTACTGACTGCTCTACCTGCTGATAGCCTGCCTCCACCGCCGAGACGCGATACGTCCCCGCCGGCAGATCGATGCGAAAGCTCCCCGAACCGTCTGCCACAATGTCACAGGCAAATCCCGCCTCGCCGGCAAAGTGCACCTTGGCCCCCGGCAGAACGCCACCGGAGGCATCCTGAATCACGCCTTCCACATGAACAATGGTCGGCTTGTCAGAAGAAATCAGCGGCGCCGAAGTGGCGTTGGAGGCGGAAATAGCAACATCCGTTGCAGGCTGCGCGAAGCACGGCGTGACTGGCAAAACGAGCAGAAGACAGGCGAGGGAAAAGCAGGAGCGGGGGTGTCGCATAAACGGAACGGCCTTCCAGAAGAGTCTCAATAGGACTGAATGAGTCCTAATTAAAAGAGACTAAATGAGTCGGCATTTCCTCGAAAATGAAACTTTCGCCAAATGGCGACCAAATGGGTCTGAATGGCAGAAACTATGGCCTCAAACCGCATCGTCCAGCCGCAAACTCCCCCAACTCGGGTGGGGAATGAGGTCGAAGAACAATTCTTCGCCGACCAGGCCGTATCACGAGTATCTAGTTATAGTGTTGCGGGGTCCGGTAACTACTGGATTGCTGTGGTAGTCAAGGCACTTGAACCCGCAGGCAGCACCGCGTTAGGCACTGTGCGCTGCTATGGCATCACGCACTGGCGCCGGATGACGACGGGCCATTGCCATCAAGTACCAACCCATCCATGCCAGTGGCGTCCACAGGTAGAAGGATGAGAATAACGGCACGCCAAAGAGCACTTCCAGCAGCGCCGCGCCTGCGACCACTTCATAGCCGATCAGCGCCGCGCCAGAACTGGCATAGATGCCGGCGAGAATCGCAGGCAAGAGAACTGCCTCATCGGTAAACCATGCATAGGGTGCGGTCAAGATGCAGACGAGCAGCAGGAGCGAGCCGTGTGTGCGCCATTCCCACTCCTCGCGATGCGACAGGAAGTAGGACACGGCCCACCAGCACGCGACGGCCATGGGCACATATTGCAGCCACATCCATTGCGGATGAATGAGCAGGCGAAACAAGCTGCTGAGCGTAGGGACCGAGAGGTTTTCGCTTCCCATCATGGCGCGGTAATCGTGCCAGATGGAGGGGCGCAGCACGATGCAGCTCAGCAGCATGGCAGCAAGGGAGGCCACAGCGCCGGCAAGCACGCGATAGGACCGCTCAGCGAAAATCCACAGTAGAAAGACAGCCGCGAGCGGCAGAAAGAGATGGGGCTTGATGGCGCAGATCGCCAACGCTGCGCCAGCAAGGAACGGACGTCTCTTGTGGAGCAGGAGAAACGCAGAGATGCCGAACAGGAGAAATGCGGAAGTCTGCCCCGCCAGAATGGTGGCCAGCGCCGGTGGGAAGAGATAACCCAGCAGGTGAACGCGGCCTGGCTGCCGTCCATGTATCGTCCACAGCATGCGCACGGACGCCATCAGCAGTGCCACGATGGCGAGCGACCACAGGGCTGCACCGAGACGCGCGGGAAAAAGGCCGAGCGGAATAGCCACCCATAGCGCCACGGGTAGGTTGCGCATCATCTCCGCGCGCTGGCTGGAGTATCCAGCAGACTTTTCGACAGCGAGCAGGGCGGCTGGGTCGTAGGGGTTTTGATGATGGAGGAGCAGGCGTCCCGATGCCCAATAGGAGATGTAGTCGCGGTTCGCGATGTCTTGCCCGCTGATGGCAAAGCAAAGGAATACGGCTGCGCCGCCGATCATCAGGAAGGCAACAAGTTTTTTAATCATGATTATTCACCCGACCGGCCTAACTCTTCTGGGATCATCGAAAATCCCCTTTCAAAAACGTCCAGGGTGAGCCGCATTCCCCGCGTTGGCGCAGATTATCCCTCCATCTTTTGACCTTTGCGGGATTGGAGCACTTTTTTCCAAGTAAAGAAAGGCCATGCGACCGCTTGCCAAAGCGATGTGACCTGAATCCCTATGACACCTGTAGTGGGCCACTCATCCTTGCTCGGGTCGTGTGGGCCTCTTCGATCAGGAGACCGATTAAGAAGAGCGAGAACACGCCGGCCATGCGCCAGGCGAAGTCGTGGGAAAAATGAGCTATCTGTGCTAGGGCGAAATCGTACACTGTTGGCCTCGCTGGCACGCCATCTGCCAATGCGGAAACAACGCACTTAGGTGGATTGGGTGTAAACGGGGGAAGACAGTTGCGGCGCCTGCAGTAGACGCCGGCGCTTTAATCGAGTAAACCTGGTTTCTCAGCAACTTAGCCCTCGGGAGGCGCGCTAACTCTAGATTCAACAGGTCTTTGCGAATCTGGGAACTCAGGACAGGGGGAGGGGCTAGCTCACGCTATCCTCCGCGTTCAGAAGACTTTGACGTGGAAGGTCAGATACTTCTTCGGGTTCTCTCGTATCTGCGTCACCAGGTTCCGGCTCTCGGTCAGCATCGCGTCGGCGTTGTGATAGAGCGACGGGTTCACCACCATCTGCCCGATCGTGCCCTGGCCGCTGTTGATCTTGTCCATGATCGCGTCCAGCTTGTCGATCGAGTCGCGGAACTTGGCCTGGAACTCCGGGTCCTTCGCCAGCATTCCGATCGTGCCCTTGCCCTGGTTGATCTCGGCGATCAGCGTGTTTGCATTCGTCACGGTCCGGTTCAGGTTGTCGTAGAACGCCTGATCCTTCAGCAGCTTGCCCAGCGAGCCCTGGCCGTTGTCGATCTCTGTCGTGATGTGGTCAATCCGCGCCGTGGTGTCATTCAGGTGGTTGTAGAACGTTTCGTCGGTCAGCAGCTTGCCGATTGAGCCCTTGCCCTCGCTCAGGTTGGTGCTGAGCTTGGAGAGCTGATCTACCGCCTGGACGGCTTTGTTGTAAAGCGCCGGGTCGTTGATGAGCTGGCCAATCGAGCCCTTGCCGGTGTTCAGCGAATCCACTAGGCTGTCCAGTTTCGCCAGGATGGTGTTCACCTGCTCGATGGTGCCCTGGCTGGATTTGATGACGTCGGAGAGGTTTGGGCTCTCGGTCGTGCCCAGCTCATCGTTATCCTTTACCCGTGGTCCGATCGCGTGCTTGGAATCAATATCCACCACTGTGTCGCCCAGCACGCCGATGGTATCGAGGCTGGTCTTCGAATCCTCGCGAACATCCGAGATATTGCGCGTGCTGACCTTCATGATGACTTCGACCGGCGTCAGCTTGCGGTCCGCTGAAATGCGGATGTACTTCACAGTGCCGATGGTCACGCCTTCCAGGTTTACCGGAGCGCCCACCTTGAGGCCGGCCGCATTCTCAAAGTAGGAACGAAGCGTGATCTTGCCGGTAAAGATGCCCCCGGTGTTGCCGGACATCAGGAAGATCAGCGCCGTCAGCGCGGCCAGCGCAACGATGACCAGCACTCCCACCTTCAGTTGTGACCACTGCACTTCCTGTTGACTGGGCACGGAACCTCGCTGGTCATTCCCCGGAACGAATCCGGAACAGACACCCTCAGAACAGACACCCTCGGACAAGCACAACAACAACACCGATGAGAGTACCAAATCATACCGCCCGAAGCGGTCCGCTGAGGCGCCTCTCCTCTGGTTGGATGAGTGGGCATTCGCCGCCGGTCGCAGTGATTCGTCCTTTCGTGATTTCAGCCTTCGAGGATCACCAGCGCCATCGATTGTCTTTCTGTGTGGGTGATCGAAAGCGTGCTGTTCCGCACGCCCAGCCCCCGTGCGATCTCCGCCGCCCGGCCATGCAGCAGGAGCAGCGGACGTCCCGCGGGCTCGCGCCCCACCTCGAGCTCCCGCCAGGTGATGCCAAAGCCAATGCCGGTGCCCAGAGCCTTCGCCGCCGCCTCCTTGGCGGCAAACCGCGCTGCAAAGCTCTCTGCCGCATTGCGCCGCTTGCGCTGGCAGTATGCGATCTCGCCAGGGGTGTAGACACGCTCAAGAAAGCGGCTGCCATAACGCTCGATCGACCGGGCGATGCGCTCGATATCGATCACGTCGATGCCGGTTCCGAGGATCATCCCGCCTCCACCAGGCCGTAACGCCGCTGCCAGGCCTGCTTCAGTCGCGCCGCCACGACCGCCCGCTCGGCCTCCGTAGCCTCGGCGCCGCTGCTCGCGACGAACGCCGCCGCCTCACGCTTGGCTAGTTCCAGCAGCTCCCGGTCGCGGACCAGGTTGGCGACTCGGAAGTCAGGCAGTCCGGCCTGCCGCGTGCCGAAGAACTCCCCCGGTCCGCGCAGCTGGAGGTCCAGCTCCGCCAGCTCAAAACCATCCTGGGTGCGCACCATCGCATCCAGCCGCTGCTCCGCCTCCGGCGATACCCGGCCGCCGGTCATCAGAATGCAGTAGCTCTTCGCACTCCCTCGCCCGACGCGGCCGCGCAGTTGGTGGAGTTGTGCAAGGCCGAAGCGCTCCGCATGCTCGATGACCATGACGGTGGCGTTCGGCACGTCCACGCCGACCTCGATCACCGTGGTCGAGACCAGCACGTCCAGCTCGCCGCGCTGGAAGCGCCGCATCACGATCTCCTTATCATCCGCGCTGAGGCGGCCATGCAGCAGGCCGATGCGCAGGCCGTGGAGCGCGCCGTCCCGGAGCTCCTCGTACATCTGGGTGGCAGCCTTGAGTGTCGGCCGCTCGAAGAGCGATGGCGTCTTCGTGCGCTTGCCGGCCTGCTCCGGCGGCTCCTCGTCTGTGGACTTCTCAGGGGCGGGGAAGTCCAGCTCCGGCTGGTCATCGCTCGTACCCTCGATGACCGGATAGACGATGTACGCCTGGCGCCCGGTGGCTACCTGCTTACGCACGAACTGCCACACCTCGTCCGCGCGGTCGTCCGCCCCGCGGCGGGTCACGATGGGGGTGCGGCCGGGCGGCAGCTCATCCAGAACGCTCAGATCGAGATCGCCGTAGAGCGAGAGTGCCAGCGTGCGCGGGATCGGGGTCGCGGTCATCACCAGCACGTCGGGCTCCCCCTGGCCGGGCTTCTTCATCAGCCGGAAGCGCTGCATCACCCCAAAGCGATGCTGCTCGTCGACGACCACGAGGCCGAGCCGCTCGAAGTCGACCTTCTCTTCGATGAGCGCGTGCGTGCCGATGATCAGGTCTGCCTCGCCGCGGGCGATGCGTCCCCGTGCGGCACGTTTGTGATGGACATCGAGCGAGCCGGTCAGCAGGGTGACGCGGTAGTCGCGCGTGGCGCGCTCCAGCAGCTTGCGCGCGCCGAGATAGTGCTGTGTCGCGAGGATCTCGGTGGGTGCCATCAGCGCAGCTTGATAGCCGTTCTCGATGGCGATGAGCATCGCCTGCAACGCGACGATGGTCTTGCCCGAGCCGACGTCACCCTGCAGCAGCCGGCGCATCGGACTCGGCTGTTTCATGTCCTCGACGATTTCGCCGAGGGCGCGCTTCTGGGCTGCCGTGGGATGAAAGGGCAGTACTTCACGCAACGCGGCGCGCACCTGCTCGTTGGGTGCGAATGCGATGCCGGCACGCTCCTTGGCCTTGCGCCGCTTGATCTCGAGTCCCAGCTCGAGGAAGAACAGCTCTTCGAAGATGAGCCGCCGGTGCGCGGGTGTGCGTGCACTCTGCAACTGGTTAAGTGGAGTTGCTGCGTCGGGAAAGTGTACCTGCTGCAGCGACGTATCTCGCGAAGGCATGCCGAGACGGTCCAGTATGGCCTTCGGCAGCGTCTCCGGAATGCGCCCGCGCAGCTCGCCGACCAGGCTGAAGACCTGCCGTCGCACCCAGCGCGGTCCCAGCTTCGATCCGCCGAGGCTCTCATAGATCGGAGTGATGCGACCCATCTCGAGGCTGCTGAACTCTTCCGTCGCTTCGGGAAGGATTTCGAACTGCGGCTGGATCATCTTGAAGCCGCGCGACGAGCGCGACGCCTCCACCCGGCCGAAGACAGCGACCGTCTGGCCGGACTGGAAGCGATCCTTCAGATATGTGCCGCGAAACCAGATGCACTTCAACGTCCGGGTGCCCTGGCCCAACGTCATTTCGAAGATCGGCATCGCTCGCGTGCGCAGCAAGGCGGAGCCACGTACTTCGCCGATCACGCTCGCCGTCTCCCCCGCGACCAGCTCGTCGAGCGCGCGTGGATTGGCGCGATCTTCATAGCGGAAAGGAAGGTGATACAGCAGGTCTTCTGCGGTGCCGATCTCCTTTTCAGCAAGCGACTCTGCAATGCGCGGCCCGATCCCTTTGATGAACTGGACGGGCGTATCGATCGCGAGCACGCTCTGATGCTAGAGCATTTTCGGTAATGCCGTTTCCGGCGGAGAGACTCTCGGTGTGGCTTTTGCTTTAAGAAAAGCGACGAAAGAGATCGCTTGGCGGTCTACACCCATACCGAAAATGCTCCAGCAGCGCCGACTCGGACTGCTACACTGCAGATGCTTTCCGGCGACTGCATGGATGAGACCACACAGCGCAAGCTGAGCTGGCAGCGGCGGCTGATGCTCTGGATCGTGCCCGCGCTGGTGGCGGGGCTTCTGCGTATGCTGCATCGAACCCTGCGCTATGAAGAGGTCCTCGAAGAGGGCGGTCATGCGGATCAGCGGGACGGCGCCAGCGTGTGGTGCTTCTGGCACCGGTGCCTGCTGCCTGCCGCCTGCTTCTTTCATGGACGGCCGCACACCACTCTGCTGATCAGCGCGAGCTTCGATGGCGAGCTGATCGCGCGCACGATTGAGCGCATGGGATATGAAACGGTGCGCGGGTCCAGCTCTCGCGCTGGAGCGGGCGGGCTTCGAGCTCTCGCGCGCAGTGTCCGTCACGGCGCGACGGCGGTTATTCCCGGTGATGGTCCGCGGGGACCCCGATACGTTCTCAAGCCCGGTATCATGAAGCTGGCGCAACTGACCGGACTGCCGGTGAACAGCTTCTATCTACTTCCACAGCGGGCGTGGGTGCTGCGCTCCTGGGATGCGCTGCTGGTGCCGAAGCCGTTCTCGCGCGTCGTCATGGTATGGGGCCGTCCGGTGTCTGCGCCCGAATCGAGCGATTCGGAAGAGCAGACGCGGCTTGCCGTCGAAGCAACGCTGGAGCGCTTGCGGGCGCTGGCCGAAAGTCACTTCTCCAGCCGCACGCCGGCGGCGCACTAGAATCGGCTAGTGCTGGTTTCCGACTTTGACTTTGCATTGCCCGAGGAATTGATTGCGCAGGAGCCCTCAGCAGAGCGTGGCGGCTCGCGCATGCTGTTACTCGACCGCGCGACCGGCGCATGGCGAGACGATGTCTTCGCGCACCTTCCGGAGCAGCTTCGCGCGGGAGACCTGCTGGTGCTGAACGATTCCCGCGTGATTCCCGCGCGCTTGTTTGGAACGCGATCTCGTCGCACGGATGAAGATGAGCCTGCGGGGGGCCGCGTCGAGGTGTTGCTCACCGAACAGATCGATGCATGGGAGTGGAATGCCCTGGTGAACCCGGGACGCAAGCTGCGCGTGGGCGACGGGATCGAGTTCACTGATTCTCATGACACCGCTCTTCACGCGGAGATCGTCGCGGCAGGGGATCGAGGAGAACGGACGCTGCGCTTTGCCCCCGTCGTGGATTTCGACAAGCGCCTGGACGCACTCGGACACATGCCTTTGCCACCATACATCCGTCGCGACGACGGCGCACTCGATCGCGAGCGATACCAGACGGTTTACGCAAGGCAGCGTGGCTCCGCGGCAGCGCCGACTGCCGGATTGCACTTCACGCCGGAGATGCTTGCTCGGATTCGTGCCGCCGATGTGCAGGTGTGTAGTGTGACGCTGCACGTTGGCCTAGGCACGTTTCAGCCGGTGCGCGTCACGGACACGACGGAGATCAGGCTGCACAGTGAGCGATACGAGATCTCTCAGGAATGCGCCGGGCAGATCAACGCGGCGCGAGATGATGGCCGTCGAATCGTGGCCGCCGGCACCACGACCGTCCGCACCCTGGAGCATTGCGCTGTCGCAAGCGTCGATGGACGGCTGCATCCCCACTCCGGATCGACGAGTATCTTCATCTCGCCTGGCTTTCGTTTTCGCGTTGTAGATGCGCTGCTGACGAACTTCCATTTGCCCCAGTCGACGCTGCTGATGTTGGTATCCGCCTTCGCAGGGCGAGACAATATACTTGCGGCTTATCGCCATGCCGTGGCAGCGCGCTATCGCTTTTTCTCCTACGGCGATTGCATGTTCATCTCATAGCCAGGAGCACCATGCCGAATACCGAACCGAAGCCGCCGATTTTTCTGCTGGATTCGATGTCCTTCATCTTCCGCGCCTATCACGCGATGCAGCGGCAGCGTCCCATGTCCACGCGCAGCGGCGTACCTACCGCGGCGACCTATGTCTTCGTGAACATGATCAACAAGCTGCGCCGCGATTTTTCGCCGCACTACTTTGCTGCGATCTTCGACACCATGACGCCCGTCTTTCGCGATGAACGCGCGAAAAGTATGACTTCTGTCCGCAAGTTCAATATCAAGACCCAGCAGTTCGACGAGGTTGCCTATGAAGGCTACAAGGCAAATCGTACCGAGATGCCGCCCGACCTGGCTCAGCAGCTTCCCTATATCCGCCGTGCGCTGGAAGCATTTCATATTCCGATCATTCAATACGAAGGCTTTGAAGCCGACGATGTGATCGGCACCTTGTCGCATAAGGCCGAAGGTGAGGGCCACAAGGTATACATCGTCTCAAACGACAAGGACATGCTGCAGCTGGTGACACAGAATGTGCTGGTATTGAATCCGGCGAAAGACAATCTGGTGCTCAATCCTGCCGCGGTACAGGAGACGCTGGGCGTGCCGCCGGAACGGGTCATCGATGTCATGGCTCTCCGCGGCGATTCCATCGACAACATTCCGGGCGCGCCGGGTATCGGCGACAAAGGATCGGTCGAGCTGATTCAGCAATTCGGCTCGCTCGAAGCGGTGCTGGATCGCGCGGATGAGGTGAAGCGTAAAACGTATCGCGAATCATTGCAGAATAACCGCGACAACATCCTGTTGAGCAAAGAGCTGGTGACAATCCACTGCAGCGTTCCTGTGGACCTGGAACTGGAGCGCATGCAGACGCAGGAGCCGGATGTTGCCGCCGCGCGTGCGCTGTTCAACGAGCTCGAGTTCACCACGCTGTTGAAGGAGCTGGCACCCGCTATAGATGCGACGCGCGCCGAGCTCATTACGGCGCCGACGGATGAGGACTGCGCGAAGTTTTTCGCAGCGGCACGCAATGGATTTGCGATTGCTGTCGACATCACCTTTCTGGAGGCGCTAACCGAGCAGGTAAGCGAGTCGCAGGCGGAGGCGATGGAAGAGGAAGCGCCGATGCTGCAAAATCTCTCCCTGCTGGATGCCGTTGAGAGTGTCGAGCGGAAGGAGCTTGCAGCGGAGCGGGAGCATTTTGTTGCAGTCTCTGCTGAAGAGGGACGTGCACTGCGCATCTCTCTCGCCTCGACCCACGGCGCGGAACTCAAGACGCTGCTGGAAGACGCGTCGGTGGCGAAGATCGTGCATGATCTGAAGGCGACGATGCGCACCCTGGACGGGCACGGCATCGCGATTGCAGGCGTTCGTGACGACCTGATGCTCTATTCGTATCTCATCAATCCCACACACGCGACGCATCGTCTTGCGGATGTGGTGGCGCGCTTTACCAGCACTCCGCTCGCCGAGACGGGCGAGAAGCAGTTGCCCGAGCAAGCTTCCGCGATCCGCCTGCTTGCCGAAGGCATGCGGCGCGACGTGGAAGCGATCCGGGCGCTTGAGATCTACGAGACCGTCGATCTGCCATTGGTGCCGGTGCTGCTGAGTATGGAGCGCGCGGGTGTCCGGATCGATGTGAATGTGCTCGCGGGGCTGGCGAAAGAGCTGGATGCGGAAATGTCCGAGGTGAGCGATCGAATCTTTGAGCAGGTTGGACAGCGCTTCAACCTGAATTCGCCAAAGCAACTGGGAAACGTGCTCTTCAACAAGATGAAGCTGCCAAAGCCGCTCAAGTATGGGAAGGGCAAGGTCGTCTCGACTGCCCAGGACGTACTCGAAGAGCTGGCGGTGCATCACCCTGTACCCGCGCAGGTGCTGCAGTACCGGCAGTTGGCGAAGCTGAAGTCGAACTACGTGGATTCTCTTCCACTGCTTGCCGACGCGGAAGGACGCGTCCACACCACATTCAATCAGGTGGGCACGGCCACGGGACGGCTCTCCTCGACCAACCCGAATTTGCAGAACATCCCGATTCGCACGGAGAAAGGGCGGGAGATTCGCGCTGCATTCATCGCAGAGGCCGGACATGTGCTGTTGTCTGCCGATTATTCGCAGGTTGAGCTGCGGCTGATGGCGCACTTCTCTGACGATCCGCTTTTCGTGCAGGCGTATCGAAGCGGACAGGATATCCATACGCTGACAGCATCGGAGGTCTTCGGCGTTCCGGCGTCATCGATGAGCAAGGAGACGCGCAATCGGGCGAAGGCCGTCAACTTCGGAATCGTCTATGGGATTTCTCCGTTTGGACTGGCCGCAAATCTCAACATTCCACAGGCGGAGGCGAAGCTCTACATAGAAACGTACTTTGCGCGGTACGTCGGCGTGCGGCAGTTTATTGATCGCCTACTCGAAGAGACGCGTGCAACGCAGCAGGTGCGCACGCTGTTTGGGCGCGTGCGGCCGATCCCGGACATCCAGAGCCGCAATCCCAATCTGCGCGGATTCGCGGAGCGCACGGCGGTGAACACGCCCTTGCAGGGAACCGCGGCGGACATGATCAAAATCGCGATGATCCGGATCGATCGCAAGCTGCGCGAGCAGAAGATGCGAACGAAGATGACGCTGCAGGTTCATGACGAGCTGTTGTTCGATGTCCCTGAGGATGAGATCGAAGCTGTGTGCACGCTCGTGAAGCATGAGATGGAACACGTCATCGAACTGAAGGTGCCCATTGTGGCCGATATCGGTATCGGACAGAACTGGCGGGACCTGAAGGCGTAACTCACGCGCCAAGCGTGCTGCGGATCGCCTGGGCGATGCGCTCGGCATGCCGCTCCATCTCCTCGCGCGATTCCGCTTCGATCATGACGCGCGCCAGCGCCTCGGTGCCGCTGTAACGCACGACAACGCGGCCTTTGCCCTGCAGTGCAGTTTCCGCTTCCTGGATGCGCTGACTTACCTCCGGAATCTGCTCCAGCGGCTGCTTCTCGCGAACCCGTACATTCACGATCACCTGCGGGAAGACCTTCAGATCGGCGACCAGTTGGTGCAGTGGCTGGCCGGAGCGCTGCACGATGTCGAGCACCAGCAGAGCGGTCAGCAGGCCATCGCCCGTGGTGCTATGCGAAGGGAAAAGGATGTGTCCGGACTGCTCGCCGCCCAGCGCCGCGTTGTTCTCCCGCATCATCTGCAGCACATACTTGTCGCCGACCGGCGCGCGTAGCATGCGGATATTGCTCATGCCGAGCGCCGCCTCAAGTCCCATGTTGGACATGGTGGTCGCGACGACGGTGTTGTCCCTGAGGACTCCACGGGACTGCAGATCGCGCGCGGCCAGCAGCAGAATTGCGTCGCCATTGACTACGTTTCCATGCGCGTCAGCGAAGAGCGCCCGGTCTGCATCGCCATCGACCGTGATGCCCACGTCGGCTCTGCGCGCGATGGTCTCTGCTGCAACGATCTCCGGATGAAGTGCGCCGCAGTGCTCGTTGATGTTGCGCCCATCCGGATGAGAGTGCGTCAGGTGCAGCGTGCCGCCAAGGGTCGCGAAGAGTTCCGGCGCGATGGCCGAGGCGGCGCCGTTTGCGCAATCAAGAACCACGCTTTTACCGCTGAGGCTAAGGCCCGGAACTACGTCCCGGAGGAAGATCTCGTAATCGTGGCGGTAGCGAGACTGCGCGCGACGTGCTTTCTTCACTGCGTCCGGAGCAAAGGAAACATCTGTCAAACGCCGGAAGATTTCATTTTCAATTTCCAGCTCCTGTTCGTCAGGCAGCTTATAGCCATCGCCGCCGAAGACTTTGATGCCATTGTCCTGCCAGGGATTGTGCGATGCGGAGATGACAACTCCCGCGCTGAATCCATGCTTGCGCGCGAGGAACGCGACGCCGGGTGTGGTAATGACCCCGGCGCTTTCCACAACAGCCCCGCCCTGGCGCAGTCCAGCCGCTATGGTCGCGCTGATCCATCCGCTCGATTCGCGCGTATCCATCCCGAGCAACACTCTAGGTCGGGCAGCTCCGTGGGCCAGCGTGTGAGCGAGAGCAAGTCCGACCGCGTAAATTGTATGCGGGTCAAGCGGGTTCTCTCCGGCGACTGCGCGAATTCCGTCCGTTCCAAAAAGCTTTCTCATATCCCGTCTTCGGTATGCACTACTCTGCTCGTCACCGAGCCTCGCGCGAATCGTGTCTTCAGGAGTTCGCCCTCGGCGACCACGGAGCTTGCCCGCACGAGTTGACCGGCGCTGCTAAAGGTAAGGCTGTAACCGCGATCGAGAACGGCGAGCGGCGAGAGCGCCGCCAGACGGCCATCCAGCGCGCTGCGGGCAGACCTCGCGCGCTCGATGTTGGTCGAGACCGCGCGGCGGCTGCGTGACTCCAGATGCGCAATCGTCTGTCGCAGCCGATAACAGCGATGCGATGGCGACTGCAACAGCAGGCGGCCGGCGAGCGACTCCGCTGCGCGATGCGCCGTGAGCTGACGAGCCTGAAATGCATGGTGCAATTGCTGGGTGGCCTGAGCGCAGCGTTCACGCCGCAAAACAAGCGTCTGGAACCTGCTCTGCCGGAGCAGACGCCCATACAGATCTTGCACCGTTGCGGCTCTGGCACGCAGCAGCGTCTGCCACGAGGCTGCCAATCGAAACTGCTGCTCGTCCACGCGCTGTTGAGCGCGATCCAGCCGTCTCCGAACAGGTGCGCGGACGGCTTCTGGCGATACAGCGGCAAAGCGGCGTTCCGCCAGCGCAATGTTGTAGCGGCAGGCACGCAGGAGGCGCAATTGCAGCGCCTCGACGCGCTCTTCCACGCCATGCTGCATGGACGTGAGCAACTCGGCTGCGGCGGACGGCGTCGGCGCGCGCAGGTCCGCAACAAAGTCGGCAATCGTAAAGTCGGTTTCGTGTCCGACGGCTGAGACTATAGGAATCGCGGACCCGCCGATGGCCCGGGCGAGAGTCTCCGTATTGAAGGCAGCGAGGTCTTCGGCCGACCCGCCACCACGCGCGATGACAATGGCGTCCACGCTCTTCGCCTGGTTGAAGTGAAGGATGCCCGAAGCGATTTCGCCGGCGGCCTGTTCACCCTGCACGGAGGCTGGATAGAGCATCACATCGAGCCCCGCGTGCCGCCGGCCCACAATGTTGAGGAAGTCTCGAATCACAGCGCCGGATGGTGACGTGATAATCCCGATGCAACGAGGGAAGGGCGGCAACGCTTGCTTGCGCGAAGCATCGAAGAGCCCTTCCTGCTGAAGCTTCTTCTTCAACTGCTCGAAGGCAAATTGCAGCGAGCCTGCGCCCACCGGCTCGAGCGTCTCCGCGACCAGCTGAAGCTGGCCGCGCTCTTCGTAGAGAGAGATGCGACCGCGTAGCAGAACATGCAGGCCGGCCTCCGGACGGAAGCGCAACAGGCTGGCCTGCCTCCGGAAGAGTACGACGGGAAGCTGACCCTGCTCATCCTTCAGCGTGAAGTAAACATGACCGGAGGCAGCGCTGCGCAGGTTGGAAATTTCCCCTTCAACCCAGCAGTCGGGATAGGCGCGCTCGACGTGCCCCCGGATTTCCGTGACCAGAGCGCTTACCGTCCAGATGCGACGCGATTCCGGATGTCGTTCAGGCGGGAAGAGAAGTCCCAGCTGGTCTCTAGATTCGCCGCGGGACTCGTCGTTATCTGAGTACGAATGTGCCAAACGATGAGTCTACACCGCCACCCGCGGGCTCAGGCGCGGCGCTTGCCGGCGTCCTTGGACTTGGCTTCGATCATCTGGTGGAGCTGATCGATGGTCTGCTGCAACGCCTCCAGGTCGAACGGACGGACGGGGGTCGCCGACTCCAGCATCAACTCCAACCGGCGGGCGAGGTTTGTGCCCTCAGGCAAGCCAAAGGTGCCGAGAATCCCGGCGAGTTTGTGCGCTGCATCTGCGCCCGCGCGACGTGCGTTCTTGTCCGCCGGGTTGGTGCGCAGTGCGCGGTGGGTTGCGCGAAGGACATCGAGCCGTTCGCTGATCGTCTCCCGGCTGCGCGACCAGAGCGTCGCGAGCAGGTCGTGAAGTTTTCCCGTAACCTCTTCAGGAGCGGCGTGAGGGGAACGAATATCTGCCATAAAGTCTCCTAATGTACCTGGGGCCAACCCAGAGCCTGTGAGACCTGCGACGAGAGCGTGAGCGGGTCGAAGGGTTTAAACAGAATCCCGGCGACACCCAACTCCGCAAAACGGCGTTGGTCGGAGCCCTGAACCTTGGCAGTGAGCAAAATAACCGGAATCTTTGCAGTGTTTGGATTCTTCTGCAAGTGCAGGAATGTGGTGGGGCCGTCCATAGCCGGCATCATCACATCTAACAGGATAGCGTCCGGGTGCTCTTTTTCGGCCTGTTCCATGCCCTGCATCCCGGAATTAGCCAAGACTACGTCCCAGCCTGCCACCGTTTCCAGGCAGAGTCCAGCGACCTGGCGGATATCTTCTTCGTCATCAATGATGAGTATGCGGCGTTTCATAAGAATTGGCGACCATAAAGGGCTGCATGCCGGGGACAGACAATCCGGATGTATGCGCATTCTGCGAAGGAGCCTTCAACATGGCAAGTACCAATGACTCTACCTCCTGCGCTTGTACCCGGGCTTTGGTGAGGAAGTTGGTTGGACCTAGTTGAAACTCCGCGCGTTCTGCATCGCTCAGCTCACGCGCTGAGTACACGAGCAGCGGAAGGGAGTGCAATTCCGGATGATGCCGCAGCCGTTCCACGATGCCAAGCCCATCGCCGTCCGGCAACGCAACGTCCAGGATCATGAGATTGGGCGTGAAGGAAGCACAGAGCTCCAGCGCTGCCTGCCGCGTGTTGGCATGTAGAACGTGTACGCCGGCGCGCTCGAAGGTGGCGCTGATGACGCGCGCCAGATCGAGATCATCTTCCACCAGGAGAATCTCGGCCCAGGTCTTCTGCCGGTTTAATACTGATGAAAGTTCTTCCAGTAGTTCCGTCTCCTGCGCAGGAACCTGCAGCCATCCATCCGCACCGAGGCCGAGCGTCGAAGACTTGCTGATGGCATGCGCGCTCAGAATGATGACCGGCACATCGGAAGTTGCCGGCTCTTCTTTAAGGATGCGCAGAGCTTCCCATCCCGACATGTCGGGCAAAGTCAGGTCGAGCAGCACAGCGCGCGGGGCCTGCCGCTGCGCGTGCGAGAGTGTCTCGCGCCCGGTCGATGCTTCGATGACGTTATAACCATGAAAACGAAGACTCGCAGCGAGGCTGGTACGCGTCTCACTGTCGCTGGTGCTGATGAGCACGGTTTCGCGCTCAATGTTGGAAACTGGCTCCGGGCGCGCCTGTTGTTGGGGATCGGCGGGCAGGAACATGCGGAAGATAGCGCCGCGCGCTGGATTCTGCTCGGCCCAGATACGTCCTCCGTGCTGCTCCACGATGGTGCGGCAGATGGCGAGTCCCAGCCCGGTGCCGCCCTTCTGGCGCGAGTCGGATGCGTCCACCTGCTGAAAACGATCGAAGATGGTCTCCAGTTTGTCTTCGGGGATGCCGCGACCTTCGTCGGCAACGCTCAGCGACACACCTTCCTCGGATTTCTCTATGGTCACGGTGATCGTCGAGTCTGGCGGAGAGAACTTGATGGCATTGCTCAGCAGGTTGGTCATCACCTGCTGCAGCCGGTCCGGATCGGCGACGAACTCAACTGCCGCGGTGCGAAGAACAAGCCTGACCGAGGCATTGTCTGCAACTGGGGTGACGGCTTCGATGGCCTGCTGCGCCAGCTCGGAGAGCGAACAGTCGCGGAAGCTGAGCGGCGCGCGGCCCGACTCCATGCGCTCGAGGTCGAGAATGTCGTTGATGAGACGCACCAGGCGATCGGAGTTGTTGACCGCAATGCGCAGCAGGTTGGCGGCCTTCTCGTTCACCTCGCCCAGCAGCCCGGTGGAGAGCAGTCCAAGCGATCCCCGGATGGAGGTCAGCGGCGTGCGCAGCTCGTGACTGACGGTGGAGACAAACTCGTCTTTCATTTGATCCAGAGCCTGGCGCTGGCTCACATCGCGGAAGTTCAATACACTGCCGGTCACGCTGTCGTGTACCTGCATGGGCGTGAGCGTGAATTCCACCGGGAAGGAGCTGCCGTCGGGTCGGTAGAAGATGTCCTGTCCGTGTGCGCCATCCTTGGCGAAGAGGCCGCGGCGGATATAGCAGTGCGAGGCGCAGGCGGTGGGGCTGCCATACACATCCTCATGCACGATGGCGTGCACGAAGCGTCCGGTAAGCGCGTTGGGGACCGTGCCGAGCATGCGCGCGGCAGCAGGGTTGGCGAAGGTGACGCGTCCATGCTGGTCGGTGCCCAGGATGCCGTCTGCCACAGTGTTGAGGATGGATTCTTTCTGACGATTCAACTCGGTGACACGCTTCTCCTGCATGGAGCGGCCGAGAAACTGACCAACCGAGGCGCAAACAGTTTCTACGGTGGCCATGATTTCGACTTCGGCGGCCATGCGTTTACGGCTGAAGAATTCGATGACAGCGATGACCTGATTGCCGACCCGAACCGGCACCCCCCAGCAGGTGACGAGGCCATCGGATTTCGCGCCCTCACGCGTATTGAAGCGGGCGTCATTATATATGTCTTCAACCCAGATCGATGCGCCTTGCACCCAGACCTGTCCGGGCAAACCTTCTCCCGGCGCGAACTCTGTAATCGAGCTTTTCGCCAGGGTAAAAGGAAAGACGCAATCGGCAGCCATCCACATGCTGCCGTAGCGCAGCACCTGGTGGCCGGCGTCGGCGCGCCACAACTCGACCAGGTCGAAGCCGAGATGACTACCCAGGGCGGCCAGGATGCGCGGCAGCGAGTCCTCGGTTGAGGCTTCCTGCACCACCTGTCCCACGCCGAGTTGCATGGCCAGGCGCCGCTCACGCTGGTTACGCAGCGTGACATCGCGAAGGATGCAGCGTACGGCGCGGGGACGGCCGGCCTCACGCAGACCGAAGAGGCTGGCCTCCATCTCGCGGGTACGTCCGGCGGAATCTTCCATGCGCAGATGTACCTGCTCGATGTGCTCGCCTGCCAGAGCGCGCTCAAAGATTGCGGCAGCCTGCGACTGAATGGCGAAAGGAAATGCCGATGCGAAGCCCTCGAGCATCCGCGCCGAGGCCGCGTCGCGCCCGAAATACCGCTGCCATGCAGAGTTTACGTAGAGATACTTGCCCTCCGCCGAGAGCATAGCGATCATCTCGGTGAGGTTTTCAAAATAATCCTGGTAGCGGATCTCGGGCGCGGCATGGACAGCGTTTTCCATTGCGGCGGCGGCATTCTCGTCCTCTACCAGCGCGGAGCGCAAGTGGCGCTCGTGGCGCAATTTCAGCAGACAAATGAGCGCGAAGCAGGTCTGCATTGCGCCCCAGGCGAGAAATATGAAGACTGGCTTGGCAGGGCTCCAGACGAGCCCGCTTCCTGAATACATCATGACGACAACGGTGTAGGCGGTCGATAGCAACGTAAGCGCAAACATGGCGAGCCATACCGGCCGGCCGCTCAGCCAATGAGTGAAGAGGCGTTCGTGCTGACTCATCGAAGGATGCAAAGGTCAACCTTGTTCGGCCAAAATGGGGCAGCATGCCTCGAGACACGGATTGCGTCGCGTGAGAGTACGCATGACCCAAAATTCCAACAACTTATCTACAGCAGTACAAATTCGATTGGTGAGACATCTGGCCCGAGACAAACTCGCCCTGCCACCGAGTCAGCCTGATTGGCAAGACGGCGGTGCCCATCCCGATGTGGCCCAATTCGGTACCTCACGATACCCCGGACGCTATTTTGGCGATATCGCTTGGTGAGTATAGTGGGTAACTCTTACCGATAGTCAAAAGAATTGTCCTAAGTAATCAAAAATTTGGTGTTACTGCACTGTTGGTGGTGCATACCCCATAGGTTCAATATGTCAGAGGGAAATCAATCGGAGTCGCCGACGTGTTGCAGGGGAGCCGAAGATGCCAATGGTCCATCCGCACGGATGGACCATTTTGGGAATCAGCTTGCAGATCAGGCGGTCACAGGCTCCAGCAGCCGAGCCCAGCGGCGCTCGCGCCGTGCGGCGTGCGCCTGCTTGTGGTAGGCGTATCCGGTAACCAGCGGAAGGGCGATGGTCGCTTCGCTATACACCATCTGCTCGAAGGTGGTGTCCACCTTGCCCCAGGAGCTGGCTTCCTTGAGTGTGCTCGAGGAGAGCGCGCCATCGCGGACGTCGGCGACCGTGATCTGGATCGCATACTTGTGCATCGGCGCTTCGTTGCCGAGGATGTCCGCGGCGACGACGATGTCCTGGGCGAAGTTCTTCGGCACGCCGCCGCCGATCATCAGCAGGCCGGTAGTCGGGTTGGCGATCTTGAGCTGCGTCAGCTCGTAGAAGTCCTTAGCTGAATCGAGCGAGACCTTCGGCTTGTCGCCGCGCGCGTGCTGGTGCGCCACTAGACCGAAGCCGGCCGAGCAGTCACTGAAGGCCGGGCAGAAGATCGGCACATCCTTTTCGTAGGCTGAGAGCACGATGCTGTCCACGCCACCCTGCTGCGGCGTCTTGCCGTTCTTCGTCAGGTACGCGCCCATCTCGCGGATGAACTCGCGCGAGCTGTAGGGACGGGGGGTGAGCGAATCGGCGATCTTCTGCGTGGTCTCGTCGCACGCGCGCAGCTCTTCCTCGTCGATCAGCGTGTCGTAGATGCGATCAATCATCAGGTCGCGGAGCTTGCCGTCCTCAGTGCCGGCCTTCATCACATCGTCGGCGATCCAGTGGCGGAAGCCAAGCGCCTCGAAGAAATCCTGATCGACGATGTTCGCACCGGTCGAGACCACGGCGTCCACCATGTTGTTGCGGATCAGATCGACGAAGATCTGCTTCAGGCCGGCGCTGATCAGCGAGCCGGCAAGGCACAGGATGACACCGCAGTCCTGGTCGCGCAGCATGCGCTCGTAGATGGAGGCGGCGCGGGCGAGGTCGCGCGAGCTGTAGGCCATCTGTTGCATGGCGTCCACCAGCGGCACCACATTGTGCTGCTTGATGTCGATGTGTTGGATGGGCTGCTGGAGTAGTTCTTTCTTGGTAGCCATATCGTTCAGGATATCAACCCGTGGCGGGTGGCCAGCGCTGCGGCTCCATGAATTTTCCGTTGCTCTGCTTCACCGGAGGTGCGTTTCGCGAAGCGCTCCCCTGCCGCGGTTACCGGGGCTCGGCGAGGAGCGGCATCAGCGTTGCGAGCACCCGGGTGAGTGTTTGCTGGACGCGCGCGCCGATCTCCAGGACGCCGGCGTGGTCGATCGGCTCCGGCTGATCCGGCAACCCGAGCACGCCGGCGGCCATGTTGGTGACCGAGGAGAAGCCGAGGACTTCCATGCCGAGATGTGTGGCGGCGATGACTTCGTGGACGGTGGACATGCCGACGAGGTCGGCGCCGAGGGTGCGGAAGGCGCGGATCTCGGCGGGGGTCTCAAAGCTGGGACCGCTGAGGCCGAGGTAGACGCCTTCGGCGAGCGGAATGCCTTGGGCCGCGGCGGCGCGATGAGCGAGCCGGCGCAGGCGGCGGGAGTAGGCGTCCGACATGTCGAAGAAGCGCTGGCCGAGGCGTGCGTCATTCGGTCCGGCGAGCGGGTGATTTCCTGTGAAATTGATGTGATCCGAGATGAGAACGAGCTGACCGGAGGCGAGGTCGGCACGGATGCCGCCGGCGGCGTTGGTGACGATCAGCGTCCGGATGCCGAGGCGGCCGAGCACCCGGATGGGAAAGATGACCTGGCCGGGGGTGTAGCCCTCGTAGGCGTGGACGCGGCCCTGCATGACAGCGAGCGGCGTGCCGGCGAAGCTGCCGAGGACCAGCCGCCCGGCATGACCTTCGACCGTGGGGCGCGGGAAGTGCGGGATCTCCGAGTAAGGGATCGTGACGGTTTCCGTGAGCCGATCAGAAAATCCGCCGAGACCGGTACCGAGGACGATGGCTATCTTTGGCTCGGCAATCTGGGGCGGCAGCGTAGCGCGCTCGCGCACGAGGGAGGCGGCGCGCTCGACCTCCTGGAAGGCGATCTCGAGTGCTGATTCGGACATGAGTCAGGACATTCTAATGTCTGCTGCCTGACGCGACGGCAGGTAACGTAACCGCCCCAACTCCCGGAAACTGGTAATTCAAAACAAATCTGGAATGCTCGTAAACGCAATGCGTGTCGGCGCAGCCGTGCCCGCCGGCAGCATGCTTGCGTAAAACAGCATCGTCGTCCCGTGCTTCTTGTTGATGCTGTCCATCGTCGCCGCCAGGTTCGTGCGCCGCATCTCTCTGTCCAGGCCCGCAAACAGATCCAGCGTGTGCAGATGATCCGGCACCAGGTCGCTCAGCGCTACTCCGACATAAAACGGCTTCGAATAATTCCGCCCCGCCGGCATCTTCGCCCATAGCTTCTTCAGCCCCTCGGTCAGCGTCTGGTTGTCCTGGCACTCCACCAGCGAGGTGCTCTCCGACCAGCCCAGCTGCGGAATCCCAGAATTGTGCTGCCGGGCCGACACATCCTTGGGCACCGCGAACTTCACACTCAGCCGCAGGTTGGTTGTCCACAGCTTCGCCGTGCGCAGCCGCATCGCCGCTTTGTGCAGCAGCTTGTTCAGCACGGCATACGCGCCGTCGCGCGTGCGCAGCTCCGGTGCCAGCACGTGGCTGTGGCTGATCGACTTGGCATGCTCCAGCTCCGCATCTTCAAAGTCCTCGCCGCGCAGCCAGTGCCACAACTTGTCGCCGCCCATGCCGCCCCAAAGCTGGTTCATCTGCTCGCGATCGAGGGCCCACAACTGCCGCATCGTCCGGATGCCCTTTTGGTGCAGTCGCGCTTCCATCCGCGGCCCCACTCCCGGCAGATCGCGCGGGGTCAGGGTCAGCAGCGCCGCTTCGAGAATGTCCGGCGTCAGCGCCACCAGCCCGTCGGGCTTCTCCATGTCGCTGGCTACCTTCGAGAGATAGCGGTTTGGTGCGAGGCCGACCGAGCAGCGCAGGGTCGCCCCGACCGTCTCGCGGATCTTCGCCTTCATCCGCTGGGCCAGGTCGAGTGCCGCCAGCAGCGGCTGCTCGCGCCCTATGAGCCGGCAGGCCATCTCGTCGATCGACATCACCGACGCCACCGGCACTACCGACTCCACCGCCTCCACAATGCGGTTGTGGTAGTGCACATACAACTCGTGCCGTGCCTCAACCAGCTCGATGCCCGGACACAGCCGCTTCGCCTCGCCCACCTGCGTGCCCGTCTTTACGCCGAAGGCCTTGGCCTCATAGCTGGCCGCGATGCAGCAGGTTGTATCCGCCACCACCGGCACCACCGCGACCGGCCGCCCGCGCAGGCTGGGCACCAGCTCCTGCTCTACCGAGGCGAAGTACGAATTCAAGTCAAGAAATAGCCAACGGAGCCGGGGCTCCCCATGACCCGTCTGATCCGGAATGTGCGTCGGGGTTGCCACGCATCGATTCTCCTTCCGGTGTGGCAAAACCGGCAAACCGGTGGAATACCCGACATTTTCCCTTACCGGGAATGTGTGCTAACTCTTGCCAGCAGAAAGGCTTCCCAAGCCGGCATCTCACACGTTACTCTCGTCTGCGCGTATCGAGGGAGCGCATTTGCCCCGTTTGGGGAGACGCTGTCAATAGCAAACGAGGTTATTCTGACCTTGGCAGTAAACCAAATGACGGATTTTGCTTTCTATATCACCGACGCGGAGTAACAGAACGATGCTCTCGACCGACTTTTCGATCGTCGCTCACTGGCTATCTCAGCTCGAATCCTACCTGCCCGCCATTGTCGTCACGGTCGGCGCCGGACTGCTGCTGGCTTGCGGGGTCAGTGCCCTCTGTGCGCCCTGCCGTGAAAAGGACGACATCTTCCACCGGCACGTATTTTAGACCGGCCGCTTCATCCAGCGGCTTCGCGGGCACTGCGTCCTGTTTTCTTATCTATATCTATCTGGTCTAAACCGCCCTGTTAGCCGAGTCGCCCGCGACACTACTCCACCGTGACCGACGGGAACGGCCTCCACGAACGAGCCGCAGGCTCGGTTGCCCGGACGGCCAGTCCCCCGGGAACGGCGAGTCCCTATAATTAGCTCTCGAATGGACGATTCCCACCCTGAACATCCCCACGCAGCCTCGCTTGCGGAACTGGAGCGTCGCCACGCACTGGCCGAGGAGGCCGGCGGCGCCGAACGCCGCGAGCGCCAGCACCGCGCCGGCAAACTCTCCGCCCGCGAACGCGTCGAGTTGCTGCTCGATCCCGGCACCTTCGAAGAGACCGACAAATTTGTCACCCACCGTGCCACCGACTTCGGCATGGACAAGCAGCGCATCCCCGGCGACGGTTTCATCACCGGCTACGGCGCCATCGACGGCCGCACCGTCTTTGTCTATGCGCAGGACTTCACCGTCTTCGGTGGCTCGCTCTCGGAGACCAATGCCGCCAAGATCGTCAAGATCATGGACACCGCTATGCGGGTTGGCGCTCCCATCATCGGGCTCAACGACTCGGGCGGCGCGCGCATTCAGGAGGGCGTCGTCTCACTGGCCGGCTACGCCGATATCTTCCTGCGCAACACGCTCGCCTCGGGCGTGGTGCCGCAGCTCTCTGCCATCATGGGCCCCTGCGCGGGCGGCGCCGTCTACTCGCCCGCCATCACCGACTTCATCCTCATGGTAGACAAGACCGCGCACATGTTCGTTACCGGCCCGGACGTCATCCGCACTGTCACCCACGAAGAGGTTTCAAAGGAAGAGCTCGGCGGCGCGGCTACGCATAACGAGGTCTCCGGCGTCGCCCATTTCCTGGCGCACGACGATCAGGAGTGCCTCGCCATGCTGCGCGAGCTCTTCAGCTTTCTTCCTGCGAACAATCTCGATCCGCCGCCGCGCCGCGCCACCAGCGACCCGATCGGCCGCGAGGACACGTCGCTCGATACCATCGTCCCCGCCGACCCGTCGCAGCCCTACGACATCAAGGACGTCATCGCGCGCATCGTCGATGACAGCTACTTCTTCGAAGTGCAGGAGCACTTCGCCCGCAACATCGTCATCGGCTTCGCTCGGCTCAATGGCCGCTCAGTCGGCATCATCGCGAACCAGCCTGCGTATCTTGCCGGCGTGCTCGACATCGATGCCTCGACCAAGGCTGCGCGTTTCGTCCGCTTCTGCGACGCCTTCAACATCCCGTTGGTCACGCTCGAAGACGTTCCCGGCTTCCTGCCCGGCACCGACCAGGAGCATCGCGGCATCATCCGCCACGGCGCGAAGCTGCTCTACGCCTTCGCCGAAGCTACCGTGCCCAAGCTGCTGGTCATCACGCGCAAGGCCTACGGCGGCGCCTACTGCGTCATGAGTTCGAAGCACATCCGCACCGACGCCAACTTCGCCTGGCCCACGGCGGAGATCGCGGTGATGGGCGCGGAGGGCGCAGTCAATATTGTCTACGGCCGCGAGCTCGCGCTGGCATTGAGTACCGCCGAAGCGAAAGAAGGCGAGCTCAGCGAGGAGCGCAAAGCCGCGGTGCTCGCGGAAGCCCGCCAGGAGCGCGTCGCCGAGTTCCGCGAGCGCTTTGCCAATCCATACATCGCCGCCGAGCGCGGCTACATCGATGCAGTGATCCGCCCGCGCGAGACCCGCCGCCGTCTCATCCGTGCGTTAGAGATGCTCGACGGCAAACGCGATAGCAATCCGCCAAGAAAGCACGGCAACATCCCGCTGTGAGCGGCAGTTTTTCGTGCTCCGCTGTCCGGCAAAATTGTCCGGCAAAATGAGGAGGAGCCGCCTGCGCGGCTCCTCTCTTGCTCCAGATGAGATTTGTCTCCCTGGTATCTGGTATGGGGCTGTTTGCATCAGGTGTGTTCTGTTATCGGGTCGGGAGAGATCGCAGATTGACCACACACTTCCCGTTCCGCATCTTCCCTTCCGTTCGCTATTGATTTGGTATGCGGATACCGGAACTCAGTGTTCGCCAAAGAGAGCCAATTGGCATCACTGCTTTTGAATTGTTGCCGCAATCTGAGGCAGAAGCGCTCTAACCTGGTCTCGCGCTGAAAGACGTCGCGACGTTGCTCCGTACTGAGTCCGAACATATTTCGGTAGAAATTGTCTGCCCCGGGAGTTGCGACTCCATCTGCGTCAAAAATCAGGTTCATCGCTTGGGCGTCTTCCATCGCTCTGACGGCAAGAAGCTTGGTTGCATCGGGGTGGGGCTTTGCATGCGAGTCGTCCGCGGAAGCGATGCGGTGTGTTGAAAGCCAGTAATAGCAACGATCGTTGTCCCAAATATAGACAATGGCCGCATCGTAAGGGGACGATCGGCCATGATCGACTGATTGACTCCGGGAATGTGGCCTTGCGGCAATGACGCGCGCCTGGCTCCGGGAAACTGCCTCTTCAATCAGGAATGTCATCGTGTCGAAGGGCGAATAACTCCTTTTCTTACTGGCGTTCAAATTCGCTTTGTAGAACTGGACGAACTCTTTTGCGCTAATGTCCACGCAATCCAGCTCTTTGGCTGCTCGCTTGATGTGTCCCTTATGTTTGCTTTTTCGGGTATTCAACACATTGCCCTCTGAGGGAAGGCGCAGATAGGTCATTTGCGTCGCATGAATAAAGCCTGATTGTCTAAAAGCACTCCTCACAAGGTCGGCATAACTCAAATCAGGATTGCAGACAAAATTAAAGGAGGCCCATCGCGGCAACTGCTCGAGCAATGAGCGGATCACCTCGGCCTGTTCTGTGCGGCTCAACCGTTGATCGACAAGCGGGCCGCCCAGATGCGACCAGTGTGGATCTTGACCCCGAAGAAGGCCTAAGCGATTTCTCAACAAAACAAAGGGAAGTCGTCCGACAACGACACCTCGGCGCGCGACCTTCAATTCGCGATATTTCGAAGATCGGCGCGCAATATTAATCCACCAGTCCTGACAGAAAATGGGGAGCTCAGATTGATCGATTCCTGCGACCTGCTCCGGCATGTAGTCGATTCCCACAGGTCTCTCGATTGTGTCCATTTGGGCTCGTAGGTAGCTGTCCTGAAGACGTCCAAGATACATTGCGTCTCGACATCTGATCTACCTTAAACGTATGGAGCATCAAGTGAAATCTGTTTTTAAGGGATCAGGACTTTTATTGGCCCGATTGAATCATGTTCCTGCCACGACTCAGCCAGAGCCCAAGTGATTGGAAGAAATTTGGTGTCAATTTAGTGTCCCGTCGATTATGCCGTTTTTGCAGACTCATCCGTATACCACGAATTATGCATCAATGACTTGCAAGTCCTTCCAGTTCCGTGGCATGGAAGAGGCTACTAGTAGCGATACCTTGTGAGCCGTGACTCAACTTCGGCAGCACCGTCGTGCCTTCTGCCCTGACCGCGTCGAGTGCGGCTGAATTTAAGCCAAGAGCGCGCAGGATCGTCGCGACCTGCCGGGTTGTCGTATCGGCAAAGAAAACATCAACACCTGTTTGATCTTCTCCGAGCCCCCTTGCCTGGATCCTCCGCCATTCCATAGGTCGACGATGACGGCGTAATCGCCACCGCAAATCCAGCCAGTACTACCCTGTTCGCTTTCATGGGAACCTCCACAAGGAGGAGTAACAACCATGCCGATCCGCGTGTATTACCTCTGGATGAAATGTCAGCGAATCTTGTCCAAGGTGGGCTCACTTGGGCTGTCGGGGATCGAATACAGAGGCTAACGAGCTACCAAATCCTGCACCATGGATTCCGCACCGTGGATCTCGGAGACGACATGAAACCCATCAGCATTGCCACCGCCGAGCACTACACCTGGCCCAGCGCCATCAGCGCACAGACCTGCACCTGCGACGGCTGGCACCTCCATCGTTCGGAAAGCCTCACTATCATCGAAGAGCGCATGCCGCCTGGCACCGCCGAACAGCGGCATTTGCATCAGCGAGCAACACAATTCTTCTACGTGCTCGCTGGAGTGCTCATCATCGAGCTCGATGGTGAAGAACATCGGCTCACGCCATCCACCGGTCTCACCGTGCTCGCGCAGACGCCGCATCAGGTCTTCAATCACGGCAGTGAAGACGCGCGCTTTCTCGTCATCTCCGAGCCGCCCGGCCATGGCGATCGCCTGCCGGTCGCACCCGCAGGATAACTCCCGAAGCTATCTCGCCCGCGAAGTACTGCGCTTTTCCTCTCGATCAAAGGGATGAAACGAAATCCCATCCTTCGGGTCACGACGCGCATCAACCTGCGCCCGTAGAGTGAGTTCGCATTCCGCACATCCACGTTCTGTGACTGAGAGATGCACTCACAACACCTCAGCGCAGGCGCAGCGACAGCAAATTGCAGTCTTCCATTTCTTTTTTGAGGCCAAGTCCATTGCACCTGTTTCTCGTTGTGCAACCTACTCCTGCGACCACAAGAAAGCAGATCGGTCGCGCACTCCTGATCGTCCTCGCCGCCTTTGGCGGATTTTTTGCAGCCCCGTATCTGCACGCACAGGGCTGCATCGTCGCGCGCTCGCCTGAGCAGACCCTGCCTACCGGGCAGGGGGGATTTCTGCAGCCCGGCCACTTTCAGCTCACCATCGGCGAGCGCCACCAATTCTCCTATCAGCACTATGTCGGCGACGTCTATCAAGAGTACCGAGCACAGTTACATAATCAGGTCGAGAACCGGATCAACATCGTCACCGCGGACCTGATGTACCAGTGGACGCCGCGCATCAGCTTCGAAATCAATACGCCCTTCCTCTTTGCCTCGCGCAAGACGCAGAACTCGCCCATCAAATATGCGGCCCAGGGCATCGGTGACACCATCCTCGCCGCCAACGCTTGGGTATGGAATCCGAAGAAGGCGCATCGCGGCAATGCCTCCGTGGGCATCGGCCTCTTGCTGCCCACCGGCAATGACGATGTGCAGAACACGGTGAACACCAATACCAGCGGCACCGGTCCCGCAGTCGAGGTCACCGCTCCCGTCGACTACTCCATCCAGCCCGGCAACGGCGGCTACGGCATGGTCGTGCAGTGGCAGGGCTTTCGCGCCGTCGGCAAGCACCTTATCTTCTACACCGACGGCGATTATATCGCCTCGCAGGGAGACACGAATGGTATCGCCCGCGGCGCGACGCAAAGCGCCACTACCCCGTTGGAAAACTACGTCGCGCGCTCCGATCAGTACCTGCTGGAAGCCGGCGTCTCCATTCCCATCCAGCAGGTGCGCGGCCTCGCTATCCTTTTCGGCCCGCGCGACGAAGGCGTGCCCGCACGCAATCTCTTCCCTAACAGCAACGACGGCTTCCGGCGCGCCGGCTTTGCCGTCTCTGCCGGGCCCGGCGTGCAGTACGGGCGCGGGTCGAATATCCTTGCCGCCAATGTCTTCAAGGCGATCCACCGCGATCGCACCACCAGCGTTCCGGACGAGGTCTATGGCACGCACGGCGATGCCGCCTTCGCACAATACGTCTGGCTCGCCACCTATACCCACCGGTTCTGACTAGCATGGTCCGTCTTCGCAACGTCGTCCTCGTCTGCGCGCTCGCGATATTCGTAACCGTTGCCGGCGCGGAATCCGCGCCGAAGCTCTCGCTCAAAGACCTCAGCGGCCAGACGCAGAAGCTCTCCGCCCTGCGCGGCAGGATCGTGGTGCTCAACTTCTGGGCTACCTGGTGCGAGCCCTGTCAGGATGAGCTGCCCCGCCTTTCCAGACTCGCCCAAAACTACGCAGGTAAGAATGTCGAGTTCATTGCCGTCTCGATCGACGAAGCAAAGAACCGCGACAAAATCGAGCCGTTACTCCATCGCTTGAACGTGAATCTCGACATCTGGACCGGCGCTGATCTCGAAACCCTCAACAAATTCGGCCTCGGCAACGTCGTGCCCGGAACCATGGTGATCGACGACAAGGGACAGGTCATCGCACGCGTCATGGGCGAAGCGCGCGACGATGATCTTCGTGCGCCGCTGGACTGGCTTCTCGATGGCCGCACCGGCACCGCGCCGCCGCCGCTTCTCAAGCGCTACTGAAAGACCGTTTCCAACCGCTCTGTCCCTCGCTCCGGCACACCGGGTGGCTGCGAAGCCGCGATCGCGCATCTAAAGCATTTTCCCTGTAGGTATAGAGCGGCCAGCAGAAACTCGTGTGGCCTTTCGTTAAGGAAAGGCCACGCCGAGACGATCTCTGCTATCTCACAGCATCAGGGAAAATGCTTTATTGAGTGACAATCAAACAAAGGAGCCCTCATGTCCCCCCAACGTCAGGTGCGACTCGTCCCCCTGTCCGATAGCGATCACCCGGCACCGCGCAACAGCCGCCATATCGGCAAGACCTCCGCGACGCAACAGATCACCGTCACGGTCGTGCTCAAGCGCGCGCAACCGCTCAACATCGCCGGTTTGAAAGGCCGCCAGCTCAGCCGCGAGGAGTACCTGAACAGCCACGGTGCCACGCAGCAGGCCATGGACCAGGTGCGCACGCTCGCCGCGCGTCACGGACTCACATTGGTGCACGAAGATCGCGCCGCCCGCCGCGTCTGGCTGCGCGGCACCGCGCAGCAACTCGAGCAGACCTTCGGCGTCCAGCTTCAGGATTACGAGCACACCGCGCCGCCGCCGGCCGGCCATTACTTCCACGCCTTCACCGGAAAGCTATCCGTGCCGGAGCCGGAATCCGCCGTCATCGAAACCGTACTCGGCCTGGATACTCGCCCCATCGCGCGCCCGCACATTCGCTGGCTCAACCAGATCGTCAACGCCAATCCCAACGCGGCACAAAGCGCCTTTACTCCGCCGCAGGTCGCCAAAGCCTACGACTATCCCATTTCCGTGAACGGCACGGGCCAGTGCATCGCGCTCATCGAGCTCGGCGGCGGTTACGAAACCTCCGACATCGAAACCTACTTCGGCCAGCTCGGCATCACTCCACCTACTGTCGTCGCGGTGCCCGTCGATGGCGGCACCAACTCGCCCGGCGATCCCAACGGCGCCGATGGCGAGGTTGCCCTCGACATTCAGGTCTCGGGCACCATCGCGCCCGGCGCGCGCATCGCCGTCTACTTCGCGCCCAACACCAATCAGGGTTTTCAGGACGCTATCTCTGCCGCCATCCACGACACGACCAACAAGCCTTCGGCCATCTCCATCTCGTGGGGCGGACCGGAATCAACCTGGGATACGGCGTCGCTCACCAGCTTCGACAACACCATACAAACCGCGGCCGCTCTCGGTGTCACCATCACGGTGGCCTCTGGTGATTCTGGATCGAGTGATGGCGTCACCGACGGCGCAAACCACGTCGATTTTCCCTCCTCCAGTCCGCATGTGCTTGCCTGCGGCGGCACCGAGCTCACGGTCTCGAATGGCGTCCGCTCCACCGAGACGGTGTGGAACGACCAATCGCAGGGCGGCGGCGCTACCGGCGGCGGCGTCTCCAGCTACTTCGCACTGCCCTCATGGCAGTCTGGTGCTAAGGTGCCCGCGCCCACCGGCGGCAGCGGTGGCCGCGGCGTGCCCGATGTCTCCGGCGATGCCGCTCCCGCCACCGGCTATCAGATTCTGGTCGATGGACAATCCGCCGTCGTCGGCGGCACCAGCGCCGTCGCCCCGCTGTGGGCTGCGCTGGTCGCGCTCGTGAACCAGCAGACCGGCCGCAACGCCGGCTTTCTCAATCCGACGCTCTACTCCGGCGGCGAGGCGAACTTCTACGACGTCACCTCGGGCTCGAACGGCAGCTATAGCGCCGCCGCCGGCTGGGACCCATGCACCGGCCTGGGATCGCCCGATGGGCAAAAGATCGCAACCCTGGTTACAAATAGCGGCGGCTAGAGCATGTCCCTGCTACTGTGGACAGCCGAGTTGCGTGCGGTGTGGCTTTTCTTGACGGAAAAGCCACGCGGACAGTGGCGCTCTTGTCTATACCTACAATGAAAATGCTCTGAGCTTCACTCGTTGTTCGTTTTGCTCGCGGCGTCGCCGCCATGCGGATGCCGTACCCAATGCCACAGCTTGTTCAACCCGAGCAGGTGGCGATGGTGCCGCTTCCTCCGAGACGCCTGCCCCGCAGTTGCGCCACCGGGGATGGGGCGAGCCAGCGGCACCCGTACCGCGGCGCTGGGCTTCGCCGGCTGCGATCCCGAAATGTCTGGCGTCGCCGCGTTGCTGGTGTCCGGCAGAGAACCGGTGGGCTGCACCGGGCTTGCGACCGCGCCGTTCGCCGCCGCGGGCGCAGCCGGATTCGTGGAAGCCGCTGCCTTCGGCTGGTGATCGTCCCACTCGGCAGGCGCCTCATGGCCGAAGAAAAAACCGCGGGGTGACAACGCCCACACGATCAGGCAGAGAAACGCGATCACCACCGCGATCCCGGCTACCCGCTTCAGCAGCGTGATCCTGCCCGGCTCGCCCGCCTTGCTGTGCATCAGCCGAGTCACGTCCTCGCTGAAATGCACCGAGAGTCCGCGCTTTGGCCGGACTTTCGCACCAGGCCCGCGGAAGCTGACGAAGGTGGCCGCTGCCATCGGAGCCGGCGGAATCGGCGGAGCCGCGGGCATGGCAGTGTCGCCCGGCACGGTGGCTGTTGCCGGCGCAGGTACTTCAGACAGCGCTGCTTCCGGCACTCCTGTGGGTGTTCCGGAGACCGCTGCCATCGCCTCGGCCGCCGCAAATGCGCTGGCTGCCATCTCCGGCGGCGGAATCGGGATATCCGCTTCCGTCTTCGCCGTATCGAAGCCCGCTGCACCGGTGGCCGCCACATCTGCTTTTACCGGTGTATCTTCGCTCGGACCCATCGCGGCCGCGATCGCATCCGCGAGCATCGTGAGCGGCGACGAATCGCCCGTCCCCTCGGCCGCTGCAGCCGGCTCGCTCCCGCCTGCCCAGATGCCGCCCAGCTTGCTCTGGTGCCCTGTCTGCTGCTGTTCCGGCGCCTCCGGCGCATTCGTCTCCACCGGCTTCGTCTCGATCGCGGGCTCGCCGGTCAGCCGGCCCAGCTCGTAAAAGCGCTTCCGCAACCCGTCCAGGTCCTTCATGCCCAGCCGCAGCCGCGCGTGGCGCAGTCCAAGGCCTATTCTCTTCAACTCAAAATCGATCTCCGCCCCGACCTCGGAGAGCGCATCGAGCACCACCGCGCGCGTCGCCTCCATCCACCGCTCGCGGCCACGCAGCATCATGACCGAGTGGAAGGTGGCGAAGCGGCCGTGCCAGAAGTTTCCTTCGTCGCCCTCGGTTGCGGCGGAGGCCACCAGCGTCAGCCGTGGCGCATCGATGTTGCAGTGCTCCCGCAGCGTCTGCATCAGCCGTTCGCGCGCAGCCAGCCGCTCCTCGGCGCTCTGCGTCTCTGCGTTCTCGACCACCATCTCCAGCCGCGCGCCACGCTCCGGAAGCTGCCGCAGCAATGCCTGGCTGGCCTCGCTCACCTCGTGGTCCGCATTCAGAACAAAAATCCACGCATCCGCCTGCCCCGCGCACTCCAGCACACTCGCGTTGGGCTCGCCGCTCGCCACCACCGGCGTATCGATCACCGCCAGGCCGCCCTGCAGCGCCGGGTTGGGCAGCCGGATCATCTGCATCGTCTGTCGCGGCTTCTCGCCTCCCGGTGGAACAGGCTGCGGCGTGCGACGGCTGAGAAAGTTTTCCAGTTGGTCCAGCGGCAGCACCGCCGTCAGTCCCTGCGGCATGGTCAGAGTGCATTGCGGCTCCGCTCCATACTCCAGCCGCGTGCACACGGTCGTCGGGTTCGGCAGGTGCGTAAGCTCCGGCCCCAGCAGCCGCTCCAGGAAGCGGCGCTTCAGGTCGCCATGCTCACCCAGCAGCATCACCACCGCACGTGGACCCGACACCCGCTCCTGCGCTGCCTTCAGCGTCTGCTGCAAGGTGGGGCTGTGCTCCTTCAGATCCAGCCGGTCGGCGAGTGCCCGCAGGTCCGCCACCAGCACACGCAGCACCTCTACTGCATCCACCCGCGGCTTTTGGTCGGTCAGCTGTGGGGAAGTCATCGTCGGCCTCGCTCAACAAGCGGCCGGAGCAACCCATGAGATGCACAGGCTCGGCTACCGGTGCGTCCCAGTGTACCGGCCCGCGGTACGTCAGGTCGCGGCGAAAACACCCGTCCCGGCAAGCCGTTCAGTCTTCGCGCGGACGAAAGACCGGCTTGCCCTTGTCGCCCCAGCTCACGTAGCCCATCGGAGTGTGAGGGTCGTGCGTGAACAGCACCAGCCACTTCTCCGGAATCGCCCGCGTGTAGAAGCGCTTGCGCTCTTCGATGCAACGCAGTGGGTCCAGGTCGTAGCCCATTACCCAAGTCACGTCGAGATGCGCGCTCGTCGGCAACAGATCGCTGATATAGCAGGCATGCTCGCCGCCGGACTCGATGTGCACCGCCATCAACTGATGCGTGTGGCCGGGAAAGCACTCCACCGAGATGCCGGGCACGATCTCCTGTACCTCGCCCGTGCTCGGGGCGACGAGCGACATCTGCCCGCTCTCCACCAGCGGATCGTAGTTCGCGCTGATGTAGCTCACCGCGTCCCGCTCTAGTTGCAGGTGCCCATGCTCCACCTCGCCGCGATGCGCAAAGTAGCGCGCGTGGGGAAAGGTCGGCACGATCCGGCCGTCATCCATCCGCGTGGTGTTCCAGCCGCAGTGATCGAAGTGCAAGTGCGAGTTGATCACCACGTCCACCTCGTCCGTCCGGATGGCCGCTTCGCGAAAGCTCTCCGGCAGCCGCGACTTGGCGCCATAGATGTCGCGCAGTTTTTCTGGCAGCTTGTTGCCTATACCGGTCTCGATCACGACTGTCTGTTTGCCGGTGCGCACCACGACCGTGTTCGTGCCCAGCAGGATGCGGTTCTGCGCATCGGCCGGCGCGCGCTTCTCCCACACCGGCTTGGGCACCACGCCAAACATCGCCCCACCGTCCAGGTAGTAGGTGCCGTCGGTCAGGACGGTGATCTCGAAATCGCCCAGCGTGGTGCGCGCGCGGATCAGGTTGTGTGTCGAAGCATTCTCTGCAGGGTGCGTCATCTACAAATCTTATTCGTTCGGCGCAGCCAGATACGCCTCAAACTGCGCCAGAATCCGCGTATACAGGTGCGTCCGCGCATCTGCTCCGGCGATCGAGTGCGTCTTTCGCGGATAGAGCTGCAGATCATACGGCAGGTGCGCATCGATCAGCTTCTGGATGAACTGGATGGTGTTCTCCAGGTGCACGTTGTCGTCGCCGGTGCCATGTACGATCAGCAGGCGTCCGTGCAGCTTGTCCGCATTCGTCACCACGGAGAAGTCGCGGTACTGGTCCGCGTTCTGCGCCGGCTCGCTCATGTAGCGCTCGGTGTAGGTCGAGTCGTAGTTGCGCCAGTCCGTCACCGGCGCTACCGCAACACCCGCCTTGAAGCGATCCGAGTGCGTCATCGCGTAGAGCGTGAAGGTGCCGCCCCAGCTCCAACCCCACCATCCCTGCCGCTTCGCATCCAGCTCCGGAATTTGCGCCAGTACCTGGTCCATCGCGCTGAGCTGGTCCTCGAGCTGGATCGTTCCGAAGTTGTGATACGCCGCCTGCGCAAAATCTCGCCCACGGCCGCCCATGCCACGGTTGTCCACGCGCAGTACCGCGAAGCCGTGCTCGGCCAGCACCTGGTCGAAGAGCGTCACGCGTCCCTGCCAGGCATTCTCGACCGTCTGCGCGTGCGGGCCGCCATAGGGATTGTTGATCAGCGGCACACTGCCTTTGCTGTGTTCCCCCGGCGGCAGCATCAGGCTGGCATAGAGCGTCGTGCCGTCGCTCGCCTTCAACGTCAGTTGGCGCGGCGTCATCAGCTTGTACTCGGGGTTCAGCACCGGATGCCAGAAGACATTGCAGTCGCCCCCGGTCACCGTGCACATCGCCACCGTGGGGGGCGTCGCGATGTTCGAGAAATTATCCGCATAGAGCCGCGCGTTCGGCGAGAACTCCGGCTTATGCACGCCGTGCGCCTCGGTCAACTGTTTTTTGTCCGTGCCGTCCAGCTTTACGGACCACAACTGCTGCTCGCGCGGGTCGCCTTCGTTCGAGATGTAGTAGACCATCTCCTCTTTCGAGTCCACCATCTTGATCGACGAAACCTCGCCGTCGCCATGGGTAAGCTGGCGTACCAGCGTCGCCTCGCCCGACATCGGATCGTTCTCGTTGAAGGTATAGAGGTAGATCTGCGTGTGCCCGTCGCGCCAGCTCGTCCACAGGATGTTCGGTCCGCTGCACGTTACGTCGTAATCTTCGTCGAAGAACTTCGCGTCTTCTTCTTCCAGCGCCAGCCGCGTGCGGCCATTGGAGGTGTCGGCAAAGTACAGCCGGCGATGCTTGTGATCGCGCGTGAGCGTCTCGATCCACAATGTGCGCGCATCCAGCCAGCCGAAGCGCGGTATGTAGTCGTTGCCGGAGTCGAGCGGCACCTTCATCCATGCCATATGCCCGGACTTCACGTTCACCACGCCCACCCGCACCGGCGGATTGGGATCGCCCGGCTGCGGGTAGCGCTGCATCTCCACCGTGGCGTGCGTCGGAATCCAGTCCGTGATCGGATACTGCGGCACCGCTGCCTCGTTCATCTGCAGATAGGCGATCGACTTCGAGTCCGGCGACCAGAAATAATTGCTGCGCACGTCCAGCTCTTCCAGATACAGCCAGTCCACCTCGCCATTCAGCAGCGACGCGTCGGGCGACTTGGTAAGCCGCACCGGTTGCTCCATATAAGGTAGCCGCCGCAGATACAGATCGTGATTGTGGATGTAGGTCAGCGCGCTGCCGTCGGGCGCGAACTTCGGATCGTCCCCACTGGCGGTGCCGGTCTCGGCCACCGAGAGACCTACGCCGGTCTTGAGCGAGTAGAGAAAGAGCGCACCGTTCGAGTCGAAGAGCAGATGCTCGGAGTCCGGCGCCCACAGGTAGCTGGCCTCGCCGTAGCGGCTGCGATGATCCTTGTCCTGCTCGCTTGCCGCGTTCGAGTGCATGCTGCCGATCTTTTCCTTCGCCACCAGCATGCTCGTCTTGCCCGACTTGCCATCCACGGCAATCAGGTTGCCGGCGCCGTCCAGATAGCTCAGGCGTAGCCCATCCGGCGACCACTCCATCCCCCGCGGTGCGTCGGCAGAAAAAGACGGATCGTTAAAGATCGACGAAACAGTCAGCGGCCTGGTCTGTGCCGGCAGAGCGGCAGGAATGGACAGGGCCGACGCGGAAAACAAGACACAAAGGGCGAGAGAGCGCAGACAGGAGGGCACGAAGGCAGACTCCGACAGCCGGAATGAATTCTTGCGGGAGGAAACGACTCAGTGTACAGGAGCGCTCCTAAAGACCGGCCGGCGAGACAATGGAATGACGTTACGTCCGGTCCGCGTGCGGGGAGGTGTGATGCGCATTGCCATCGTGTCCGACATCCACGGGAATCGAACGGCATTCGAGGCCGTCGTGGCGGACCTGCGGCTGACCGCGCCCGATCTGATTCTCCACGGCGGCGATCTGGCCGCCAGCGGAGCGAACCCGGCGGAGATCGTCGATCGCATGCGCGATCTCGGCTGGCCGGGCGTCGTTGGCAATACGGATGAATTGCTCTTCAGGCCTGAGTCTCTGCAGGAATTCGCAAAGCAATCAACCGCGCCGCAATCTCTTTTTGCGGCCATCGAAGAGATGGCCATGGCGACCCGCGAAGCGCTCGGAGAGAACAGGCTGGCATGGCTGCGCGAGCTGCCGTGCGTTCAGCAAGATGGAGCTATAGCGCTCGTTCATGCCAGTCCTTGCGATCTCTGGCGCGCACCCGCACCCGAGGCAAGCGATTCTGAATTGGAATCCACCTATGGCCAACTCGGCCTGCCGATCATTGTCTATGCCCACATCCACCAGCCCTTCGTTCGAAACATCTCCACGCGCACCATCGCGAACACAGGCAGCGTCAGCCTTTCGTACGACGGGGACCAGCGCGCCTCCTATCTCCTCGTGGACGATGCAACTCCATCCATTCGACGGGTATCGTATGAGGTGAATGGGGAGCTCCAACTGCTTTCGGCGTGTGCTCTTCCCCACGCGGATTGGGTCGCCAGGACGCTCCAGAGTGCCCGGCCGCAAATGCCCTGACCCAAAATGATTTAGACTCCACCCATCGCAATGGACGTGGCCCTGGAAAACCTGATTCGCCTGCAGCAACTCGACGGAGAAATCCGCCAGCTACGCACTTCGCTCGAAGCGACGCCGCGCCGCCTCCGCGATATCGAGACGGAACTGGCCTCGCATGCGAAGACCATCGCCACCCTCGAGCAGCGGCAGCGCGACGAAGAAACAAAGCGCCGGCGCGACGAGAGCGATCTCAAAGACCAGCAGGCAAAGATCGCCAAGTCACGCCAGCAGCTCAATATTGTGCAGAATCAGGCGCAGGCCACCGCGCTCGAACACCAGATCGCATTCGCGGAGCAGCAGATTGGCCGCCTCGAGGATGACGAGCTGGAAAGCATGGAGCGCTCCGACGTCATCGAGCAGGAACTGCTCGCCGCGCGCCAGCAGCACACCACGCACGCCGCGTATCTCGCCATGGAAAAGGCCGCCGCCGAGCGCAGCACGCTGCTGGAGCAGGCCGATCTCAGCAAGTGGCAGGATGAGCGCGCGGCGCTTCGTCCGCAAATCGATGAAGATCGCCTCGCCGAATATGACCGCATCGCCACCGCCCGCGGCACCGCGCTCGCCCGCGCCCGCGACCAGCGCTGCACCGGCTGTCAGATGGGCATTCGCCCGCAGTTGTGGAACCAATTGCGCGACGGCCAGTCGATGAAGTGCGAAAGCTGCGGCCGCATCCTCTACGTCGACAACCGCCGCGAGCCCCAAATAGAGACCGGCCGCCCCAGCGGTGCCAGCGGCGCGCAGACTGCATGAACCGCATTGCTATAGACATGGACGAGGTGCTGGCCGACGCCCTGGGGAAGCTCATTCGCCTCTATAATGCGGAGTTCTCCGACAACCTCACCGTTCAGGATATGTGGGGCAACTGGATGGTGAACGTGCTGCCTGCCAGCCGCCAGGACCGGCTGATGGCTTATCTCCAGCAGGACGATTTCTTCGAAGACCTTGAAGTGATGCCGGACAGCCAGCGCGTCGTCGAGCGCCTCGCGCAGCGCTACGATGTCTTCATCGCCACCGCTGCCATGGAGTTTCCCAGATCTTTCGGTCCCAAGTTCCGCTGGCTGGAGCGACACTTCCCGTTTCTCTCGCCGTCGCGCTTCGTCTTCTGCGGCGACAAGAGCATTCTCCACGCCGATTACCTCATCGACGACATGCCGCGCCACTTCGAGCGTTTCGCCGGCCAGGGTGTGCTCTTCACCGCCGCCCATAACGCAAAGCTGGTAACGAAGCTGCGCGTGAACAACTGGCTGGAGGTCGAAGACCTCTTCTTTCCCAGCTGACTCCGACTTTCCCAGGCTGGCTCCGGTCACGCTTTCTGCATCTGCGCACCGTTCACCGCTTGCCGCACCGGGGCAACCGACGGCGGCCGGACCCCGCCCTGGCGAATCGCACCCGGCCTCGGCCCATCGCGCAGACCCATCGGTGCGCCGAGCGGCCGCAGATTGTAAGCAGGCTGCGCCACGGAGGCCTGATGCATGGTGACGATAATCGCTATTGCCGAGGTCCTGCCCGCGCAGCGATAGCTGTGCGGTGTGCTCGCGTCAAAGTACACGCCATCCCCCGGGTTCAGCACCTGCACCGTTTCGCCGTGGCGTACCTCCAGCTCGCCCTCCAGCACATAGAGAAATTCGAAGCCCGGATGCACGTGCGGGCGAATCTCCTGCGCCTTCTTCACCGGCAGAAATTCCGCGTAGTAAGGATCCAGTTGGCGATCCGGCACCATGTAGCCGATGCTCTCGAAGAAATATGTCGGATCATCCACGCCGGTCTGCGGCAGCCGCACGCGATCGTGCTTGCGGTGCACGCGAAACAGCGATACCGGCTCGGACTCGAAGAAGAACGACAGGTCTTTGTTGAAGACCATGGCGATACGCGCAAGGTTGCGCAGCGTCGGCACCACGCGGCCAGTCTCCAGTTGCGAAAGAAAACTGGCGGAGAGTCCGGTGTGTTTCCCCAGCTCCACCAGCCCCATGGATTTTTTCAGCCGCAACCGCTTGATGCGCTCGCCGATGCGCTTCTCCGTGATGAAGGCTTCGGCGGCTGCGCCATCTACCTCTGTGCTGTTCATTGTGACGATGGATGTTGCCGCCTCCGGCTTGGTCTGCTTCGCGGCTCCATCCCGGCGTTGTATCGTTACAGATTGCATTGGTGCGCGTCTCCTGGCATGGCATCCCTGGCCCGTGGCGATCTGGCATTCCACAGCAAATAAAGATGCACGCACCCGCCCTAAAGAGAGCCTCAATCGACGAAATGGTCAAAATCGAAGCGGCATTTAACGCCATCGCCGTTCAGCCCTTGGCGCATCCAACGCGTTTGGCAGGTCTGATACGGAAAAAGCGGATCATCCCTGGACGCCTTCGAAAGAAGAGAGCCGGCTTGCCCGCCAAAGGAAAGCCGCTCTTCGAGGGCTGGGCGGGGCGTAGCAAGGGGGGAGCCGCTTCAAACCACGGCTTTGAGCGGCTTTGATGACCCGGAAGCTCCTGTTGTGCGGCGGAACCGGCCTGATGGGTAGGGCACTCACCCGGACTCTGGTTCGCCAGGGAATCCAGGTCGTCCTGCTCGTGCGGCGCATCCCGCGCGTCCGTCCGGAATCCGGCATCGTCGAGGTGGAATGGCACCCGGAGCGTTCCGGTTCCGCCGTGGATCTGGTGCCCCTGGAAGGCTGTTATGCCGCGGTGCACCTGGCGGGAGCCAACCTGGCCAGCCATCGCTGGACCCCCGCCTATAAGCGCCTCATCCGTAGCAGCCGGCTCGATACCTCGCGCACCCTGGGCCGCATCTTCACCGCGCTCAGCGCTCCGCCGCCGGTGGTCGTCGCCGCTTCGGGAGTCGGCTATTACGGCGATCGCGGCAGCGAGCAGCTCACCGAGGCTTCGCATCCCGGCACCGGCTTTCTTCCCGAGGTCTGCCAGGCATGGGAGGCCGCTACCTCGACGCTGGCTCCGCGGGTCGCGCAACTGCGCTTCGGGATGGTTCTCACCGCGCGCGGTGGCGCGCTGCCGCAACTGCTGCGCGTATTCCGGCTGGGCCTCGGCGGACGGCTGGGCAGCGGGCGTCAGTGGGTGAGCTGGGTTTCGCTCGAGGATGCCGTCGCCGCCATCGAGTTCGTCATCGCGCAGTCGCAGTTGAGCGGCGCCTTCAACACCACCTCGCCGCATCCCGTCACCAACGCCGAGTTCACCCGCACTCTCGGCCGCATCCTCCACCGGCCCGCCTTCCTGCGCATACCGTCGCTCGTGCTGCGTGCAGCTCTGGGCGAGCTGGCGCAAGATGCGTTGCTCGCCAGCACCCGCGCCATCCCGGAGCGGTTGCACAACGCAGGATTCCAGTTCAGCCACGAGCGGCTGGAGCAGACCGTCAGCGAGATGGTCTGATCCGTGTCCCGAACTCGCGCCGCCGTTCTCTTACGGCATGAGGAAAAATGCTTTACGCTTGAGCCCAATGATGCCGGGCAATCGCAGAGGAAGAGATCGCCGTCGGATTGCCCTGCCCGCCGCGCTCTTTCCGGCCACTATTCTGGGCGGTGGTCTGGCCTCTCTTCTGGCCGGCTGCGCGGCGCCGGCTGCGCCCCAGCCGCCGACGCTGAACCTGCCCCAGCCCGTGCGCGATCTGGCGGCAAAGCGCATCGGCGACAGCGTCCATCTCACCTTCACCGTTCCCCGGAAGACCACCGACAAGCTCCCCGTCCGCGGCGCGGTGACCGCCAGCCTTTGCCGCAGCGTGGAGACTGGTCCCTGCCAGTCCGCGGGCACGCTCGCTATACCTGACCAGCGGCAATCCTCCGCTATGGACGACGCTCTGCCTGCCGAGCTCCGCCAGGGACCACCGCGACTGCTTACTTACAAGGTTTCCATCCTGAACCGGGCTGGGAAATCGGCCGGAGAGTCGGATTCCGCTTACACCCTGGCCGGTGTGGCGCCGCCGCAGGTCGCCGCCTTTACCGTCAGCCCCCGGCGAAACGGCATCGTGCTCGCATGGCAGGGAATCGAGGTACCCGCTGGCGCGAACCTGCGGGTTGACCGCACGCTCATCTCTGCGCCGCCGCAACCGGAGAACAGCGAAGCCAGCCACAACTCTCTCACCGGTCGCAAGACAGCGGCGGAGCCGGCCGAGCAGGTCCTGCGCATGCCCGAGGCTGCATCCGAGCAGCGCTCCTTCGCCATCGACACCACCGCCCATACCGGCAACAGCTACCGCTACATCGCCCAGCGCATCCAGCAGGTCACGCTCGGCGGACACACGTTGGAGATTGCAAGCCAGCCCAGCGCGCCGGCGGAGACGGCCTATCGCGACGTCTTCCCGCCGCCCATGCCCACCGGGCTGGTCTCCGCGGCAGACACGTCGGCCAAGGCCATCGATCTGGACTGGACTCCGGATGTCGATCCCGGCCTCGCCGGCTACATCGTCTATCGCCGAGCTGTCAGCAGTCCAGGCGGCAGCAGCGAAACGCCGCAGCGCATCTCGCCCGCCGGCAAGCCGGTCACCACCTCCGCCTGGAGCGATACCACCGCTCTGCCCGGCCGGCGCTACGCCTATTCGGTCAGCGCCATCGACGTCTCCGGCAACGAGAGCCAGCGCTCCACCGAGGTCCAAGACGAGTGGAACACCCCCAGTTCACAACCCAATCCCTGACCGCACCCAATCCCTGACCGAACAGGAGCCGAAAGAATGCGTTATTGCCGACTCGAAACCCCGACTGGACCACGCTACGCCTCGATCGAAGACCGCGACGGCGCGCCGTGGGCGACTGTCCTCATCGCCGCGCCGCCGGAGTCGCGCGTCGCCTACGATCCTGCCGAAGCCTTCATCCCCGTCGCGCTCGCGGAGGCCACGCTGCTAGCGCCGGTCGAGCCATCGAAGATCGTCTGTGTCGGCCGCAACTACCGCGAGCACGCTGCCGAGCTCGGCAACGAAGTTCCCGCTGAGCCGTTGCTCTTCTTCAAGCCGCCCTCCTCGCTGCTCGCGCCCGGCGCCGCCATCCGCCTGCCCGAGCAGTCCTCGCGCGTGGATTTTGAAGGCGAGCTCGCCGTGGTCGTCGGCCGCCAGGCCCGCGCGCTCAAAGCCGATACCGACCTGCGCCCCTACATCCGCGGCTACACCATCGTGAACGACGTCACGGCGCGCGACCTGCAGAAGAAAGACGGCCAGTGGACGCGCGCCAAGGGCTTCGACACCTTCTGCCCCTGCGGGCCGATTGTCTCGAGCGAAGTCAATCCCGCCGCCGGTCTCACGTTAGAGACCCGCCTCAATGGCGAGCGCAAGCAGTACGGCACCACGCGCGACTTCATCTTTCTCATCCCGCACCTGCTCGTCTACATCACCGCCTTCATGACGCTTGAGCCCGGAGACCTCATCCCCACCGGCACTCCCGCCGGCGTGGGTCCCATGGCTGCGGGCGACACGGTCGAAGTCGAGATCGAAGGGCTCGGTGTGCTGAAAAATTCGGTCGAATGAGCGCAAGTAGGGGTGGCCGAATCTGCACCACCCGTGGGGTCGACGTTTCACGTTGCCCGAATACGCGCTGCCTTTCGCCGCATCTTAAAGAGCAAGCCACCCGAGCAAGTTATAGAATGGAGCAGAGACAGGGGAGTGAATCATGGCAAAACCAGTGCTAGAGCAGCTTCGCAGCATGACCACGGTCGTCTCCGATACCGGCGACTTCAATGCCATCAAGGAATTCAAGCCGCAGGATGCGACGACCAACCCGTCGCTCATCGCCGCCGCGGCGCAGATGCCGGAGTACTCGGACATCGTGGACGGCACGCTCAAAGACGCGCGCCAGCAGCTCGGCGAAAGTGCCGACGAGAAGAAGGTCGCCAACCTCGCCTTCAAACAGCTCGCCATCGAATTCGGCAAGCGCATCCTCCAGATCGTTCCCGGCCGCGTCTCCACGGAAGTCGACGCACGCCTCTCCTACGACACGCAGAAATCCATTGACACCGCGCGCGAGATCATTGCCGCCTACGAGAAGGCAGGTGTCAGCCGCCAACGCATTCTCATCAAGCTTGCCTCCACCTGGGAAGGTGTTCAGGCAGCTGAGCAGTTGGAGAAGGAAGGCATCCACTGCAACATGACTTTGCTCTTCGGCCTGCACCAGGCCATCGCCGCCGCCGAAGCGAAGGTCACGCTCATCTCACCCTTTGTCGGCCGCATCCTCGACTGGTACAAGAAGGACACGGGCAAGGACTATAAAGGCGCCGAAGATCCCGGCGTGCAATCCGTCACCACGATCTACAACTACTACAAGCACTTCGGCTACAAGACCGTGGTCATGGGCGCGAGCTTCCGCAACACGGGTGAGATCAAAGAACTGGCCGGCTGCGATCTGCTGACCATCGCTCCCAAGCTGCTTGCCGAGCTCGAAGCGGACACCTCGGAACTGACACGCAAACTCGATCCAGCGAAGGCCAAGGACATGAAGATCGACAAGATCCCCATGGACAAAGCCACCTTCGACAAGATGCATGCCGCCGACCGTATGGCCCACGACAAGCTGAAGGAAGGCATCGAAGGATTTTCGAAGTCGCTCGAAGAGCTGGAGCAGCTCCTCGCCAACCGCCTCGCCCAGCTCGAGCAGAAAGAGCTCGCGGCGAAATAAGCAATTGTCACTGCGTCAACAAGGCCCACCCAACGGGGTGGGCCTCTGCGTTGCATTCCAGCAAATGCCTTAGTACGACGCGTTCACCTGGATCGAGTGGTCGCCGTGTTTCACTGTGGCCACCGCCGTTGCCTTGGCAACGCCCGGGAAGGGCGTGTTCTGCCCCGGGATCGTGGTGCCCGCGTTGGGATCGAGATACATCGACGACACCGAGCTGCCGATGAAGTTCGCGGTGTAGATGTAGCGTCCGATCGAATCCTCCACGACCACTGCTGCCGGCCCCGGATCGGTTGCTGTTGCGCTCGAAGTGCCGGAAAGCCCGGAGGGCGAGCCCAAGGTCGCGTCCAACGCAAAACCACTGACCGTATTCGAGCCGTAGTTGGCAACGTAGATGAACTTCCCGCGCGGATCGATCGTGATCGCGCTGGGTAACTGGCCGGTGGGCTCCGTCGGGCTCTGCGGCAGCGGTTCGAGCGAGCCGTTGCTCTGGATGGTGTAGGAGAGGATCAGGTTTTGCAGGAAATCCGTCACGTAGACGAAGCGGCTGGTCGGATCGCTCGCAATCGCGTTCGGCGCCACGCCTGCCTTGAAGGGCGAGCCTGCGCCCGGCGTCAGCGCGTTATTGGAACCGACCGTGTAGGTGCTGATCTGCCCCGCTGCCCCTGCGCCGCCAAAGCACGCTCCCGCGGCCGGATAAATCACTGTCGAGCTCCCCGTGGCGCCACGATTCTGCGCCGCCACAGTATCGATCAGCGTGGTTAACTGGCCCGAAGGATCGTTCACTACGTACACCGTGCTGCCATTGCCCAGCACATTCACCGCCACCGGGTTGTTGCAGGTGGGATAGGAGGTCTCCGCTCCCAGGCTGCCATCCGCGTTGATGGGGAACTGCACCAGCGCACCGATGCCCGGCGTCGTCGCGCTGTATGGGTTGTTGTTCGGGTCCAGCCCATAGGCCACCACCACGTACAGCGTCTTGCCATCCGGGCTGATCGCCATGCCGTTCGGGTTGGTGCCGGATTTGATGTTGTAAGTATTCTGCGAGAACAAGGTGCCGTCCGAGCCTACGATGTACTCAATCACCGTGTTGTCGTCGTGATTCAGCGCGTAGACCTCGTTGTTGTTCGGCGAGGCGACCAGCCCGATCGGGTTTCTGCCCGCCGGGAAGGGCGAGCCCACAATCTGTGTCAGCGCGCCGGATTCGCCATCGGCGGCAAAGGCGTAAATCGTTCCCGGGTTGAGGTTCGCCGAGGCTACGTAGACGAAGTCGATGGTGTTGCTCTGCCCGCAGGCGGTAATTCCCAGCACCAGGGCGGCGGAGACTGCTGACGCCAGAGCAAGCTGGCCAAGTTGACTGAACTTCATTCGGTTCCTTCGTCCTTCATTTCGATTCCCTGAGCTTCTTCCGGCTCCTGGTTTCCGCTTTTCTTCCATCTGTCCACCGCGCAGTCTATGCCAACGCACACCTGCTGCCGCGGCAGCGCGATTCGTCATGAATGCAGGGAGTTCTGGCTTATTGTACCTATGCCAGCGCTTCCCGCCCGTGCCGTACTAGCGGATATCCCATCGATCTACACCGGAGCCCGCAGGAACGCCGCGGCTTTTCTGTGAAGAAAAGCCGCATCGCGCCGGACTGGAGGGTATATGGCAATGGGATCTCCGCTTAGAATGTGCTGCCCGTTGTTGCGCACCACGTGGGCGAGCCCGGGGGCGCCGGCATGCCCACAGGCAGCGTCGTTAGTCCGCCGGCTACCTGGTCGATCTTCTTGCCGGTAATTGTGCTGTCGTTGAAATTCGCGGTGTACACGTACTGGTTCGATGGGTCCTCTACGATGCAACGCGGCCCAGAGCCCACCGTCATGATGTTGCCGCCGAAATTCACATCGGTAAGCTGGCCGGCGCCTGTACCTCCGGTGGTGATCAGGTAGCCGGTCAGTACGCTACCCGGCGTGCCGTTGCTCAGGTTGATGCCCTCGTTCGTCACCCAGAGAAAGTTATGAGAGCTCTCCTTGATCATGCGCGACGGGAAGACCGGGGTCGCTCCCTGCGCATTGTTGGCACGGGCACCGCCCGCCACCGCCGCCAGCGTACCGCCAGAAGCCACCGTGTAGGGCAGGATGAATCCGGTCGAGCCGGCCGGCCCTGCATCGAGCAGGTACAGATACGCGCTGGTCGAGTACACGTAGGTCAGTTGCGTCGCCCCGGTTGGCGTCGGCGCGTTCTGCGTCAGCGTAAGCTGGCCGTTGGTGCTGCTCTGGTTGTAAACAAAGATCGCCTGCGCCGGATCGCTGGCTGTTGCGCCGCTCGCCGGCCCCTGTTCCACCGTGTACGCAAAGGCGCCGTTCACCGCCATCCACGTAGGATTGGTGCCCACCGGGAAGTAGTAGGTGTTGCCGCCGGTATTGCTCTGTTGGTTCGGTATCGGCGTCAACCGGCCCGTGTTTGGGTCAATCGTGAATCCCGTGATATCCCCGATACTCTGTGTGCCATTGGGCCCGGTGCCGCTCGGAGCGAACTCGTCCAGCGCATACAGATAATTGCCGCTGATCGCGATATTCCGGGTGTTAAAACCCTGTGGGGTGAAGGAGGTCTGGAAGGTTAGCGCGCCAGAGCCGCCAATCGAAAACAGCGCGATCTGACTGTGCTGCGGATTCGCATCCGTCCCGGTGCCGTAGTTCAGCACATACAGATACGAGCCTGTCGAATTCACTACCACCTGGATCGGGTCTGTACCTCCCGACCCGACAGTGCTGGTCACCCGCAGCTGGCCGTTGTTGTTCTGAATCTTGTAAGAGGAAAGCTGTCCAGAACCCGAGCCGGCACTGTTCGGAGTGGAACCCGTGATGAACAGATAGCCGACGGTATAGCTAAGAGCGCAGGACGTCATGCCGAGGACCGTTACGGCAGAGGCGGCTAGGGCTACTGCAACCCGGCCGAAATTCTTCAACTTCATCCGATTCCTTCGTCCCGATGCACACGACATGCGTCGAGGCTGCCGAAACAGCTTGAACTGAAAGTCTGGGTGGGGACCCGCATGCATTGTAAAAGGTAGAGGCACATTCGGGCTACTCGCCCCGCCGGCAAAAGAAAAGAGAGGCGATCTGCCCGGCTCCCGGAACGGCTCAATTTCCTCTCTGCGAATCAGGAAAATCGTCCTCGTGCCGGACGGTCTGGGCGCCGCTTGAGATCTCCATGCTTGAGATCTCCATGATGTGTTCCTCCGGACAGCGGACCCCGGCGGCGGCTGGATGCGCGGCAACCGGGCTGCTGCCCGGCGATGGCCAACCCGCGCCGTGCCCACGGAGTCCTACCTGATGAACGGAGGAGAAATCCTCCAGCACTGGCGATGCGGAGAGTGCGACCCGGGAGGTGCCTCATGCCGAACAAATCTACCGTAGAAGCAGCGAAGAGAGATTTAAGCGAGGGCAAATCGGCGTCCACAGCCGCGGGAGAATTCGTGCATGAGGAAATCGAGCACGTGCGGGAGGGGAAGCATGGAGCGAGGTCGCCGCAACAAGCGATCGCTATCGGTTTGAGCAAGGCGCGGCGTGCCGGAGTTCCTTTGAAGCCGCCCGCTCGCGGAAAGACGAGCGAGGCCACGCGGAAGCGCTCAGAAGAAGACTATGCGAAGGGACAGAGCGAACCGGCGACACGCGAAGAGGGCTCTACAAAACGCGGGCGCGCCCGAATCGCGGCGATGAAGCGCGAGCCGAAGAGCACGGCATCGCACAGCGCCTTGTCAAAGCAGGCGAAGCGTGCCGCGCGCCGGCGTGGCCAGACCGTCCATAAAAGTGCCTAGTCGAGCGCCGTTCCGGCGGTGCTATTTGCTGGTCATGCGCCACTTTGCGGGGGGCGACGCCAGCCGATGCGACCCACATGCTGTCGTGTTGGAGGCCGTTGCGCGAATGGCCTACTACACATCGACACTCATCGCCACTACTTCCGCAAGCACGGCGTAAGCAAGACCTAGGGACAGTCGACGAGTTGGTCGCAATTCCGTCCCGCTATGCCGCTTAGCCGACTGTCGCAACTCGTGAGCTTAGTCTTCGACCGTTAGAAGTAGACGAAGGCCGCCAGCGATGGCGACCTTTTTGTCGTTGTGAGCGCGTGCAATACTGACCGGACATGACAGTGCAACAGAAAAGAAGATTGGTGGCTGTTGCGGCTTTGGCGTTGACCAGTTTCGGCGTGTTTGTCCTCCCATTTCTCATTCCACCGCCGATCCTGGAAGCCATCTCCGCGTCAAATGTCGCACGTCGTTGCTACGGTTGATTCGTACATCATCTACCGCCGAAATTGGTACGTATGGATTGTGGCCGTCAGCTGCAGTCTCGTGCAATGCGCCGCGAGTGTTCCGTCAGGATGGAGGATAAGTGGCGACGAACCGATATCGTTGGGAGGCATGAGCGAAGCACGCGGCATCTTCACTCGGGTCTGGACTTCCTCCGACGAATTCGTTTCTGAGTGGTCGTTCCAGCAATGACAGTCGCGTTGCTTCCGCGACAGTCTTCTAAAACGGGCTTGTCTTATACACCATTCGCTTACAGCTCCGAAGCATAGGATGTGCGTCGATTTCCGCCTTGGTAGAATTGACGATATTTGGAGACCTGAGACCCGAGGAGCACCGTATGCATGAGTTGAAGAAGCGCCCACTGTTCGTTTATGAAATGGCAAATAACCACATGGGCGACGTGGAGCATGGGATCCGCATTGTTAGGGAACTAAAGGAGGCTTCTGCGGGTTTTCCGTTCGGATTCTGTGTGAAGCTGCAGTATCGCGATATCGACAGCTGCATTCATCCGGACTACCAGGGACGGTACGACCTGAAGTACGTGAAGCGGTTCTCGGAAACGCGCCTGAGTTGGGAGCAATACAAGCAGATCAAGGACGCGATCGTTGATGCCGGTTTTCTTTCGATGTGCACACCGTGGGATGAGTTGTCTGTCGACATGATTGTGGAGCATGGCTACGATTTCATGAAGGTGCCGAGCTGCTACATGTCGGATTGGCCGCTCCTGGAGCGCATTGCGAAGTACAATCTGCCGATCGTCGCCTCGACAGCAGGCGAGCCGCTTGAAGAAATCGACCGAGTGGTGAGTTTTTTCCGGCACCGCGATAAGTCGCTGGCGATCATGCACTGCGTAGGCGAATATCCTTCGCCTGACGATCACTTGCATCTGAGTCAAATCTCTCTGTTGAAGAAGCGCTATCCGGAACTTGAGGTCGGTTACTCGACACACGAAAGGCCGGACAACTTTGAAGCTGTGAAGATTGCAATTGCGTTGGGGGCGACGCTGTTCGAAAAGCACACGGCAGTTGCTACAGAAAAGTATGCGGTCAACGGGTACAGTGCCACTCCTGACCAGGTCCGGAAATGGTTGCAGTCCGCGGCGGATGCGCTGACGATGATCGGTGAGATAGGCGAGCGATATCCGGCTCCCGCAGGCGAAGCCCAGGCCCTCCGCGATCTTGCGCGCGGAGTCTTTGTGCGGAAATCAGTCGCTGCGGGCGAAATAGTAAAGCCGGAGAATCTTTTCTATGCCATGCCCAACGTACCGGATCAGCTGGTGGCGCAGAATCTTTCCAAGTACACCGAGTATGTGGCCATCGATCCAATCGCGGCAAATGGCCCGGTGATGGAAGGGAATGTAAGGAGGAGCGAGCGGCGGCAAAAGATTCTCGACATCGTGCGGGACGTAAAAGCGTTGATCAAGAAGAGCAAAGTTCAGGTGCCGGGACAGTGTGAGCTTGAGATTTCGCACCACTATGGCATCGACAAGTTCCGCGAGAGTGGACTGACGGCGATCACAGTTGTGAACCGCGACTACTGCAAGCGGCTTATGGTTGTGTTGCCTGGACAAAAGCACCCCGAACAGTGGCACAATCACAAGGATGAGACCTATCACATCCTGCACGGTGACGTAACCGTGGACTTGGATGGTAAGAAGACGGCGCACAAATCCAATGACATCATTACCATTCCTCATGGCATCAAGCACTCATTCTGGACAGCGCACGGCGCGGTGATTGAGGAAGTTTCCTCGGCATATGCCCAGGCGGATTCCTGGTATACCGATGAGGCGATCATGGCCAATCCCAACCGCAAAACATACGTCACGTACTGGATCGATTAATGCGGACAATCGTCTGGGATGTGGACGACGTATTGAACGACCTGATGTATCAATGGTTTTCTCGGGGCTGGAAGCAGGAGCATCCTGTTGGTGCGGTGGAATACAGCAAGTTGAGCGAAAATCCTCCACACGCTTCCCTCGGCGCGACGCGTGAGGAGTATCTGAGTTCGATGGATGCCTTCCGCAAAACGGATGCGGGCATCCATCTCATGCCGAATGCTGAGGTGCTAGAGTGGTTTGCGGCGCATGGAAGCAAGTTTCGTCACGTCGCGCTCACCTCGCGTCCATTGGAGACGGCCCCTGAGATCGCGGCCTGGGTTATGCGTTACTTCGGGGCATGGATTCGATGTTTCGGGATCGTTCCGACACGTGCACAGGCAGACGTTCCAATGTACGACCGGGGTAAGGGAGACTTTCTTTGCTGGCTTGGCAAGGGCGACGTGCTCATCGACGATACGCGAGAAAATTTGAGGCAAGCGGCTGAGATTGGCATGATGACTCTCGCATGGCCTCAACCCTGGAACGATTCGCAGCTGACCACTACCGAGATTCTGCAGACACTTACAAAGATGGCAACGGACCTTGATTAAACTGTCGGACTACGTCACACAATTTCTGGCTCAGCGCAACCTCAAGCATGTATTTATGTTGACGGGGGGCGGTTGCATGCACCTGGTGGATTCCTTTGGCCGCCAGGAACGAATGGAATATGTTTGCTGCCTGCACGAACAGGCGGTCTCCTATGCAACGCAGGCCTACGCGGAATACACGAGCGACCTGAGCGCTGCGCTGGTAACGACCGGGCCCGGTGGCACGAATGCTGTGAGTGGTCTTGCCGCAGCGTGGTTGGATTCCACGGCGTGCCTCTTTCTCTCCGGGCAGGTAAAACGCGCCGATCTTTTGACCGGGCGCGGCGTACGCTCGATGGGACCGCAAGAGGTCGATATCATTGCGGTTGTCTCTCCGCTGACCAAGTACGCCAAGACCTTGATCGAGCCGAACGATGTTCGTTATGAGTTAGAGAAGGCCGTCTATCTGGCGACGACGGGACGACGCGGGCCGGTATGGTTGGATTTCCCGCTGGACGTTCAGGCGACGATGGTGGATGAGACCCGGCTGCGCGGTTTTGCACCCGAGCCGTTTGCAGATGTAAGCAATGAGATCAAGCAGAAGGTTGCCGCGGCTATCGAGCTACTCAAGAAGGCCGAGCGGCCGGTATTGTTTGTCGGCAATGGGACGCGACAGGCCCATCTGGAAGGGTTGGTGGAGGACAGTGTCAACCTCCTGAGGATTCCCACACTGCTGACATGGAAGTCGATGGACATGCTGCCGGAGAACCATCCGTTCTTTGCGGGCCGGCCTGGATCAATCGCGTCTCGGGGGACTAACTTTACGCAACAAAATGCCGATTGGATCATGGTGGTGGGGGCGCGGTTGGACATGCCGCAGATTGCCTTCAGTCACAAGAACTTTGCCCGCGCCGCCAGAAAAGTGCTGGTCGATGTCGATGCGAACGAGATCGCAAAGTTTGATATGACCATCGATGTGCCGGTCCATGCGGATGCCAAGGACTTTCTACGTGAGCTGCTGGTTCAGTTAAAGAACACTGTGCTGCCGGATACGTCGCCGTGGCTGAAGAAGGCGAAGGCTTGGTTGGCGAAGTATCCCGTGGTGTCGCCGGAGTACAGGAACGAAAACAATGGAGTCGTCAATCTCTATGTTCTGGTCGACGAGTTATCGGAACAATGCACGCCGGAGGACGTTCTCGCTCCAGGAAGCTCAGGCGCGTGCAGCGATATCTTCCTGCAGTGTTTTCGATTGAAGGATGGGCAACGCGTGGTGAACTCACCGAGCTTGGGTGCAATGGGAACCGGGCTGCCAGGGAGCATCGGCACCTGTCTGGCGAGCGGCAAACGCCGGACGATCTGCGTGAACGGCGACGGCGGCTTCCAGCTGAATATTCAGGACCTGGAAACGGTAAAGCGGCTGAAGTTGCCGATCAAATACTTCATCCTCTGCAATGGGACCTATGCCTCGATCATCGGAGCGCAGCGCAATCACTTCCAGGGACGCCTGGTAGGCAGCGACCCTTCCAGCCATCTCACCTTGCCGGATGTGATGAAGGTCGCCGAGGCGTATGGCATCAAAGCGACGGAGATCAAGGATCACAAGGACCTGCGCGAGGGTGTTGCCGCGGTACTGGCCTTCGACGGCCCGGTGGTGTGCGCAGTCAACGTTTCGTCGGACCAGCCCACGGTGCCGCGTGCAACCGCGTCGACCCGTGCCGATGGAACGATTGTGAGCCTGCCAATGGAAGATATGGCTCCACGGCTGCCACGGGATGAGTTTCTCGCAAACATGATCATTCCTCCATTGGAGGAGTAGCCTCAATTTCCAGTTGGCCAGACAGGCTCTACGCAAGGCAATCAAATCTGAAAAGGGACTACACCTCAATGCGTCACATCCGACCCTACAAAATATTCACATTGCTTGAGGCTCCGGCTCCAGAACGGATTGTCAGTGTCGCGCTACCGCGCCGGCGCGGCCATGGCGGGACTTCGCTTCTGGAGACCATGTTGATTATCGCCGCGACCCGGATCGTGGACGCACGGCGGGTCTTCGAGATCGGCACGTTTCTTGGCAGCAATACACTGAACATGGCCCTCAACCTGCCGGACGATGCGAAGGTTTTCACACTCGACCTCGACGAGCAGCACGCAGTTGGTTTGGAGCAACTGCCCGAAGACGCTCCGCTTACGAAACTACATCTGGCGTCTCAGTCCGCGCTCGATTTTGCCGGTACCGCTGTTGCAGGAAAGATCAGCACACTCATCGGCAACTCCACTACATTCGATTTCTCAGCGTGGAAGCGGTCGATCGACTTTTCGTTCATTGATGGCGGTCATGATTTCCAGACTGTCAAATCAGATACCGAAAACGCTCTCGAATTGGCTGTACTCGAAAAGCCGTCCTGCATTATGTGGCATGACTATCGGAGTTGGGAGTATCCCGCATTGACTTGCTATCTCGACGACCTCTCCAAGGAGCACGAGATATTTCATGTAGAAGACACCACACTTTGCGCTTGGTTCAATGATCCGAACAACTTGATTGTTCCGCGGCTCATGAATTGAAAAGCACTTGAACCAATCGGCGATACAGAAATGCTGCATCGCGTTGGATGCAGCATTGTCGTTGGAACGTCCGCTTGTGTGATGAGCGCAACTAGCAGCGTCCGCAAGGTTCAGCTATCGATCTTGACGGCGAGGCACTGTTGGCCGGAAAGCGGTATAAATGGAGCCCTCTCGTCTGCGAAGAACTCCTGGAAGGCGCGTACCACCCCGCTAAGCAATGGATAGTCGTGAGAAATGAGAATGCCGCCAGGATTCATGCGTGGCCAGAAGAAGCGTAGTGCGCCGAGCGTGCCGTCATACAGGTCCATATCCAAATGAACGAAACTGAACCGGAGATCGGCAATAGCCGCGGCGGTATCCTCCGGAAACAGGCCCTGATGAAGCGTGATACGGTCTGAGTAGCTGGCGAGCGTTCGCTTGACCGACGCGAGCGATCCAGCATATTCACCCTTTTTCAGGTAATCGCCGCCGGTCGGCAGGCCTACGAATGTGTCGAAAAGGTGTAGATGCTTGCCCTTGGAGGCGTTCAGGATAACTGCAGCGCTGCCGCCGAGAAACACGCCTACTTCAGCCATCTCTCCCGGAACCTTGAGAGTAGCTTGCACCGCATTGTGTATCTCGATGCACTCCAGGGGCGTGGTCGCCGTGAAGGCGAGTGAACGCGCTTGGGTGATGCTCGCCAAGGCCTGGGCACGGTCTGGATGCCGGTAGTTAGCCAATCCATAGGAGGCTTTGCCGGCGGCGAAGTGTGCCACCATCTGAAGCCGATGTTTGAAGTAGCTAAGTGTCATAGAGAGAGGTATACCATCCTTTCGGGGTGCGAATCTCTACTCTGCCGAGGGACCAGTCGTGAACGGCCGATGAATTCACGTCCATGCAGCCTCGAGTATTCTTTGGAATCGCGGAATTACGAATCCCACAAATTCTCCAGGGTTCTCAAAACGAGAAAAACGCAGAATACCTTAAGTAGGCGTATCCAAGGCCCGAAAACGGTTGCCTCGTCGGCATTGCCGCCCACTAGAACCGGGATGCATGCCTGGCGACCTTCGGCGAAGATCCTTGCCGGCTGCTCCGGGATGACCCAACCATCCACGATGGCGTCGAATTGGATCTCCTGATGACAACTCCAGGTTTTAACCATGGTTTCGGCCGGGAAGGATTGCTTCTTTAAGCTTTTTCAACGTAAGGGCTGACTACCGCTTCCCTATGTCGTCGAGTTCCTTCTGCAGTGCCAACGTGTCTAGAGTCGAAATTGGCAGGCACAGAAACAGGCTGATTCTCCGGTCCAGAGCGGCGAAGGCCTCCTTGTATGCGCGTTCGATCTCTTCGGTCGTTCCCTTGACCGCGGCGGGATCGGGTACGCCCCAGTGAGCCGTCATGGGCTGGCCTGGCCAGAAAGGACATACCTCCTTTGCAGCGTTGTCGCAAACCGTAAATACGAAACTCAGATGAGGAGCACCGCGTCCGGTGAATTCGTCCCATGATTTGCTGCGCAGCCCGTCCACGTTTAGGTGCGCCGCCTCGAGTCGTCTGATGGCCTCAGGGCGAACCATACCGCTTGGATGACTACCGGCGCTATACGCTCTGAACGTCGGCGCTCCCTTGCGGTTCAGAATCGCTTCGGCCATGATCGAGCGGGCGGAATTTCCCGTGCATAGAAACAACACATTGAAATGTGACGGCATGGTGAGAGTCCTTCTTTGAGCTTTCAGCTCAGCCTCGACAACGAGAAACAGCTGTCACACTGCCGCCGAGGGGTTGCAGCACGCTGGACCACAGCAAGACCCATGATCCGTCTGTGCAGGTTTCACCGCATACACCTTGACGCTGGCCGCTGCAGCATTCACGTCATATGTAGACAGAATCTCCGTCAGATCCTGATGGAGACTCGCGGGCGAATCCGTTGCGCAGCAGGACTCAGCAACCACGTTCAACCCTTGCGCTGAGTCCATTGCTGGAGAGCAGCAGCCGGATTGGTTTTCAACTTTCGCATAGGCATTCAGGTCGGCTCCGCTGTCCACGATCTCGACATGCTCGAATCCGGCGGCCAACAGCCCGTTTCGATAGTCGCTGATGAGGATCGCTCCGGCGACGCAGCCGACGTACGCAGCCAAGCTGGTCGCGATCTCTGCTGGCAGCTCGTTTTTGAGAGCGATGTCGCTGATGGCCACACGGCCACCCGGTTTCAGAACTCTCGCCATCTCGCGGAAGACAGCAGGCTTGTCGGGAGCGAGGTTGATTACGCAGTTGCTGATAATGCAATCGACTGACGCATCGGCAAGAGGAATCTTGTCGATGGTCGAAAGATGGAACTCGACATTCTGGTACCCGCCTGAGACTGCGTTCGCGCGGGCTCGCTCTATCATCGCCGGCGTCATGTCGATACCAATGGCCTTGCCTTCTGGTCCGACCAATGGGGACGCGAGGAACACATCCAGACCGCCGCCGGAGCCGAGATCGACCACAACTTCACCTGGCCGGATGGAGGCAATTGCAATGGGATTGCCACACGAGAGGCCCATGTTGGCCTCGGCTGGAATCGAGGTCAGTTCCTCAGCGCTATAACCGAACGCCTCGGCCACTGCCTTCACGCCTGCGTCATCGCTGGACAGCGAACTCGCTGCCACAGCGCCATACTTCGACTTGACCGACTCAAGTAGCTGCTCTGCCATCTGTCTCCTCCTCACATATCTGCTAAAGCGACTATATTTCTCCTTTCACGCATCTGTCAATGCGAATATAATGCGTCCATGGCAGCGAAATCGATATTCAATGTGGAACGGTTCTTCCAGGCTCTGGGAGACAACACCCGGCTCCGGCTCTTAAACCTCATGGGCGATCAGGAGCTTTGTGTCTGCTATTTCACGGAGATTCTGGGCCAGCCCCAGCCAAAGATCTCCCGCCATCTTGCCTATCTGCGGAGCGCCGGGATCGTGGAGGCGCGTCGCGAAGGAAAATGGATGCACTATCGGATCGTGATGCCGCCGCACATTGGGGCGTCACAGGTTCTCCAACAGACGCTCGCATGGCTGAAAGAAGATCGTGCGATGCAGGGTGACCGTGCCCGGCTGTCGAGGGCCTGCTGCAGCCCAGCAAAATTTGCCGCACTGCAGGGCGCTCCTCTTCCAAATCCAGTTGATCCAACTGCCGTTTCTGCGTCGAGGTAATCCATGTCCAGCGTTCCCTATACTAAAGGCCAGGTCTGCGCACCGATGCCGCGCAAGAAGCTTTCCTTCCTCGACCGTTTCCTCACGCTATGGATCTTCCTTGCGATGGCGATCGGGGTGGCGATCGGCCACTTCGTGCCCAGTTCCGCGAACTTTGTAAACAGCTTCCAGTCCGGCACAACCAATATCCCCATCGCCACCGGGCTCATCATTATGATGTACCCACCCTTGGCGAAGGTCCGGTATGAAAAGTTGGGCGAAGTCTTTCGCAATCGTCGCGTTCTAGGACTCTCACTCGTCCAGAACTGGGTCATCGGCCCTCTTCTCATGTTTGCTCTGGCCCTAACTTTCCTTCGCGGCGAACCTGCTTATATGCGGGGCCTGATTCTGATCGGGATTGCGCGCTGTATCGCAATGGTTCTCGTCTGGAATGAGCTGGCCGGTGGGGACACGGATTATGTTGCTGGACTCGTGGCGCTCAATAGCGTGTTTCAAGTGGTCTTCTACAGCCTTTATGCATGGGCCTTCATCACCATTCTGCCGACATGGTTCGGGCTTCAAGGATCGGTAGTGAACATCGGCATCGGCCAGATCGCTCACAGCGTCTTCATCTATCTCGGAATCCCATTCCTGGCTGGTATGCTGACTCGATTTCTGCTTCTCCGCGCGAAAGGTGAGGAGTGGTACCGGACCCGGTTCATTTCTCGCATCAGCCCGTTTACCTTAATTGCGCTGCTCTTCACCATCCTGGTCATGTTCAGCCTCAAGGGCGATCTGATCGTCAGACTCCCGTTCGACGTCCTGCGCATCGCAGTGCCGCTGGTCATCTATTTTGCAGTGATGTTCCTCGTCAGTTTCTGGATGGGGCGCAAGCTGGGTGCCGACTACGCACAAACTGCGACCTTGTCCTTTACAGCCGCGGGCAACAACTTCGAGCTGGCGATCGCAGTAGCTGTTGCGGTCTTCGGCCTGAACTCGGGCGAGGCCTTCGTCGGCGTCATCGGGCCGTTAATCGAGGTTCCCGCACTGATTGGCCTTGTCAACGTGGCGTTTTGGATGCGTAAGCGATACTTCGCTGCGGCGGAGCCCGGGTCGAAGTTCATCCGGTCGAAACCGCTCCCTAAACCCGTCTAAAGAGGCCGGCATGAGGTTTCTGATCATCGGTGGCAGCGACGCTGGCATTGCTGCCGGGCTTCGCGCTCACGAACTAGACCCAAGCTGCGAAATCACCCTCGTGCTGGCCGACGCGTTCCCCAACTACAGCATCTGCGGCTTGCCGTTCTATCTGAGCGGCGAGACACCAGACTGGCATTCTCTGGCCCACCGCACGGAGTTCCCTGGAATCAATCTGCTGCTCAACCATACAGCCGTGAGCATTGATGCCGAAGCAAAGACGGTCCAAGTACGAAGCGCGGACGGGATCCAGAAAGAGCTTGGTTACGACAAGCTACTCATAGGCACGGGAGCACGGCCCGTGCACCCGCCGATCGACGGCTTCGATCTCCCTGGAGTCTTTCCATTGCACACGATGGAAGACAGTTTCGCCGTCCATCGATTCCTCGAGGAGCAGCAACCGAAATCCGCCGTGATCGTCGGAGCGGGCTACATCGGCCTGGAAATGGCGGATGCCCTCACCCATCGCGGCATCCATGTCACCCTTGCGAGTCGCACCGAAAGCATTCTGGCTACGGTCGATCCATCCATTGGACAGCTGGTCGAAGCGGAGATGCGGAAGCATGGAGTGGAAGTCTGCAATCGCGTAGATGTCAGTGCAATCCGCAGTTCGCGGGAGCAACTGACGGTCTCAGGAACATCGGGCTTTGAGGCCACTGCCGACCTCGTTCTTGTTGCTGTCGGCGTTCGACCTAACAGCGAACTGGGAGTGGCAGCCGGAATCGGAACTGGCACAAAGGGCGCTTTACAAGTCAACCGTTTCATGGAAACCAATCTTCCGGACGTATATGCGGCCGGGGATTGCGTCGAGACCTGGCACAGGTTGCTCAATCGCAATAGCTACATGCCGCTCGGTACGACAGCCCACAAACAGGGACGGATAGCTGCCGAGAACGCGCTCGGCTATACGAGAGAGTTTGCGGGATCCCTAGGAACTCAGGTCGTGAAGCTGTTCGACCTTGTAGCGGCGCGGACGGGGCTTCGACACGATCAAGCACAAAATGCTGGGTTCGATCCACTTACAGCCGAGACGGCGGTCTGGGACCACAAAGCCTATTATCCGGGCGCTCACGAACTGCATCTGCGCGTGACCGGAGATCGCAAGACTGGCAAGCTCCTCGGGGCTCAGCTCTTGGGACATAAGCAATCCGAAGTGTCGAAGAGAGTCGATGTGTACGCAACCGCTCTCTTTCATCGTATGGACGTAGAAGAGTTGAACGATCTCGACCTGAGCTATACGCCTCCACTCTCAAGTCCATGGGACCCGATCCAGATGGCCGCGCAGGCCTACTCCGTCCGTCTTGCAGCAGATGGCCACCAAATCACGGAAGCAATTCCTAGAGCGACGGTCAAGTCCCAGACGCAAAGTCGCCCAAACTTGTAGTCCGGCAAGTATCGCCATATCCCGAGCCGATCAAATCACAAATTCCTCATGTGTTCGATATTGTCGACGAGAGTCGTCAGAGCCTTCTCATATGGTGTCGTCAGCCGCCCCTCCAACTCCTCAGGGTTCAGGCCTGTATATGTCCACGCCACCGACACAACTGGAATATCGATGTTGGGAAAAATGTCTGTAGGTGTGCGAAGGATCACTACTGGGCTGAGTATCAGAATCAGCAGCGCGAGGACTAGGAACGTATAGGGACGCGTTAGCGCGATTTTGACAATCCACATATGTTCTACTCTTCTGAAAGGATCGGACTGATATGGCCGCCGTTGCGTTCGTAGGCAATGACTACGGCGCGTAGCACCTTCACAAGTTCGGAAGGTGTGGGACTCCGGCTCTCGCTGGCATTCGACGCACGCAAACTACGTTCAACGTCTGACTCTTTGGTTGTTGCGCCCGATATAAGTTAAGCTATATATCGTTGCGGTTTGCGCAACCGTAATATTGCTGACTAACTTGCTTCCTGGCGCTCGCAAGACAGACATATCAATCGGAAGTCAACGTTAGATAGTGTCTGAAACTCTCAGACACTATCCAACATTAGCGACGCAGAGCTACGCTGCTTGCTGCCTTCGTTGACTCTGGCCAAGACCGAGCAGGCGCTCGGCGTTGAGGTACGCGATCTTCTCCTTATCATTCGCGTTGATGGGCATCCGATCAAAGGATTGCCGGGAGGCTTTCATGCTGCCATATGGGTAATCCGTAGTGAAGACGACGCGGTCGCTACCGACCGTGTTCGCCATGCTCAGATAGGCCTGGTGTGACAAACTCCAACTGCTATCGATCGTGCCGGGCTCTGTGCCTGCAAACTCACCAGCCAGGATTCCACCGTAGAAGTTCTCCCGAAGGTATTCCTTGATCGTTCGTTTCAGTCCACCGTTCTTGCCTAACGGGAAAGAGTAGTCCATCCGCCACGCCGACCAGCTCAATATTTCGAAATTGTGACCCACAATGATCTGCAGCGCAGGGAACCGGTCGAACACCCCGCCCAGGATCAAGCGGAGGGCGCTTACTCCCGTGTCGATGTGCCAGCCGACCCCCGCAATCGACAAAAACGCAGAGATTTCGGGAGCGAAGCCGCTATAGTAGGCGTCAACCACTGACTTTGGCGGAATTTGGGGATGCAGATAGATGGGCACGCCGAGCGCTTCGGCGCATTCGAATATTGGCCAGAAGAACTTGTCGTCAAGGTGGCGCCCGTTGACGTTGCTATTTATCAATGCGCCAACGAAGTGCAGATCGCGGACGGTGCGCTCGAGCTCACGGGCTGCAGCCGCAGGGTCGAGCATCGGTAGCGTTGCAAATCCATGCAACCGATCCGGGTACTTTGAAACCGTAGCCGCCAAGGCGTCGTTCGCCTTTCTGGTTAGCTCTTTCGATAGTAACGGCTCAAGGGCCTCTGCTGTTGGCGGAGGGTACGAGAGGATCGACACATCGATACCGGCGTCGTCCATAGCAGCGATCCGCCCCTCACCCAGATCGTAGATGCCTTCTGGAAACCCGGTTTTCGAGTCCTTAAATTTTCCCGATTTCTTTAGTACGTCGTACACCTGGGTGACTCCGTCGTTCGCCTTGTGAGCGGCTTCGTAGATAGCCGGGAGTCCGTAGTGTTCCTCTAACGCGATGATCTTCATTGGAAATCTCCTCAATGGAATGTTGACGAGTTTGATTTTCGTCTACTTCGAGTTGTTTGCACGCGCTGTGCCAAGGTACTGGCGCGCAGCAACTGACAGAATTCGAATGATTGCGAAGTGGCCAATGTGAGAGTGCTTCCGTTTGCCGTCGAATCTCTGACGTCAAGGCAGAATGTGGATTGACACCGTGCGCGCAGCTTCGTCAAAGGAATGAAGAATCAGATTGACAGTGAAGAGTCTGAAGCCGGAATGCTCACGACCACGCGGCGAGGAAACCGGGGACGAAATTGAAATTAGGGAAGGTTCGCTCTCGGCGATGGCGATGATTGTAGACGAGAGAGATATCTGGCGATAGGGTGCAAGCAGATCGGGCCGCTTGCCGCGAAGGTATTGTTTTTGCTAAGCAGGATTTGGTGAGGGCTTGCGGACCGCCGCGAAGCTTGTGGTGTTTCCAATCATTGAAGTTCTCTCGTCTTTGATGAGCATCTTAGCTTCCATCGGCACCAGTTGTGCCGCCCGCAGGTAGAGTTGCGAGCACAACTGGGTGGCCAATTGGAATGTCGCAAGAGCCTACATTCGCGATAGGGACTCATGCGTTGTAAAGCGTTGCGGTATTTTGATGCACCTTCTCCGGGAGAGGCGGAGCAGCATAGGCGCAGAGATGCCCGAATATAGAAATCCGATCGTTTGGATCACCGTCGCCAACGTGATTTACTTGGCATCTTATACGGTGCGCGACATTCTCTGGCTGAGGCTGCTGACCGTACTGGCGGCGTCGTTGCTGATCCCGTACTATGCGATGCAGAGTGTTCCGCTGCGGGCCGCGATCGAGTGGAACGGTGTCTTTATCGCAATCAACTGCTATTGGATCGTTCGGCTGATCGCCGAGCGACGGCCGGTGCACTTCACTGCGGATGAAGAGCAGCTTCGACGGCTTTCATTCCCATCGCTAACGCCTCACGAGGCGCGCGACCTCTTCGCAATGGGCGCGTGGGACGACCTCGAGCCGGATGCTTCAGTTGTCGTACACGATCGCGAAAGGGCGCGATTTTCGGTGATTCTGCGCGGCGCCACCGACGTGATCTATCGCGGCGAAAAGATCTCCGAGCTTGGAGCCGGACAGTTCATCGGCACTATCGATCTGCATGCCGGCACGCTGGGCGACATCGACGTCTTGACGCGAACGGCTACGCGAGTGATGTGCTGGCCTCGCAGTCCGTTGCAGGCGTTCCTCGCGCAGCGTCCCGACGTCGCGTTGGCGTTCGAGCGCAGCGTCGGCTTTGAGCTGCGGCGCATCCTTCATACAGCGTTGACCACGCTCATCGTGCCTGCGACTGCAGACACGCCGTGACTGAATCAGAATCCCGCCAAACCCTGTGCTCACGCCCCCCACGCCCGTGGAGGTCGACACTCTGATGCCGGGGTCCCGAACGTTTCAGGTCTCGTCCCATCAAAAGCCGACGACGCGCACGATGCAGGCGAGACTTGACTGCTGTTTCGGAGATGTTCAGAGCGCGACCGATTTCCTTCACGGATGAGCCCAGCGTCACCTGCATATGAATTGGCGCCTGCAGTTTTCCGTCAAGACGGCGTATTGCGTGAAGCACTTTGATCTTCCGCTGACGCAGATCACAAATCCGCTCAGGGTCAGGGGCAGAATCCCTGATTTCAAAACCGAGAGTGTCTGTTCGAGCATCCGGATGAGGATCAAACAACGTCTCAGGACGGGTGCGGCGCCGTCGAAGGACCATGAGGGCTGAGTTGATGGCGATCCGTGTCAGCCAGGAATAAATGCTGGACCTGCCCTCAAACGTATCGAGTCTTAAATGCGCTCGCAGAAACGTCTCTTGCAAGGCGTCCTCGGCATCCTCAGGATTCCTTGTAATTGCAAGAATCGTTTTGTAAAGGCGCCAAGAATATGTCGCATAGAGTTTTGCAAAGGCCCCGGGCTCTCCTGCCAGGACCGCCGATACAAGTTGTTCATCTTGCTGTTCGATTCGTTTTTCGGTGCTGTTGATTACTGCGTCTCGCTCCACACAATTCATGGATGAACTCTCCCGGTTTGTGACGTTGTATCGATTCGTGCTTGATCTTTTCGGGAGCAAACGTGCTGCCAATCACATGGCTGAGAGTAGGCGCTTGAATTCACGCGAGTTGCGAGATAGCGAATCTCGGAGTACCTGGTCACGCGGCGGTCCTCTGGCGTCAAAGCAGACGACGGATTGACGTTGCGCGGAGACCGTCGGGTGATAACACGAAGGAGAAACCCGGAATCGGCTGAACGAGTGACGGAATTACATGGTGTCGAGAAGTCAGGCGTCTAGCACCAGGTCACTCGCGGGAACAGCGGAGCATGTCAAGCATACCGAGGGATCATCTGACTCAACTCCGTTCAAATAGCGCACGCAACCCGAGACAATTTGGACTGCACAACTTTCACACTCACCGACACGGCACCCGCTCTGCAGGGAGAGCCCTTCGCTCTCCGCGAAGCTGAGAATCGGGCCCTTAGTCGATGTCCAAGCGATGGGTGTTCTATGAGATCGCAAGAAAGTCACACTATATGTCTTGCCATCATCAGCCAAAGGACTGGTGGGCGCCGTAAACATCTCTTGGAAGATGTCAAAATGCGGGACACTGCGGGCGATCAGTCCATCGGCGAACGCCTTCATCATCCCAGATACTCCACACATATAGACACGAGCTCGGCGCGCGATCAGATCCTCCGGCACAACAGCGGCTGTGATTCGATCACGACTGTCGAAGTCACGTCCGAGGATGTCGGAAGAAAGTGGCGAAGTATAGTGATTGGAAACCTTCAGTCCAGGCAGACGCGCGGCATGGAAGGCTATGCGGGACCGGAATGCATGCGTACGGCTGTTTCGATTACTGTAGAACAACCAGATCTCCATCGCATTGCCGTCGGACAGAGATTCAAGCAGGCTCATGAACGGCGTGATACCTATTCCGCCTGCCATCAAAATGATAGGTTGCTGGGAAACCTCAGGCAAGACATACTTTCCGGACGGTGCCGTGAGTTCGATCAAATCGCCCACTTTAAGCTGACAGCCGATATAGCCAGACATCCTTCCCGCGAATGTCTCGCCGTTAGGCTCTCGTCGTTCCTCTAGGCGAACAGCGATGCTGTACTGCTTTCTCCTGCTCACACGTGCCGCACCGGTTAATGAGTACGCCCGGACGACGACATCTGCTCCGATTGCGATCTTGATCTCGATATGCTGACCGGGAAGATAGTCTGGGAGTTCGCGCTCGTCTTGAGGCTCGAACGTCACTCCTCGAACACCATCCGCCTCCGTCGTGATTTCACTTACTCGGAATGGGCGGTACCCCATCCATGATCGCTGACGACTCTCGGTCTTCGGATCAAGTTCGATGTCGCATCGATAGGATCGAAGTGGAACTGAGCCGCTGATCGGGTCACATGCATCCGCCGAGAACAAACGGTTGGCATTGCTGCTCGAAGAGCCGGCCACCGGAAGAGAGCCGCGATCCAGTTCCGGACACGCCTGCCACCAGCCAAATTCTGCTATGACGACATCGTCAGCGAGACTCGGATCGACCTTTGCAACAAAGCGTGCAGCGCCCTGCCGTGTCGAAATCCGAATCCAATCACCATCGCGGATGCCACGGCCTTCCGCGAGGCCTCGACCGATTTCTGCTAATGGATCAGGCGACCGCTTGCGTAACGATACCAATTCGCGGTGTTGGCTGTGACAGTAGTGTCCATTCTTGGCGGTGCCAAGTATCAGTGGATATATAGCCGCCGTGCCATCGCGCTGCTGCCGTAGATTCTCGGCAGGGGGAACGTAGGTTGGAATGGCCGGTTGATTGTGGCGATGCAGCAGTTCGGAGTAAAGTTCAACTCGCCGCGATTCGGTATCGAACCCTCGAATCCGCCCTGACCCATCATGATGCGGTAACTGATGTTTCTGCTCCCGCGCATCGACGTCGCATTTAATGCCTTGAGGATGAGCACGTAGTGTGGCGGCTGTAAGACCCAGCGGCTCGAGCATATAATTCCACCCGGCTTCGATGTTGCCGCCGAAGAAATCATCCCCCATCCCAAGACGGCATGCGAGGTCGAACACGATTTCATAGTCTGAGCGTGCCTCTCCCCGAGGTGACACCATTTGCCGGCGCAATTGGACGAGAGCAGTCGCTTCGTCGGTGATTTCGAAGCCGAAACGAATTCCCTCATGCTCCCAAGGCGTAGTCACGGGTAATAATATGTCGGCATATTGCGCAGCAGGTGTTTCGAACAGATCACAGTGAACATGGAATTCTAATTTGGTCAATGCGTCCTGCGCCAAGTCTACGTCCGCCTGGGAAACCGGAAGATTTGTGCCGAACGCCATCAGGCCGCGAATCTTGTAGGGCCCTTCCCCCGTAATTGCACGATACATATCCCGCGCCGTGATCCAACCCATCGAAGGCGGGCCGATTGGTCGTTCCTGAACGCCAAGCGCTTTCGCCATCTGCTCTTTCGAAAGCTTGCCCCACGCGTTTACGCTCCGGTAAAAGGGACCGCGACGGACCCGATTTCCGCCGATGCGATCGAAGCTGCCTGTCAGAGCATAAAGATTCGTGACGGCGCGCTGCATCTGGGTTGCGTTGGTATGCTGGCCGATTCCGGTCCATGCATAGTAGGCGACCCGCCGGCCACCTCGTATAAGGTCGGCTACTGCCGCCAGTTTGTCGGGATCAACACCAGTGATGTCTTTTACGCGGACAGCATCGTAGCGTGCGGCTTCTCGCGAGAGGAGCTCGAAGGAAGGAGCGCACTCGGTCTGGATTGTACTTCCCCGATTATCGATAAGGCTGAGAGCGACGTTGCCGCGAAGGCGCATGCGATTGGCTAGCTCCGGTGGCGTCAGCCGATCTCCATCGATAGGGAGGGGGAGGTTGCGCTCGTTGTCCCAAACGACGTACCGATTTGTTGTGGCCTTAGGCCAAACCATCTGCTCGCGCACAAATAGTCCAGCATCCTGGCGGACTAGGAATGCGGCGTTCGTCCAGTTTCTAAGGAACGATTCGTCATAGAGTTTCCGTTCGATCATCTCTCGGATGAGGCCAAGCGCAAGTGCAGTGTCCGTTCCGGGCCGTACTGCCAGCCACGCATCTGCTTGCGTGGCCAAGGCAATGGGGCGAGGATCGACGACTACGAGCTTCGCTCCTCTGGAACGTCCATTGGCGATAGCGGTTGCCTGCGCCAGCCATGTATTTGCAGGATTGTGCCCCCATAGCATGATGGTGTCGGCGTTTTCGAAGTCGGCAGCTGGAAGCCCGCAACCAAAGGTGAAGGCATGAGCGAAATCCTTGTGCCAGTTGCATATTTCGGTAGCGTAGCAGATGTTAGGACTGCCGAAGTGCCGCACGAAGCGTTCAATCCAATCGATGCTGTCAGAGATAGGCGTACCGCTCGGCGTAGTGACCGCGAAAGCTACTCCTTCGGCGCCGTTCTCGTCGCGGATCGCTGTGAGCTTCTGTGCTGTTTCGGTTAGAGCTTCCTCCCAACTAATACGCTTCCAGCCGGGACTCTTTGCGCCTTTCGGAGTTGTCCGGCGCATAGGATAGAAGATCCGGTGCGGACTGTGAACAAGTTCTGGAGCCGCTCGCCCCTTCATGCACATGGCTTTGCCAGTCGGATGCGAGAGATCTGGTTCAACCGAGAGCAGCTGGTCGTTACCAACCGTGTTTAATGTCCCGCAACGGGAGCGGCATAGTGTGCAATAGCCGTGGATCACAGATGTCATAAGGCCTGTACTCCGGTCGCAGACAGCAAGGATGGCCAATTTCAGTGTTTATGGAGTTGTCCACACACATGGGGTAACCGGAAGCTACTCTATCTGCCCGGTAGTCGAAAGCGCGACGCACCCGGCCCCCCAATCTCCATCGCTGCAATGGCGATTGGGCGGCCAGGACTGTTCAGGCTGGTCGTGCAAGTACACTCTCGGCTATAAATTAAGCCCAAGAAGACGCTGTGCATTAAGATGGCCAATTTTCTCTTTGTCCATCGGGCTTATCGGCATCTGGTCAAAGAATCGTTTAGCTGCAACCATACCGCCATAGGGGTAGTCAGTCGTAAATACGACTCTATCGATTCCTACAACGTTGACCATGGCTGAATATGCGTTGAAGGCAAGGCTATAACTGGGATCGATTTGGCCGGGGACCTGGTCCCCGAAATCTCCGGCCAGTATTCCACCATAAAAATTCTGGTTGAGATAATCCAATATGTTGCGCTTAAGACCTGTATCTTTCGGTGGGAACGCATATTGCGCGCGCCATGCAATCCAGCTAAGTAGCTCGAAATGGTGT
>DASYBK010000112.1:0-2067 GCA_036500805.1 Acidobacteriaceae bacterium | reverse complement strand
GCCAAGCGCACCGTCGGCGACGGCGAGTTCGGGCGCGATGACCAGACCTCGGTTCTTCAAATCGAGCAGCAGTTCACGCCAATCCTGGGCGCTCTCGCGCGCGCCGTCGGTAAAGCCGAGCAGCTCCTTCCTGCCCTCCGGGGTCGCGCCGATGATGACCAGGATACATTGCTTGGCGTCTTCAAGACGGGCCTGCAGGTAAATGCCGTCGGCCCATACATAGACGTAGTGCTTGGCCGACAGATCGCGCTTCCGCCAGTGCTCGTGCTCGTCGATCCAGACCTCCTTCAGCCGCGCAATGGTCGAGGCCGACAGGCCCGGCGCATCCTTGCCGAGCAGGGCCGCAAGCGCCTCCTCGAAGTCGCCGGTCGAGATGCCCTTCAGGTAAAGGATCGGGATCAGCACCTCCAGGCTGCGGGAGCGCCGCACATAGGGCGGCAGGATCGCCGGCGTGAAGCGGATGCGCCCGCGATCATCGGCAGCACCACGGTCGCGCACGCGAGGCTGGCGCACGCCGACCGGGCCAATGCCGGTCATCACCTCGCGTTCCGGCAGGTGCCCGTGGCGGACCACGCGGCTCAGGCCAACCGTGGTCTTCAGATCATCGTGCTTGGCAAGGAATTCTGCCACCTCGGCCTCGACCGCCTGAGCCAGTAGGGCCCGCGCGCCGTTGCGCAGCACCTCGGTGAGCGGGTCGGCGAACGACCCTGGTTGAAGCAGCGTGACGACGTTAGCATCGGACACGGCGTATCACTCCTTTGCTGGAGAAGTGGAGGCGCGAACATCTCCACGATACGCCGCCTTCATCCCGTCAGCCCGTCACCAACTTTCGCGAATAGCTCTCAGCCGGGGTGCAAGAGGGTGACGGCATGAAGTCATCAGGCCGGCGCTTGACACTGGCCGCGATAGAGAAGGGACCTTCGCCGCGGCGCGTCGCGATGACGGCTGTGCGCCGTAAGAAGTCCTTGGTTACCAAACTGATTGATATCCGCTCTCCCCACGAAAGCAGACATCCACAAATCTGGTCGCCATTTCTTCCGAGTGCCAAGAGCGGCCATTCGCATGTTGCTCGCCGAACGGCTCGGTTCGACCCTTCTCGACCACTCAGCCTTCGAGGTTGGGAACGGCTCTTCCTGCCCCCTTTCCTGCCATTGGTCGTCGGCACGCGGTCGGCTCAGGTGGGTGGCAAGCGAGACAGGGCTGGTCGCACTGGTGTCCGCTCTGCGGCCCACTCCGACCGCAGCCCTTATGCGTACCACCGAGCGCCCCCTTAAGGCACCTGCCGCCACGGTTCGCGGGCAAAACACCACCGGACGTCAGCAGATGTTCAAAGAGAGGCACAGCGATGCGCGCAGCGATGGTCCATCACCCCGACCCGCCCGGCGCTATCGCGAAAAGCGATCAGCTTCTCACCAAGCAGCATCAGTCGGATCGGAGCGCCATCAGGCGCAAGTTCAGAGGATAGCATTGCGGGGAGCCAATATTGTCGCATCAGGTCCCCCATAACGGTGCCTGGCCCAATGCGCGTCAGCTCCGTTCGTTCGATCGTAGTCGTCATCGCACCCTTCAAGCCACTTGCGAGCCGCTGCAAGATTGACCGTTTGATCATGAATATTTTTGCTGTCTGAGCACATACGCATGATCTCTTTCTAGCCAGCCGCCGCATCCCAATTCGTCGGCACCGCCTACGGGACCGTCACAGCAATTAGACAGAGCCGGTTCCAAGGCAATATCGACATCGCCGGGGCGGGTTAGTGCGGGGCTCCCATTTAGTACCGTGACAGTAGGGGCAAGGCTTCACCCAAGTCGCAACGTAGTCGTTAAAAAACCACGCTTCAATTTCTCTCGCTGTCGCATCAAGGTTACTCATCACTAATCCTCCTAGTGTGCTGTCCTTGAAACAAGGGGAGTCGAACGCGCCGCGATCGCCGCGAGGGCACGTGCACGTCGGCACGCGATGGATGCTCTAAACGAGCGCACCGCCCGCTTCCCGCCAGGCATTGACACCGCCCTGGATGTGATAAGCGGAGCTGAGTCCGGCGTCCTGTGCGGCCTGCACCGCCATTG
>DASYBK010000111.1:0-8055 GCA_036500805.1 Acidobacteriaceae bacterium | reverse complement strand
CGGCCTTTTCAGGGCCGCGCTCTACCACTGAGCTATCTGGCCAGCTCTCGCACTGGGCGTGCGCTGGAAGTGCTGTTCACGCTTCCGTTCGGGATGCCGCTTCACCTTCCGCTCCTGCTCCGGGGCCGGAACAAGATGTGTATCGGGGCGAATCAGCGAGCGAGACAACTGCGCCAGTATAACATTCGGACGCAGCAAGGAGCGCCGGCGAAGGCTCCGGACGCGGCCGTCTACCAGGCTTACCAGCCCAGCGTTACCTGCCGGCGGACGTAGCCTTCTCCCTTAGGAAAATGAACTTCGAGCTTCCCGTCTGGGGTGACGACTCCGCCCTCCACAGTGAGTCGCGTGCGCTTCTCCCCCTGGCGCAAAAAAAGCGTCTGCGTGCTGCTGGCTTGTGCCTCAAGCAACAGCGTTAGGGAGCGCGGTCCCTGTTCCTGCCGCAATACCTTCAGCATTGCGGTTCGGGCGCCGGGCAGCGGCAGGGCGGCGTCTGCGCCGTAGTCCATTCCGACTTCGACGGCGGGTGTTGGAACCTGGAGCACGCCGCCGGCCAGCACCTTCGCACCTGCAGTTGTACTTTTTAGAGTGACAGAGTTGCTGTCTTTCCCCTGAGCGCGTATCACCCAGCCGTCCGCAGCGCGTTCGAAATGCAATTCGATGGATTGGTCGCCCAGGTGCAGGTTGTGCAGTGTGGCACGCGCCCACTGCGCGGGCAGGCGCGGATCGACGGTGATGGTGTGCGCCGCGGCATCGAGTGTGACACCGAAGATTCCGCGCACCGCAGGGATTACCACCATTGCCGACGACCAGAGCTGATGGGTCGTGCTGCGTCCGAAGGGCGTGAAGAAGTCGCCGCTCAGCAGCTCGGTCACCGCACCCAGGTCCTGCGCGGTGGTCAGGTTTGCCGTCTGCATCAGATGCGCATAGCCGCTCAGCGTGTGGCCTGTGCGGTATTCGGCGACGGAAGTCCAGCCGGTGAACAGCGGCCACACCGAACCCTGGTGATAACTGATCGGATCGTAGATCGCTTCGTGGTCGCCCACATCGCGCGTGCCCCAGTCGGTCGAGAACTCGTCGGACGCCCAGCGCGCGAACATCTCGTCGGAGCGCGGCAGCTCCGCATGTCCATCCCACCATGCAACGGCGGGATAGATGGTCGCGGTGTTGTCCACGCCTTCCGTCCCGTTGTAGCTGAAGGCGTAGATGCCCTTCCGCTGGGTGTACTCCTGCGGGATTTTGGTGGCGATGTTCTTCTCGCGCCCGCCAGCCTGGCTTGCGGTCTCAGGCTTCTGCATGCGCGATGCGAGGCGAGCCATGGCGCCGCTCGCCTGCTGGTCGAGTAATGCGAGATAGATCTCCTGATGCGGCATCTTCGGAATCCAGCTCTCCACCCAGCCGGTGCCCTGCGAGTTGTCGTAGATGCCGTCGCCGTCGGTATCGTGGGTGTGCTCGAACTCCCATGCTTTCTCGACGGCAGGCCAGTTCTTTGCAAGAAATGCCGTGTCGCCGCTCGCGTCCAAGTAATCTTCCATCGCCATGAGGAAGAGCGGCGTGGAGTCGGCGGCCGCGTACTCGTAGGGCATTGAAGCCCAGTCGACGGTATCCGCAGTTTGCGCATATTCGTGCGGCATCTTTCCGTCTGCGCGCTGGCGTGCGATCAGGAACTCAAGCTCAGTGCGGGTCAGGGCGAAGTCGCCGTAATCGTTGATGGCGTAAATGGTATAGAGCGAGTCGCGGCCGAAGAACCATCCGAAGCCGGGACGCGCCGAGTCGCCGGAAGAATAAAAGCCGGCGGCCAAGCCGGTTTCGTTGCCGTGGCGCACGCGCAACTGATCGATGGAGATTGCGGCCCAGCGAAAGTCGTCGTTGAACGCCGCATCCGGCGTGTCCACCGTCGTGCGGGTGTCGAAGAAGTGCGCGTAGTAATCGGCGGTCTGCTGATAGAGCGTCAATGCCTGCGTGTTTAGCTCGCGCAGCGCGGCTTCCAGGCTGGCCGCGCTTGCCGCTTCGCGCGTGCGCCCCACCGCCATCAGCAGCGGATATGCCTTGCCGCGATCGGCCTTCGGGTCATAGTGCAGGATGAGTTGCGTGGGATAGAACTTTGGCCGCTCCTGGTACGGCGCGAGGATGCCGGGAAGCGTGCCCGGCATTGCCACGGCGGCCGCGAGCTCCGGCCAGTCGGTGTGCAGCATATACCAGCCAGGCTGTGTCAGCGGGTTCGGAGCGTGCGGATTGAGGGGCATCCACCCGGCGTCCGCGTTGCCCAGCTGCGGCGCGGGCCACATGGGCTTCACCTCCGGCGTGAAGCTGAAGGTGAGTGTGGTGGGCCGGATGCTGTCCAGCGCAAAGACAGCAATTGCGCCGGTGCTTGCCTTGTGGGGGTCCTGCGGTCCGCAGTGCGTGGCGAAGAACGTCTCGCGCAAGGTGAAAGCGATATGCGAATACGTGATGGTGGTGTGGTCCGGCTCGACGTCGATCTCTGCCGCGAGCGCATTCACATCGATGGGCACGTCGTAGCCTTCCACCTGCGCTTGAATCCGCATGTGGCTCAGAATCTTCACGGGAAAGAGCCATGCTTCAAACTGTCCGTCCTGCTGACCCATGAATGCGCCGCACTCGCCCGCTACGGTAAACGGCTTTTCGGGCTCCGCATGGCGCTCAATGCGCAGCGCACTCTGCGCCGGCGTAAAGCCTTCGAGCGGGGCCAGCCAGCTCTGCGCGTGCGCCGTTGCACACATTGCGATGAGGAAGACCAGGGTTTGTCCTAAACTGGAAGCCATTCGACGCAACAACCTATCTTCATTTCGAGCCATGCGCATGCCGGGTTTTCGCTCCTGCCTCACGCAGCTTACTCTGCTGCTTGCCGTTCTGCTTCAGTTTCTACCAGCGCATGCGCAGGTGCGCACAGCGGAGCAGCAGGCTGCCGCGAGCATGGAACAGGCGCGCGCCGTCGGCCCGCTTGCGCTGCACGCCTTTCTTGAAGCTATGCCCAAGGGGGGCGATCTGCACAATCACCTTGCCGGCGCCGTTTACGCGGAGACCTGGCTGCACGATGCGGAAGCCGATCACGTCTGCATCGACTCGCAGAAGGCGGAGTTCGCGCATCGCGGAACAGCGCTTGCGACGGAACCCTGCGCTGCCGGCACCGTCGACGCATCCACACTGCCGCAGAATCAGCCGCTCTATGACAAGCTCATCGATTCTTTCTCCATGCATACCTTCGAGCCGGTCACCGGTGACAGCGGGCACGATCACTTTTTTGCGAGCTTCGATCGCTTCCTCGGGCTGGCCGAGAGCCACAAGCCGGAATGGGTGGACGAAGTGGCGGGACGCGCCGCGGCGCAGAATGAGCAATACCTGGAGTTGATGGACACGCCGAACGCGGCCTTTACCGTGATCGCAGAAGCGAAGCCCGTTCCGCCCGGTACGGGCTATGCCGCATGGCGCCAGCAGTTGCTTGCCGCGGGGCTTGCGCAGCAGGCGACGGCCATCCGCCAGCAGATGGACCACTTCGAGCAGATACGCCGTCAACTCGAGCGCTGCGATACCATCCAGCCCGCGCCTGCCTGCAACGTGGAGGTGCGCTATCTCTATCAGGTGCTGCGCAACAAGCCGCCGGACGCCGTCTTTGCCCAGATTGTTCTCGGCTTCGAAGTGGCCGCTGCCGACCTCGCCTCGCCGCATCCGCATTATGTCGGCATCAATCTGGTGCAGCCGGAGGATGCCGAGTACTCCATGGCCGATTACACGCTGCACATGCAGATGATCGCCGCGCTGCGCCCGTTCTATCCGCGTGTGCCGGTCACACTGCACGCGGGCGAGCTTGCGCCGGGACTGGTGCCGCCGGAGGGGCTGCGCTTTCACATCCGGCAGGCGGTCGAGATCGCGGGCGCTCAGCGCATCGGTCACGGCGTGGACGTGATGTACGAAGATCATCCGTACGATCTGCTGAAGACAATGGCGGCGCGCCACATTCTGGTTGAAATCAACCTGACCAGCAACGATGTCATCCTCGGCGTGAAGGGAAAGGATCACCCGCTGCCGCTCTATCGCAAATACGGCGTGCCCGTCGCGCTCTCGACCGACGATGAAGGCGTCTCGCGCATTGACCTCACACACGAATATGAAAAGGCGGCCGAGACCTTTGGGCTCACTTACCCGGATCTGAAAGAGATGGCGCGCAACTCGATCGAGTACAGCTTCCTGCCCGGCGAGAGCCTGTGGCGCGACCACGACTATCGCCATCCGCAAGCCGCCTGTGCAGCGAATCTAAGCGGAGAGCGTGCGCCGACGGGTGCATGTGCCACGCTGCTGGCGGCAAGCCCGAAGGCACAGCAGCAATGGCAGCTCGAGCAGCGCTTCCACCGCTTCGAACGAGCGCAGCAATCCGATCTCCGCTGATAAACTAGGCGTTCACTTACCTCGCGCAATAGAAAGAGTTCCGTTGCCCGCAGCAAAAAGCAAACAGATTACTTACGCGGACGCCGGCGTCGACATTGCTCGCGGCGATGAGGCCAAGGAGCGCATCAAGACGCTGGCGCACGAGACCTTCACTCGCGGTGTGCTCGGCGGCATCGGCGGCTTCGGTGCGCTCTTCGCGCCCAACCTGAAGCGGTACAAAAACCCGGTGCTCGTCTCGAGCGCGGACGGCGTCGGCACCAAGCTGAAGGTCGCCTTTGAGCTTGGCGTGCACGACACCGTGGGCCAGGATCTGGTGAACCACTGCGTTAACGACATTGCCGTGCAGGGCGCGGAGCCACTCTTCTTCCTCGACTATCTCGCGACCGGGCGCCTCGAGAACAAAGTCATCGAGAAGGTCGTGGGCGGGCTCGCGAAAGCGTGCAAAGAGAATGGCTGCGCGCTGATCGGCGGCGAGACGGCGCAGATGCCGGGCTTCTACGCTGATGGCGAATACGACCTGGCCGGCTTCATTGTCGGCATTGTCGATCGCGACAAGCTCATTGCTGGAAAAGGTATCCGCAATGGAGACGTTATCGTCGGCTTGCCTTCCACTGGCCTGCACACGAATGGCTACTCGCTCGCTCGCAAGCTGATCTTCGAAACGGCTCGCCACAAAGCGGGCGACCGTGTGCCCGCGCTCAAGGAAAAAGCCGGTGCGGCGTTGATGAAGATCCATCGCAGCTATCTCCCGGTGATCCGCCAGCTCACGCGCGCGAATGTCGTCGCCGGTATGGCACACATCACCGGCGGTGGCATTACAGAAAATCTTCCGCGCATTCTGCCGAAGAACATCTCTGCCGAAATCGACACTGCAAGCTGGCCGCTTCCGCCGCTCTTTGCCTATCTGCAGCAGCTCGGCAACGTCCCACAGGAAGAGATGCTGCGCACCTTCAATATGGGTATCGGCCTGATCGCGGTGATCCCGCAGGCAAAATGGAAGCGCGCCCGAACGCTGCTCGGCCGACTCGGCGAGCCTTTTCACGTGATCGGCCAGACGGTAAAGGGCGAGCGCAGCGTTCGCTATACCGTTTCCACAAATACTGTGTTTTCATCGGCAGCTGAGAAGAGCAGCTTTTCTTGACGGAAGAGCTGCGTCGATCGTTATGAGAAGCCCTACACCTTTTGTGAAAACGGTCTATCGCGCATGAGCACGCCGCATCGTCTCGGTATTTTGCTCTCCGGCCGCGGATCGAATTTTCTTGCGATTGCAGATAGCATTGATGCCGGCCGCATCCCGAATGCCGAGATCGCAGTCGTTATCTCGAACAAGGCGGATGCGCCCGGCCTTGCTGCGGCGCGTGAACGCGGTCTCACGGGGCTTGCTATCGAGGCGAATGGCCGCAAGCGCGCAGAGCACGATGCGGCCATCATCGTCGCGCTGCGCGAGCATCAGGTGGATCTCATCTGTCTCGCCGGCTATATGCGGCTGCTCTCGTCCGGCTTCATCCAGGCATTCCCCGGGCGCATTCTGAATATCCATCCGTCGCTGTTGCCCGCATTCCCGGGCCTCGATGCGCAGCAGCAGGCATTCGACTATGGCGTGAAAGTCGCCGGATGCAGCGTTCACTTCGTCGACGAGCAACTCGATCACGGCGTCATCGTCCTGCAGCGCGCTGTGCCGGTGCACGAATCGGACGACGCGGTCTCTCTCAGCACGCGCATTCTGGCGGAAGAGCACATCGCCTATAGCGAAGCGATTGCCCGCGTGCTATCGGGGCAGTATGTCGTCGAAGGCCGGCGCTATGTGCGCAGACGATAGTTACGAATGTAGCGCATCGTAGCGCACGCCGGTGAGCGTCTCGGAGACATCCCACAGCCGCTTGCCGGCTGTGGGATCGAGCGCCTGCGGCTTCGGCTTTACCTCGACCGGCGTGCCTTTCACCTCAGCGATGCCGTCTGGCCCATAGTATCTGCCGCCGTGCGCCTCGGGCGAGGTCGCGGCGTAGAGGAGCGGCCATGAACCGCGATCGTCCGATTGCCCCACGAGCGGTATCAACGCATTCATGATGCGGCCTTTTAAGCCGGTGCCCGGGCCGTTGCTGACGATGTTGGTCACAGCAACGCCGGGATGCGCAATGATGCTGGCCGTGCCGGCGGATCGAGCGCGGAGACGGCGGTCCAACTCCAGACCGAAGACCAAATTCGCCAGCTTTGATTGCTGATACGCGCCGCGCGGATCGTACTTGCGCTCCGCATTCAGATCGTCGAAGTTCAGCTTGCCGCCCTTATGCGCGATTGACGCCACCGTCACGACGCGGCTGTTTGGCTGGCGCAGGAGCGCCGGAAGCAGCAGGCCGGTAAGCGCGAAGTGGCCCAGATGATTGGTGCCGAACTGCATCTCGAAGCCCTGGGGCGTGGTGCGCCGCTGCGGGATCCCCATCACGCCGGCGTTGTTGATCAGCAGATCGAGCGGCTTGTTCTCGCTCAGGAACTCCGCGGCAAAGCGCCGCACCGAATCCAGATCGGCAAGGTCGAGAACGCGTATCTCGAGCTTTGCGGATGGTTGTCCGGAGACGATCTTCGCGCGCGCGACTTCGCCCTTCTCTCGATTTCTGCACGCAAGGATCACCGTCGCGCCGGCGCGCGAGAGATAGCGCGCCGTCTGGAAGCCGATGCCGCTGTTGGCGCCGGTCACAATCGCAAGTCGTTCCTGCTGCTGCGGCATCTGTTGCGGCGTCCACTTGCTCATAGTGCTCCTTACTGTACGGCTGCGGCTCACGCCGTGCGCGTTCCTGCCTCTTGCAGCGTTACATGCACACTCATCTTGCGCTGTCCACGCAAAAACGTCACCGTCACAGTATCGCCTGTCTTGTGCTCATCCATGATCTGCGAGAGGTCCTCTGCGGTAGTCACCTGCCTGCCATCGATGGCGATAATAAGGTCGCCGCCGAGATAAATCGGCGTGTTGCCGAGATATGCCTGCTGGCCGCCGCCGTGCAGTCCAGCGCGGTCCGCGGCGCCGCCGGGAGTCACGCGCTGGATCAGCACGCCGTAGTCTGCAGCCAGGCCCATCTGCTGTGCCAGGTCCGGCCCGATGGGCAGAGAAGTGATGCCGAGCGATGGCCGGCGAATGCGCCCGTAGTGCGCGAAATCCTGCAGCACCGCCTTTGCTGTATTGATCGGAATCGCGAAGCCGATGCCCGCACTCTGCGGCGCCTCCTCCAGGTTCCCATTCGGATTGGTGGCGATCAGCGAGTTGATGCCGATGACCTCGCCGTGCGAGTTCAGCAGCGGCCCACCCGAGTTGCCGGGATTCACCGCGGCATCGGTTTGAATGGCATTGTCGATCTTCATGCCGGACGGTAATTCGACAGAGCGCAGAGCCGAAATGATGCCGCGCGTCATCGTGCCCTGAAAGCCGAACGGGTTGCCAATCGCGTAGACGCGCTGGCCGACCATCAGATGCGTCGAATCGGCAAGCGTCGCCGGTTGAAGGTCAGGCGCATTGTTGATCTGCAGCAGCGCAATGTCGTGCGCCTTGTCTGTGCCCAGCACCGTCGCCTTGTACCTCTTCTTATTGACGAGCGTGACCTCAACCGACTGCGCGCCCTCGACAACATGGTTGTTCGTCAGGATGTGTCCCTGCTTGTCGAT
>DASYBK010000110.1:0-3062 GCA_036500805.1 Acidobacteriaceae bacterium | reverse complement strand
AGGCAGGCCAACGCGCACGCTTACCACCGTGATGTCGTCGTCCTGGCCGTGGTGGATGGCAGCACGGGCGATCGCCTCCGGCGGCAGCGATGACAAGGCCGCAGTTTGCTCGAAGCCAAGAAGCTGCCCGGCGATGTTGCGAGCTTCGAGCACTCCGTCCGTAAGAAAGGTAAGGTGGTCGGCGGGGTCGAGGTGAATGGTGTGTAGCTCATATTGCGCGTCGCGAAGAATGCCGAGCGGGATGGATCCGGGCAGATCGATAGCTATCCCGTTTCGATATGGCGGCAGGTGCCCGGCATTGGCAACAAGCATTGCCCCGCCCGGCCGCAAATGCGCAACAACGCAGGTAGCGAAATGGCCGCCAGCACGACCGAGCAAACGGTCATTCAGTGTGTCGAGGATGGCAGCAGGATCAAAGCTCTCGTCAGCCCGGGTGCGGATGGCACCCACGAGAACCGCGACCAGCATCGCGGCGGCGATGCCTTTGCCGGAGACGTCGCCGACCACGATCAGCAACGAGCCGTCAGCGTGAGCAAGCACCTGGAAGAAATCGCCACCCACGGTGCGGGCGGGATGGTACGCGGTCTCGACGGTGAAGAGCGATGAGGAGACGGGTTCGGGCGTGAGCACGTGCTGCTGCAGTTCGCGCGCCTGTTCCATCTCCCGGTCGACCGTCTGACGTTCCAGCCGCTGGCTGACTTGGGAACTGACGAAGCGGCGCGCGACCAGGGCTCCCGTGACTAAAACCAGCAGGACCAAAGCGACATCGTTCACGCCGATCTGAATTCCGAAGGGGAAGATGGACGTCCGAACGCCGAACCACGTGAGCAGTTCGACGCTCAACAGACTGATGGCGATCAGGATGATGGGTGGCAGGGCCAGGAGAGCGCCCGTGCGGTCTTTCCGCGCACCCTGAAGCAGCACCACAAAGAGCATGATGCCGAGGATCACACTGCATGCGGCCCGGAGCTCGATGGCAAACAGAATGAGAGATGGAGGCGCATGCGCCGACCACCGGATGAAGATATCCATCAGAATTCTTATCGCCGCGGACAGCGTCACCAGCAGCTCCGGCCAGCGTTGCCGTGGAAGCTCAAACCATTGCCTCCAGAAGAAAATCCAGCAGACCAGACCGAGAATATTGGAGGTTTGTACCAAGATGTTTGCGCCCGCCTGCGTGAGCGCATAGGAGAAGAAGGCGACCAGCAGCGCCGGAGTGGAAGCGGCAACGAAGACAAGGCCGAGCGTGAGCCACAGATATGTCGTCCGCGGACGATCGAGCAGCCAGATCCAAAACGCTCCGGCCGCGCCGATGAGCATGAAAAGCGCGACGAAGATTGAGGTGAGCACGCTGAGTATGCGTCCCGTGACCTCCTGCGCCCGAATCGATTCGATCTGCGAGCGCAACCCGAGAAGCGGCACCTCGTGCATGCCGCCGCTCTCCGGGGCGGTACCGCTGACCAGCACCCAGGGTTCCATGTAACAGCGAATCGCAAGCAGCATGTCCCCGTTGGTGTCTGGCGCGGGGAGCTTAAAGGTGAGGGGACGCGAGCGGAAGGACTCGACGCCGGCGACTGTGAAGCGGCCGAATTCTCCAACGTAGCGCCCATTGGCGAAGACCTGATAGGAGTCGTCGACATGATCGGGCATCTTGAGCCAGAGAGCCTGGGGCGACTTGGCGAGATGAACGCGGAGACGATACCAGGCGAAGCCAGTGAGGTGCGGAAAGCCGCGTCCGCCCCATCCAGGAATGTAACCCGGATCTCCATAGGCGGCGTCTGTTTCGCTCGGTCTGCCATGAAGATCCATGTCCGACCATGCCGAGTCGTCGAACGCTGGGCTCGCCCAAAGCAGGGCGCCATTCGCGTCGGGCGAGTCGCCGGGCGCGAACTTCCACGGGCCGGCGAGCGGAATAGTCGAGTCGCCAAGCCGCACCTCGATCGGAAGCCGGGTGGGAGCGGAAGGATGACCGTTCGAAGTCTGCTGCGCGATCGCGACGAGGCACGCCACAACCAGCATCGGCAGCAGGAGAAGGCGCGCTCTTCGCATGCGCTGCAGACTACACGAGAAATCGTGCCGGAGCGTAGAAAAGGGCACGCGGCGCGAAGCAGCGTGCCCTTTTTGTTTACGAATGGGAAGCTTTAAGCTTCGCCGCCCTCGGCAGTCACCGTGACCTTGATGTGCGCGCTCACCTCGCGGTGCAGCTTCACCGGAATGTGGAACTCGCCCAGTTGCTTCAGCGGCTCATCGAGCTGCACCTTGCGGCGGTCGATCGAATAGCCCTTCTGCTCCAGCGCATGCGCGATGTCCGATGAGGTGACCGAGCCGAAGAGGTGGTCGTTCTCGCCCACCTTGCGGGTGAAGGTCAGCTCCACCTGCTCCATCTGCGCGACCTGTTGCTGCGCATCTGCCTTCTCTTTCGCGGAGCGGCGGATGGCCGACTGCTTCATCTGCTCGATCACGTTCCGGTTGGCGGTTGTCGCTTCAATCGCGAGCTTCTTCGGTAGCAAAAAGTTGCGTCCGTAGCCGTCGGCCACCTTCACCACGTCCCCGCGGTGACCCAGTGTGTCGACGTCTTCCTTCAGAATGACTTCCATAACTCTCCTCAGTGTTGTGGGCGCGCCGGCGTTGCGGGCGGGCGTCGCCGCCGCGCAGAGCTGGAACGGGCCATACTAATAGCGCGCGGCAAATGGCAGCAAGGCGATGTTGCGAGCCTGCTTGATGGCGCGCGTGAGTCTCCGCTGGTGCGTGGTGCAGACACCGGTCAGGCGGCGGGGAACAATCTTGCCCCGCTCGGCGACGAACTGCTGCAGCAGCCGCACGTCGCGGTAATGGATCGAATCGATCTTCTCCACGCAGAACTTGCAGACCTTCTTGCGCCGGAAGAACTTGCGTCCGCCGGGGCCACCCGGGCCTCCCGGTCCGCGTCCCCCTGGGCCACGTCCACCGGGGCCGCCCGCAGGTCGGTCTGGACGGTCACCCGCAGGACGGTCTGGACGGTCGCCTGCCGGACGCTCGGGACGATCTCCGGCAGGACGCTCGGTTGTCGCGCTCTCGGGGGC
>DASYBK010000109.1:0-61533 GCA_036500805.1 Acidobacteriaceae bacterium | reverse complement strand
GATGACAACCGCGCCCAGCAGGCCAAGCTCCTCTGCGATATTGGCGAAGATGAAATCCGTGTGCGGCTCCGGCAGGTAAAAGAGCTTCTGCCGGCCCTCCATATAGCCCAGGCCGCGCAAGCCGCCGGTGCCGACCGCGATGAGCGACTGGATGGTGTGGAAGCCGGAACCCTGCGGATCTTTCCAGGGGTTAAGGAAGGCCAGAATGCGGGCGCGGCGCCAGGGCACGCGGAAGAGCATCCAGTAGAGCACCGGCGCGGCGGCCACGGCAGCATAGCCGAAGTACTTCTTCTCCATGCCGGCAAGATAGAGCACCATCGCCGTCACCGCGGCGCAGACCAGCGCCGTGCCCAGGTCGGGCTCCTTCAGGATGAGGACGATGAACAGCAGGCTCGGCAGCGCGGCGGGCAGCAGCGTGTTGCGCCAGTCATCAATCTGCTGCATGCGGTCCTGCAGGAACCATGCCAGGAAGAGCACCAGCGCCGGCTTCGCGATCTCTGAAGGCTGGAAGGAGAAGATGCCGAACTTGATCCAGCGATGGGTGGCGTGCGAGTCGTGCATGAGAAACGCGCCGAGCAGGCACAGCACGGTGATGGCTACTGCGGGGAAGACGACATTCGGCTTGTTGTAGCGGCGGTAGTCGACGTGCATCAGCACCACCATGGCGAGCAGCCCGAAGACCGCCCACGCCGCCTGGCGCTGAACAAAAAAATAGGGTGAGCCGAAGCGCTCCTTCGCCATCACAGCCGAAGAGCTGAAGACCATGGCCAGACCGAAGAGCACCAGCAGCAGGGTGACGCAGAACATCCACTTGTCGACCCCGACGCGCTTCGCCATCCTTACCCTTCCGCTGCCTTTCTCTGCCCGACCAGGTCTTTGAAGACCCGGCCGCGATGTTCGTAGTTCTCAAACTGGTCGAAGCTGGAGCAGGCCGGAGCCAGCAACACGATATCGCCCGCCTCTGCAGCATCATGCGCTTTGCTCACGGCGGTGGGAAGTGTCTCCGCATGCACCAGCTCGACTGCTCCGGCAAGGTGCGCTTCGATTTTTTCCGCTGCGGAGCCGATGGTGTAGACGCGCTTCACCCGCTGGTGCAGCAGCGGCCGCAGCGTGGTGTAGTCGGACTTTTTGTCTTTCCCGCCAAGGATCAAATGAATGCGGCCGGGGAAGGACTCGATCGCCTTCATGGTGGAATCGACATTGGTGGCCTTGGAGTCGTTGTAGTAATCGACGCCGCGCACCGTTGCGACGAACTCCAGCCGGTGCTCGACCGCGCGGAAACTGCGCACCGCTTCGGCAATCGTCTCCGCCTCGACGCCGGCCAGCCGGGCCGCGCAGACGGCGGCGAGCACGTTCTCGACGTTGTGCGCGCCTTTGAGCGGGATGGTTTCCACCGGCAACACGGGCTCGAGCGAGGATGTTTCTGAGGCGCGGAAGACGATGACTCCCTGATGCACGCATGCACCCTGGCGCACCAGCTTCGTCCGGCTGAACCAGAAGACCTGCGAGCGGGCGCGGCTGGCGGCCTGCTGCACGCGCGCGTCATCGGCGTTCAGGACCAGGAAGTCCTCGGCGGTCTGCCGGGCGAAGATGCGCTCCTTCGCGGCGGCATAGTTTTCGAGATTACCGTGGCGGTCCAGATGATCGGGCGTGAGGTTCAAGAGCACCGCGATCTTCGGATGAAACGTGTCGACCGATTCAAGCTGAAAGCTGGACAACTCGAGCACGCTCCAGGAGCCGGGACGGTTCTCCGGCATCTCGGCAAGCTCGATCGCAGGCAGCCCGATGTTGCCGCCGACCATCGTGGTGAGCCCGCCGGCCTTCAGAATCTCGCCCGCGAGCGTCGTCGTAGTCGTCTTGCCGTTCGAGCCGGTGATGGCGAGGATATCGGTCTTCAGGAACCGCGCCGCCAACTCCACCTCGCCGATGATGGGGATGTGGAAGGTGCGCGCCTCATCCATCTCCGGCGTGTTGGAGGCGACACCCGGGCTGAGCACGATCAGGTCCTGGCGGCGGAAGGTGGCGTGTCCATGACCGCCCGCCTCGACATTCACGCCCGCGTCGAGCAGCGCCGGGATGTGCTGCGCCAACGCCTCGGCGCTGCGCAGATCCGAGACCGTGACCTGCGCCCCATGCCGCCGGAGGAAGAGTGCCGCCGCAAAACCCGAGACTCCCAACCCGACGACGAGAACCTTCTTGCCCTTGAGCTCCACGAGAGAGAGCTTAAAGCATTTTTCCTGCGGGTGTAGAGCGGCCATCAGAGGCTCATGTGGCCTTTCATCAAGGAAAGGCCACGCCGAGATGATCTCCGCTGCTTCAGAGCGTCAGGAAAAATGCTTTTATCGGAATTCGCGTCCGCCGGTCTTTGTGGAAAGCGGTCTCAGCGCAGTTTCAGCGTCGTCAGGGCGAAGAGTGCAAAGACCAGAGCGCCGATCCAGAAACGGACGATGACCTTAGACTCCGACCAGCCCATCAGCTCGAAGTGGTGGTGCAGCGGCGCCATCTTGAAGATGCGCTTTTTGCGCAGCTTATAGCTGCCCACCTGCAGGATGACCGAGATCGCCTCCAGCACGAAGATGCCGCCGATGAAGGGCAAGAGCAGCTCCTGCTTGATGATGACGGCGATGGTGCCGATGGCGCCGCCCAGCGCGAGCGAGCCGACATCGCCCATAAAGACCTCCGCTGGGTGCGCGTTGTACCAGAGGAAGCCGATGCTCGCGCCAACCATCGCTCCGCAGAAGACAGTCAGCTCGCCGGCCAGCGGCATGCGCTGCAGCTCGAGATAGTCGGCGAAGACAACGTGCCCGCTGACGTAGGTCAGCACCGTGAGCGCGCCCGCGGCGATGATGGTGCAGCCAATGGCAAGGCCGTCGAGGCCGTCGGTCAGATTCACGGCGTTGCTGGAGAATGTGATCACCAGCACGGTAAAGATGAGGAATGGCAGGAAGCTCAGGTAGTACATGTGCGGCACGTGTTGCAGCGACGTAATGACCAGGTCGGGACGGAAGCGCTTGAGGAACGGCACGATCAATCGCGTCGAATAGTTGCCCTGGGTCTCAAGGTAAACGAGCGCCCCACCGATACACCCGCTTACCAGGAACTGCAGGCCCAGCTTGGCGCGGCCGGTGAGGCCCAGGTTTCGCTTGTGCGCGACCTTGATGTAGTCGTCCGCGAATCCGATGGCGGCAAAGGCGAGCATCGACAGCATCGCCATCCAGATCAGAGGATCGGAGAGATCAGCCCACAGCAGGGTGGGCAGCAGCACGGAGATCGCGATGAGCACGCCGCCCATGGTGGGCGTGCCGGCCTTCTTCTGGTGCGCCTGCGGGCCCTCTTCGCGGATGTACTGACCGATCTGAAACTCGCGCAGCTTCTGGATCACGTAGGGGCCGACGACGAGGCCGATCAGCAGCGCCGTAAGCGTGGCGAAGGCGGTGCGGAAGGTGAGATAGCGGAAGATCCGGAATGGCCGGAAGTAGGGGAAGAGTTTCTGATAGAGCAGCCAGTAGAGCAAACATCCTCCGCAGATGCGACCGTCGAATGCGGCGTGGAATTGGGCTTTAGTGTACCGTCACGCTGCTCACTGCGTGGATTAGCTGGACTGGTTCAGCCAGCGGTGAGAGTCGTCAGCGCCTGTTCCAGCCGCACACCGCGCGAAGCTTTCAGCAGCACCGCGTCGCCTGGCCTCAGGTTTTCCTTCAACCACTCTCCAGCGGCCTGCGGCGTCTCCATGAAGATCGCCGTGGTCTTGCTGCCTTCCGCGGCCTCGACACCGGTAACGATCTCCTGTGCCAGCCCGCGCACGCCGATCACCACATCGATGCCCGCCGCGGCGGCGGCCTGACCGCACTCGCGGTGCAGTTGCGCGGCACGTTTGCCCAGCTCGAGCATTTCGCCCGCCACCAGGATGCGCCGCTTCGCCGGGACCGCGGCCAGTGTACGGATCATGGACTGAAGCGCCTCGGGATTCGAGTTGTAGCAGTCGTTGATGATGGTGGCGCCGTGGCACTCGATCAGCTCGCCGCGTTTGTCCTCCGGCTTGAGCGAGGCAATGGCCTCCACGCAGCACGCCAGCGGAATGCCGGCCTGCACGCCGACCGCGATCGCCGCCAGCGCATTCGCAACATTGTGGCGGCCGAGCAAGGCAAGCCGCACGGATGCGGATTCGCCGCCGGCCATGACAACGCGAAACCTCGATCCGCCGGGTCCCAGCTCCTCGATATCCTCGGCGCGAACATCTGCCACCGCGGCGGCGACAGATTTCGTCGCGTAATAGACGGCGCGCCCCGGAAAATCACGCCCGAACTGCGAGACATAAGCGTCGTCGGCATTGAGGAAGGCAACGGCGCGCTCTCGCGCCTGCGGCGAAAGACCGGCCACCAGCTCATACTTGGCGCGCGCCACGCCGGCCATGCCGTCCGAGAAGCCCTCCGCATGCGCATTGCCCACGTTGGTGACGACGCCCCAGTCGGGCGAAGCGATCCGGCACAGCGCCGCAATCTCGCCTGCGGCGGACATCCCCATCTCCACCACGGCGACCTCGTCTTCCGGCGTGAGCTTCAGCAATTGCAGGGGTAGACCGAAGTGGTTGTTCAGATTGCCCTTGGACTTGAGCACGCGAAACTGCTTCGCCAGCACCGTCGCGATGGCTTCCTTGGTCGTCGTCTTCCCCGCCGAGCCGGTCACGGCCACGACTCGCTTGCCCCAATGGCGGCGCACTGCCGCGGCGAGCGTCTGCAGCGCGGTGAGCGGGTCTCCTTTCGATTCGGGTACCAGCAGCAGCGGATGCGCGTGTCCTTCCGGCAGGAGATCGCGCGCCTTCGCCGATGCAACCACCGCCGCGCATGCGCCTTTGTTCAACGCATCCGAGACGAAGTCGTGCGCATCGAAGCGCTCACCGCGGATGGCGAAAAAGAGATCGCCGGGCGCGAGCGTGCGCGTGTCAATCGAGTAGCCACTGGCGTAAACGCCAGTGGGCGAATAGCCCGTCGCCACCGGTGTCGTGCCATGCGGGATCGCGAGCTGCGCGCCGGTCCACTCCGCGATCTGCTCCAGCGACAGTTTCATGCCTTTCCTTTCAGCCACGCGAGCGCCTCGCGCGCCACCGCAACGTCGTCGAAGGGCAGCACCTGTTTGCCGACCGTCTGCGTCTTCTCGTGGCCCTTGCCTGCGATCACTACGATGTCTCCGGCGCGCGCTTTGGTCATGGCCAGCGCGATCGCCTTGGCGCGATCGGGCTCCACCTCGACTATGGCGGTCAAGCCGGCCGTGCCGGGAAGTATCTCATCGATGATGGCGTGTGGGTCTTCCGAGCGCGGATTGTCCGAGGTAACGATAACGATTTCGCTTGCCTCGGCAGCGGCGTGGCCCATGCGCGGACGCTTGGTGCGGTCGCGGTCGCCGCCGCAGCCGAAGACGGTGAGGACGCGGCCCTGTTTTTCGCTGTCACGTTTGGCGGAGACCAGATCGCGAGCCAGCGCGAGCACGTTGCGCAGCGCGTCATCGGTGTGCGCGTAGTCGACGACGACCGTGAAGGGCTGCCCTGCATCGACAGCTTCAAAGCGTCCGGGTACCGCGTGCAGCTTCGGAGCAGCCGCGGCGATCTCTTCGAGCGTGAGACCGCGGGCCATCGCCGCCGCGCTGGCCGCGAGCAGATTCAGCACATTCACGCGGCCGGTCAGCGCAACTTCGATCGGCGCCTCGCCCTGCGGAGACGTCAGCGTGAATCGCATTCCATTCGGCCGCATTGCAATATCGCGCGCGCGAAAGTCGCCATGCTCGATGCCGTAACTCCATATTTCGGAACCCGCTGCCTGCGCCGTTTCGACCAGCGCAGCCTGGGTATCGTCTTCCGCATTCAGCACAGCGACCCGCGGCGCTTTCCCCTGCGATCCATCGAAGAGCTTGCGCTTCGCCGCGAAGTACGCCTCCATCGTGCCGTGGTAGTCGAGATGGTCCCGCGTCAGGTTGGTGAAGATCGCGACATCGTAAGGGACGCCCCACACGCGCCCTTGTTCAAGCGCATGCGAGGACACCTCCATCACGCCTTCCGTGACACCGCGCGCCACGCCTTCTGCGAGCAGGGCCAGCAGATCGCGCGACTCCGGCGTCGTGTGCGGCGCGGGACGCACCTCGCCGGCGATGTGATATTCGATTGTTCCCACCAGCGCGGTCGTACGCCCGTCCGCGCGCAGCAACTGCTCGAGCAGATACGCACTGGTCGTCTTGCCGTTGGTGCCGGTGATGCCGCTGAGCCGAATCTTCCGCTCGGGATGTCCGAAGACGTTTGCGGCGATGATGGCCAAGGCGCGGCGGCCATGCGGCACCTCGGCAAGCGCGACCTCCAGCGGTCCATTCGCCGTTGCGTCATAAGCGGCAGCCGAATCCGTGACTACCGCAACGGCGCCCCGCGCGACCGCCTGTTCGATGTAGCGGTTGCCGTCCGTCGTTTCTCCCTGCATCGCGACGAAGAGCGAGCCGGGCTCGACGCGGCGGGAGTCGTACTCCACGCTGCCGACGGCCACATCCTCGCCGATGCGCCGCAGCACATCCGCGCCACGCAAGGCTTCGCTCAGGGTCACAGGGGCCGGCATCGTGGTGGAATATTATCGTGCGCAACGTGTCTTTGCGCTAATGCACACATCGAACCCTTGCTCTAGCGCGCGAACCGCACGACGATCTCGGTGCCCAACGGCACCAGCGTGCCTGCAGCCGGAGCCTGATCGCGCGCCAGACCGTTACCCAATAGCTGTACCGCGAGCCCCGCCGTTCCGGCGCGCTCCACCACCTGGCGAACCGATGCACCGGCGAACGACGGAACCGCCACGCGATGCTTGGCATCCGTCACCAGCGTGCCGCTCTCCGGCTTCTCGGCAGGCAGGCTCTGCGGATCGTCTGTCGCGGCGGGAGCGGGCAAAGCGGGTTGCGGCCTGGTCAAGTCGTGCAATCCGGCGTCGCCTGTGTTCGTCGCCATCTGTGTGGGCGCGGGCGGCGTTGCCACCGTCGCTGTCGTGGAGACGCCATGCGACTCACCATCCGACGAGACTGCCGCAGCCTGCTGATTCTCGCCCGCGCGCAGCGGATCGTCGGCGGGCAGGTTGTTCACCTCCGCAAACATGGCTTGCAGATCGCCGCTATCCTCAGGTGTAGTGTCCTCGGCGATCTCCTGCGGCGGGGTCACCGGCTGCGCCTGCATCGGCTCGTCATGCGGTACGCCGAGATACTCCAATACCTCTTGCGCCACCTCCTTGAAGACCGGCGCGGAAACATCGGCTCCCCAACCCATACCACTTGGCGAATCGATGATGACCGCAACGCTGATCGCGGGATTATTCACCGGCGCAAACCCGGCAAAGGAGCCAATGTGCTTGGTGTGCGAGTAGGTGCGGGTCACCGGGTCGATCTTCTGCGCGGTGCCGGTCTTGCCCGCGGCCGAGTAGCCGTCGAGCGCCGCTTTGCGGCCAGTGCCGTTCAGCACGATGCCTTCCATCATCTTGCGCATCTTGGCCGAGGTGAGCGGCGAGATCACGCGATGCGCGCCGGCGGGTAGCGGATCCGGTAGCTCCTGCTCCGGATGAAACGGCAGCGGCTTCATCTGCTCGCTGGACGTCAACTGGTCTGAATTCTCGATCAGGATCGTCGGCGGCAGGTAGGTGCCGCCGTTACCGATCGTCGAAACCATGCTGACAAGCTGGAGCGGCGTGACCGCAACCTCCTGCCCGATGGCCAGTGAGTCGATGCTGGTGGCGCCCCAGCGCTTCGGCGGACGCAGCAGTCCGCGTGTCTCGCTGGGCAACTGGATACCGCTGCGCGAGCCAAAGCCAAACGCCTTGATATAGGAGTAGAAGCGCTCCGGCCCGAGCTTCAGCGCCATCTTCACCGCCCCCACGTCGCTCGATTCTTCCAGCGCGCGCGCGACGGTGATGCGGCCCAGGCCGAGATGCGAATCGTGGATCGTGCGTCCGTAGAGCGTAATCTTGCCGCCCTGGCAATCCACGATGTCGGTCGGCTCCACCCCCGCCGCGTCCAGCGCAGCCGAATATGTCACCAGCTTGAAGGTCGAACCCGGCTCGTAGACGTCGCTGATTGCGTGGTTGCGCAGCAGGCTGGTGGTGGCGTGACGGAAATCATTCGGATTGTAGGTGGGACGGATGGCGAGCGCAAGAATCTGGCCGGTGTGCGTGTCCTGGACGACGACCGTGCCGTTCAACGGATGGAACTTCTCCATCGCGTGATCGAGCGCGCGCTCGGCCATGAACTGAATGTTCTCGTCAATCGAGAGCATCAGGTTGTCGCCCGGCTGTGGCTGGCGTGCCTCGCTGCCCAGCACGTGACGCTTGGCATCAAGCGCGGTCAGCATGCGTCCCGGCGCGCCATGCAGATCGTGGTCGAAGCGCCGCTCCAGCCCACCCAGCCCGTTGTCGTCGGTGCCCACATACCCGAGCACCTGCGCGGCCAGCGCATCGTTCGGATAGAAGCGCTTGAACTCCTTCTGGAAGTAGATTCCTTTCAGGTTGAGCGACTTCACGCGCGCAATCGTCGCCGGATCGAGCTTGCGCGCCACCCAGGCGAAGTTCCGCGAGGCGTGAAAGCGCGCATCGATCTGGCGCCCGGTCGTGAAGCCATCCGTCGGATCAGCGTGCACGACACGGGCGAGCGCAACCGCGGTCGCGTCTTTGTCCTGAATTTCTGTCGGCACGCCGTAGACCGAATCCACCAGCACGGTCATGGCCAGCTCGCGCATATTGCGGTCGTAGAGCACACCGCGGCGGGGCGCTACCTCAAAGGTGCGTTGCTGCTGGCGCGCCGCCAGCTCCACATACTCGCTGTGCGTGGCTACCTGCAGCCAGAACAGACGGCCGAGAATGAGCAGCGCCCAGCCGGCGAAGATCACAGTGGCAAAGAAAAAGCGCAGCCGCCGCGGTGCCGCGACGACTGCGCGCGTGGTCTGCTGGCTAGGAACGAACGAGAAGCCTTTCAACTGAAACCGGCTCCCTTCCCGCAGTTTCTGTTGGGCCGTCCCATCGAAGTGCAGCGATGTGCGACTTTTCTTAACGGAAAAGCCGCGGCGAGTTCATCTGTTCCCCCGCACTTCGACAGAAACTGCTCCCTCTGCCAGATCGTAATCGTTACTGTTGCATGCGAACCTGCGCCATCACCGGCGCACCCGGCCCCATATCTGAATCCAATCCGTTCTCCGGAAGCACCACCTGCCCCGGATGCGGCGCATCCATGCCCAGCCGCCGCGCCTCGCGATCCAGCCGGTTCAGATCGCAAAGCTGCGCCTGGCTCAGCCCGAGCTGACGATTCTGTTCCTGGAGTTGCAGAAGCTGCTGTTTCTCCGCTTCCACGCGATAGCCGATCTCGATCGAGGAGAAGTGTTGCCAGCCGTAGAGCATCACCATCGCGAACAGCATGATCATCGCGATCGCGAACCGGCGCATCTCCTTCACGCGGACCGGGTCTGCTGCCTTCACCAGCCGCGAGTTGTCCAGGTGCTTGACGAAAAACACTTCCGGGGTCGGACCGCGCCGCGCGCGCTGCTGCTGGTGAAACAGCGTTTGATTGCGGGCGGCGATCTCGTCTACATTGCCCCACCCGCCGAACCCGCTCCGCCCTCCGCGGGGGTCGCCAAACCATGTTTGCGCTGCCATCGCCTGTGTCGCCATTGAGCATTTCTCCCGTAGGTCTAGAGAGACCCTCGGCCATTCTTGTGGCCTTTCATCAAGGAAAGGCCACGCCGAGATCAGCTTCGCCCCCGATACTGGCGGGAGAAATGCTCTAGTGGTCCTTCCGTCTGCTGCGTACAGCGTTGGCATGCACCAAATATAGTGCATGCTGGGGGATCAAACTCGTACACCCTGTGGAACCAGGATGGTTACTACCGACCTGGGTTCCTACCCGGTTCCACGGGTTCAACCTCGTCCTATTGCGCCCTCCTCGCAGCCGTGCCGGGCTGCTGGTTCCGGAGGGATTCGTACTGGGTCTCGCACTACTCTCGCCTTTTGCGACGGTGGAACGACCCTGACCCGATTCCTCTAAGCTCCTGATTCTGCTCACCTCCCGCGCCTTCGGCTGCTGGGTGGGTGCGCTCCGCTGCCCGCAGCTTCGCGCTGCGCGACCGCGGATTGCGATCCGTCTCCTCCTCATCGGCGGTGATGGGCTTACGGGAATCAAGATGGTACATACCTATCCTGGTTCCTTCGCGCATGGCATCCTTCACCAGCCGATCCTCGAGCGAGTGGAAGCTGATCACCACCAGGCGTCCTCCGGGCTTCAACAACCCCGGTGCGGCCTCGAGCAGCGCTTTCAACTCCCCCAGCTCGTCATTCACACGAATTCGGAGCGCCTGAAAGGTTCTGGTCGCCGGATGCAATCGCTCCTGCTTCATCGCCGGGGCGGCAGCCGATACGATCCGGGCAAGTTGTCCCGTGGTCGTAATCGGCCGCGCCCTGACAATGGCTCTGGCGATTCTCCGCGACCTCCTTTCCTCTCCGAATTCGTAAATCAGATCGGCGAGTTCTTTTTCCCCGGCCTGATTTACCACTTGTTCGGCGGTGATCCCCCCGCGCGTATCCTGACGCATATCCAAGGGGCCGTCCGCCTGAAAACTGAATCCTCTGTGCGCCTCATCGAGCTGCAGCGAGCTCACGCCGACGTCGGCCAGCAGCCCATCCAGACTTGCCGGCTCGATCAACTGCTTTGCCTTCGAGAACGGCTCGTTGTACAGAACCACCTCCGGCGTTGCGTCGCCCAACTCTTCGCGGAGCGCATTCAACCGGCGAGTCGCTATCTCGATTGCTTCCGGATCGCGGTCGAAGCCGATGAGCCGGCCGCTTCCGCCGAGCCGTCGCGCAATCTCCAGCGAATGCCCCGCCATGCCCAGCGTGGCGTCTGCGTATGTCCCGGCTGCATGCACATTCAAGTTACGGATCGCTTGTTGTAAAAGAACCGGCACATGTCGGAGTACATCCCTGGTTTCATCCGTCATGTGCGCCCCCTTGGGGGTCAAAACGCTTCGTTACACGCCCAGCGAAATCGCATCTTCGTCAGACCACGGCTCGCTATCCAGCTTGGCCACGAACTGAGGCATGTTCGTTACTTCGAGATACGTCAGCTTCCCCAGCACCGTGACATCGCCTACGGTTTTCGCTGATTCACGCAACACCTGAGGAATCAGGACCCGCCCCTGCGCATCCATCTCGGCCACCTGGCCGTAATAACTCGTGCGGTCCAGCCACTTCTTTTTCGCCACCGACGGCGGCTGGTTCACCACCCGGTCTTCGATCTTTTGCCACTCCGGCATTGGCCATACCTGCGCCCGCTCGCCATCGAGGCTGGTGATGAAGAACTGCGATCCATAGCGCTCGTCCACTTCGCGCTTGAAGTCCGCAGGGATCTTCAACCGCCCTTTTTCATCCACGCGGGTTGGGTGATTGCCACGAAACATTGCTCCGAACCCGCCCCTTGTAAGTGCTACGCTGTCTGCGTTGAGGTGATTTCGAGAGGCTTAACCTACTTTTGGCCACTCTTGACCACTTCCATCCACATCCTAGCCCAGCTTTCCTCTCGGTCAAATGGGAAAAGCGAAAAGCCATTCAGGCAACCATATGGGCAAAGCGAAACCACAAGATGATGTGGATTACTGGCTTTAACCGCCTACATGCGGTGTTTAGTTCCTGGATTCCTGGGTCTCGGAAGCCCTTGTCAGAACGGAAAATTCGCGATATACGCCTTTTCTTCGCCATTACGGCCGTTACAAAAATGACCTGACCGGGGGATTCCCTGTTGAAAACCAGGCCGCAATTGACCTCGCCCTGAGGAAAACTCGTCTAGGGTCCGCTGCAGAATGTCTGCTAGTGAGCGCGCTGGTGCGCTCGCAGGCGCAATTGCTGCACCCAGATCAGGTAGAGGAGCACCAGCACATTGATCAGCGTGACGCCGACCTTCACCCAGGTGAAGTACCGGATGATCTCAAAGATCTCCAACGGCAGAAAGGATGCCGTGAGCCCGATCGTCAGCCACTCTGCCCAGGTCTTCTCCATCGCTAGCCCGATGCCCTCGACGAAATCCAACCCGGCCTTAAGGAAGATACCGGCGCTGATCAGCCGCATCTTGTGCGGCGTCAGCAACTGAACCTTGTCGAGCAGGATGTTGACGAAGTGACTCTCCGGATCGATCCGCAGCGCCAGCGCGGCGCGCACCAGAAGATCGCCGATGTCGCGATGCAGAAGGCGAACGACACCCAATCCCAGCAGGACGAAGAGCAGTCCCTCGAGGATCTTGAAGGTACCAATGACGATCAACCAGCGATCGTGACGCTGGGTCTCTGCTCTCTTCATCGGTTGCTTCGCCATTCGCTCCTACGTATTAGATCATTACCGACGCGACGAACTTCCGGCACAGGTCGCGTCCACACGACGCGCTCACGCTGCGGCATTCGAGCGAATGCACGCACATTGAGGAACGCATGCTGAAAGCAGAATGTTCCGGCCCGTGGCCGCTTCCGATGTGCGAGTGTTTGCCTGCCGCCGCACGACTACACTTTCAGAATGCCTCGTGCTCCGACGATCACCGGCCGAGGAGCGATCCGCCGAGGAGCGATCCGGGGAGCGAGTCCGGAGCAACCGCGGAAGCCGCGGCTCTCGTTCACGACCGAACAGTGGGTGCCCTTCCCGGTGGATCGCGTCTTCGCCTTCTTCGCCGATCCGCTGAATCTGCCGCGGCTGATGCCATCGTGGCACGATGTCCGCGTCGACAGCCTGGAGCTGCATCCGCCCGATCGCGGCGTCGCCCATGCGGCTGGCCGCGGCTCCCGCATTCTCTTGAGCTTCCGGCCCTTGCCGCTCTCGCCGCTCCGGCTGCGCTGGCTCGCGCTCATCGATGAATACGTCGCCGATCATCATTTCTGCGACCTGCAGGTGACCGGGCCGTTCGGCTACTGGCGGCACTGCCATCTGGTGAGCGCGGAAACGCACGGCGAGGAGATCGGTTCGCGGATCACTGACGTTGTCGACTACGAATGGCCTGCTGGAGCCGCCGGACGCGCGCTCGATCTGCTGGGCGGGCGCCTGCAGCTTCGCCGGCTTTTCCATCATCGCCAGCGCCAACTTCTGCGGCTGCTGAGCAACGATCCCTGACGAAAACTGGCTGTACACACCAACCGTGAAATGCTCTCAACGAATCCGATCTGGTTGCGTACCACTTCTACGCTCAAGCAATCCATGCGGCGGTGCCATATTTGATGCTGGTATAGAGTATGGTGAGGGAGGACGCTATGGAAACTGCGAGGAAAATCACCGTTGAGGTGCCGGCAGAACTCCTCAGGAAGGCGCAGGAGGCGAGCGGCGCCGGCATCACGCAGACCGTCCGCACCGGTCTTGAGCTCATGGCGGCTTCGCGGGCTTATGCTCAACTGCTGCAACTCAGGGGGAAGGTTCACTTTTCGCGAACGCTGGTTGATCTAAAAGCGGACAGATGATCGCCGCCGATACCAGCACCTGGATCGCGTTTCTTGAGGGAGAGAGCGGGGACGATGTGCAGATGCTCGCCATGGCGCTTGGAGACCGACAGGTCGTGATGGCGCCCGCGGTGCTTACGGAATTGCTGAGCGATCCGGAGCTTTCCCCGTCTGCCTCTCGCAGCCTTTCGGATCTGCCGCGTATCGACGTCGATCCGGGTTATTGGCAGCGAGCGGGCCGGCTGCGCGCTAAAGTTCTGGCGCGGAATCGGAAGGCTCGCCTCGGTGACGCGCTGATCGCGCAGAGCTGCATCGACGGCGGTGTCTCTCTCATCACGAGGGACAGGGATTTCCGCGCATTTGCGGATGCTGCCGGTCTCAAGCTCACGATCGGCTAGCTGGAAGCCATTCTCCAGGGAGGCGTTGAAAAAGTTAAGGAGATGGTGAGGGAAAGCAGATCTCTCCACTGCGCTGCGCTCCGGTCGAGATGACAGGGAAACAACAACCCTGAGTACATTAGACCGTCCTAGAAGGGCTTGCCGCGGAATAAGAAGATGAGCTCAATGACGAGAATGATGACCACGGCCGACTCCAGCAGAAACGCCCGGCTTTGGTTGAACTGGTCGACCATGAAGCGGTAGAGATCGCCGGCCGTGTCCAGCTTCTGCGTCACCAGGTTCTTGTAATCCGGCACACCCACTTTGGCGGCAGCAAGACGATAGAGGCGCGCGGCGAACATATCGCTGAGAAATTTAATGGCGTTGTCTGCGTGCTCGGTGAGCTCCATCACCTCCAGCAGCCGGCTATATAGCGCGTTCGCCGAACCCGCCATGCGCCACCGGCTCAAGAGACCCGTTCCCTTCTCGAGCGAGGTGTAGACGCTCTCCAGCTCGCGCGTCAGCAGGTCATCATAGTGGCGAAACTCCAGCAACTGCGAGTTCGCGTATTCCAGCAATTGGATTGCGCTCTCCGCGCCGGCGATAGTGTCGTAAAGAAAAGTGGCATTCCAGCCGATGACCGCGAGGTCGTTCGGATAAAACGAAATGCGCGACTGCAGCACCTCGTTCGATTCGCTCTCGGCCAGGCGGGTACGCTCGCCACGAACGATCTGCGCGATCCCGGAACCATGCCGCTCGAGCAGCTCGGCTGTGGTCGCGATGCCGGCGATCTCGCGAACATGAAAGACCAGATAGTCCTCGCTCAGCCATTCGGCATAGGGCTTGATCACGGCAGGCGCCGCGCGCTCCAGCCGCTGCTTCACCAGGCGCGAGGCGTGGGCCGCGAAGTCGATGTCCCACACCCAGCGGCTGGCCAGGCGGACCAGCGTCTCCCAGTCGCCGGCAAAGGGAAGCTGAAAGACGACGCTGAGCACGCCGTAGTCGTAGTACTTGATCTCGCCGTGCAGCCGCTCGCCGCTTTCGAGCACCAGCGGCTCGATCGGCTCGACGACCGGCGGACGCTGATAGCGAATATAGCCCGGCGCAGGATGCTTCATGCTGGGCTGGGAGACAGTCCGCGCCCCCGACCGTGCCCCGATGATCTCGCCCAGGCGGCCGAGCTGAATCTCCTCGCAGACATCGAACTGGATCAGCACGAAGACGGCTCCGGTCAGCGCGGCAGCTTGCGGCGTCTCGCCACGCTGTGCCCGTTCTGAAGCCTCAGCAATCGCAGATGGCGTGAGATCCGGCATGCAAGGTAATCCTATGCGCCAACACCCGTTTCAGAGTTGACGGATCAGCGAGCGACAAGCCGCCTGCCCGGCATCGCCTTGAGCAGCGGCTCCAGCTTTTCGAGCGCTGCCTCCACGCTGATGCCGTGCTTCGAGCGCAGCGCTTCGACCTTGCCATGCTCAACGAAGCGGTCCGGCCAGCCGATCCGCACGACCGGTGTATGGAAGCCCATCTCGCTTAGTGCCTCGAGCACCGCCGAACCGAATCCCCCCATCAGCACGTGGTCTTCGAAGGTGACGAAGGCCTGCGCCTTGCGCGCATAATGCGCGAGCATCTCGCGGTCGAGCGGCTTGACGAAGCGGGGATTGATGACTGCGGCCGACCGGCCATCCGCTTCGAGCGCATCTGCCAGTTCGGCTGCCATCGGCAACAGCGCGCCGAGCCCGAGGATGGCGATCTCATCGCCATCGCGGACGATCTCAGCCTTGCCGATGGGCAGCGCGACAGGCTGCGCCTTCACCGTGACGCCGGGGCCGGTGCCGCGCGGGTAACGAATAGCGCTGGGGCCGTTGTGCGCGAGCGCGGTCTGCATCATGTCCGCCAGCTCGTCCTCGTCCTTCGGGACCATGTGGACGACGTTAGGGATGCCGCGCAGATAGCTGATGTCGAACAGACCGTGGTGCGTGGCGCCATCGTCGCCGGAGAGGCCGCCGCGGTCCATGCAGAAGATGACCGGCAGGTTCTGCAGGCAGACATCGTGAACGACGGGATCGAAGGCGCGCTGCAAGAAGGTGGAGTAAATGGCGCAGAACGGCCGGTAGCCCTTGGTCGCCATGCCGGCAGCGAAGATCACCGCGTGCTCTTCGGCAATGCCGACATCGAAGTAGCGCGTGGGGTGGTGCGGCCGGTAGAGATCGAGCGCGGTGCCATTGGGCATCGCGGCCGTGATGGCAACGACTTTCTCGTCCTTGTCGGCGAGCTTTACCAATGTCTCGGCGAAGACCTCGGAGTAGGTGCGTTGGCCCACGGGCTTGGTGTCGCCAGTCTTCGGGTCGTAGGGACCGAGGCCATGGAATTTCTTGACTTTCTCGAGCGCCGGTTGGAAGCCGCGGCCCTTCTGCGTCAGGATGTGCAGCAGCACCGGCATCTCTTGGCGTTTGAGGAACTTGAAAGTGCCGATGAGCAGCTTGATATCGTGACCGTCGAGCGGACCGTAGTAGTTGAGCCCGAACTCTTCGAAGAGCATGGAGGGCCATAGCAGGCCCTTCGCTGCCTCTTCGGCCTTGCGTACAACCTTGGTGGCAGTTTTGCCGCCGAAGCGCTCGATTAGCCGCCCGGCCCGCGCATGCAGGTGGGTGTAATGCTCGTTGGTAACCACCTTGTGTAGATAATTCGCGATGGCGCCGACGTTTCGGTCGATAGACCATTCGTTGTCATTGAGAACGACGATCAGGCGCTTGGTCTGCTGGCCAATATTGTTCAATGCTTCGAAGGAGATGCCATTGGTGAAGGCGGCATCGCCTGCCACGGCGACGATGTTCTCCCGCGTGCCTGCGAGATCGCGCGCCACTGCCATCCCCAGCGCGGCGGAGAGCGCCGTGCCCGCATGACCCGCGCCGTAGGCATCGTGCTCGGACTCGGTGCGCAGCATGAAGCCGTTCAATCCGCCCGGCTGCCGGATGGTGTGAAAACGCTCCGCCCGGCCGGTGAGCAGCTTGTGCACATAGGTCTGGTGGCTTACGTCGAAGAGAAACTTGTCGATCGGAGTGTCGAAGACGTAGTGCATGGCCAAGGTCAGCTCGACCACGCCCAGGTTCGGCCCAAGATGGCCGCCGGTCTTGGAGAGACTGCTGATCAGCAGCTCGCGGATCTCCTGCGCAAGCTCGGTAAGTTGCGCGACGGACATGCTCTTGATGTCGGCGGGCGACTGGATGGAACGCAGGTGTTCGCTCATCGTGGAAATCACGTATTGGACGCCGCTCAGAGAAAAACGACCCGCAAAAGTAGTCCGGGCCGGAGCGTCCTAAAGCATTTTCCCTGTGAGTATAGAGCGGCCAAAGGAAGCTTATGTGGCCTTTCGTTAAGGAAAGACCATGCCGAGACCGTCTCCGCTATCTCACAGCATCAGGAAAGATGCTTTAGCAGGGTTAAGTATAGCAACCTGCTCCGATTCTGCCCGGCGTCCGAGAGTCGCTCGCTGTACGCTTTTTACACTGCCAGAGCGCCGTGCCAGCACAAGGATGGACGTCGGGAAGGCAGCCTTGGTTTACGGCCAGGAAGCGTTCTCCAGCTTTGCCGGCAAAGGCGAGCGTGCAGGACGCGAATAAAATCCACGAAATCCACCGGTCCGCTTTCGCTAGCATGGGCCCACCCTAGACGGATTTCCTGTTGGTGTCGTCATCCGGCTGAAGTGAGGTGCGGTTTTCTCGAAGAAAACCGCGGTGACGACCGTTGCGCAACCGCATTCCAGGAAATCCACCCTACCCGAAAGGAGAATCACGCAAGTAACGGATTTTGCCCGGTTTGCCGCCGCGTCTGCACCAATTGTGGCAGTGGCTCACACCCGGCGCTTTGAAACAATGCTTGCAGGCGATTCTTCCTCCTCATCCATGCAGATTGCCAGTCCGATCATGATGCAAAGAGATGAAGCCGAGAGGCTCAAATCTCTCGCGCAGTACGAGATCCTCGATACGTTGCCGGACCCGGCACTGGATGAGATCACTCGCCTTGCAGCAAGCTTCTGCCGCGCGCCCTACGCATTCATCTCGTTCATCGATGCGAGCCGCGTCTGGTTCAAGTCGCGCATCGGCTTCCTCAGCCGGCAGCAGCCGCGTGCAACATCGGCCTGTCAGTACACCATCCTCGAGCCGAACGCGATGGTGATCGACGACGCGGCGCAGGATTATCGCTTCGCGCCATCCGGCGTGCCGCTCGCCGCGACCACCTATTGCCGCTCCTATGCTGCCGCGCCGATCTTTGCGCCAAACGGCGCGGTGCTGGGCACGCTAGCCGTGTGCTCGCCAGAGCCGAACATGTTCACGCGCGAGCATGGCCGCACGCTGGAAGTGCTGGCGCGCCAGATCATCACGCGCCTCGAGCTTTACACCAAGACCAACCAGCAGGACCGCGTCGTACGCTCACGCCAGCGCATCGAGCGCGCGCTCACGGTCGAGCGTAACTTCGTCACATCGGTTCTCGATTCGATTCATGCGCTCGTCCTGGTGCTCGACACGGCCGGCCGCATTGTGCGCTTCAATCGCGCCTGCGAAACGGTGAGCGGCTTCAGCTTCGCCGAGCTGGTTGGCCGCTCATTTCCCGAAGAGCTCTTCCCTGCCGAGGAGCGCGACCACGCGATGCGCATGTTCGAGCAGGCGCGCGCGGGCAAGCTGGACGGCAGCTACGAGATGCACTGGCGCACCCGCGAAGGCGGCATGCGCCGCATCGCCTGGACTGCGAGCTCGCTGAACGACCCACAGGGCGACATCAACTTCGTCATCACCACCGGCATCGATGTCACCGATCAGCGGCAGGAGCTCGATCGCCTGCGCACCAGTGAGGCGCGCTATCGCCAGCTTGTCGAAGGCTCGCTCGGCATCATCTGCACGCACGATCTCGACGGAAACATCCAGTCGATCAACTCGCATGCGGCCGCAATCCTGGGTCACACGCCGGAGGAGATCGTCGGCACGCCGCTCTTCGACTACATCGCGGACGATCACAAGCGCGACTACGAGCAATACGTCAGCGCGCTGAACGAGCAGCACGAGCACCAGGGGCTCTTCTACTTCAAGCGGCCGAACGGACAGTCGGCCGTGGTTGCCTATCGCAACAAGCTGCTGCAGTTGCCCGGCACCGAGCCGATCGTGCTCAGCCACGGCATCGACATCACCGAGCAGACCGACGCAGAGGAAAAGCTGCATGCGCTGATGCGGCAGCGGGAATCGATCCTTGCCTCGGTAGGCGACGGCATCTGGGGACTGGACATTCACGGCAATCTCACCTTCTGCAATGAGACCGGCGCCAGCATGTTCGGCTATACCGTGGACGAGATCATCGGCAAGAACACGCACGAGCTGGTCCACCACTCGAAGGTTGACGGCACGCCCTATCCCTACGAGGACTGCCCGATCCAGGCAGCGCTGCACTCCGAAGAGCCGGTGCGCGTGGACAACGAGGTCTTCTGGCGCAAGGACGGCACGTCGTTCCCGGTGGAGTACGTCGCGCGTCAACTGGTCCACGATGGAATCGTCAGCGGCACCGTGGTGGCCTTCGCCGATGTCTCCGAGCGGCGACGGCTCGATCGCATGAAGGATGAGTTCATCTCGACGGTGAGCCATGAGCTGCGCACCCCACTGACATCGCTGCGCGCCGCGCTCGGATTGATTGCGGGCGGCGTGCTCGAGAAGCGGCCGGAGAAGCTTGCGCAGATGCTCGATGTTGCCATCGGCAACTGCGACCGCCTCGTCCGCCTGGTGAACGACATTCTCGACTTCGAGCGCATCGGCTCGGGACGCCTACCGCTGCATCGCGAAAAGGCGAATGCGGTCGACCTGCTGCGCCGCGCCGCGGACCTGCAGCACACCGCCGCCGCGCACAACAACATCACCTTCCGCATCGACGCGCAGCCGGTGGAGGTGATGGTGGATGTGGACCGCACCTTGCAGACACTGACCAACCTGATCAGCAATGCGGTGAAGTTCTCGCATCCCGGCGGGGAGGTTCGCCTGACCGCGACCGCGACCGGCGATAACGAGGTCACCTTCGAAGTAGAGGATCACGGACGCGGCATACCGCCGGAAAAACTCGAGATCATCTTCGAGCGCTTCCAGCAGGTGGACGCCTCGGACTCGCGCGCGATGGGCGGCACCGGCCTGGGGCTCGCCATCTGCCGCGCGATCGTGGAGCAGCACGGCGGCCGCATCAGCGTGCATTCCACGCCCGGCCAGGGCAGCGTCTTCACCTTCACCATGCCGCGCTCGATGAATTAGATTTTGCATCGACGATTTCTAAGACGAGAAAACGCAGAGCAACCGAATGCCCCCACTGGTCCTGATAGTCACGCTTTGGTTTACTCTGATCGCACTTATTCTTTACCTTTCGACACTGGGAAACGCGCTGAGGAAATGCGCACCTGCGTCGAGAACGATGAACCCAGGGAAGGTTTGGCTCATACTTATTCCGGTTTTCGGCTTGGTTTGGTCTTTCGTCGTTGTCATTAACATTACGAAGTCATTGAAAAATGAATTTGCAAGACGTGGAGTTCCTCGCCCCGATCCGACTCTGGGAGAGACTATCGGACTGGCGACCTGTGTTTGTAGTTGTTGTACATTTATCCCGCTGTTGGGCCGCTTCGCAGGATTAGCCGGCTTTGTGCTATGGATCGCCTACTGGATCAGGATAGCCAGCTATTCCCGAGCTCTCGATGTACAGCAAGTTATTACTGGCGCTTCATAGAAGGTCGATGGGTGAGTTGCCCAGTTGGCGACAATTGACAGTTCAGATCTGCTTAAAGCCGCGAATTATTGGCCGATCTCCCGACACAGATTCAACCGAAAAAGCTAACTCCTAATGTTATTGACCGCACCTTGCTTTCCATGCAACTGTAGAGCGTCAATCTGAGACATCCTCGTTGCGAATCGCTGACCTTATCCTACCTGTATTCGCAGTGATCCTAAGTGGCTGGATCGTCGGTTATACCGGCTATCTATCGCGTGCCTTGTCTGAAGCACTGATTCGCTTCTCCTATAACATCGCAATGCCGGCATTGCTGATCGGACTCGCGCGCGATGGGCGGCACCGGTCTGGGGCTCGCCATCTGCCGCGCGATCGTGGAGCAGCACGGCGGCCGCATCAGCGTGCATTCAACGCCTGGCCAGGGCAGCGTCTTCACCTTCACCATGCCGCGCTCGCTGAACTAAGAAATCTCTGACCTTTCCTCCAAGGAAGGCCACGCGAGATCGTCTCCGCCGGTACGCAGGGGCAGGAACGCCTCATCACCACAAGGCATCATCACAACACATCACCACAACGCCAACGGTATTGCATTGTCCCGGTGGTATAGTATGCGGCGGTGTATGCGGACGTGCCGAAGCCGTTCCGTGTCAATCGGCCTGACTTGTGCTTCCTCTGCCAAGGCAAAGCCGTTCGCCGGAATCGCCAAGGCATCTGCAATCGCGACGCAATGGCGCGACACCGACGAGACGCCGCTCTCGTCCACTCTACGCAGTACCACCAACACCCACACGAAAGAGGGTCCCCCCATGCGTAAGAAGCAATCGACACACTCCTTCGCCAGTGCAATGTTTCGGAATACCGGCAGGCGCCTCCTGCTGGGAGCCGCCTGCGCGATGCTGAGCATCGCAGCGAGCGCGCAAACCTATCCAAGCTTTACCGCGGGTGGAGAGACCGACCTCAGAACCGATGTAACGCCCACCATCGCCTATCTCTCGTCCGGAGAACCAGCGATGGTCTATCGGGACAGCAGGACAGGGAACGTCGCCGTGAGCCTCTCCGCGGACGGCGTCACGTGGTCCTCTCCCGTCGATACCGGAGTACCCACGGATCATCCTATAGCGGCGGCAAACGATGCGCTGGGAGATCTTTACATCGTTGTGTATACCGGCGGCGCCTACCACTACATCACCTCGACCGACGGCGTGACCTTCACTCCGCCTCAGCCCCTCGCCTTGTCGATCGGCGGACGCACGCTGCGGCCACGCTTTCAGCCGAGTCTGGTCTTCTATGACACCAACATGTATCTCTCCGTGGTCGACGCCGCTCCCGGCTCTCCGGACGCCGTCGATGTTCTGGTCGCACCGTATGGTGTGCCGAGTTCCTTTTCTAGTTTCAGCTGGCTCTCCGACATCCCCACTAGCAGCGGATCGTCTCTCGCCGTTTTTACCGTGCCGGGCTCGCGTTTTGAGGCCCTAGCACTGGTCTATACCACTGGGCCGGAGAAGCATCCGGTTCTCCGTACATGGCTCGACTTTGATAACAATCAGGGCTACCCTGACAATTTTTCGTCCGTTACTGACACAGCAGTCCGCATGGCCGGTACGCCCCAGATCGTCTTGTTCAGCCCTCCTGGCTTTACCGCCGATGTGAATATGTACATCTTCGGGCGTTCCGTAGGTGAGGAGCACCATTTGCTGGCAGTGGACTATGAGTGGCCAAACTATGAGCCGGCAACATTTTTGCCGCCACAACGATACGAACAGACCTTGAGCCGCTCGCCGGCAGTAGGTTATGCGGGGACTCAACTTCTCGTCGCCTTCCGCTCCAAGGACGGCAACAAGATACAGAGCTACACCGCACCTTACGGCGGACGACAATAGGCTTAGCCTGAGAAAGCAGAGTTCGCACGCGCGAGCGAAACGAAGGGGCAGAGTCCATCTGTCCCTTCAGCATTTCTGCGCGTTGCTTCTGCCACGTCGTTTCCGAGCTATCAGAGCTTGCGATTCTGGGCCGAGTCCAGCCGCGTATCCGCGGGCGAAAGGCTGCCGAAGCTGCGGAAGTTGCGCGCTGCGCGCAGATCGAACGCCGTCGATCCGGCTGGCACCCGCACGCGGAAAAAATCGCCGCCCTCCACATCCTGAAGACAGAAGGCAGCACGCGCATCGGCTGCTTCGGTTGCGATTTCGATATTGCTTGCTTCAAGGTTGCGTACGTGGCGAAGATAGAAGCCAGTCGCGGGCAGTTGCCCGAACATGGTCGGCTCGGGATACGCATTGTCCTTGATTGGCGGCGCGATCGCGGCCATCGCAAGGTTGCCGCCTCCCTGCTGGTGCAGGTAGACGTCGCTGATCTTCACATCCTCAATAGGATGCCCGGCGATGCCGACCATGAGACTCGGCAACTGTCCAGCGTGGGAGCTCACGATGTTCGAGAGCAGCACGCGGCGCAGCGTGCCGACCTGTGCATCCTTCGGGCCGCGCATGCGCGAACCAAGATAGAGGAAGATTGGTGAGCGGAAGACATTGCGCATCGAGATGTTGCTGAAGACGATGTCTTCCACGATCGCGCCATCCGCTGTCTCGAGCGCAAAGCCTTTGCAGCTCTCGAAGACGCAGTTGGAGATCGTGATGTTGCGAAACCCGCCATTCGATTCCGTCCCGCACTTGATGCGTCCCGTAGCGCGCTCCGCGAATGCGGGCGGCATGGGCTTCCAGGTACCGTCCAGCACCGAGCCGACTTCATAGTTGCCGGTGACGAAGCAGTTCGTGATGGTGACGTTTTCAGTCGGCCGCGCGTAGCCCAGGGCGAAGGAACTCTTGGGGCAGATGCCGTCGTCGTAGGGCGAGTTCACCGTGCAGTTGGAGACGCGCACATTGCGGCAGCAGTCGATGTCCATGCCATCGCGGTTGGTGTCGATGCGCAGGTTGTCGATGGTCAGGTTGTCGACACCGGTTGCGAGAATGCCGAACCAGCCTGCCTCGAGAATCTGGAAGTCGCGCAGCGTGACATTGCGGCAGAGCTTGAGCGCGATCGATTTGTTCCCCGCTCCCGGCTGCTTCGAACTCGGCTGGTAAACGGAATCTTTGTCCCAGCCGCGGCTGAGCCCTTTGCCCCAGATACGGCCCGGGCCGAGAATCGAGAGATCGTGCAGGTTCTCACCCCACAGCAGACTATTGTGCCAGTGGTTGTGACCATAATCCTGATATGCCTCCCACGCGCCCTGCGGCTCCGCCGCGTCGTAGCCGCCACTGGTGGTTCCTTCGAGCGGCACAGATGCCGCGAGCAGCGTTGCCCCCTGGTCGAGATAGAGAGCGACCTTGCTCTTGAGATGGATCGAATGGCTTGCATATGTGCCTGCCGGGAACAGCACTGTCCTGCCGCCGGCACGGTCCGCGGCGTCGATTGCGTCTTGAATCGCGCGGGTGTCGAGCGTCTTTCCATCGCCGGTTGCGCCATAGCGGCGGATATCGAAGAGCGATTCAGACGAATTGGCAGGATGCGCCGCGCCAACAGACAAGGCTGGAAACCCTGCGAACGCCGCACCGCCGCCTGCCCATTTCAATATCTCTCTACGATCCATGTATGTGTGGCCCGTTACTCAGGCTTCTCGTTCTCCCTCAGGCGAGCGATGACCTGAAGATCTTCGAGTGTTGTTGTATCCCCTTTGATCTCCCCAGCACCGGCCGCAAGCTCGCGCAGCAGGCGCCGCATGATCTTGCCGCTGCGCGTCTTGGGCAGCGCATCGGTGAAGCGGATATCGTCGGGCCGCGCCAGCGCGCCAATCTCCTTCGCCACCCAGGCGCGCAGCTCGTCCTTGAGATCCTTCGAGTGCTTATACCCGCTCTCCAGGGTGACAAAGGCACAGATCGCCTGCCCCTTCAGATCGTGCGGACGCCCGACGACCGCGGCTTCCGCAACCTTCGGATGCGAAACCAGCGCGCTCTCCACCTCCATGGTGCCCAGCCGATGGCCGCTCACATTGATCACGTCGTCCACCCGGCCTAGCAGCCAGTAGTAGCCATCCTCGTCCTGGCGCGCGCCGTCGCCGGTCAGATAGGTGCCGGGAAACTCCGACCAGTAGGTCTTTTCGAAGCGCTCCGGATCGCCGTAGATGGTCCGTGCCATGGACGGCCAGGGCCGCCGGATCACCAGCAGGCCGCCTTGTTCTTTGGGCACCGGCTTTCCGTCTTTCGTCACAATCTCAGGCACGATTCCCGGCATCGGCAAGGTCGCCGAGCCAGGCTTGGTCGGCACGGCGCCGGGTAGCGGCGCGATCATGATGCCGCCGGTCTCGGTCTGCCACCAGGTGTCCACGATGGGACAGCGCCCGCGCCCGATCTTGTCGTGGTACCACATCCACGCCTCGGGATTGATCGGCTCGCCCACCGAGCCCAGCAGCCGCAGCGATGCAAGCGAGTGCTTCTCCACATGCTCGTGGCCAAGCCCGATAAAAGCACGGATCGCCGTAGGCGCGGTGTAGAAGACAGTGACCTTGTGGTCGTCGATGATCTTCCAGAAGCGGTCCGGCGCCGGACAGGTGGGCGCGCCTTCATACATCAGGGTCGTGACACCGTTCTGCAGGATGCCGTAGACCACATACGAATGCCCCGTAACCCAGCCGATGTCCGCCGAGCACCAGTACACATCGTCGTCTCTGAGATCGAAGACCAGCTTGCTGGTAAGATAGGTGCCCACGCTGTAGCCGCCCGTGGTGTGCACCAGGCCCTTGGGCTTCCCTGTCGTTCCGGAGGTATAGAGGATGTAAAGCGGATGCTCCGCATCGAGCGGCTCCGCCGGGCACTCCGGTGCCGCCTTCTTCATCAGATCGTGCCACCAGTAGTCGCGGCCATCCTTCATCTCGACTTCACTGTCGGTGCGTTTGTAGACGACGACCTTTCTCACACTGGGACATTGCAGGAGCGCTTCGTCGACTACCTTCTTCAGCTTTACCTCGCTCGCGCGGCGATACGAGCCATCCTGCGTGAGGACCGCGACACATTGCGCGTCATTGATGCGATCGACCAGCGCGTTGGCAGCAAAGCCGCCGAAGATGACCGAGTGGACGGCGCCGATACGCGCACAGGCCAGCAGCGCGATGGCGAGCTCCGGGGTCATGCCCATGTAGACGGCGACGCGGTCGCCCTTCTTCACTCCAAGGTCCTTCAGCACATTCGCAAATCGCTGCACTTCGGCGTGCAGCTCGCGGAAGGTGAGCTTGCGCACCTCTCCCGGTTCGCCCTCCCACAGGATGGCTGTCTTCTCCGCGCGCTTGCCCAGCGCGTGGCGATCCACGCAGTTGTGGCAGAGATTCAGCTTGCCGCCAACGAACCACTGCGCGTGCGGTGCCTGCCAGTCCAGTACTTTGGTCCACGGCGCGAACCAGTCCAGCTCGCTAGCGACCTCAGCCCAGAACGCATCCGGCTGCTCGATCGAACGGCGATACAGCTCCTGATACGCGGCCATCCCGCTCACGTGCGCCTTCGCCGCGAACTCCGGGGGCGGCGGAAAGACACGCGTCTCATGCAGGATGGAGCTGAAGTGCTGGTTCTCTGCCGTTTCGGCCATGCGTCCGGATGTCCTCCGCGCGGCAAATCAAAAAACCGCGCATACGCGCTCCACACTAAAGGGAAGCGGCAATCGAGGGCAAGCTGAGGGCGTTTTGGATAGTGGGTCAGTTTACGACCGCCAGCACTCAAATTGACCCGGCTGACGCTGGAGTTGGCGTCGGCGCTGGCAGCGGATTAGGATTGCATGCGGAGTGTGCGCGAAGACAAGGAAGTAGGCGGCAATGGAGACGCACCGGTGGGAATGCAGTTGCGGGGAGAGCGGATGGTTCAGCCCTAAGAGGCACTCACAGAAGGCACTGCAGCGCGCAGCGCGTGAGATACATCGGTGTCCGCACCCATACATTGCTGTGGAGGCGCGGGAGGAATACGAGCGCAGACAGCTGGCGGATCGGCTCGCAAGCATCATCGAAGGACCGCGCAAGGCGTCTTAAACTGACCCACACTACCGCGTTTAGCCGCTATGTCGTGCGTGTTGCCGCAGCGTGAATGTCCTTTGGCTCGAGCACCGGCCGCGGCCAGCCGCTGCGCGCCACGGCGAGCATCGCTTGCCCAATTTCGCGCGTCGTCAAGACGGAGTTGGGAAACGCTCGCCGCAACAGAGGCAGCACCGGCGCGCCCAGCGCAAGAAGAATCCGATAGACGCGCGTCTTCGACCGGATGCCATCCAACGGCTGGATGAGACCCGGCCGGAACATGTAAGCGCAGCGGAAAGGCATACGCAGAAGCGCGTTCTCCGTTGCGCCCTTGACTCGCGCCCACATGGTGCGGCTCCGCTCTGTGCTGTCCGTGCCGGCACCCGAGACGTAGAAAAAGCAGAGCGACGAGTTGCGCACCGCAAGCTCCTGCGCGATGGCCAGGGTCAGGTCGTAGGTCAGGCGCCGATACTCGGCCTCGCTCACTCCGGCGGAGGAGACTCCGAGGCAAAAGAAGCATGCATCGATGCCGGTCAACTGGCCGGCATATGAGGCAACGTCGAAGACGTCTTTGACGAGGACCTCACGCAGCTTGACATGCTGCCGGCCGGCGCTCGATCGGCCCACGACGAGCACGCGCTCGACGCCGGTGTCGCGCAGGCACTCCAGCAGTACACCCTGCCCGACCATCCCGCTCGCACCAAAGATGACGACATTCATTCGTTCGCCTCCAGATGGGCGCGCCTTTCAATCTAACGCAAAGAAGGCCGCCTCCGACCTGCGAAGGCGGGCTCCCATCGTGTGCCGAGATGCGCTAATGACCCGCTAATGGCAGCTCACGTCGCTGAAGGCCGTCAGCTTGTTCGCGGCCGAGACCAGCTTTCTTCCATAGCAATGGCCAAGCGTGTCGCTGGCCTTGTATGTCTCGCTGCTGGAGGCGTTGCTCGGGCCGAGGAAACTGCCGCTCGCACTAAACAGGTCAGTATCTGTCGACGAGACCTGGTTCGACGCCGTGCCATAGAAGAGCCGCAGCGGTCCGAGCCACTTCTCGGTGGTGACTTCGTAGCCCTGGTTGGCGGTGTTGAGCTCGCTGGCCGATCCGTCGGATGCGAATTCCTCATCGATCAGGAAGGTAAGTGGATAGGAATAGCGCTTCGTGTCCACCGTGGAGAAAGGACCCTCGCTGGTGGTGGTCGAGAGGTTCATCGTGGTCGACTGCGCGATGTCCTGGATGTATTGCGTGGAGTTGATGGTGAACTTCTGGTTGTTGCTGAAGTTCGTTGAACCTGCAACGGTGGTGGTCACGCGCCCATGCGAGGTGGTCGTCCAGCCGCTGATGCTGAAGTTGCGGTTCGAACTCACTCCAACGGTGCCGGTAATGTTGCCGCTGGAATCGGTATTGAGATTCTCGCTGACCACCGGACTTGGCGCCGGCGAAAGCGTGTCGTATAGCAAAGCGCCGTTCGTCTGCTCCGCGTGGGGATCGGTAAAGACCAGCAGATTCGCCGTCGCGAGGAAGTAGCTGTTCGCGTTGTAGACGCTGATCCCTACCGTGTGGGCTTTGCCGTTGGCAAGGATGCCGGCGAATGGCGTCAGGTTCACACGGAAAGGCTTGAAGTTGAGCGTCTGCACGCCGGGAATCGGCTCCCATAGATAGGGATCGACGCCTCCCGTATAGATCCACGGGTAGACGGGCGCGATGCCGGCCGGTTTGCCGTCGATGGTGATCTCCGTCTCGCGGAATGCGGTGTTGCCGCAGCTCTGCAGTTTGCTGCTCACATCGTTAGGCACACAGGTCCACCAAAACTCGTCATTGATCTGGCTCTGCGCGAAGACATCGAGGTAAGCCTCCTCGGTATTCCGCGGCAAGGTCACACTCTGGCTCAACTGGTCTGTGGTCGTATTCAGCGTGTAGGCGCCGATACTGGCGGTGGGCAATGGCACCACGACGTCCGGCACTCGCGGCGCCGGGTCACGGAAGTCCGCCGGATAGAAGTCAAGCTGTGCGTTCGCGTAGATGATGCCGTTGTAAGTAACGCCGCCCGAAACACCCACAAAGTTACCCAGAATCGCAGAGCCGGTTTGCGCGGCTTGCAGACCGGCGCTCAGGTCGGTGACGTCGCTCTCGACGTGCCACTGCGGGCTCAGGGTGGCGCGCGGCTCCGCGGTGGTGCCGTAAAAGATGTTCATGTTGCCGATCAGGAACTGCGCCGTTCGATCGAACTGGCGGCCCGCGGTAACGGTGAAATCGGCGGAGAAGACGACCTTGGCCCAGGGACCATGGCAATCCGATGGCGGCGCGTAATTGAAGTTCTTCACGTTGAAGTCGGCAAACGCCAGATTGGTGAAGAGCCGCACCGTGCATGGCGTGGTATTCGGCCGCTGCACCGGCGGATCGGCGGTGACGGGGTTGGACGACCCGATGATGAACCGCTGAGCGGGAAGGACTGTCGTCGCCATAGCGAAAAGTCCTGCGGCAAGCAGGACTTTGGGGAAGATGTGTTTCTTAGCCGTGTACGTGTACATATGTGAGCGCTCCCGGAAATGGAATCGCCAGCCAGAATGCAGGCGGCGAAACGGCAGCCAGCATAGCACGCAGAACACGCCCCTTACCCGAGCCGCCTTGCGACTGAGTTCCATAGGACCGCAAAGGGAAATTGCGCGAAGTATTGACGCCGCAACATTTAAATGACAACTAAAACGGTCCGGCTGTGGTTTTTACCCGCCGCCTTTCTGGCCGTCCCTTCATCCAACGAATGGATACAGGGGGTGCGGATGTCTGCTCTTTCGTTTCTTGATCGATCCCGTTCTGTCGCTCATCCGGGGTTCAGCCGCTGGCTGGTGCCTCCCGCCGCCCTCGCCGTTCACCTCTCCATCGGACAGGTGTATGCCTTCAGCGTTTTCAAGAATCCGTTGCTGGCGACACATGGCGCGGATGGCTCGCAATGGAACCTCAAAGAGATCGGTTATATCTTCTCTATCGCCATTGCCGTACTCGGACTTTCGGCGGCGCTTTTTGGTAAGTGGCTGGAGACGGCCGGTCCCCGCAAAGCGATGTTCGTGGCAGCATGCTGCTTCGGACTTGGCTTTGAGGTCGCTGCTGCCGGCGCCAGTACGCATCAACTCTGGCTCATCTACCTGGGTTATGGCGTGATCGGCGGTATCGGGCTGGGGCTCGGCTACATCTCTCCCGTCTCTACCCTCATCAAGTGGTTCCCGGATCGTCCCGGCCTCGCGACCGGCCTGGCCATCATGGGCTTCGGGGGCGGCGCCATGATCGGCTCACCGCTCGGCACCAAACTGATGGCCTTTTCCAAAGCCGGCGGCCATGCCGCCATTCCCAGCGCATGGGTCACCATGGGCATCCTCTATTTCCTCTTCATGCTCCTCGGCGCTTTCATGGTGCGCGTGCCGGCCGATGGCTGGAAGCCCGCAGGCTGGACCCCGCCCGCACAGCATTCCGCCATGATCAGCTCGCACAATGTGGAGGTGAACACGGCGATGCGCACGCCACAGTTCTATTTCCTGTGGCTGGTGTTGGCGCTCAACGTCACGGCGGGCATCGGCATCCTGGAACAGGCCTCGCCCATGATCCAGGATCTCTTCCATGGTCAGGTGACCGCGGTCGCCGCCGCAGGCTTCGTGGGAGTACTGAGCATCTTCAACATGGGCGGGCGCTTCGTGTGGGCAGCCTGCTCGGATTTCATTGGCCGCAAACCTACCTACATGATCTTCTTCGCGCTGGGCACCGTGCTCTACTTCCTGCTGCCCTACACCGGAACGCTGCACATGGACAGTGTGGTGCTGTTCGTTCTCATCGCCGGCGTGCTCATCAGCATGTACGGCGGCGGCTTTGCCACCATCCCCGCCTACCTGCGCGATATGTACGGACCCTACAACGTGAGCGCCATTCACGGCCGTCTGCTGACCGCATGGTCGGCGGCCGGTATCATCGGCCCGCTTATCGTCAACGGCATCCTGGACCACTACAACGCCATGCACATGCCCCGCGAGCAGGCCTATCCGCTGATCCTGCACATCATGGCTGGGCTGTTAGTGATTGGCTTCGTCGCGAACCTGCTGGTGCGCCCGGTGGCCGAGCGCTTCTGGATGAAGGAGCGGCCCACCGCCGCCATCCCGCTGGCTGCTGGGCAGGCGCCACTGAAAAGGAGAGCGTGATGGCAAGCGAAAGAAAAACTTCCGCCGGCCTGGTAGCCGCGGCCTGGATCGTCGTCTTCCTCCCGCTGACTTGGGGCATCTACAACACCGCCCTGAGTGCGGCCAAGCTCTTTACCCACCTGCCAACCAAGCCGCCGGCTCAGGTGCACACACCCTGACGCACCCCGGAACGATCCGCTCTTGACAGAGAGGGATGCGCTATTCCAGACTTACATAGTCTATCTATATAGACCACCTATGTAAGCCTGGAGCGGCGCCACGCATGGCTCAAGGTCGCGACGAAATCCCGCCGGGAACCCTCTATCTCCTTATCCTGAAGACCCTCGCCCGCTACGGCGAGCTGCACGGCTTCGAGATCGCCAACTCCATCCAGCAGACCACTGAAGACGTGCTGCAAGTGGAGGAAGGATCTCTCTACCCTGCGCTGCAGCGCATGCTGATCAAGGGCTGGGTGGTCGCGCGCTGGGGCACGACAGCGGGCAACCGCCGGGCCCGCTATTACCAGCTCACAGCCGCGGGCCGCAAGCAGCTTGCCGTCGAGATCTCGCAGTTCGAGCGCGTGATGGGCGCCATCGCGCGCGTGATCCAAACCGCCTGACCCAGGGAGACAGCCATGAGCCGGCTCGGAGAATTTGGAAGGCGCATCGGCATGCTGCTCCGCCGGAATCAGGTTGCAAATGACCTCGAGGACGAGATGCAGCTTCATCTGGAGCTGCGCCGGCAGCAGCAGGCGGAGGCCGGAATCGCGCCAAGCGATGCGGAGGCTGCGGCGCGGCGGCGCTTTGGAAATCCGACACTCCAGCGCGAACGCAGCTACACGGCATGGGGATGGAGCTGGCTCGAAGGGCTGCTCCAGGACATCCTCTACGGCCTGCGCGCCATGCTGCGCTCGCCCGGCATCACCATCGTCGCGTTGCTCTCGCTGGCGCTTGGCATCGGCGCGAATACTGCCATCTTTTCCCTCATGGACGCGGTGATGCTGCGCTCGCTGCCAGTCAAAGAGCCGGGCAAACTCATGCTGCTGGGACCGGGGGATGTGTGGGGCATCACCAGCCAGTTCGGCCGCACCGAGATCTATTCGTACCCCTTCTATCGCCAGATGCGGGAACGCAACCAGGTCTTCTCCGATGTGGCCGCGTTCTTCAGCATGCACAACGATGTCCATGGGTCGGTCGAAGGACGGAAAGCGGCCGAGCCGATGCGGGTGCAACTGGTCTCCGGCACGTATTTCTCGACGCTGGGTGTGCAGGCGGCACGTGGCCGCATGCTTACCGATCAAGACGACCATATCGAAGGTGGCAATCCGGTGGCGGTCGTCAGCGATGCGTGGTGGAAACGCAGCCTGGCGCGCGATTCAGCGGTCCTGGACAAGCGGCTAAAGATCGGCTCGACCATCTTCAGCATCGTCGGCGTGGCCCCGCCGGAGTTTTTCGGCACGAAGGTCGGCGAGTCGCCGGACATCTGGATTCCCCTCTCGATGATGAAGGAGGTTCCGCCGGGCTGGGGGAGTTACACCGATAATTTCTCGGAGTCGCTGGAGATCTTCGGGCGGCTGAAGCCGGGTGTGAGCGTGGCGCAGGCCACGACCAACGTGAACCTGCTCTTCCGGCAAATTCTCCGTGGATTTGAGGGCGCATCACCGGGTCAGAAAGATCCCGAAGGGCTGATATGGGATCACGTTCAACTCACCTCCATGGCTCGGGGACTTTCCAGCCTTCGCGCTGAATTCTCCAATCCCCTGAAGATCCTGATGGCGATCGTCGGTCTGGTGCTGCTGATCGCCTGCGCTAACATCGCCAACCTGTTGCTGGCGCGCTCCACGGCACGGGCGCGCGAGTTTGCGGTGCGACAAGCCCTCGGCGCGCAGCGCGCCCGTCTTGTCCGCCAGTTGCTGACCGAGAGCCTGATGCTTGCCGTGGCAGGCGGCGCGTTGGGCGTGGCGCTCGCCGCAGGAGCCGGCCGTCTGCTGCTGCGCATGGTCTCGGACAGCGCAGAGGCGGTGCCACTCGATCTCTCGATAGACACGCGCATGCTGCTATTCACGGCCGCGATTACCCTGGCGACGGCGCTGTTGTTCGGCACCATCCCCGCATTCCGCGCGACCCGGCTGGAGCTGACCAGAACACTCAAGGATGGACAGGGAGCGGCCGGCTCTCGCAGCAGGAGTCCACTCGCCCGCGTGCTGGTCGTCTCGCAAGTGGCCTTTTCCCTCGTCCTCGTCGTGGGCGCCGGCCTCTTCCTGCGCAGCCTGGTGAATCTCAGCCATGTCGATACGGGCTTCAACAAGGAAAACGTGCTCCGCCTGCAGGTCGATGCCAGCTCGGCGGGGTACAAGTCCGACGATCCGCGGCTCCGAAGCCTCTATCAACAGATCGAGGCACGAGTCAGTGCCCTTCCCGGCGTCCATGCAGCCAGCTTTTCCGCGTTCACTTTTAATGAAGGCGCCTGGAATACCAGCGTCTTTGTCGCGGGCTATCACACGGACCAGAAAAATAACGTCTTTCATAACGTCGTCGGCAACGGCTACTTCTCAACCATGCAGATCCCGCTGCTCGCCGGACGCACCTTTGGCCTGCAGGATACGCCGACCTCGCGGAAGGTTGCCGTTATCAGCGAGCGTATGGCGCGCACACTGTTCCCCAAAGGCTCGCCGATCGGCCGCCACTACGGCATGGGCGATCCCCAAAATGCCAACTATCTTGAGGTCATTGGCATCGTGAAGGATGTGAAATCCCACAGTTTGCAGGAGAATAATGACACCTTGGACTACTTGCCCGCGTCCCAGCGAGACGGGTACATGAACGACTTCGAAGTCCGATACACCGGTGACTTCGGCGCCATCGCGAGCGAAGTCCAGCTTGCGATTCACTCGATCGATCGCAATCTGCCCATCTCGAATGTCACCACGCTCGACGAGCAAGTCGCTCGCTCAATCACCGACCAGCGGGTCGTCGCGCAGCTTTCAACGTTTTTCGGCCTGCTCGCCGTCTTTCTTTCGGCGATCGGCATCTACGGCCTCATGTCCTACGTGGTCAGCCGGCGCACCAACGAGATTGGCATCCGGATGGCACTGGGCGCGGAGCGCATGCATGTTCGCTGGCTGGTGATGCGGGAGATCCTCGTGCTGGTCATTCTCGGCATCGCCATCGGCGTGCCCGCCGCCTTGCTGGCAAGCCGGTTCACCGCCGGTCTGCTCTACGGGCTCGGGGCCAACGATCCGCTCAGCCTGTTGGCCGCAGTCGCCGTCATGCTCGGAATCGCGGCGCTCGCCGGATATCTGCCGGCGCGCCGTGCCTCGCGCGTCGATCCGATGGTCGCCTTGCGTTACGAGTAATGCTTTGGCACAGCCGGCAACCCCGGCCGCCGTGCGGCACTCGTATCAGTGGAGGTGCTCGCCATGGTGATCATCTGCCTCGCAGCCGTAGGAATCGCGCTTCTTATCGGACTCACCCTCTGGTGCTGGAACTCCTGGAGCAGCTTCGCCGAGGATCAGAGAGAGACAGCAACCCTTCGCAGCGGACGCCAGATCGCTGCAGCCAACACGATGAAGCGCGGCACCGATATTGATTAGACATAGCAAACACCTTATCCCGGCCGGTCTGGTTAAGGTATCCGTTCAGACTATTGCGCCGTATCGTTGCTGGTGCCAGACCCAGGCGGACCGGACGATTTCATCGAGTGAGCCATGGCGCGGCTTCCAGCCGAGCTCGTCCATGATCCGCTTTGAGCTGGCCACCAGTACGGCTGGATCACCCGGACGGCGGGGCTCTTCGACTGCTGGAATGGGATGTCCGGTGACGCGGCGCACCGATTCCACTACCTCCCGCACGCTGAAGCCATGCCCATTGCCGAGGTTGTAGATCAGCCGGGAACGCGTGCTGAGCGCCTCGAAAGCGAGGATGTGTGCATCTGCAAGGTCGCCTACATGCACGTAGTCGCGAATACAGGTGCCGTCGGGCGTCGGGTAGTCCCTGCCGAAGATCTTTATATTCGGCCGCCGGCCTAGCGCCACGTCGAGGATCAGCGGGATCAGGTGCGATTCCGGCTCATGGGCTTCGCCTCGTCCCTCGACAGCTCCGGCCACGTTGAAGTAGCGCAGGCTGGCGTAGCGCAGGCCATGAATGCGATTGATCCAGCTCAGCATGTGCTCCACCAGGAGCTTGCTTTCGCCGTATGCATTGGTGGGCGCCAGCGCGGCGTCCTCCTCTATAGGCGTGCTCTTCGGCTCGCCATAAACCGCGGCGCTGGAGGAAAAAACCAGCCGATCGACTCCCGTGGCCAGCATGGCCTCGAGCAAGGTGAGGGTGGATGCGGTGTTGTTGCGGAAGTACACCTCCGGGTACTTCATGCTTTCGCCGGCTTCAATCAGCGCCGCGAAGTGCATCACCCCGTTCACTTTTTCTTCCCGGAAAACCCTCTCGAGCTTCTCCCGGTCCGCCAGATCGCCTTCGATCAGGCGCGTGCCGGCCGGCACCAGATCCCTGCGACCATGGCAGAAGTTGTCATAAATCAATACCTTGTGCCCTGCAGCTAAAAGTCGCAGTGCAACCGTGCCGCCGATGTAGCCTGCACCACCAGTCACCAGAATTTTCAAGAATCCATTCTCCCTTTTGAGATCAAAGCAGCCGGTTCTTCGTCATTACCAACGAGGCCTCCCTGTTGACACTTCGTAAAAGGGCAACCAGCAGGTGTTCCGGCTCGTCTCACCCCGGTATTATGGAGGATAAGCGTACGTGCGGTTGCGCGCGCCTTCGGCAACTTTCCGCTGTTGGCGGGGGCCTGGAACGAGAGGGATATTCAGGGGAGCTGGGTGCATGCCGCGATACACCTACGTTTCGCCTGGGCACCACTTTCGGGGTACTGCAATACCTTGGGAATCCAAGGTATCTTTCAAGCACTCGGAGGTACTTTCGTACCAGAGTGAGAATGAATTCCTTGTCAGATTTCTGGACGGCCAGACGATAGCGCGCCGCTCAAATGAAGCGGTGGACCGGTGTCCGAAATTGCAATGGAGGGCTGGGTAACCAGCGTACGACAGTTTTCACGATCGTTAGCCGAGTAGGGAACATATGCCGACCGAACGCATTTCAGTGAATACGAGCTTTGGCCTGTTGGATGACGACAGGAACCGCTGGAGGTCATTCGCCACCAGCATGGTCACAAATGTGACCATTCTCATCCTGCTGCTGATCATCGGCGCCATTCATCATCAGGTGGTGGTGAAGAAGATGCAGGCGGATGCCCTGCTCTTCCCGGTCGAGCCGCCGAAGCCGCCCAAGGTGGTAGTGCCGAAGGTCAAGGTAGTGGCTCCGCCGCAGCCGCCGAAGATCGAAATCGCAAAGGTGCAGCCGCCGAAGATTCAGCCGCCCAAGCCGGAGATCGAGCCGCCCAAGCCGGTGAAGCTCGATGTGCCCAAGCCGGTTCTGAACATTCCTCCTGCACCGCCGAAGGCGGTTGCTCCGCCGCCCGCGCCCAAGGTCGGGATGTTCGCCAGCAACAAGCCGACTCCGGTGGCCAACAACCAGAGCAAGCCGCAAGCGAATACCGGCGGCTTCGGTGATCCGCATGGCGTGGCTCCGAACCCCAATGCAAACCGTCCGGCGACCATCGCAGCACTCGGCTCCTTCAACGCGGCACCCGGCGCGAATAGCGGCGCAGGCGCAGCACGTAAGGGCACGGTGCAGGGCGTAGCGTTCGGCGCCGGCGTCAAGAATGGCGTTCCCGGCGGCACCAGCCGTGGCGCGGTAGCCTCGGCGGGATTCAAGAATGGCGTGGTGGGTGGTACTGGCGTCCCAGGCGGTCGCGGGTTAGGCCAGGCGGGCAACGCGAACTTTGGCAATGGAAACATTGGCGCCGGTCACGTACAACTGGCTCAGAACAATGTCGAGCCGGCTTTTACCCCGCCGGTGGTGATCTCCGAGCCGAAGGCGCGCTACACTCCGGAGGCACAGGAGGCACGCATCCAGGGTGAAGTCACTCTGCAGGTACGCTTCCTCGCCAGCGGTCAGGTGGAAGTCATCCGCGTCGTCAACGGGCTGGGCCATGGGCTCGATGAAGAGGCACGCCATGTTGCCGAAAACATTCGCTTCAAGCCGGCGCTGCGCAACGGACAGCCGGTCGATCACACAACACTTATTCACGTGACATTCCAGTTGGCATGATGGAAAGTCCCACTAGTAACACCAGTTTTTCGAAGTTCGATCTAGGAGCCGGGAAATGAACCTGCGGAATTTTTGGATGACAACTCTGCTCTTGACCCTTGGCGTCACGAGTGCTCAGGCAAAGAAAGAGAAGTATGCCGCAGCTCCCGTCCTGACTCCAGAGCAGAACGCCTTGGTTAAGAAAGCTATTGCTGCCGAGAAGTTGACGATTAAGAGCATTCAGCAGAAATCGCCTCTTGTCCAAACCTACATACAGAACATGAGGGGCGACACGAAGCTCTACGCGGTGCCGGTTTCCGACCAGTACATGCTGCAGCGCGTGGACTTCGGCAAGACCTTCTACGGCAAGTCCTATTCGAGCGGAGAAGCCAGCGCATCAGCGCATGGCATGTTCAAGGGCTCGCTCGCGGCGATGGGACTGCTCTCGAAGAGCCTTCTGCCGGGCAACGTCCGCTATATGCCGGACGGCTTCCTGGAGATGATGTTCATCGATCCCAGCGGCTTCGATCAGCAGCACTATGACTTCGTTTTCGTTCGCAAGGCATTCCTCGGCACCGTCCGCTGCGATGTCTTCGACGTTCACCCGAAGCCAGGACTGGGCAATGGCCGCTTTACCGGCCGCGTCTGGGTGGATGACGACTCCGGCAACGTGGTGCGCTTCAACGGCACCTACACCGGCGGCGACATGGCGGACAAGTCCGACGACAACGACTACTTCCACTTCGACAGTTGGCGGCAGAACCTCCAGCCGGGCGTCTGGCTGCCGGTCGGCGTCTACGTTGAAGAGACTTCGAAGAAGGACAAAGAGCATCCGGTCTCCTTCAAGGCACACACCTCCATCTGGGGCTACTCTCTGAAGGTTCCGACCCATCAGTCCGACAACGAGTCGGTGAAGATCGATGACGTGACCGATCAGAGTGCGAACTCGGATGACGTAAGCCCTCTGCAGGCGCAGCGTGAGTGGATCTCGCAAGCCGAAGAGAACGTCCTCGATCGTTTGACCCAGGCTGGTCTGCTCGCTGCTCCCAGCGATTTCGACAAGATCCTCGAGCAGGTAACCAACAACATCATCATCGGCAACAATATCGAGCTTGCCGCTCCGGTGCACTGCCGCGTGATGCTGACCACGCCGCTGGAATCGATCGCGGTTGGCAACACCATCATTCTCAGCAAGGGCCTGGTCGACACGCTGCCTTCGGAGGAGTCGCTCGCAGCCGTGCTCTCCTTCCAGTTGGCGCATATCGTGCTGGGACACCACATCGATACCAAGTACGCCTTCAATGACCGACTGCTTTTCCCCGACGAATCGACCTTCGAGCGTATCCAGATGCATCACACAGATACGGATGATATCGAGGCCGCGAAGAAGGCGGTGGTTCTGCTGGATCACTCGATCTACAAGGACAAGATGGGCAATGCCGGTCTCTACTTCGCGCAACTGCAGCAGCGCGAGAAGGAACTGGCCGCTCTGAATACGCCGCGGCTGGGCGACTCGCTGCTCGATTCGGCCGGTCAGCCCTGGCTGTTCGCCATCCAGAAGCGCGCTCCCAAGCTGGACCAGGACAAGCTGGATCAGATCGCGGCTCTTCCACTGGGCAGCCGCCTCCGTACCGATGCCTGGGATGACAAGGTGTATACGTTGAAGACCAATCCTGTTCCGCTTCTCAACGCCCGGGATAAAATGCCATTCGAGGTAACACCCGTATATTACAAACTTGTCCGGTACGATCAGGCCCAGAGCGCTGCCGGTGCCGAGGCATCCACGCAGCAGCAGCCCGCTCAGCCGAATCAGGCAAGCGCGCAGCCATCTGCACAACCGCAAAAGTAGATTGATAAATCCCTGCGCGAGAATGACGCAACGAACATCGTTCTCGCGTACCATCTCCTAAGGCTGTGAGAGGCGGGTCACTGGACCCGCCTTGTTGTACATCTGGAATCTGGCTGTTTCGAGAGATACCCTGTGACGAAAAAATCTGTTCTATTCGCCGCTCTCCTCCTTCTCCCGACGATTGGTCGAGCCCAGGTCGTAGCAGCCGGTAAGGGCGGCAATCAATCACTGTATGTGGGGGGCACCTTCTCGGATTTCGATCCGGATTACGGCTGGCAGAGGTTGTACGGCATCGGTGCTTTCGCCGATTACAATCTCACCCCGCGCCTGGGAGCGGAAGCCGAAGTGCGCTTTCATCGCTTCAACCAGTTGGCCGACATTCACGAGGACAACTACCTGATCGGACCGAGGTACAGCTACCGGTGGCGCCGGCGCTATGTCTTCTATGGCAAGGGGCTGGTAGGTGTGGGCTCGTTCAACTTCCCGCTCAATCAGGCGCACGGCACCTATTTCGCTGTAGCACTGGGTGGAGGTCTCGATTATCGCCTGACCCGGCGTATCTACCTTCGCGGCGAATATGAATACCAGCTCTGGCCCGGATTTGTCGGACCTCCCGATCCGCCTTCATCGAGCAATCGCCCGAACGGCCTGACGCCGAACGGCTTCGCTTTCGGCGCTTCCTACCGGATTTTCTAACAGCCCTCCTCACGGCCGGGCCTCGGTTTCTTCTAGAGCGTTTTCACTGTTGCTGGGTAGCGCCAATTTCTGCAGCGTTGCTTTTCCGCACGGAAAGCAACGCGGACAGTGGCGCGCTCTTATAATCCACCTACGCTGAAAATGCTCCATACGTCCTCGGGCTGCACCTTGCGGCCTGCTACCTCTCGAGGCTGCTTGCCGAACGGGCAGGCGGCGGTGTGCTGGCCGACAATTTCCTAATTTCCTAAGCAAGCGAAGGCCCGGCACGATATGCCGGGCCTTCGCTTCTGTAGCCCTTGGGATCAGAAGTGGTACGCGATGCCGACCGCCGGAGCATTCATGTTGTAGTAACGCTTGGTATCAGCGGCGCTGATGCCAAAATTCGGCGCCTTCACGATGATGCCGCGGTACTCCGCGCGGATGTCGAAGCTGGGGCTCAGCTCATAGGCGATGCCGCCACCATAGAGAGCGCCAATGCTCGTGGTCCGCTTGGGATTGAAGATCTGCGTGGTGCGATCGTCCAACGCGGAGAAGATAAACGCGCCCGGACCTGCCTCAAGAAAAGGGTTCCAGTTCCGAAAGGTGAAATTGAAGACGTAGGCGGCCGAAATCTCCTGCATCCTCGTGTGAATGTTGTAGTTCAGGTTGCTGTAGATGAAATTCGTGTAGTACTGCGACCACTGGTAGTTCAGCTCGAGCGCGCTACGCGGAGTCACCATGTAGCGATAGCTCGCCAGGACACCAGGACCAAAGCAGGTTCCCCCGCCGCTCGAGGTGGAATTGACCGCGCTGGTAGCGATGGTAGGTGCCAGGCATCCGGACTGATATACGCCCTGCCCGGTTACATAGGGTGGAAATACGAGGGTGCCGCTAACACTTGCGTCCTGACGGCTCTCCTGCGCAAAGCTTGCTGTTGCCAACATCGGCAACAACAGAAACAGCAACGAAATCTTCTTCATTCGGTCCTGAACCTCAAGCGTGGAGCTCGGCGCGCATTTGCACCGGGCACCCCGGACGGGCGGAAGTCACTACAGGGTATGATCCTGGCGTTCTGCCCAATTGTACCTGTCACTTGCCCGCGCTGGCGCGCGTGGCCCAGCTTTCCTTCTGCCTTAGCTAGGCGAATCGGGCTCGACCGTGTACTGGTAGGGTTTGCCGCGTTCATTGGAGAACGCGCTCACCGTCTGCAGAAAGGCGACCGCCGAGTGCGAGAGCGTACCACCGCGGCGGTGCACCAGGCGCAACTGGCGGTTGAGCTTCACCTCCGCAATGGGAACCTTCACCAGCTCGCCCAACTGAATCTCGCGGGCAGCCGCAAGCTCGGGCATGAACGCTACGCCATTCCCCATGGTGACGAAGCGCTTCACTGCTTCCAGACTGGGCAATTCCACGCCGATGTTCAGCGGTGTCTTGTGCTGCGCAAAGGTAGCCACGATCTGGCGGCGCAGCGGCGAGGCCACGTTATGCGCGACAAAGTTCTGTGCGCCAAGCTCGCCCAGATGCACGCGCCGGCGGCCGGCCAGCGGGTGGCCGGCATGAACTACGAATGCCACGGCATCCGAATACACCAGGATCGAGCGGAACTGCTCGGGGTCCGGCCGGAATGAGAGCACTCCGAGCTCGGCGCGCCGCGCCTGCAGATCCTCTGCTATGCGGCTGGCGAGCGTACGCTGCACGGCGAGCGAGATGTGCGGCGAGATATGCCGGAAGCGGTCGAGCAAAGGCAGCAGATAGAGCGTGGTGTACTCGTTGGCTGCCAGATTCAACTGGCCCCGCTCGAGCGCCTTCAATTCGCGCACGGCACTGGCTGCTTCGGCCCGCAGCCCCACCAGCCGCTCGGCATATTCGCGCAGCACCTCTCCTGCCGCGGTGAGCGAGCCATCGCGCGATGCCCGCTCGAAGAGCGGCTCGCCCAGCTCGTCTTCGAGCTTGCGAATCACCTGGCTCACTGCCGGTTGAGTGCGGGAGAGGCGCTGCGCGGCGCGCGAAAAGCTGCGCTCTTCCACCACGGCCAGGAAGGTTTCCATCTGCTGCAGGTCCATAAGTAAATATGTAGCTGCTACCCGCCAACTTGCCGCAATATAAGCATTATCTATGCTAATAGCAAGAACAATAAATTTGCATTATGAAGGCGCTTCACAGATGATGCACCTGAGGGACGCACATGACAGAGACGGCGGGAATGCCCGAGGAACGAATTGTCTTCTTTGACACTACGCTGCGTGACGGCGAGCAGTCGCCCGGCTGCAGCATGAGCACCCCGGAAAAGATCGAGATGGCCCACGCGCTCGCCGATCTCGGCGTGGACATCCTGGAGGCCGGCTTCGCGATCTCCTCCGAAGGCGACTTTCAGGCCATTCGCGCGGTCAGCCGCGCGGTCCGCCGGCCGGTCATTGCTTCCCTGGCCAGGGCCCGCACGCTCGATGTAGAACGCGCTGCCCATTCGCTCGATCTCGCGGAGCGTCCCCGCATTCACACCTTCCTCGCCAGCTCCGACCTGCACCTCGAAGTGAAGCTGAAGATGTCGCGTCAAGAGGCGCTGGATCACGCAACGGCGGCAGTCCGCCAGGCGCGCAGTTATGTAGACGACGTGGAGTTCTCCGCCGAAGATGCCACCCGCAGCGACATGGATTTCCTCGCGCAACTGGTGGCAGCGACCATCGAGGCCGGCGCGACGACGATCAACCTGCCCGATACCGTCGGCTACTCCACCCCCAACGACTATGCGCAGATGTTCTGCGAGATCCGCCATCGCGTCCCTGCTGTGGCGAAGATCACGCTCTCTGCCCATTGCCATGACGACCTTGGCATGGCGGTTGCCAACAGTCTCGCCTCGATCGACGGCGGCGTGCGGCAGATCGAATGCACCATCAACGGCATTGGCGAGCGCGCCGGCAATGCGGCGCTGGAAGAGATTGCAGCGGCGCTGATGGTGCGGCGCGATAGGTACCCATATCCGAATTCGCTGCAGAACGAGCGCCTCTACGCGACCAGCAAGATGCTGGGCGAGCGCATCAGCTTCAGCCCTGCGCCGAACAAGGCGGTAGTCGGCGCGAATGCCTTCGCCCACGAGGCGGGCATTCATCAGCACGGCATGCTCGCCAATCCGCTGACCTACGAGATCATGACCCCCGCGTCCGTGGGCGTACCCTCGAACAGCATGGTGCTGGGGAAGCACTCCGGCCGCCATGCCCTGGCGCATCGGCTCAAGGAACTGGGGCATTCGCTCGACGCTGCGGCGCTCGATCACTTCTACCATTGCTTTGTCGAGCTCGCCGATCGTAAGAAGGCGATCTACGACCAGGATTTGGTCGCGCTGGCGACGCAGGCGAGCGCATCTGTCAACACTCTGGCCGAGGCTTAGGAGAGCACCGAATGAAGCTGAAGATTCTGGTTGGTGCAGGTGACGGTATCGGCCCCGAAGTGACGCGCGAGGCGTTGCGCGTGCTGCGCAGCGTTGCCGAAGTGGGCGGTCACGACTTCCACTTCGCGGAGGCGCTCATTGGCGGTGTAGCGATCCGCGCGGAAGGCAGCCCGCTTCCACAAAAGACCCTCGATGCTGCCCTGGCAAGTGATGCTGTGTTGCTCGGCGCGGTCGGCGGCAATGAGTTCAATTCCCTGGCGCCGGATCGCCGTCCCGAGGCCGGTCTGCTGCAATTGCGCAAAGCGCTCGGCGGTTTCGCCAACCTGCGCCCAGCCTTCGCCTTTCCGGCACTCGCTGCCAACTCGCCGCTGCGTCCGGAGGTGATCGACGGCGCGGACATCCTTTTTGTGCGCGAGTTGCTTGGCGGCCTGTACTTTGGCCAGCCGCGCGCGTGGCAGCGCGAATCCAACTCCGCCTGGAACACCATGCGCTACACCCGCGACGAGATCGTGCGCGTGGCTCGCGTGGCTTTTGACCTGGCATCCAAGCGGCGCAAGAAGGTCACCTCGGTCGACAAGGCGAACGTGCTCGAGGTCTCGCAGCTCTGGCGCGCCACAGTGACCGAGCTTGCCGGGCAGTACCCGGAGATCACGCTCGAACACCAGTACGTAGACGCCTGCGCGATGCATCTGATGAATACGCCGCGCAACTTCGACGTCGTGCTCACGGAGAATCTCTTCGGCGACATTCTCTCCGATGAATCCGGCGTGATCACAGGCTCGCTGGGGATGCTGCCTTCGGCCACCATCGGCGGCGCCGTCAACCTATATGAGCCGGTACACGGCTCGGCGCCGGACATCGCCGGCAAGGGCATTGCGAATCCGCTCGGCGCGATTCTGACCTCGGCCATGCTGCTGCGTCACTCGGCGCATCTCGAAAAGGAGGCGCAGGCGGTCGAATCGGCTGTCCGCACCGTGCTCGAGCGCGGCTATCGCAGCGCGGATCTGCTGCGCGCGGGCGATGCGCGACAGGCGGCTACCTCCACCCAAGAGTTGGGGGTGCTCGTCGATGGCATTCTCAACGACACGCTCGACCGCCAACAGTCGCTGCACGCCGTATAGGCAATCGCTTCTGTTACACAAAGGAAACCGCACCGATGTCCCAGCCGCAAACACTCTTCGAGAAGGTCTGGCAACAGCATGTTGTCGCAGAGCCCGCCGGTGAGCCGACACTGCTCTATATCGATCTTCATCTTGTCCATGAGGTCACGTCGCCGCAGGCCTTCGACGGGCTGCGTTTGGCCGGCCGCAAAGTGCGATGTCCCGGACGGCACATCGCCACAGTGGACCACAACGTGCCCACCACGAGTGCGCAGGATCGGCTGGTGATTGCTGACCAGATCTCCGCGCGGCAGGTGAACGCGCTGCGGGCAAATTGCGCGGAGTTCGACATCGAATTCTTCGACGTGCAGGATGCGAGCCAGGGCATCGTCCACATGATCGGTCCTGAGCTGGGCGCCACCAAGCCGGGCATGACGATCGTCTGCGGCGACTCGCATACCTCTACGCATGGCGCCTTCGGGGCGCTGGCATTCGGCGTCGGCACCTCCGAGGTCGAGCACGTAATGGCAGCCCAAACGCTGCCGCAGTCGAAACCGAAGACCTTCCGCATCAACGTCGAGGGCAAGCTGCCGAATGGCGTCACGGCGAAGGACATCATTCTCGACATCATCGGGCGCATCGGCACGGACGGCGCCACCGGCTATGTGGTCGAGTATGCCGGTTCGACGATCCGCGGGCTCTCGATGGAAGAACGCATGACCATCTGCAACATGAGCATCGAGGCAGGCGCGCGCGCCGGCATGATCGCTGCGGATGAAATTACGTTTGCGTATCTGAAGGGCCGGAGGTTTTCGCCGCAGGGTGCAGCGTGGGATGACGCCGTCGCGCACTGGAGGACGTTGCACACCGACGATGGCGCAATGTTCGATCGCGAGATGACGATCGATGCTACAGAGCTTGCCCCAAGCGTGACCTGGGGCACTTCGCCGGGGATGGTGACACGTGTCGATGCCATGGTTCCCTCCATTGAGGATGCGCGCAGCGAAGCCGACCGCAAGAGCTTCGCGCGCGCCCTCGAATATATGGACCTGAAGCCGGGGATCCGTATGGAGGAGATAGCGGTGGACCGCGTCTTTATCGGCTCGTGCACCAATGCGCGCATCAGCGATCTGCGCGCGGCTGCTGCCGTGGTGAAGGGACATCATGTCGCGACCACGGTGCGCGCCATGGTCGTTCCTGGCTCGCAACTGGTGAAGAAGCAGGCGGAAGAAGAAGGGCTGGATCGCATCTTCCGTGCTGCCGGCTTCGAATGGCGCGAGCCTGGCTGCTCCATGTGCCTGGGCATGAATCCAGACATACTACAGCCCGGTGAGCGCTGCGCGTCCACCAGCAATCGCAACTTCGAAGGGCGCCAGGGGCGTGGCGGACGCACGCACCTGCTCTCGCCCGCCATGGCCGCCGCTGCCGCCGTCACCGGCCACCTCACCGACATTCGCAAGTGGCCGCATGCTGGAGAATCCGCGTCGACGGAACCCATCCTCGCTCAAGGAGGTTCACGCTGATGGAAGCCATCCGCACTCTTACCAGCACTGCCGCGCCGCTGCCGCTACCCAACATCGATACCGACCAGATCATTCCAAAGCAGTTCCTGAAGCGGATCGAGCGCACCGGTTACGAAGACTTTCTCTTCTACGACTGGCGCCGCATCCAGGACGGTCCGAACGCCGGCCAACCCAATTCTGACTTCGTGCTGAACAAGCCGGAGTACAAAGGCGCCAGGATCCTGATCGCGGAGAAGAACTTTGGCTGCGGCTCCTCCCGCGAGCACGCTGCGTGGGCGATCCAGCAGTTCGGTTTTCGAGCTGTCATCGCGCCATCGTTTGCAGATATTTTCTACTCGAACGCGGGCAAGAATGGTCTCATCCTTGCGCGTCTGACGGACGACGAGGTCCAGACGCTGCTTGCACGCTCCACCGCGAATCCGAAGCACACGATCACCATCGATCTCGAGCAGCAGACGGTCAAGGATGATCAGGGTTTTGAGGCGCGCTTCGAGATCGATCCCTTCCGCAAGTACTGTCTGCTGAACGGACTCGACGACATCGGGCTCACGCTGCGTCACGCGGCAGAGCTCGACCGCTACGAACAGAAACATGATGCTGCGTTCTGGCTCGCACCCAAGCCGGCCGCGGCCGCAATGGCAAGATCGGAGACCCGCTAGTTCATGGCTCAAGACGCAAAGACCAGCAACGGCATCGCCCGGGGAAAGAGAAACTCGGTCGCACTCACCGAAGGCCCTTCGCGCGCGGGAGCGCGCTCCTTCCTGCGCGGCGTCGGTTTCAGCAATGAAGACCTGCACAAGCCCATCATCGGCGTTGCCAATACCTGGACGGAGATTGGCACCTGCAACTTTCATCTCCGTGAAGTAGCGAAGGCGGTGAAGGAAGGCGTGCGCGAGGCGGGCGGCACGCCGATGGAGTTCAACACCGTTACCATTTCCGATGGCATCACCATGGGGACGCAGGGCATGAAGGCCTCGCTGATCTCGCGCGAGGTCATTGCCGACTCGGTGGAGCTGGTGGCGCGCGGCAATTTATTTGACGGCATCATTTGTATTGCCGGCTGTGACAAAAACATGCCGGGCACCATCATGGCCATGTGCCGGCTGGATATTCCCGGCCTCATGCTCTATGGCGGCTCCATCGCGCCAGGCAAGCTCAAGCAATCCGACGGTTCCACGGTCGACATCACCATCCAGAACGTATTCGAAGCCATCGGTTCCCATGCCGCCGGCAAGATCACGGACGATCAGCTCGAAGCGGTGGAAGCCGCCGCGTGTCCCGGACCGGGCGCCTGCGGTGGCCAGTTCACGGCGAACACCATGGCGATGGCGGGTGAGTTCCTCGGCATCTCGCCGATTCAGATCACTGGCGTGCCTGCGATGGCTCCCGGCAAAGCGGACGCCAGCCGCGAAGCAGGACGGCTGATCATGGACCTGGTGCGCAGCGATCTCCGTCCCTCGAAGATCATCACCCGCGAGGCGCTCGAGAACGCGATCACCGCCGTATGCGCGTCGGGCGGTTCTACCAATGCCGTGCTGCACCTCATTGCGATCGCCCGCGAGATGGGGCTGAAGCTGACGATCGACGACTTCGACGGCATCAGCGAGAAGACGCCGCTGATCTGCGATCTCACGCCCGGCGGAAAGTATGTTGCGAAGGACTATCAGGAGGCAGGCGGCTCGCGGGTGCTGGCGAAGCGGCTGCTCGATCGTGGTCTGCTACACGACACCATCACGGTTACGGGTAAGACGCTGTACAAAGAGGCCGCCGCGGCCGTTGAGACGCCAAAGCAGGTGGTCATCCGCTCCTGGGAGCAGCCGTTGAAGGCAACCGGCGGCCTCGTGATCCTCAAAGGCAATCTCGCGCCGGAGGGATGCGTGGTCAAGGTTGCGGGTCACGAGCGCATCTTTCACCGCGGCACGGCGCGCGTCTTTGAGAGTGAGGACGACTGCTTCGCCGCCGTTGAATCCGGCAAGATCAATCCGAACGATGTCCTGGTCATCCGCTACGAAGGTCCCCGCGGCGGTCCCGGCATGCGCGAGATGCTCGCCGTAACTGCGGCGATCAAGGGCATCCCTGAACTTTCCGAGACGGTCGCGCTGCTCACTGATGGCCGCTTCTCCGGCGCCACGCGCGGCCTGATGGCCGGGCACGTCGCGCCCGAGGCGCAGCTTGGCGGTCCGATTGCCGCAGTACGTGAGGGTGACTCGATCGTCTTCGATATTCCGAATCGCAAGCTCACGCTCGAGGTTCCGGACGCGGAGATTGCGAACCGCCTCAAGTCGTGGAAGGCACCAGAGCCGCGCTTCAAGGCGGGCGTCTTCCGCAAGTATGCAGAGAGTGTCGGCTCCGCGTCACTGGGCGCGGTCACCATTTAGCCACCGTCATGCTTACAAAACAGCAATCCCGGGAAAGGAACAGGAGATGAGCAGACCTCCCCAGCACTGCGCAGGAACAATCCTTACGGGCGCAGAGATCGTGTGGGCGACGCTCGAAGGAGAAGGAGTCCGCGAGGTCTTCGGCTATCCCGGCGGCGCGATTTTGCCCATCTATGATGCGCTGCGCAAGTTCCCCATCCGGCACATTCTGGTACGGCACGAGCAGGGCGCGGCGCACATGGCCGACGGTTATGCCCGCGCCTCGGGCCGCGTCGGCGTCTGCATGGCAACCAGCGGACCAGGCGCGACCAATCTCGTCACGGGTATTGCCACCGCCATGCTCGACTCGGTGCCGATCGTTGCGATCACCGGCCAGGTCTCATCGAAGGTGCTGGGCTCCGATGCCTTTCAGGAAGTCGACATCACCGGCATCACGCTGCCCATCACCAAGCACAACTTCCTGGTCACGCGCCCGGAGGAGATCGCCCCCGCGATTCGCCTGGCCTTTCAGATTGCCACGTCGGGCCGGCCCGGCCCTGTGCTCATCGACATCACCAAAGATGCGCAGCAGGCCTCCGCGCCATTCGAGTTCGCCGCCTGCGCACCGTGCGCCGCACGTCCGCATCCCATGCTGCGCGCCGAATCGAGCGCCATTCGCGAGGCGGTCGCGCTGATCCAATCGGCAAAACGGCCGGTCATCCTTGCCGGTCACGGCATCACGCAATCCGGCGCCGAAGCGCAGGTGCTGGCCTTTGCCGAGTCGCAGCAGATCCCCGTTGCCTCCACGCTGCTCGGTCTCGGCAGCTTCCCCGCCGCGCATCCGCTGCATCTCGGCATGATGGGCATGCACGGCGAGTCCTGGGTGAACCACGCCATCCAGGAGGCCGACCTGCTGCTGGCCTTCGGCATGCGCTTCGACGATCGCGTCACCGGCAACCTGGCCGGCTACGCGCAGAATGCAAAAAAAATCCACATCGAGATCGATCCGTCCGAGATCAACAAGAACGTGCGCGTCGATGTCGCGCTGATCGGCGATCTGAAAGTCGTCCTCGAGACACTGCTGCCTATGCTGCCAAAGCGCGTCGACAGCGGCTGGCTGCGTCAGATTCATGCATTGAAGGGCACGGCCGCGGTGCGCGACATCATCAACCTGCCGGACAACGGCCACCTCTATGCCGCACACGTCATTCACGACATCTGGCGAGAGGCGCAGGCCGCCGGGCGCGAACAGGACACTATCATCGTTACCGATGTCGGCCAGCACCAGATGTGGGAGGCGCAGTACTTCAAGCACGAGACGCCCCGCTCGCTCATCACCTCCGGCGGCCTTGGCACCATGGGGTTTGCGCTGCCCGCGGCCATCGGCGCGAAGACTGCATGCCCACAGAAGGATGTCTGGGTCATCGCCGGCGATGGCGGCTTTCAGATGACGGCAGCCGAGCTTTCGACCATCGTGCAGGAGAAGCTCGCCATCAACATCGCCATCATCAACAACGGCTTTCTCGGCATGGTGCGGCAGTGGCAGGAGACCTTTTATGAGAAGAACTACTCCGCCTCGCCGATCCTCTCCCCGGATTTCGTGAAGCTCGCCGAAGCGCACAGCATTGAAGGCGCGCACATCACGAAGCGGAAGGATGTAACACCCATCGTCACGAAAGCGCGCACCTCCGGTCGACCCTTCGTGATCAATTTCCAGGTGGAGAAGGAAGACGGTGTCTATCCGATGATCGCGCCCGGCGCTGCATTGCACGAGATGGTGCACAGGCCTGAGCGCGACCCTTTGCTTGAAACTGCGGAGGATGAGTGAGAATCGGGTTACTCGCTGGGGTTTTGGTGATCTTTGTCTGCTTCGAGCTTGGGGCGAAAGCGCAGCTCGTGTCAATTCAGATCAGAATTTTGAACGGTAGGAGTGGAAAACCCATTAAGGACGAGAAGCTCAACGTATGGCGCAGAGCTGATCAACGCGATTCAGAAATCTTTCCTACGGACAAGAATGGCGTAATCACGCTTGAAGTGGAAAGAACTAGCTCGATTAGGGTTGGCTCAAATATCTATGTCACGTGTCACCCTTATAAAGCGGGTGCTAGAGAGCGCTTGTATGCAGTTGAGAAGATAGTCACTGAAGGAATTGCCGATTTGAACGAGTGCAGCAAGATTAAAGCATCTGCAACTCCGGGAGAATTTATCTTCTTCGAACGTCCTCGTTCACTTTGGGAGTGGTACCGCCTTTAACGGTAGGTGATGATATGCTGCACACCTTCGTAGCTCTCGTCGAAGACAAGCCTGGCGTGCTCACGCGCGTCGCGTCGCTCTTCCGCCGGCTCAACATCAATATCGTCTCGCTCACCGTCGGCGAATCGGAGCGGCCGGACACATCGCGCATGACCATCGTCTGTGATGCTCATGAACACGCCGCGCACCGCATCCGTGCCTCGCTCTACAAGCTGGAGACGACCGTCCATGTCGATGAGGTCGACCGCTCGGCTGCCGTCGTGCGCGAGCTCTGCCTGATGAAGATTGCCGTCGGCCCGGACTCCCCGAATGGACCGCACTCGCGCTCGCAGATCTTCGAGCTGGCCAATGTCTTTCGCGCCCGCGTGGTTGACCTCGCGCCGGAATCGATCATGCTGGAGATGACCGGCAGCTCCTCAAAAATCGAAGGGCTGGTGCAGGTCATCACCGAATCCGGCTACACCATTCTGGAAGTTTCGCGCACCGGCCGCATGGCCATGCGCCGCGGTCATCACACCAGCCGCGTGCTCTCCGCGCTGGGCACGAAGCCGGGTGCGGATGGCAACGGGGCCGCTTATAGCGGTAAGCTGGACGTTCATGACAACTTGGGGGAAGAAATCCTGCCCAACGAATTTGAAAACGTGCACGAGGAAGAGATTTAGTGAAACAGCAGATCCCGCCACTTCGCTTCGCTCTGGTCGGGATGACAGGATCAGGCATTTCCGATTGGATCAGCTGATCTCCGTCGCTGGTATCAACCGCAACACTAACCCGCAGCGCATCATCTCTCGACCGGCACGATGCATCGCTGACTTGCTGATCCGCTGACTCGCTTTGAAGGAGCACCCCATGCCCAAGGTTTTTCACGATCAGGACGCCGACCTCTCGCTCATCCAGGCCAAAAAAGTCGCGGTGATCGGTTACGGCTCGCAGGGCCACGCCCACTCGCTCAACCTGAAGGACTCCGGCGTTGATGTGCGCGTTGGACTGCCGTCGACCAGCCGCTCGCGCACGAAGGCGGAGAAGGCCGGACTCACCGTGCTCTCCATCGCCGACGCCGCCAAATGGGCGGACGTCATCATGATCCTCGTCCCCGATCAGTCCCAGGCGGAGGTTTATAAGGAGCACATCGCGCAGCATCTGACCAAAGGTAAGCTGCTGCTCTTCGCGCACGGCTTCAATATTCACTTTGGCTTCATCAAACCACCGGCCGATATCGACGTGGCGCTGGTCGCGCCCAAGGCACCGGGCCATCGCGTTCGCGAAATCTTCACCGAAGGTGGCGGCGTCCCTGGCTTGATCGCGGTTCAGCAAGATGCCACCGGCAATGCGCAGAAGCTGGCGCTCTCCTATGCGCGCGGCATCGGCTGCACACGCGCCGGCGTCTACCAGACATCGTTCAAAGAAGAAACCGAAACCGACCTCTTCGGCGAGCAGGCCGTGCTCTGCGGCGGCACCTCCGCGTTGGTGAAAGCGGGTTTCGAGACGCTGGTAGAAGCAGGCTATGCGCCGGAGATGGCCTATTTCGAGTGCCTGCACGAGCTGAAGCTGATCGTCGACCTGATGTATCGCGGCGGGTTGAGCTACATGCGCTATTCCATCTCCGATACGGCCGAATTCGGCGACTACACTGCCGGTCCGCGCATCGTTACGGACCAGACCCGCGCGGAGATGAAGAAGCTGCTCGCGGAAATTCAGGATGGCTCCTTCGCTCGTAAGTTTATGGAAGAGAATCGTACCGGCCGTCATCAGTTTGAGAAGTACCGCGCCGCGGAACGCGCGCATGCCGTCGAAAAAGTCGGCAGCGAGTTGCGGGCAGCGATGCCCTTCCTCGATCCGGTGACGGCGCCATCGCAGTCGCCAGCCAAGCAGGAGGCCACTACGACCGCTTAATTCAGCCGTTCGGCACTGGGAATTGGGCACTCAAAGCATTTTCGGGAATACTCTGAACGAAACGGGATTATTCTCGATGTGGCTTTTCCGTTAAGAAAAGCCACAAGCACGATCGTTGGGCTGTCCACGCTGATACCGAAAATGCTTCAGCCCTGCGGTGGATACCGTGGGGCTGCCGGTCGGCTACCATAAGTACCTCAAGGAGTCCCCGTGAGCGAAAGTCTGATCGAGCAACCGGTTGCCACATCAAGTGACCGCATCGCTGCGCTCACTGACGCCTTGCGCAAAGTTACGCCGCTCGCCGGCCTCAGCGATGAAGAGTATCGGTGGCTCGCGACCAACGGCACCGAGCGCTTTGCCGATGCCAACACCATGCTCTTCCAGCAGGGCGAGTCGGCAGACCACATGATCATCCTGCTGAAAGGTGAGGTGCAGGTGCAGCGCGATCGCAGCGGCGCCGCGCCTGTCCTCTTCATCGGACGCGCAGGACAGATCACCGGGCTTCTTCCCTTCTCCCGGATGAAGACCTGGGGCGGCCAAGGCGTTACCACGGCGCCGACGTGGGCGGTCCAATACGATCGGGCGATCTTTCCGCGCATGCTCGCGGAAATTCCCTCGATGACGCAGCGCGTGGTCAGCATTCTGCTCGATCGTTCGCGCGAGGTCACGCGTATGGAGCAGCAGTCGGAAAAGCTCAGTGCGCTCGGTAAGCTCGCCGGCAATCTCGCGCACGAGCTCAACAACCCGGCATCGGCCGCGCAGCGCGCCGCCTCGGGCATGCTGCAGGAGCTGGAGATCTTCGGCCGCGACCGCTTTCGTCTGGGAAGTCTTTGTTTCCAGCCCGAGCACGTCGAGGCATTGCGCAGATGGAACGAGCATATGCGCCGCAGTCTGGAAGGCAAGCCCGCGCTGACCCCGGCTGAGGTCGCGATGCGTGAGGAAGCACTGACGCGCTGGCTGCAGGAGCGTCAAATCCCGAATGTCGGACAGATCGCACCGGAGTTCGCCGAGGCCGGCATCACGCCTGGACATCTTGCCGCTCTGCCTGATTTTCTGACTCCGGAGAGCACAGCACTCCTGCTCTCGCAGCACGCCTCAACGTTGCGCGCGGAGCGCATGGCCGAGGCCATGCTCGACTCGACGGCACGCATCTTCGATCTCATCCGCGCCATCAAGGATTACTCCTACATGGATCAGGCGCCGATCCAGGATGTCGATGTGCCGCAGAGCCTGGAGAACACGTTGGCCATGTTGCAGTCGCGCCTGCAACACGTCGTCGTGGAGCGCGAGTACGAGCCGCATCTGCCCGTCATCTCTGCCTATGGCGGCGAGCTGAACCAGGTTTGGACCGTGCTGCTGGAGAATGCGCTGGACGCGATCAAGAACCGCGGGCGCATTCGGCTCCGGGTCCGCCGCGCGTCCGATCTGCTGCTGGTCGAAGTGGAAGACGATGGCCCTGGCATCCCAAAGGATCAGCAGGGACGAATCTTCGAGCCGTTCTTCACGACGAAGGCTCCGGGACATGGGCTCGGCCTCGGACTCGACACTGCGCAGCGCATCGTCCGCATGCATCGTGGCTTTCTCACCGTCGAGAGTGTGCCGGGAAAGACCTGCTTCCAGGTCGGGCTTCCGCTGCAGCAGACTGGCGCATATTAGAGCGTATGCAGTCAAACGTTATGCAATCAAACCGAGCGTTGATCACCGCCGCCTATGCCGCATTCAACCGGCGCGATATGGATGCCATCCTCGCGATGATGCACCCTGACGTCGATTGGCCCAATGCCATTACGGGTGGTCGGCTGCACGGCCGCGACGAGGTGCGTGAGTACTGGAGAGGCCAGTGGGAGACGCTCGACCCGAAGGTAGAACCTTTGCGCGTTGAGGATGTCGGGAACGGTCAGACCGTGGTCGATGTTCACCAGGTTGTTCGCGATCTATCCGGAAAGATCCTTGTCGATCAGAGCATTCAGCACGTGTATGTGATCGAGGACGGCCTCATTGCACGCATGGATATCCGAATCTCCTGATTCAGCTGGATCCGCGATTGCCTGCGTTGCGCGGCCCGCTTGACGCAGCCGCGGCGTTCCCTTAGCCTCAGGGCTATGATCTTCCCCTCTGGCGGACGAATGCCTATGGCCATGCGCACCCTGGCTGGTGTGCAGTTTGCGCCTGGGCTCTGAGCGCCCACTCCAGGCGTCGACCGCCGGCCAGGGACAAGCCACCCTTTCTCGACCTTGACCCGACTGATTGCGTACTGGAGATTGCCTTGCGATCCGCTCTCGAATCCCTCGCCTCGGAGCATTTTTCCTGCAGGTGTAGACCATCGACCGTATGTTCATGTGGCCTTTCCTTGAAGAAAGGTCACGCCGAGTGGATCTCCGCCGTCCGGATCACAGGAAAAATGCTCTCGCCGGAGGTGACCTGTGAAATTTGAAACCCTGCTGCTGAACTTCGATCCCGCACCGGGCGACCGCTGTCGTCCTGCCAACACGCCGATCTACCAGACAGCGACCTTCCGTCAGGATTCCGCGACCGCATTCGGCGATTTCGATTACACGCGCAGCGGCAATCCCACACGCGCCGTGCTCGAAGCGCAGCTTGCGCTGCTCGAATCGGGTACGCGTGCGTTTTGTTTTTCCACCGGCCTCGCCGCCATCACCGCCGTCACGCGGCTGCTCAAGCCCGGCGAGCAGATACTGGCCTGCGACGATCTCTATGGCGGTACCTACCGTCTATTCTCGCGCATCCTCGCGAACCGCGGCATCACCGTCCAGTATGTCGACTTTGCCGATGAGAGCGCACTGAAGGCTGCTTTTACGCCGGCGGTGAAGCTGGTCTATCTCGAATCGCCGACCAATCCTCTGCTTCACATCCTCGATCTCGCGCGTGTCGCCACCCTCGCTCACCAGCACAGCGCGCGTGTCTGCGTGGACAACAGCACCATGTCGCCCTATCTGCAGCGGCCGCTCGAGCTGGGCTGCGATATCGTGATCCACTCGGCAACAAAGTTTCTATGCGGCCACAGCGATGTCATGGCCGGCGCCGTGATCGTCAAGGATGCGGGGTTGGTCGACGATCTCTACCTCATCCAGAATGGCGAGGGCGGCGGCCTCGCGCCATTCGACAGCTTTCTCGTATTGCGCGGGCTCAAGACACTGGCGCTGCGCCAGAATCAGCAGCAGGCGAATGCCATCGCGATCGCGGGCTATCTAGAGCACCACCCGAGCGTCACCGAAGTCTTCTTCCCCGCCCTGGCGCCACCCGAGGCCGCGGCGATCCACAAGAAGCAGGCCAGCGGACCTGGGTCCGTGCTCAGCTTCCGCACCGGCGATCCGGAGTTGTCGCGGCGCGTGGTGGAAGGCTGCAAGCTGCACACCATCACGGTCAGCTTCGGCGGCGTGAATTCCACTATCAGCCTGCCCAACTACATGTCGCACGCCAGCATTCCGGAGCAGCTCCGCTCGCAGAAGCAAATTCCCCACGACCTGGTGCGCATCTCGGTGGGAATTGAAGCAGTCGACGACCTGACGGCGGATCTGGATCAGGCATTCCTCCAAGCGCGCAGCTAGACTTGCATTATTGAGCCCGGTATGGCGGATTGTCTCTCTCGCCGCCGGGCTCGGACATATCGCCTCGCCGGCGGAACAGATATTTTTTTAAGAAAAGATCGCCGCCATGTCGTTTTTGCGCCCGCTTATTCGACTAGCCATAAGAGGGCCGATCCGGTCATGCCGGACGGCACTTGCAGAGATCATGCAGGATGAGGACCGCTATGGCGACATGCGCCGGAAAACGTGAACGCCGCTTATCGGGAACTGGGGCAGTTGGTCTCGCGAAGCTGGCGGAAGGCCCGTTTCATTTGTGCCGGCAGATCGCCGGTGCCTTCGCGGTACCATCGCAGATGGGCCTGGTCGAAAGCCGTGCAGTAGAGCGCCGCTACCAGGTCGCAGCGCGCGGAGTCACCGCGATATGCCTTGCGCTTCGCCAGCTCTTTGCTCAGCACCGGCACCCAGCGGCTGAGAGCACACAGGAAGCGTCCGCGAAGATTCGGCTCTTCAAACATCAGCCCCAGCATCTCCTTGGGCTGACGGGTATCCTCCATCTCTTCGCGCATCACGGAGAGGATCGCGTCCTCGAGCGCCAGCAGCGGGTTGCGCTTCCTTGGCGCTTCGGCAAAGCGCTGCGCCACTCGCTGACCAAAGTGCTCCACGCTGAAGGAGAGCAGTTCTTCTTTGGTCTTGAAGTAGCGGAAGAACGTGCGCCGGGAGACGCCGGCGTTGCGGCTGATCTCTTCCACCGTGGCCCGGTCGAAGCCGACGGCGGCAAAAAGCTCCCACGCCGCCCGTTCAATCTCCCGCAGGACGAACTCGTGTTTCCGTTCGCGAAGCGACCCGGAATCTTGAGGTTTCGTCCCTTGTTCGCCGCCGGATCTGCGAAGCGTTTTCTGCACTGCATGCAGATTATGGCACAGAGTGCCGTTTTTATGAAAAAATGTGTTTCCGATGAGTCTCCGCCGCTGGCACTCTCATCTACTGCGCTAGTACTCGCGTGTACCTGCCCTGCGCCACGTGGCGCTCCGGCATTAAAAAACTGATTGCGCGTCGTTTAGACGCTTTTCCGGGAAGGCTCCCATGATTCCAGCAAACCCCACCCCCCCCCGCCCTTTCTCTGCAACGGGAGACGCCTGCGACCGCACGGATTGCAGTTATTCCCCAGGTCTGCCCTCCGCGGCGGTCCTGCTCCTGCTCGCGGGTCTTGCGCTGATCGCCGGCTGCAGCAAGTCCGCCAAAGGTGGCGGGCCGCCCCAGTATCCGCCGCCGGACGTGACCACGACCGTCGTCGAGCAGAAGGACGTGCCTATCTACGGCGAGTGGGTGGCCAACCTGGACGGCTACACCAACGCCCAGATCCAGCCCCAGGTCACCGGCTATCTGATCCGCCAGGACTACAAAGAGGGCTCGCAGGTGAGCAAGGGCCAGGTCCTCTATGAGATCGACCCCCGGCCATTTCAGGCGGCGCTCGATCAGGCAAAGGGCCAATTGGCGCAGGCGCAGGCGCAACTGCAGCTCGCCCAGATCAACACCAAGCGCGATACGCCCCTCGCCGAGGCGCGGGCCATTGCACGGTCCCAGCTGGATAACGATCTGCAGACACAGGCGGCGGACGAGGCCACGGTGAAGGCGCAGCAGGCTGCGGTCGAGACGGCGCAGCTCAACCTGGGCTGGACGAAGGTGCGCTCGCTGCTGGACGGTATCGCCGGCATCGCGACCACACAGGTCGGCAGCCTGGTCACGCAATCCACGGTGCTCACAACTGTCTCGCAGGTGCAGCCGATCAAGGTGTACTTCGCGATCAGCGAGCAGGAATATCTCGCGCTCTCGAACAAGGTGCGCTCGGCCGGCGGCGCGGACCTGCTGCATGCCTCGAACCGCGTGCCCATTCAGCTGACGCTTTCAAACGGCAGCATATACCCCGACAAGGGACGCATTATCTTTGTCGATCGCCAAGTCAATTCCAATACCGGCACCATCCGGGTAGCCGCTGCCTTTGCCAATCCCCAGAGCCTGCTGCGGCCGGGCCAGTACGGCAGGGTGCGCGCGCAGACGAATCTCGAGCGCGGCGCTCTTCTGGTGCCGCAACGTGCTGTCACTGAGCTGCAGGGATCCTATCAGGTCGCCGTCGTGAATGCCGACAACAAGGTTCACATACAGCCGGTGCAGGTAGGGCAGCAGGTCGGCGCCGATTGGATCATCGCCAGCGGCCTCAAGCCGGGAGAGCAGGTGGTCACCGAAGGTACCGGCAAACTGGCTGATGGCATCCCCGTTCATCCTCATCCGGCCGCCACGGAGCAAGCGGAGGCAGGTCAGCAACAAGCCGGTCAGAGTGATGGCGGGAAACCGGACGCCAGCAGCAGCGAAGGGAAATAGATCATGTCGAAGTTCTTTATCAACCGGCCCATCGTGGCCATGGTGATATCGATCATCATGGTGATCGTCGGCGTGGTGGCGATGCTCAGCCTGCCCACCTCGCAGTTCCCCAACATCGTCCCGCCTGAGGTATTGGTGCAGGCCACCTATCCCGGCGCCGATGCCAAAACCCTCGAGGAGTCCGTCGCGACACCTATCGAGCAGCAGGTGACCGGCGTGGATCACATGAACTACATGTATTCCACGAACGCGAACAACGGCGCGATGGCGCTCACGGTTGACTTCGATATCGCGACCAATCCGGACATCGACCAGGTCCTCACCCAGCTCCGCGTCAGCCAGGCCGTGCCACAACTTCCAGCACAGGTCAATACCTCGGGCGTGACCGTCATCAAGTCGCTGGCCTCGCCGCTGATGTTCGTCATGCTCTACTCGCCCAAGGGCACCTACGACACGAATTTTCTCGTCAACTACGCCTACATCAACATGGCGGACGAACTGACCCGTGTTCCCGGTGTCGCGCGCGTCCAGGTCTTCGGCGGGCAATATGCCATGCGCGTCTGGGTCGATCCCAATCAGCTCGCCAAACTCAGCGTTACGGTTCCCCAGATTGTCAGCGCAATGCAGGTGCAGAACAACGTCAACCCTGCTGGTCAGATCGGCGCTGAACCTATACCGGGCGGTCAGGAGTTCACCTACACGGTTCAGTCCCAGGGTCGCCTTGTGACTCCCGAGCAGTTCGGTCAGATCGTCATCCGCGCCAATCCCGACGGCTCCATACTGCGCCTCAAGGATGTCGCGCGCATTGAGCTGGGAGCGCAGACCTACAACGTCAACGTGCGCTATAACGGGCAGATCGCAGCCGGCATGGCCATCTATCAGCTCCCCGGATCGAACGCTGTCGCCGCTGCGGCCGCTGTCTACAAAAAGCTTGCCGAACTGCAGAAGAGATATCCGACGGATATGGCCTCCGCCGTCCCCCTGGATACGACCAAGGCCGTTACCGAGGGTCTGCACGAGATCGTCATCACCCTGGGAATCGCGCTTGGCCTGGTCATCCTGGTTGTTTACGTCTTCTTGCAGGGCTGGCGCGCCACACTCATCCCGCTGCTCGCCGTGCCTGTCTCGCTCATCGGCACGTTCGTCGTCTTCCCCGCGCTCGGCTTTTCCATCAATACACTGTCTCTGCTCGGCCTGGTGCTGGCCATCGGCCTGGTGGTCGATGACGCCATCGTGGTGGTGGAGGCGGTAGAACACCATATCGAAGAAGGGATGTCGCCCAAGGAAGCCTCGATCGCCGCCATGGAGCAGGTCGCGAGCCCGGTCATCGCCATCGCGCTGATTCTGGCAGCCGTCTTCATTCCCACTGCCGCCGTGCCCGGCATCACTGGACGGCTTTATCAGCAATTCGCGATCACCATCGCTATCTCGGTTCTTTTCTCGGCCTTCAACGCGCTGACGCTCAGCCCCGCGCTCTGCGCCCTGCTGCTCAAGCCGAAAAAGCCCAGTCGCGGTCCTTTAGGATACTTCTTCTCCTGGTTCAATCGCGCCTTCGGCCGCACCAGGAATGGCTACGTGCGCACCTCCGGTTTCCTCATCCGCAAGTCCGGGTTTGCCCTCGTATTCCTGCTGCTCGTCTCCGTGGCAGCGGTGTGGATTGCCCGCGGCATTCCCAACTCGTTCCTGCCCGATGAGGATCAGGGATATCTCTATGTCGGCATGGTGCTGCCCTATGCAGCATCGCTCGAACGCACAACCGAAGCCTCCAAGAGTGTCGAGGACGTCATTCTAAAGACGCCCGGGGTTCAGAGCATCGTCAGCGTCAACGGCTTCAGCCTGCTCAGCTTTACGCAAAGTACCTATACGGCGTTTTATTTCGTCACCCTCAAGCCATGGGATCAGCGCAAGGCTAAGAACGAACAATACATAGCCATCCAGCAGCACATTGCGCAGGGCCTCGGAGGCATCCGGCAAGGCATCGCATTTTCCTTCCCGCCTCCGGCGATTCCAGGTGTCGGCACCTCGGGCGGTGTTTCGGCAGTGCTCGAGGACCGCTCAGGCGGAACTCAGCAGAACCTTACGGACAACGTCAACAAATTCATGGCTGCGCTGCACAAGCGGCCGGAGATCGCGAGCGTCATCACCACCTATCTGCCCGATGTTCCGCAGATTTACGTCGACGTCGATCGCGCCAAGGCGGTTCAGGAAGGCGTGAACCTCGGCGACGTGTATCAGACCCTGCAAACCTTCATGGGCGGTTACCTGGTCAACTACTTCAACCGATTTGGACGCCAATGGCAGACCTATGTCGAAGCCGAAGGCACCTCGCGAACGAGCATCAATGACATCAACCAGTATTACGTACAGAACGCCTCCGGCAATTCCATACCGCTCTCGGCTCTCACCTCCGTGAAGCGCATCACCGGACCCGAATTCACGATGCGTTACAACGAATATGAGGCGGCACAGCTTATCGCGACCGCCAACCCGGGCTACAGTTCGGCCCAGGCCACGGATGCATTTGAACAGGTGTTTCGAGAGACTATGCCGTCAGAGATGGCGCTCGACTACCAAGGCATGAGCTTCCAGGAGCAGAAGGCCGCTCAGGGCGTGTCGTCCTCCACCATCTTTGGGGTCTCGCTGCTCTTCGTCTTCCTTATTCTGGCCGCGCAGTATGAGAGCTGGTCGCTGCCCTTCAGCGTTCTGCTCAGCACGCCGATCGCGGTCTTCGGCGGCTTCCTCGCTCTTTCTATGCGCAGTCTGGAAAACAACGTCTACGCGCAGATCGGTCTGGTCATGCTCATCGGTCTGGCGGCGAAGAACGCCATCTTGATCGTCGAATTTGCACGCAGCGAATACCAGAGCGGCAAGACCATCTACGATGCCGCGCTTGCCGGCGCTGAACTCCGTCTGCGTCCCATCCTGATGACGGCCTTTGCCTTCATCCTTGGTTGCATCCCGCTCTGGACGGCCAGCGGCGCCGGCGGCATCTCGCGCCAGGTGCTGGGAACCGTCGTCATCGGAGGCATGCTGGCCTCCACCCTGATCGCAATCTTTATTGTTCCGGTTACGTTTGCTGTGGTCGAGCGCCTCACGCACCGCGTCGGCACCAGGCGCGCGCGCAAGGAGACGCGGGAACCGGTCATCTCTGGAGATGCCCTATGAGAAAGCAGAGCATCGCCGCAGCGCTTGGCGGTGCAGCCGTCCTCTTGTCCGGCTGCACCGTCGGGCCAAAATACAAGCGGCCCACCATCGATACGCCCACCGTCTACCGTGGCGCGGAGACTAACGGCAACACACAAAGCAGCGAGCAGCCGCACGACCTGAACGGGACCCCACTGCCCGGCCAGCCCAACGGCGCGACCTCTACCGCTCTCTCGCTCGGCGATGAGAAGTGGTGGGAGGTCTTTGGCGATCCGCAGCTGCAGGAGCTGATTCGCACCGCGCTCAAGCAGAACTACGACGTCCGCATCGCCGCAGAGCGTGTGCTGGAGTCGCAGGCACAGCTTGGCGTCACGCGTTCGGCGGAATTCCCCACGCTCAGTGCCGGCGGCGGTTATACAGCCGAACAGTACCCATCCGCGCAGTTTGGGGGGCTTGGCTCCTTCGTCACACATCTGGGTCAGCTCGGCCTGTCGTCCTCCTGGAACGTTGACCTCTGGGGCCAATATCGCAGCGCCACCAAGGCC
>DASYBK010000108.1:0-68840 GCA_036500805.1 Acidobacteriaceae bacterium | reverse complement strand
TGGTGATTGCAGCGAGCTTTGCCGCGGGCCTCAATGTGTATGCAACGGTGCTGACCCTGGGCGTGCTGGCGCGGCTGCACTGGGCGGTGCTGCCCGGGGGCCTGGAGATGCTGGGCGACTGGTGGGTGATTGGCGCGAGCGCTGCGCTGTTTGCCGCGGAGTTTATCGCGGACAAGATTCCCGGCTTCGACCTGGTGTGGAATGCGCTGCATACCTTCGTGCGCATTCCGGTGGCGGCGCTGCTGGCGTACGGCGCTACGACGCATCTGTCGCCGGCGATGCAATTGCTGGCGGTGGCGGTGGGGTCAGGCATTGCGCTGGCGGCGCATGGGTCGAAGACTGCGGTGCGCGCGGCGGTGACGCCGAGTCCGGAGCCAATTTCGAATATTGCGCTCAGCACGACGGAAGATGCGGCGGCCGTGGGGCTGAGCTGGCTGGTGACGGTGCACCCATGGGCGAGCGCGACGATCGCTCTGATTGCGGTGGGGGTGGCGATCTTTGCGGTGCGCTGGGTGGTGCGGGCCTTTCGGCGGATGTTTGGGCGCGGGTCCGATGTGCAGACGATCGCGACGCAGGCGAAGAGTGCTTAACGTTCCATTGAAATGGTCGGGACGGGCAGATTCGAACTGCCGACCCCTCGCACCCCAAGCGAGTGCTCTACCAGGCTGAGCCACGTCCCGACGACGGTGAGGCAGGAGTCTTGCCTCAGTGAGTGTAACAAAAAGGCTGGCTAGCCCGCGGGTGGGATGTAGTCCTGGGGCAGGGCGGAGCCTTCACCGAAGAAGAACTGCTCCATCTGCTCGACCAGGAATTCCTGGGCTTCGCGCGTCCAGGGCTGGAGGCGGTATTCGTTCAGCAGCATCTTCTGGCGGTCGACCCACTCCTGCCAGCTTTGCTTGGAGACATTGTGGTAGACCTTGTTGCCGAAATCGGAGTCGAAGGGCGGCTCATCCAGTCCTTCCATCTCTTTCTTGTAGCGGGAATCCTGGACCATGTGGGCCATCGGTGCGTTCTCCTGACGTGTTGTCCTTCTTATTGTAAGCAAAGCGGCTGATCGCGGCGCGCTGCGATAGAGCGTTTCTCCTGTATCTCCAAACCGGCCGACGAAGGCTTTTGTTGTCTTTCATTACGGAAAGGCAACGCCGAGAGAATCTCCGCTACGCACGGGGTCAGAAGAAATGCTCTAGCATCGATTGGAGATGGCTGATACGCAAGTTCAAAGAAGACCACGGGTGCGGTTTGCGCCCTCGCCCACCGGGATGCTGCATGTGGGCAATGCGCGGACGGCGCTCTACAACTGGCTGTTCGCGAAGCACAATGGCGGGACCGCGATCCTGCGCATTGAGGACACGGATGTCGAGCGGTCGGAGCTGCGCTATGAGGCGCTGCTGATCGAAGACCTGCACTGGCTGGGGCTGACGTGGGAGGAAGGCCCGCAGATGGGGGGCTCCCATGGGCCTTATCGGCAGAGCGAGCGGCTGCCCATCTATGCCAAGCACACGGAGCGGCTGCTCAAGGAAGGCAAGGCATACCGCTGCTTCTGCACGCCGGAGCAACTGGAGGCGGAGCGCGCGGCTGCCGCAGCAGCGCACCAGCCGCAGGTGTACAGCGGGCGGTGCCGGGCGATTTCGATCGAGGATTCGCGGAAGCGCGCGGCGACTGGCGAATTGTATGCGGTGCGGTTACGTATTCCGGAGCATCCGATCCTTTTCAGGGACCTGGTGCGGGGCGAGGTGGAGTTTCCGGCCGAGGCGGTGAGCGATCCGGTGCTGGTGCGGTCGACTGGGATGCCGGTCTACAACTATGTGGTGGCGATCGACGACGCGCTGATGGAGATTACGCACGTGATCCGGGGCGACGATCACGTCTCGAACACGCCGAAGCAGGTCGCGATCTACGAGGCGTTCGGGTGGACGGTGCCGGAGTTCGCCCATCTTTCGACCATCCTGGGCAGCGACCGCGAGCGGCTGTCGAAGCGGCATGGCGCGACGTCGATTGCGAGCTTCCGCGAGATGGGCTATCTGCCGGAGGCACTGATGAACTATCTCGCGCTGCTGGGCTGGGGCGCGGAGGGCGGAACGCGGGAGACGTTCACGCCGGAGGAATTGGTTCGGGAGTTCAAGCTGGAGCGGGTGACGGCATCGCCTGCGGTCTTCGATACAGGCAAGCTGGACTGGCTGAACCGGCACTACCTGAAGCTGCGACCGATTGCAGACGTGGCCCGGCTGGCGTGGCCGTATTTCGAGCAGGCGGGCTATCTCGGGTCACGAGAAAAGGCAACTGCAGAGATTGCAAATTGGTTCGAGCGGCTGGTGGCGGTCTTTCTGCCCGGGGTGGATCACCTGGATCAGTTGTCGGCGAAGGCATCCTTCGTTTTCGCGCTCGATTCGGCGAAGACGAAGGCCGACCCGGAGAATGCAGAGATCCTGGCGAGCGAGTTGGGGCAGCGGGTGGTGGGCGCATTCGCGGCGCGTGCGATGGCGGAGCCGGGGCCAATCACGGCAGAGCGCTTCAAGGCGCTGATGAACGAGGTGAAGGCAGAGACGGGTGCGAAGGGCAAGGAGCTGTTTCATCCGGTGCGGATTCTGCTAACGGGCGCGCACTCGGGGCCGGAGTTCGAAAAGATCATCCCGCTGATGGAAGAGGGCGCTGCGTTAAGGCTGGGAGTGAAGAGTGTTGCGGAGCGCGCGGCCGCGGCGTTTTAGGACTGGCCTGGCTTCGGGAAAGTTTGTGATGGTTCGAGACACTGCGGGTCCTTCACTCCGCTAAGGATGACACATCTCTGATGAGCGGCAACCGCTGATAGACCGCTAACGATGGGCGGCTAGAAGAGATGCGGGACGAAGCGGTCGGTGTTCCGGATGATGGGATCGCACGCTTCACGCATGCCGAGGCCGGCGGGTTCGCCATCGATGAGCCAACTGCCGAGCACGGCGTAGTTGCTGTCCACGCAGCGCACGGGCGCGAGGCCTTGATAGACCCAGGGACCGTCGGGGAAGCGGCCGTCGGTTTCAAAGCTTCGGCTGCCGTTGACGATAGAGATGTTCGCACCTTCGCGGCCGAAGAGTGGCTTGCGCACATAGCGTGCCATGTCGCGGGGACCATCGAGATAGGCAGGCAGCAGTAACTCATGTTCCGGGTAGATTTCCCAAAGGATGGCGAGGAGCGCTTTGTTCGACCACAGCATCTTCCAGATGGGCTCGATCCACTGCGTGCGGTCTTTCTGCGGCTTGTTGCCGGAGGCCATGCTGATGAGCGCGTGCATACCGAAGGACTCGGTGAGTAGCGTTTCCCACGGGTAGAGCTTGAAGAGCGTAGCGAGCGGCGTGGTGCCGTGGCCGACGAAATATTCGTGGTCATTGTCCCAGCCGATCTCCGACATCGCGATAGCCGCATTGTCGATGCCAGCTTCGCGTGCTGTGTCGCGCAGGTAGGAAATCGTGAGCAGGTCTTCCTGGTCGCCGTCGTGTGCGAAGTGGACAGGTGGCTTGACGTAGGGCACGAGGTCGCGCCACTTGGCGACGAGTTTTTCGTGGATGGAGTTCCACTGATCACGTTTGGGGAAGCGGTCCTGGAGCCAATACCACTGGATGATGGCGGCTTCGACGAGTGAGGTGGGAGTGTCGGCGTTGTATTCGAGCAGCTTGATCCCGTAGCCGTCGTAAGCGAAGTCCATGCGACCGTAGAGGGCGGGTGGCTCATCCTTCCAAGTGCCGCGGATGGCGGGAATCGCGGTCTCGGGGATATGCATGGCGGCGAAGCGATTGTGGCGCAGAATGAAGTCGCCGGCAGCGAGGCACATCTTCTGCAACTCCGCTGTCGCGGCTTCGAGGCGATCGATTTCACCGGAGCTGAATTCCCAGTACGCGGACTCGTCCCAGTAGGGGCGACCTTCGACGGAGTGATAAGTGAGGCCCTGGGAGGAGACGGTGCGTTCCCAATCGTGACGCGGATCGATGGAGTGGCGGCGCATTATTCTCCCTCACCGCCTCCGGCATGTCCGAAGCCGCCGCGGGAAATGCCGGACTCTGCGTGGCCGCCTACGACGGTGTCGCCGTAACCGCCGCCGCTGCGTCCGCCATAGAGGAAGTGCGCGCCGAAGTGAGTCCCCGCGTTGCAGTATGAGTCAGGCTGCTTGTGGTTGTTGGCGTCGACGCAATCGCGGTGCTCGTTGCAGCCGGCAAGGGCGGCGCTGGCCGCGAGCAGCAGGACGCAGGTTGGGATCTCGCGGGAGCGGCGCATGTGCGCACCTATGATCCGCTACCGCGAGCGACGGCACAAGGAGTATTGCAAGTGATTCTCCCAACGAAACAAGTGTGGAGATTCAGGCAGAGGCGAGGCGGGGCGCGTGGTCGAGCTTCATTAGGAGCAGGGTCATGTCGTCGTGCTGGGGGGCGGTGGCGGCGAAGCGGTCGGCTTCAGTGACGATGTGGCGGAGGATGGTGCTCGCGTTTTCCGGCAGGCGGGCGCGGGCGGCGGCCAGCATGCGCTCTTCGCCCCACTCCTGCTCCTGCAGGTTGAGCGCTTCGCTGATGCCGTCGGTGTAGGCGAGCAGCAGGTCACCGGGCTCGAGCAGCAGGCGGCACTCTTCATAGATGGCGTCGGGCAGCAGGCCGATGACGGGGCCACCGCCGTCGAGAGCGTGGACCTCGCTATTGCGCAGGACATAGGGCGGATTGTGGCCGGCGTTGACGTAGCGCAACAGGCGGGGGGCGGGCTCGTAGATGCTGAAGAAGAAGGTGGCGTAGCGGTTGGTTGCGGAGGACTCGTAGACCAGGCGGTTGACGCGAGACATGAGCACGGCGAGGTCGGCGGGACCGTCCATGGTCATGCCGCGGAGCGAGGCGCGGAGGCTGGCCATGAGCAGCGCGGCGGAGATGCCCTTGCCGGAGACGTCGCCGATGGCGAGGCCAAGTGAGCCGTCATCGAGCGAGAGGACATCGTAGTAGTCGCCGCCAACCCCCTGCGCGGGACGGCATGCGCCGTGGATCGAGTGGCCGGGAAGTGTGGGGAGCTGTTGCGGGAAGAGGCGTTCCTGCACCTCGCGGGCGATCTCGATTTCGCGATCGATGCGCTCGCGGCGAGCGGCCTCGCTGGCGAGCGAGTGGACGAGCGCGCTGATCTCAAGCGCAAGGCCGGCCTGGGTGCTGACGGATTGCAGCAGGCGGAGGTCAGAGGGCGTGTAGGGCTCCTCGGAGCGCTTGGGGCCGAGGCTGATGAAGCCAAGCAGCTTATCGCGGCCGGCGAGCGGCAGCAGCAGCTCGGCCCTGAGGGTGTCGAGGGCGCGTCGCTCGCGATCGTCGGCGAGCAGGAACCAGCCGTCGGGATTCTCGCGATAGAGGGTAGCCGGCTGGTTGGAGCGTGCGAGATTGCGAACGGTGGAGGAGCTTTCTTCGAAGCGTTTGGGCACATCGTCGGCACCGCCGATGCAGTGCTCGAGGCCAAAGCTGTGACCCTGGCGCAGATAGACGGCGATCGAGGAGACGTGCAGAACCTCGGAGATACGGCGGGTGACGGTATCGACGAGGGGCCTGGCCTCGGTGAAGCGGCGCGCCTGGTCGGAGAGCTCGCTGAGAACCAGCTCGGCGTCGTAGGCCTCGCGGAAGAACTTGCGGTCAAGCCAACGCTGCAGGCGGCTGCTGATGGAGTCGTGGGAGGTGAAGAGCTTGATGAGGACGGCCGCAACCAGGATGAGGACGGGGATGGTGACGGGGAGGTTTTCCTTGTGGCGAACCAGGGGGACGACGAAGCGGATGAGGATGAAGCCGACGACTGCGAACTCGGCAACGAGTAGCGAATAGCGGGCGAGGGCGTACTTGGTGCCCATGCGGAGGAGGATGCGGACGTCGAGTGCGCGCTGCACGACGACGACATAGGCGAAGGAGAAGGGCGCGGCGAAGAAGAGCAGGTAGCCGGGAAGAGTAATCCAAAGGTGCTTATTCGGTGCGATGCCGAAGTGGGGTAGGAGGACGAAGACCAGCAGCAGCGAGCCCAGGCCAACGATGGATCCGAAAGCCAGTACCTGCATGCGCCGGCGTACATCCGCGGTGGTGGCGGAGCGCAGCTTGTCTAGAACGGCGACCACATAGAGGACCACGCAGGCCAGGTTGAGAGGGTCGACGATGCGGTTGAACCAGATGGAGGCGCGCGCACTCCAATGGCCCATCTCCGGCGCGGCGTAATTTTGGATCGCGAAGATCGCGCAAAGCATGAGGAAACAGGCAGAGAGAGGAGCCAGGATCAGCCATTTGGCCCAGGGATACCTGCGATCTGCCCGCCAGCGCTCCGGGAAGTAGATTCCAAAGAGAAAGAGGGCGGGAACCATGAGGTATTGCAACAGGTTGTACCAGGCGCCCAGCCACACCACCCACATGCCGGGCCACCAGTTTTGCGTGTCAGAGATAGCGCTGGGCGCGGCAAAAAGGAGGAGAAGGAGCCAGGCGTTTGGATCGCGGATGCGCGCGGCGGCTACCCAGTAGCCGATGAGCAGGCAGATGAGCGGTGGCGCGGCGAACAGCAGCCGGATCATCCACTCCGGATTGGAGTGGGCGGGCGAGGGGCCGCGAGGGACGGCATGAATGAAGGCGCGATGCACAGTGCCGTCGATGCGGCGAACCAGGACCCGCAATGTTTCGCCGGGGCGCAGGAAGTCTTTGCCGCCGCCCTCCGTGGCAACGATCTGCTCGTGACCGTAGAAGTGTTCGCCGCGCATTTCAAGCAGTCGATCGCCATTCCTGAGACCGGCGGCGATGGCTTCACCCTGGAGGTCCTTGAGAGTGAGCAGGTCGTCATCGACCTGAAAGGGCATACGGGCGTGCTCACTGCGGTGCATCAGCTCTTGGAAGAGTGCTGCAGTCGTCATGACGTAATAGGTCATGCTCGCGATGATGAAGAGACCGAAGGCGAGGTAAAGGAACCGGGTTGCAGTCTTGCTGGTCATCGGCAGATTCAGGCGCGGCGTTACCAGGGCCGGCGCGCGGTTGCGAGCGTCTTCATGATAGCCCGGTAAGTCGATCAAAACGGCGGGCATAGAGAGGGTACGTGCCCGCTCGCAGGCCGGTTCCGCGGAAGAAACGTTGTCTCGCGATTACTCCTGGCTATGTGGCTTATCCCTCGCCATGAGTTGTGAGCTTGATGAGGATATTGCCGCGGATCGCATTGGGGTAGGGGCAGGCGCGGTGGGCGTCCGCGACGAGCTTTTCAGCTATGGCTGGCCGAGGCCGGCGGCGTGGACATCGAGGCGACAGCGAGGATGGGTTGCGAGGCCTCCTGGGTGCGACCTGCTGGGTGCGATCTACCGGGTGCGATCTTGTTAGATTCGCATAGATGACCGGTGTGACTGGGCGAGCGGCAACGATCGATCGGAGCTTCCCGGCGGCGTGGACGGCGGAGGTGCTGCCCGGGCGGCCTCTGATTCTGCCGCGGCGGCATTTCGTGTATCCGGCCGTAGTCGAGGAGGTAGAGCGCGGCGCGCTGGAGCTGATGGTGCGGCCGGCGGTGGGCGAGGCATTTCTGGCTACCTGCGCGCTGGGGTTTGCCAGCCCGGCGGTGCCGACCGGGGTGTGGAGTTGTCCCGATCCGGCGACGCTGTGCGCGGTGGCCGGCGGGTATGCATACGTGATCGATACGCGTGCGCCGGAGCGATGGCAGCAGGTGGGCTATCGGCCGGTGACCGAGGTGCGGCCGATTCCGGAGGCAGGGCTCGTGGTCTTTGCGAGCTTTCATTCGCTCGAGGCGTGGGGCGCGACGGGACGGCTGTGGCAGACCGCGCGGCTTTCCTGGGAGGGCCTGCGGCTGGGCGAAGTTTCGGCGACTGAGCTGCGTGGCTGGGGGTGGGACATGCGGACGGATGCGGAGATGGAGTTTGTGGTGGATTTGCGGACGGGGCGGCATACCGGTGGGCCGGGGTTTTAGCGAGTCAGCGAGTCAGCGAGTCAGCGAGTCAGCGAGTCAGCGAGTCAGCGAGTCAGCGAGTCAGCGAGTCAGCGAGTCAGCGAGTCAGCGAGTCAGCGAGCCGTGGAGATGCTGTGGTGCTCGCTTCGGTGGTATGGCTGACTTGCCGACTTGCTTGGGCCGCAGGCCCGCTGGCCCCTTATTTAACCAACCGGAGTTACGCTTATCGCCTTTTGGCGATAGAAGCTGAGGGCGGCGTCGCCTTGTTCGTGGAGGCGATAGCGGTGGAGCGCGCCATAGGTATCCGCCAGGGTGGCAGATCCGCGGCGGGCGTGCTCGGCGATGACGATGGCTTCCGGTGCGAGCAATGCAGTGGCGGATGCGGACAATAAAGTGAGGGACTGGCTGTAGGCGGCTGTGTCTTCCCAGGGCGGATCGAGGTAGACGAGGGTGAAGTGCGGGTCGCGGCGGGCGAGATTGCGGAGGGTCACGGGCACACTGCGCTCTTCAAGCTGGAAATCGCTGCGAATGTGCAGGGCGGTAAGGTTGGCGCGCAGGGCGGCGACGGCGGAGGCGGCGCTCTCGACGAAGGTGACATGGGCGGCGCCACGGCTCAGCGCCTCGATGCCGACGGCGCCGGTGCCGGCGTAGAGGTCAGCGAAGCGCGCGCCTTCGATATGCGGAGCGAGGATGTTGAAGAGGCTTTCGCGCAGGCGGTCGCTGGTAGGGCGCGTCGCCATGCCGCGCGGCGCGGTGAGCGGGCGGCTGCGATAGGCGCCGGCGATGACACGCATGCAGACAGAAGAACACGGACTGGCCGTCCGGGGCGATTGCGCCTTTGGCGCACTTACTGGGTGGGGTTCGCTCCCTCTGGTCGCTCACGCTTGAATCATTTCTATTCCAGATAGAGGGCGCGTCCCGAGTGAGCGTGTGCCCTTTGCCGCCTGACAGCATTCAGGGAATGCAATCGGCGCTCGCATACAATGGAACGATGGCGCGGGGGGATCGCGCGTGCCGCAGAAGACCGCGGGAAGCGTAAATCGACGCAGCGATTCATTCAGACGAAGCGAGCAAGGGACGACGATGCGTGGCTGGTCATTTCCGCTGGGGCGCTGGTGGGGGATGGATATCCGGATCCATACCTTCTTCCTGCTGCTGCTCGGCGTGTGCATGGGGTATGCCAGCATGCTGAATATGCCGCAGTGGCATGGCTTTATGCTCTGGATGCTGCTGTTTTTCGCGGTACTGGCCAGGGAGATCGGGCGCACGATTGCGGCGGCGTATCACGGGCTGCAGATACGCAGCATGCTGCTGCTGCCGATCGGCGGGCTGATGTCGTTTGCGAACGCCGAGAGCGTGGAGCGCTCGAACGAACTGTCGGTACAGATCGAGATGGCGCTGGTGGGACCTTTGGTGAGCCTGTCGATGGCAGGGCTGTGCGTGCTTATGATCATGGGTGCGGCGCCGGAGCTGAACCTGCTGGCGCGGCCCTTGATCACGCCGGCGCACCTGATCCGCTCCTTCGTATGGCTGAATGCATTTCTTGGTGTGCTCCATGCGCTGCCCGCCTATCCGCTGGATGCCGGACGGGTGCTGCGCAGCCAGTTCACGCGGGTGCAGGGGCGGGTGCAGGCGGCGCGGGCCGCCGCCGGGCTGGGGTTGATGATCGGCATCCTTGCCGTCCTGATTGGTATTCTGCTGCCCAACCTGTGGCTGGCGACGGCGGGGTTCTTCATCTTCATCGGCGCCCAGCTTGAGGATCAGGGGGCGCTGTTTCAGAGCGTGGTGGACACGGTGCACATGCGCGACATCATGCTGACGGACTTCTCCCTGCTGTCGCCGTCAGACACGCTCGAAGACGCGCTGGCGAAGGCGATCCATTCGCTGCAGGATGACTTCCCGGTGGTGCGCGGGCGCGACGTGGTGGGCGTGGTGAGCCGGCAGGTGATCGCCGACGCGCTGCGCGCCGAGGGCAACGGCTACGTGCAGGGGATCATGCAGCGCAGCTTCCACGTGGCCAAGCCGGAGGACTCGCTGGGCTCGACGATCAGCCGCTTCAGCGGGCGCGGCATGTCGCTGGTACCGGTGACAGACGGCGAGCGCGTGGTGGGCATCGTGACCTTGCAGCATCTGATGCACTCTATGAGCCAGTTCGCGGAGAAGCGCAAGCGGCACGCGCAGGCAGAGTAGCGTGACTCCTGAATCGTTGCCGCCGGGACTGTACCTGGTCGGAACACCTATTGGAAATCTTGAGGACATCACGCTGCGCGCGCTGCGGGTGCTGCGCAGCGTGGACCGCGTGCTGTGCGAGGACACGCGCGAGACGGCGCATCTGCTGGCGCATTACGAGATCCACGCGCCGATGCAGAGCTGCGATGAGCACAAGGAGCATGCGTGCGCGGCGGATGCGGTGGCGCGCATCCAGGCGGGCGAGCGGCTGGCGCTGGTGACGGATGCGGGGCTGCCGGGGATCTCCGATCCGGGGGCGCGGGTGGCGGCTGCGGTGGCTGCGGCGGGATTGCCCGTAGTGCCGGTGCCGGGGGCGAATGCAGCGTTAACGGCGCTGGTGGGCTCGGGGCGAGTGGCCGAGCGGTTTCTGTTCTGCGGGTTTCTGCCGTCGAAGGCTGGCGCGCGGCGGACGGAACTGGAGCGGCTGCAGGCGATGGTGATGACAGGCGGCGAGCCGCTGCTGCTGGCCTTCTATGAGGCGCCGCACCGGATTCTCGAGATGCTCGAGGATGTCGCGGGGGTGTGGGGCGCGGAGTGCCGGGTGGTGCTGGCCCGCGAGCTGACCAAGCTGCACGAGGAGTTTTTGCGCGGCGGTGCCGCCGAGGTGCGGGCCCAACTTGTCGAGCGCGAGCGGGTGCGGGGAGAGATGGTGGTGCTGGTGGAGGCGCCGTCTTCTGTCGCCTCGCAGGCTGGGAAGGATTCGATCGTCGCGCTGGTGGAGCGTCTCATGAAAGACGATGGCTTGAGCGAGAAGGATGCTTTGAAGCGCGCGGCCCGGGAGCGTGGAATGGGGAAGAGCGAGGTGTATCGGGAGTGGCAGCGGGGGCGGTAGCGAGTCAGCGAGTCAGCGAGTCAGCGAGTGCTGGATGCTATGGCTCGGGATGGGTGGTTCTCATCTCGCGATACAGGGACATGGGCATCCCGTTGGTGTTACCGCTGATAACTGCAGGTCCTTCGCTTCGCTCAGGATGACACGTTGTAGATTGCTGGCTGACTTGCTGACTCGCTAGTGGTGATCGGATACCCCTTCGGTTCCCGGTTCGCGCCCTTTTACGCGGTCGTAGAGATAGCTGTTGCTGACCGTGCCGAGGGATTCGTTGTAGAGGCTGGGCTCGCCGATGGCTTCGCGGAGCTCCTCGCTGAAGCGGTGGACGGACTTGAGCGCGTCGGCAGTGGCGGCGATGCGTGCGGTGGGGGTCTCGAAGAGCTTCTGGTTGCCGCGATCGACGAGGCGGGAGATGTGACCGCGCAGGACCCAGCCGGGCGGCGTGATCCAGATGACCGGGTGCTGCTCGCCATCGGCTGCGGTTTTGGCCGAGTATTTCGGGTTGCGGGCGAGGACTGCGGCGGCGCCATATTTGCCGACGGCGACCTCTCCTGCGACTCCGGGCAGCTCACGGACATCAAATCCGTTATCACGAAGGATCTGGAGCACTTGTTCGAAGCTGCGGACGGCGATTTTGGTGCGCATGGCGGGGCTGAGTCCCTCTCTGGGTAGGTGCCGGATGGGCGCAGCGCTTACACTATGAGAGGGAGAGGCGCCTACGGTCCCGACCGGTGCTCTCAGTGTCGCATATGGGTATGCCGTTTTCACTTCGATGTTGGTGTTGTAAGAACTGCTGACGCAGCGTTTCCGCTTCAGGAGCGGATCATCTTACGGCATTTGTGAAAACGAACAGAGGGTCGGACGAAATGGCTACTTCGGTAGAGACACGGCAGATGTTAGGGGCAACGCTGGCCGATCGCATCGGCAACACGCCGCTGGTGCGGCTGGAGCGGCTGACCGCAGAGCTGCCAGGAATCACGCTGCTGGGCAAGGCGGAGTGGATGAATCCGGGCGGATCGGTGAAGGACCGCGCGGCTTCGGGAATTGTTGGCGCGGCGCTTGAGCGCGGGCTGCTCGGGAACGGCCGGCACCTGCTGGATGCGACCAGCGGAAATACTGGCATTGCTTACGCGATGCTGGGCGCGGCGTGGGGATTTCCGGTGACCTTGTGCGTGCCGTCGAATGTGTCGCCCGAGCGGAAGCGCATTCTCGCCGCTTACGGCGCGAACGTGGTCTGGACCGATCCGGGGGACGGCTCGGATGGGGCGATCCGCAAGGCGCGGGAGCTGGCCAAGGATACTTCGCAGTATTACTACGCCGATCAGTATGGCAACGACGAGAACTGGCGGGCGCACTATCGCGGGACGGCGAACAATCCGGGGACGGCGAACGAAATCTGGAAGCAGACGGACGGGCAGGTGACGCACTTTGTCGCGGGCCTGGGGACGAGCGGAACATTTGTGGGCACGACGCGGCGGCTGAAGGAGCTGAACCCGCGCATCCAGTGCGTCAGCATGCAGCCGGATTCGCCATTCAACGGCTTTGAGGGCCTGAAGCATATGGCGACCGCGATTGTGCCGCCGATTTACGACCCTGGGCTGGCCGACCGCAATATCGACATGGAAACCGAGGCGGCGTATGCGATGGCCAGACGGCTGGGACGCATCGAAGGGCTGCTGGTGGGTGTCTCGGCGGCGGGGGCTACAGCGGCAGCGATGCGCATTGCCGAGGAAGAGCATGCGCATGGCCGCGAGGCAGTGATTGTGATCATTCTGTGCGACGGGGCCGAGAAGTATCTGAGCGAGAGGTTCTGGGAAGAGTGACAGAAACGACTCTGACGATTCCGAGTGATGTCTACGAGGCGATCCGCCAGCATGGCGAGCGCACGTATCCGCACGAGTGCTGCGGGGTGCTGCTGGGCACCGGCGGCGAGGATGGGAATACGGTCGAGACTGCCGTTGAAGCGGGGAACACGCGGACGGATTCGGCGCACAACCGCTACAACATTGCGCCGCAGGAGCTGATCCGCATCCAGCGGCAGGGACGCGAGCGCGGACTGGATATCGTGGGGTTCTATCACTCGCATCCGGATCACCCCGCGCAGTGGTCGGAGACGGACTTTGAAGAGGCGCACTGGATCGGCTGCTCGTATGTGATCACGAGCGTGGAACAGGGCACGGCGAAGGTGACGAATTCTTTCCTGCTGACCGGTACCGGCGAAGAGGACAAGCGCTTTGAGGATCAGCGGGTGGTGGTTGGGGACACAGCCCTGAGCGGGATTCAGAGTTCCGCTCGATGTTGACGCCTTCGACTGCCGTGCAGGCGCGGTGCCTGCACCTATAAACGATGCCACCAATACGAGGATGACGGAACAATGAAGATTTTTATTCCTACGCCGCTGCGGGCGTATACGGGCAAGCAGGATGCGGTCGAGGTGGGCGGTACGACGATTCACGAGGCCCTGAGTGGGCTGACGACGCAGTATCCCGACCTGCGCAAGCAGTTGTTTAACGATGAGGGGAAGCTGCGCTCGTTTGTGAACGTGTATTTGAACGACGAGGACATCCGCTACCTGGATGCGAAGGAGCAGACGGCGGTGAGCGAGAAGGATTCGCTCTCGATCATTCCGTCCATCGCCGGCGGGACTGGCCGTCCCGGCAACTGCGCCGGTGGCGCGGGTTGTAGGGTTCGCTCCCTTTGGTCGCTCACGTTTGACTGGTCGGGCGCCGCGGGCTAACAGCAGATCCCTCCACTTCGCCGATCGCTCTGCGCGCGATGGCTCCCGTCGGGGATGACAGAGACGTAATTGGGATGACAGGTTTGCTGAGGTGGGCGGCGCAGGAGCCGTCCGAAGGAGAATAGGCCATGGCAACAGTGGCAGAAGCGACAGCGGCAGTATCGTTGCCGGCGTTGACGCATGAAGAGATTGCGCGGTATTCGCGGCACCTGATCCTGCCGGAAGTGGGGATGGAGGGGCAGCAGCGGCTGAAGGCGGCGAAGGTGTTGTGCGTGGGCACGGGCGGTCTGGGCGCGCCGCTGTTGTTGTACCTGGCTGCAGCGGGTGTGGGCACGCTGGGGCTGGTGGACTTTGACATGGTGGATGCGAGCAACCTGCATCGCCAGGTGATTCACAGCACGCCGGACGTTGGGCGGCCGAAGCTCGACTCCGCGGCGGAAAAGCTGCAGGCCCTCAATCCTGAGATCAAGATCGTGAAGCACAACACGATGCTGACCTCGGCGAACGCGATGGAGATTCTGAAGGACTACGACATCGTGGCCGATGGTACGGACAACTTCCCGACGCGCTACCTGGTGAACGATGCGAGCGTGTTGAGCGGTAAGCCGAATGTGTACGCGTCGATCTTCCGCTTCGAGGGTCAGGCGAGCGTCTTTGGGGCGCCGGATGGGCCATGCTATCGCTGCCTGTATCCGGAACCGCCACCGCCGGGACTGGTGCCTTCGTGCGCAGAGGGCGGCGTGCTGGGGATTCTGCCCGGCCTGCTGGGCGTCATCCAGGCGACGGAGGTCATCAAACTGATTTTGGGAACGGGAGAGCCGCTGATCGGCCGGCTGCTGCTGGTGGATTCACTGGGGATGCGCTTCCGCGAGCTGAAGCTGAGAAAGAATCCGGAGTGTCCGGTGTGCGGCACGCATCCGACGGTGACCAAGCTGATTGACTACGACCAGTTCTGCGGCATCACGCCGCCGGCAAAGGAGACGACGCAGGTGGCGAATATGCAGAATGGGGTCCCCCAGATTGGGCCGGAGGAGCTGAAGCGGCGGCAGACGGCAGGCGAGGATGTCTTTGTGCTCGATGTGCGCGAACCGCACGAGTTCCAGATTGCGAACATTGGCGGGCATCTGATTCCGCTGAACGATCTGCCGAAGCGCGTGGGCGAGCTGGATCGGGAAAAGAATATCGTGGTGCATTGCAAGTCCGGCGGGCGAAGCCAGAAGGCTTCGGAGTTCCTGCAGCAGCAGGGCTTTCAGCATGTGGAGAACCTTGCGGGCGGTATTACCGCGTGGTCGGAGAAAGTGGATCCGAAGGTGCCGAAGTATTAGCTCGTGCCGCTCCACTTTCTTCAGGCCCCGGCGACCAGAGCCTGCTAGCTGGCCTCTACAGCCGAGATGCGGGCAGAAGAGGGCGCTCCGAAACACCCAGGAATCTGCCGAGTAACGGGTTGTGGGAGAGCAACTTACGGAAAGGTTGCCTGCACCGTCCGGTGTGCCGTAATCCCGTTTAAGTACCGTTTTTCGCCGTTCGGCCCACCGCAGTTTATGGTTTGTCACCCACCCAAGTAGCCTGATGCTGAAAGAGTACCGCCCGACCCATCGCGGGATTCTTCTTTCGCAGTCTGCAGTTGCGTTTAGATTCAGTAGGATGAAACGTCCCGTTTCAAAACGGGAAGCGGTACCGGATCGGGGCCTGCAGGCTCAAATACAGGAGATTTTGAATGTCGAAAGCCGTTAAATACGCAGAGCGCGCTGTCACGATGGCTGCGCAGGGTGCGTGGACCATCTTCGAGAAGCTGAACAGCATCAAGCCGAACGCTTCTTTTACGCCCAAGTGGTCGGATAAGCCGCTTTTGAAGAGTTACCAGAAGGAGAAGCCGCCGCTGGGCTGGCCGCGCACGACCGACTCGCTGTGCCCGAAGTGTGTGCCGGAGATTCGGCAGCAGATCATTGACGGCAAGCTGCCGCACGAGATCCTGCTGAACGAGAAGGTGGGCGAGATCAAGGCGCAGATCATCGAGCGCGACGGCCAGATTTTGATGGTGAAGGACTGCCCCAAGCACGGCCACTTCGAAGACGTGATGTCGATCGACACCAAGTTCTTCAAGCATCTCGAGGAAGTCTTCCCCGGACGCGACATCCGCGCACACAGCGACGAGAAGCTGCACAATCACGGAACCTCGACGGTGACACATGGCCGTGGATCGGTGCTGACTATCGACCTGACGAACCGCTGCAATATGATGTGCGATCCGTGCTTCATGGATGCGAACCAGGTCGGCTTCGTTCACGAGCTGACGTGGGACGAGATCAAGACCATGCTGGACAACGCGATCTCGATCAAGCCGCGGCGGCAGATGTCGGTGCAGTTCTCGGGCGGCGAGCCGACTCTTTCACCGTACTTCCTGGATGCAGTCGCGTACTCGCGCAAGGTGGGCTACAACTCGGTGCAGGCGGCGACCAACGGGATCGAGTTTGCGAAGAGCAAAGAGTTCTGCCGGGCGGCTGCGGAGGCGGGTCTGCGCTATGCGTACCTGCAGTTCGACGGCATCGGCAACGCGGCGAACTCGCACCGCAAGGTGGGCAACGCGTTCGACGTGAAGCTGCAGGCGATCCACAACCTGCACGAGGCGGGCGTGGACATTGTGCCGGTGACCACGATCGTGAACGGCATCAACAACGAACAGGTCGGGCACATCATTGAATTCGCGGTGAACAATCCCAAGAAGATCAACTTCCTGAGCTTCCAGCCGGTGAGCTTTACCGGCCGGGACGAGGAAGTGAGCGACGAGCGCCGGCAGGCACAGCGCTACACGCTGAGCCATCTGGCGCATGACGTGCGCGACCAGACTGGAATGGGCGTGCCGGAGCGCGACTGGTTCCCGATCAGCTTCATGAGCACCTTCTCCGACTGGGCCGATCTGGTGCACGGGCCGAATGCGGACTGGGGTCAGCTTTCCTGCGGATGCCATCCGAACTGTGGAATCGGCATGGCGCTGATGATCGATAAGGAGACGAAGGAAGCCGTTCCGGTGACCGCGTTCCTGAATGCCGACCGCTTGGCGAAGGATGTCGCGAAGGTGAACGACGCGGCGCGCGGGAAGTTCCTCTCCGTAGTCGGTGTCGCGCTGGCGCTGCTGCGGAACTACGATCCGACCAAGTCGCCGACGCACTTCCGCATCCTGGACCTGCTGCAGAAGTTCGATAAGTGCTTTGGCGCGACCGGCCGCAACTACGGCAAGGTGACGGGCGACCGCACCATGGCGGATATCGAGAAGCGGCGCGCGGACCGCTGGAACTTCCTGTTCATCGCGGGCATGTGGTTCCAGGACCTGTTCAACTACGACTTCCGGCGCACTGAGCAGTGCATCATCCCGTACGCGACGCAGGAAGGCGAGATCAGCTTCTGCGCGTACAACACGGGCGTGGGCTGGCGGAACATCATCGAGAAGATGCACATGACGGCGACGCTCACCAAGTGGTACGACGAGCATGGCCGGCATGAGATCTTCGCCGGCGGCAAGAAGGTGGGGCTCGACACGCAGGACAAGTACGACCTGGTGCTGAACGAGGCGCACGTGAACGCGGCGGCCAACGACACGCTGGACAAGCTGGGCATTGCGAAGAACAGCCGCGAGGAGAAGATCCGCGCACGCGATGCCAAAATCAAGAGCGATGCCGAAAGCGCGAAGATGGCGCGGCTCTACAAGGAGCACGTGCTGGGCGAGAAGCCGGTCGAAGGGCTGGTTTCGCTGGATGCGATCAAGCCGGCGCCGAAGGCTGCTCCGGTGGAGACCGAAGAACCGGTGATGGGCGACTAGCTCGCTTGCAACGAAACAAAGAAAAAGGCTGCCCGCGAGGGCGGCCTTTTTTCCTTGTGTGCGCCAAATGGGAGAAATGTCGGCGGCGGATATTACCTATGCAATGTCTCCTTCCGTGCGGATAGGACGACGGAGAGTCATCACGAGCAAGGCTATAAGCAGAAGAGCGCGTAGCTGTGCGCCAAACACAGCGCCATGAAGGATGATGAAATTCAGAGGAGTAAGGATCGCAGCGAAGAGCAGGAAAAACGGCGTGAGGTTTGATTGCTCATCTTCGGAAGTGTGCAGTGCGGCGACGCAAAGGATGGTTAACGCAGCGTACAGACTGAGCAACGTGTAGTCGTAAGAAACCGGCGCAATGCTAACGCTGAGGACGGACAGACTGAGGATCTGATTGAAGATCGGCATCTTCCAGATACGACCGAAGTAGAGGACAAGACAGGCAACTGCGATGAACCAGGTGAATGGACGGAGGGCAGAGGTCAAGTCCGGATGCCAGGGGAGGGTGGCGAATTTCACAAGGCCCAGAAGCGAATGGTCATACCCGAGGTTATGGGGAGCGGCTGCGTAGTACTTGCCAAAGGCCTGGAGTTGAACGGAATTCCAGTGAAAGGCATAGACAATGTTCGGGCTCAATGTGCGCAACGCAACAACGGTGATCGCGATGGCGATGAATACCCCGAGCGCGATGTCGAGATAACGTCTGCGGGGGAGAAAGAGACCAAAGAAGATGATTGGATAGAGTTTGAGTGCCGCCGCCAAACCTATCCAAATGGCTGCCCAGACGTACTGGCGACGATAAAAGGTCCAAAGGCCCAACGTAACCGTAAGCCAGATGAAGACTTCCGTGTTCCACCGCAGGAGAAGAACCAGGTAGGGATAGGAAGTAATGAGAATAGCGGCGGTGAGAAGTGCAGCGGGTCCCAGAGAGAGACCGCCCTTCCGGAGTATGTGGTAAAGGCATCCGGTGAAGAACATCCCAATAATGACGAGGAACAGGAAGAAAATCTTGAGCGGATGCGGAGTCGCATAGAACGCCTCAATGGCCAGTGTCATTGCAGCCGGATACATCAGGTAGCCGATATGGTTGAAGAACTGCGGTGTACCGAAATCAGGGAAGCGCAATCTGAATTCGGAAAAGTCAGAGAAGAACGCACCCGGAATGAAAGGGTAAGAGAAGGAATAGGGGAGCCCAAAGCCCAATATGCGCGCTACCAGGGAATAGCCCAAGGAAACAATGGTGAGACCAAGGATCGCGAAGAGAAAGTACCGAAGACTAGTGGGAAGCCAGAACGGACGCTGGCGTGCTTTCTGGTCCTTCTCGGGCTCGCGGTCAGACTTCGATGCCGGAATCATTTGACGTGTTCCTCATTGACGACCTTGAAATGGTTGTCGAGGAGTTTCGCTTCTGACGCGGTAATGAAGAGACCGTTGGAGGGTTCTTTCGCCCAGCAGCCCTCCTTCGAACAAATAAAGTTCATATCACCGTATCCGGGCACCGGGCAGCGCAAGATGCGGCCCGTGGCTTCAAGCGGCAGACAGTTGGGATGGAACGCGATTGTGCGCGAATCCTCAAGTTTGTTTGGGTGACTCCGCACCAGATGGATAGCTTCTTCAGCCGTAAGTAGGAAACACAGCAGGAACATGATGGAAAGGGATTTCAAAGTGAAGAGTCGCTCAGCGTGCATGTCGCAATGTCCCCTCTAAAACGAACCTGCGCGACAAGGTACAACCTACGCACGGCACCGGCTCTGGAGCTCTGCGGTTAGGGTCGTTTGACTCCAGAAGATTAGCATCGGAGAGGGCCCTTCTCTACCGATGCGACATGGTCATCGTGATAATTACTCAGCGAGAGGCCGCGACAGTGTGTGGCGATACTCTATATCGTGGAGTCGGGCGGGTATGCGTGACAGGGTAGATCTGCGACTATGAGACAGAGCAGACTAGGAACTGACGAACCGACACTTGCGCCGGGTGAGCCCGTGAGGGCTCCGGCGGGCGCGTACATCATCGCAGTCTTTTTCACGGCGGTGTGGCTCTTTTCGCTGGGGAGTGTGATCTATGTGCTGTTCTTCCGGCTTACTCCGGAGATGCGACATCAGCTGACCGGCGCGGCTCCCGCGCTGGCTTCCCTGGCCCTGGCCGACCTGAATGGGCTGCTGATGACGGTGGCGTCGTGGCTGCTGGTGGGGATGCGGCGGATTGGCGCGGGATTGATGCTGGCCTCGACGGTGCTGCTTGCCGGGCTGTGCGCTCTCTCCTGGCCAGTGCTGCTGCACAGGCTTTCTGCGTCGCCGACGCATGAGGGGCTGCGCCCGCTGCTGCTGGGCGGAAGCAACCTGGTCCTACACATTGCGGCGACGGTATATGCCTTTCGCCTGAACAGCAAGGGCCTGCTACGCTGACGATGATGCGGGCAAAGACACGATTCGGATGGAACGCAGTTTTGCGTGGCGCGGCAGCTGCGACTGCGGCGCTTGCCGGCGTCGCAGCCCTGGCACTCGCCGGATGCACGGTATATCCGGAGCAGAAACAGCCTGCGCTGATGCAGACGACGAGCGCGGAGCAGGTGGATCGCATCTTCTGGCAATACGTGGAGCAGGCGAAGTGGGCGCAGGCGAATGCGTTGCTAGCGCCGAACGCGGTCTGGCGGGTGAACGGGCAGATGGTTCCGCGCGCGCAGATTGTGCCGTGGCTGCAATCGTTGGGGCTTCATGGCGTGCAGGTGAGTAACGTTGCGCTGACACCGGCGGTGAACGATATGAACCTGGTGTACACGGTGCAGATGCAGGCAGACAAAGCCGTGACGGCGCAAGTGGGCGCCGGTTGCGCGGGGCGACCGCAGACATTCAACGCGCTGGCGGTGTGGCAGCAGCCGCAACCTACGGGCAAAGCCGCAAAGGACAAACAATACCGCGGCTATCTGCTGACGGTGCATGACCTGACGGCTGCCGGCGATGCCGGCTGCCGCTAGAATATTTTCGGTAACACTGTGATTCGCAGAGGTTTTCTCGGCGTGGCGTTTCGCCTCAAGAAAAGCCACCAGAGCAATCGTTGGACGGTATAGACCAATACCCAAAATGCTTTCAGCTGCTGGTGGTGCGCAGGTGAACGATGCGGATGTTTTGGCGATGCGCGCCGCTTTGCTGGCCTGGTATGCGGCGCACCGGCGCGATCTGCCGTGGCGTGCGACACGCGATCCATATTGCATCTGGGTATCGGAGATCATGCTGCAGCAGACGCGCGTGGCGGCGGTGCTGGAGCACTATCGGCTTTTCCTTGCGGCGTTCCCTACCGTGGAGGCGCTGGCCGCGGCGAAGGAGGCCGAGGTGCTGGCGCTGTGGAGCGGGCTGGGCTACTACCGGCGGGCGCGCATGCTGCATCGCGCGGCCAAGGCGGTGGTGCATGAACTGGCAGGCGCGATGCCGCGCACCGCGGAAGGCCTGCGGGCACTGCCGGGCGTGGGCCCGTATACGTCAGCCGCGGTGGCGAGCATTGCGTTTGGCGAACCAGTAGCGGTCGTGGACGGTAATGTGGAGCGGGTGCTGGCGCGCGTGGCGGGGTGGTCGGCGGCGGAGCCCGGATTTGCAACCATGGCGCGCACATTCGCGGATGAGCTGGTGGACCCGGAGCGGCCGGGGGATTTCAATCAAGGTGTGATGGAGCTGGGGGCGACGGTGTGTTTGCCGCGCGCGCCGCTGTGCCTGGGCTGCCCGTGGCAGCCGTGGTGTCACACTCGCGGCGAGCATCCGGTGCCGGCGCGGCGCGCGCAGCAACGGCAGCACAGCGCGCGCGTGGTGTGGCTGCGCGGTTCGAGTACGAAGCAGCAGGTGCGGCTGGTGCAGCGCGCGGCGGAGGCTTCGCTGATGGCGGGGATGTGGGAGCTGCCGGTCTATATACCCAATGCGATTCCCAATGCGATTCCAAATGCGGAGCCGGCGCGGGGCGAGGCGCCCGAGTTCACGGTGCGGCATGCCATCACGGTTACAAATCACGTGGTGGATGTGTACGTGGTGACGGCGGGGAGGTGCCGGGGAGTGGCTGGTGAGTGGGTGATGGTGAGCGAGGTGCCGCGGCGGGCCCTCACCGGACTCACGCGCAAGGTCCTGCGGCGGCTGGGGTGCATCCCATAGTGCTTGCGTGCGGCCTGCACGACGAGGAGTCAAACCCCGCGCCCGTCACGGCGGCGGGGAAAGGGTGGTACGCTTCCCTTTACTTTAAGGGAGCGGTGTGAGCATGGCATCCAGCACGATGCGGAACATCTTTTCGATAATCGCGGCCGCGTTGATATCCGCGGTGGCACTGGCGCAGAGCGCGTCGACGGGTCTTCCGCCGGTGCCAACAGTGGCGGGAGTGCCGGCTAGGGCGCAGCGTGCGGCAGGGGACATCGATCCGGAACGGATTCGCGCTTCGGTAAAGTACCTGGCGGACGACAAGCTGGAGGGGCGCGGTCCGGGCACTGCGGGCGACCGCATGGCGGCGAAGTATCTCTCGGAGCAGTTTGCTTCGTACGGGCTTACGCCGGCCGGGGATAACGGTTCGTGGTATCAGAAGGTGCCGCTGTATGCGGTGCGCACTGTGCCGGAGAAGACGAGCTTTCAACTGGTGCCGAAAGGCGGCGTGCCGCTTACGTTGCAATATGGCGCAGAGTTTGTGACGAATAACCAGACCGGCGCGGCGGTCGCCGAGATCGATGCGCCGATTGTGTTTGTCGGCTACGGCATTCGCGCGCCCGAGTACAACTGGGACGATTACAAGGGCGTGGATGTGCGGGGCAAGGTGGCGCTGGTGATCGTGAATGAGCCGCCATCGGAGAATGAGTCGTTCTTCAAAGGCGAAGCGCTGACGTACTACGGTCGATGGACCTACAAGTATGAAGAGGCAGCGCGGCAGGGTGCGGTTGGCGTGCTGATCATTCATCGCGAGGATCTGGCGAGCTATCCGTGGCAGGTGGTGCGGAGCTCGTGGTCGGGTGAGAAGAGCTATTTGGTGGGCGATCCGAACGCGAAGCTCGAGGCCGCGGCGTGGGTCCAGCATGATGTTGCGGAAAAGATCGCGCAGTCGGCGGGGCATGGCATCGACGACTGGATCGAGCAGGCGGGCAAGGGAAACGTGTCGCGCGAGACGACGTGGCGGTTGAAGGCGCACATTGTGAGCGAGAAGCGCTCGTTCGATTCGGAGAACGTGGTGGGGATGGTGGCGGCCCAGGGCGCGGGGCCGCAGCAGTCTGTCCTCTACACGGCGCACTTCGACCATCTGGGGATGGATAAGAATCTGCCGGGCGACAAGATCTACAATGGCGCGGCGGACAACGCGACGGGCTGCGGCATTCTACTGGAGATGGCGCGCGCGTATGCGGATGCAGCGAAGGCAGGAACGCCGCCGCCGCATCGCGTGTACTTTGCCGCGGTGACGGCTGAGGAGCAGGGATTGCTGGGATCGCAGTACCTGGGGATGCATCCGCCGGTACCGGACAAGGACCTTACGCTCGATCTGAACTACGACATGCTGCTGCCGGTTGGCGTGCCGACCTCGACAGAAGTTTCCGGCGCGGAGCGGACTACGTTCTATCCGACGGTAGAGAGCACCGCGAAGGATTTTGATCTGACGATTCAGCCGGATCAATTCCCGGGCGCGGGACACTACTATCGCTCGGATCATTTTTCGCTGGCGCGTTATGGCATTCCGGCGTTTTCGATTGGGCAGGGTACGCTCTTTGCCGAGCACGACGCGAGCTGGGGCGCACACCAGATGAAGCAGTACACTGCGGAGCGATACCACCAGCCGAGCGATGAGTACAAACCGGAGATGGACTTCCGGGGGGATGCGCGGATGGCGCAGTTCGGCTTCGATCTGGGCTGGCTGGCGTCGGGAGCGAAGACCACGCAGGGCTGGCAGGCGGGAGATGAGTTTGAAGCGGCGCGCAAGAAGAGCAGCGGCCAATGAGCGAAGGACGGGTGCGCGACTCCATGGCGCAGAACGCGTTCGTATGCGTATGCGGGTACCAGCGTTGCTCCTGCTGCTTTTGATCTCTGCCCCACCGATTGCAGCCACGCAGCAGCAGCTTCCCTTGCCGCGGCTGCAGCGGCGACGACAGGCGCTGGCCGAGGAAGGCGTCTTTCGGCCGGGGCGCTCGAATCTGCCGGATGAGGCAGCGGGCGCGTATGCGCTGAGTCCGAATCCGGCGGAAGTCATCGAGATGATCCTGAACGGGAACGGCAATGACGTCCGGCTGCAGGGCTATCTGACGCGCATGGGCGATGGCGAATCGGATCGCGGCGCGCCGCTCACCTATTTCTTTGCGCGGAGTACGGTGAGCCCCGCGCAGCTTACGTTCATTACGCGACAGGTGCACGGGATCTGGTGGAGCTTTGCGGGCACGATCGACCGCGGCAGCGCGCAATCGAGCTCGCAGAAGGGCTACTACTTTTTGAATGGAACGCTGACCGAGCACTTCGACACTGGCCAGCCGGCGCCGCGGCGGATCAGTTTGCCTTTGCTCCCGGAGGGAGGCGTGATAGCCCATTGATAGGCGAATCTTCGTCAGTGTTACAAAATATTTCACAAAATTTTTCGGCTCCGCCCGAAACTTTTTGCAACCAATAGCCTTCTTTGGACCAGCGCTTCCTTAACAGTGAATCCGCGCAGCCGTCGGAGGATTTCTTACGGTGGTAAAGCACGTGCGTCGGTTATGGTCCGCACGCTCTCAGTTGAGAGCGCGGCCACAACGGTCTTGAATGATAGCTTTGATCTTCTGTTCCAGGGGCCAACAATGCGACCATCGGCGGCAGTTCTAGCCATCCTTGCGGTATCCCTCATCGCAGGCTGCGGAGGCTCTTCGTCTAGCCTCACGTCGTCACCTGCTCCAACGACTCCCCCTCCAACGTCTCCTCCCCCTCCTCCTACCTTCACCGCGTCCGTGAGCGGTACCAGCAATCCGCAGGTCGCTTCCTATACGGTCACTTCCTCCCAAGCGGCCTCGGTCACAATCGAATATGGGCGCGATATGAACTATGCACTGAAGACCTGGGCCGTGGCGACGCCGGCGGCCGGAGGGACGGTGACCATCCTGGTTGCCGGCATGCTTGCGAACTCCGCGTACCACATGCGGGCTGATTTGGTTTACACGGATGGGACCACCGCAACAGACGTAGACCATGTTTTCACCACGGGAAATATTCCGGCTAAGATCACTGCGCAGTTTTCCGCGACTACTACATCAGGATTGACGCCCCAACCTGGCATTGAACTCATCAACGGCAGCAGTGACAACCTTTCGACACTGGTGGCAACCGATCTCGAAGGTCACATCATCTGGACCTACCCGTTCAACGATCAGGTGGTTGGATCGGGAGCATCTCCGGTTAATCAGGTGGTGGGCATGCAACAGCTCGATAATGGAGATTTGCTAGCTGTGTGCGCACCGGGTTCGAGTGTGTCGTTAAAGGGGCCTGTCGATCCCACGCTTCCTGATGCGGTCCGTGAGATCAACCTTGCCGGCGATACGGTCAAGCAATTGACGATTGCTGCTCTGAACAGCGCGCTCGTTGAGGCCGGGTTCAATCTAGTGCTGCAAAACTTTTCTCACGAGGTGGTGGTCCTGCCGAATGGACATTGGCTTGTCCTGGCCGGCACGCTCCGGTCGGTGACGCTCACCGGACAGAGCAGTCCCACCACGGTGCTGGGGGATGTCATCGTGGATGTGGACGAAAATATGAAGCCGGTCTGGGTGTGGAATACCTTCGATCACCTGGATGTGAATCGTCATCCGTACATGTTTCCCGACTGGACCCACGCAAACGCGATCGTATATTCGCAGGATGATGGAAATCTTCTTTTCTCGATGCGACACCAGAACTGGATTATCAAGATTGACTACGAAAATGGGTCAGGATCAGGGAATGTTCTTTGGCACCTTGGGCCGGGGACGGACAGTGATTTCAAGCTAGAGAACAGCGATGGCTCCCCAGACACGAATCCTGCCGACTGGTTCTACGCGCAGCATTATCCTCATTTCTTTTCCTCAAACACGACGGGCGTCTTTTCCCTTGGGATCATGGATAACGGAGATGATCGCGCATTCTCGAATGGAACGAACTGCGACGTGCAGGCAGGAAGCGACTGCTATACAACGATCCCAGTCCTGCAGATCGACGAGAATGCGAAGACGGCGGAATTTCTCTTTCATCAGGTTCTGCCGGCGCCCCTCTACTCATTCTTTGGCGGAAACGTCCGTCCGCTGGACAATGGAAACATCGAATATGATCTCGCTGGGGTTACGACTGGAGCCGCTATCTACGAAGTGACCAACCAGAGCAGCCCGCAGACGATCTGGAGCATGACAGCACCGCAAGCCTACATGTATCGCGCCTATCGTGTGCCGAGCCTTTATCCGGGCGTGCAGTGGACCGGCACGGATTTCTAGCCGCTTTAAGAAACGTACAGAGTATTGCGGGATCAGTTTGCCTTTGCTTCCGGAGGGAGGGTCGTCGCAGTGACCGGACTATCGGGCCGAGGTGCGGGTGCGGGCTTGTCCAGATACCACGGAATGTTGATCACCAGCACCCGCTGGCTGCCTTTGACCAGCAACAACAGCTTGAGCACCTGCGCGCGCTGGTTGTGCAGCAGATTCTGCCACCAGTGGTGGACGACGAGTTCAGGCACCAGGACGGCGATCTGGCGATGCGGGTTTTCCGCTTCGACCTTTAGCGTGTAGTCGACCAGCGGCTGGACGATGAAACGATACGGTGAGCGCAGGATGATGAGTTTGGGTATGGGAAGCTTCGCCGCCTGGAGCGGCTCGACGACCATTTTCTGCCAGACGGGCGTGAGCTCGTCTTCCTTGTCCTCGATATCCTGATCGTCGCCGGTATGGACATGCACCGCGCGAATGTCCTGCGAGAGCATGAGGGCAAAGCGCATGCCTTTTTCCGAGATACGGCTCCAGCGGTCCATGGGGATGAGGACGATAGGGGGACTGATGTCGTCCAGGCAAAGAGGTCTTTCGCAGTTGACTTCGGCGGCAACGCGATTGTAGTGCCGCTTGACGCGCATCATCAGGAAGATGAGCAGCGGCACCATCACTGCGGTGATCCATGCGCCTTCTGCGAATTTCGCAATGAGAACCACGATGACCGTGATGCCCGTGGCAACAGCACCCAGGCCGTTGACCAGCATGTGGCTGAGCGAGCCTTTGCCTCCGGCGCGGCGCCAGTGCATGACCATGCCGGCCTGCGAGAGAGTGAAAGCCAGGAAGGCGCCGATGGCGTAGAGCGGGATGAGCCGGTCCGTGACCCCGCCAAAGACGATGAGCAGGATGGCAGTGAAGGTGAAGAGGGCGTAGATGCCGTGGGAGTAGAGCAGACGCCGCCCACGAATGATGAAGACGCCGGGAAGATATTTGTTGAGGGCGATGGCGCGGGTGAGGCGAGGGAAATCGGCGAAGGCGGTGTTGGCGGAGAGCGAGAGCGCGATAAGAATACCCGCGATGGTCAGGTAGTAGAAGACTCCGCGGCCCATGACGGCCGCTGTGAGCTCGGAGATCACGCTCTGGTAGTGGGGTGAGTCGGGCTCGACGGCGCCGATGCCGTAGATGCGGCAGAGGACGGCGATTCCAGCGAGCAGGACGATGAGGATCGAGATGATGACGGTGAGGGTCTTCTTTGCGTTTTTGCAGCGAGGCTCGCGGAAGGCGGTGACGCCGTTGGAGACCGCCTCGACGCCGGTCAAGGCCGCGCAGCCGCTGGCGAAGACTTTGAGCATGAGCCAGACCGAAACGGCTTCAGTGGCGGCGGGAAGCTGAGGCGGCGCAACCACAGGATGGGGATGGCCGCCGCTGAGGAGCGCTTTGACAAGCCCCACGCAGATGACCGCGAGCAGTGTGCCGACGAAAAGACAGGTAGGGATGAGAAAAGCGGCACCGGTTTCGCGCACCCCGCGGAGGTTCACTACGGTGAGCAGGATCAGGATGGCTAAACAGATGCCGAGGGTGTGCTGCTGGAGCCGCGCGGGGTCGACCGAGACGAGCGCGCCGACACCGGCGGAGATGCCGACCGCGGCGGTGAGGACATAATCGATCATCAGAGCAGCGGCGGCGAGCAGGCTGGGTAGAGTGCCGAGGTTCTCCGATGCGACGGTGTAGGAGCCGCCCCCGTTGGGATATGCATCGATGGTCTGGCGATAGGAGAAGAAGACGATGACCAGCAGGATGATGATGGCGAGCGAGACGGGAATGATGTAGTGCACCCCGCCGATGCCCAGCGGGATGAGGAGCGCGAGGGCTGCTTCCGGCCCGTAAGCCGCAGACGTGAGCGCGTCGAGGCCAAAGATAGGAATGCCGGCGGCCGAGCCGATGTGCTCTGCACGCTGCTCAGAGTTGGCGAGGGGACGGCCGAAGAGTAGGTCAAAAAGTGACATGCGGCAGACCGGCTTTCCTGTCAGCAGACCGTGCGTTGAAATCGCATTTAGAGGAAATCCACTGTAGCAGAATGACTTTTCAGACAGAGATGAGAGGCCATCGAGGCCTCAGGGATGGTCCGGCTGCTGCGAGGCGAGCTCGTTGCGCTGGAGGCAGCGCATGACGGCGACGACCCGCTGGTAGATGTAGACCAGCTCGCTGTCGGGCAGCGGGCCGCGGTTGTGTGAACGGACGTTGTCAAAGATGACCTCTTCGCGTTTGGGCTCGTAGACCGGCATCTCGGTAGCTTCCTTGAGCTTGCCGATGGCGCGGGCGGCCTCGGCGCGCTGATTCAGGAGCTCGACGATCTGAAGGTCGAGTGCATCGATTTTGATACGCCAGTCACGGATGTCCATTCATGAGCCTCGCTGTTCCCGGGGGATTACTTCAAGTAAACAGCAGATCTGTCCACTTCGCGCCTGCGGCGCTTCGGTCGAGATGACACTCGAATTAGCGCGGCGCGGGCGAAGCGGCGACTGGCCGCAGTCCCTCAACGAATTGTGCCACTGCTGCGGGCGCATCTTCGGGCGCGGTCTTTTCGATCAAGCCTACGATGGCGCTGCCGATGACGGCGGCGTCGGCGAACTCACCGACGGCGGCCACGTGGGCGGCGTTCGAGACGCCGAAGCCGAGGGCGATAGGGAGTGCCGTGTAGCGGCGCAGGCGCTCGACCAGATCCCGAGCGTCGGCGTCGAGCGTCTGCTGTGTGCCGGTGATACCGACACGGGAGATGGCATAGACGAAGCCCTGGCTGACGGCGGCGATACGGCGAAGGCGATCGTCCGTGCTGGTGGGCGCGGCGAGGAAGACCGGGGCTAGGCCCGCGGAGCGCACGGCATCCAGGTAGCGGCCTTCTGCCTCTTCGATGGTGAGGTCGGTAGCGAGCACGCCATCGACACCGGCGGCTTTGGCTTCCGGGGTGAACCGCTCGAGGCCGTAGCGGAGGATTGGGTTGAGATAAGAGAAGAGGACGAGGCCAGTTTGCGGGCGGGCGGCGCGCAACTCGCGTGCGAGTGCGAGGACGTCGGCGAGCGTGGTGCCGTTGGCGACGGCGCGATGGCTGGCGCGTTCGATGACCGGGCCGTCGGCGAGGGGATCGCTGAAGGGAACGCCTAATTCGAGGACGTCAGCGCCGGCATCGATGGCGGCAAGCGCGATGGCACGCGTGGTGGCGAGGTCGGGGTCGCCGACGGTGAGATAGACGACGAGGCCGGGATGGTTGGCGAAGCGGATCGGCATAACTAGCGGTTCTGCTCCTGTGCGTTCGCGCCGCTGAGATGCAGTTCGTGCGCGAGGATGCCCATGTCTTTGTCGCCGCGGCCGGAGACATTGACGACGAAAATATCTTCGGGCAGCGAGGTCGGCGCGAGCCGGACGGCTTCCGCGACGGCGTGCGCGCTTTCCAGTGCGGGCACGATGCCTTCGGTGCGGGCGAGCATCACGGTGGCGTCGAGCGCCTGCTGATCGGTGGCGGAGGTGTAGGTGGCGCGGCCGGAGTCGTGCATGGCGGCGTGCTCCGGGCCGACGGAGGCGTAGTCGAGTCCGGCAGAAACGGAGTGGGTGAGTGCGACCTGGCCGTGCTTGTCCTGCAATACATAAGAGAAGGTGCCCTGCAGCACGCCCGGCGTGCCGCCGCTGAAGCGCGCTGCGTGCTCGCCGAGCGCGGTGGAGCGGCCGCCGGCCTCGACGCCGATGAGCTTGACTTGCGGATCGCGCACGAAATCGTAGAAGGCGCCCATGGCGTTCGATCCTCCGCCAACGCAGGCGATGATCGCGCTTGGAAGGCGGCCTTCCTTGTCGAGGATCTGGCGGCGAATTTCCTCGCCGGTGATGCGGTGAAAGTCGCGCACCATGGTGGGATAGGGATGCGCGCCGAGCACGCTGCCGAGCAGATAGTGCGTGGTGCGCACGTTGGTAACCCAGTCCCGCATCGCTTCGTTGATGGCGTCCTTGAGCGTCTTCGACCCGGAGCTGACGCCGCGCACTTCCGCGCCGAGCAGGCGCATGCGGTAGACGTTGAGCTCCTGGCGGCGCATGTCTTCTTCGCCCATGTAGACGACGCATTCCATGCCGAGCAGCGCGCAGACAGTGGCGGTGGCGACGCCGTGCTGGCCGGCGCCCGTCTCTGCGATGATGCGGTGCTTGCCCATGCGCTGGGCGAGCAGGCCCTGGCCGAGGCAGTTATTGATCTTGTGCGCGCCGGTGTGGAGCAGGTCTTCGCGCTTGAGATAGATCTTTGCGCCGCCCAGACGCTCGGTAAGTCGCTGCGCGAAGTAGAGCGGCGTGGGCCGGCCTGCGTAGTCGCGCAGGAGCGCGTCGAGCTCGGCGCGGAAGATGGGATCACGCTTCGCCTGCTCGTAGGCGGCTTCCAGCTCTTCGAGCGCGGCCATCAGCGTTTCCGGAACGTAGCGGCCGCCGTACTCGCCAAAACGCCCGGGGCGCGTCGGAGTGATGGTTTCCATGCGATCTGCCTCTTCAGTTAAGAGTAGAGCATTTTCCCTGTAGGTGTAGACCGGCCAGCAGAAGTTCATGTGGCCTTTCGTGAAGGAAAGGCCACGCCGAGATGGTCTCCGCTATCCCACAGCATCAGGGAAAATGCCCTATCGCGTTCGCCACAAGAGGAGTATCGCGTTGTCCCACTCACTCGCTGCTTTTAGCGTCGCGGAGTGCGGGGACGCGGCGGATTCTTGAGCTGGGCGAAGGTCTCGCGTGCGTTGCGAATGAATGCCGCTACGCGCGCCGGATCTTTGCGGCCCGGCGCGGCTTCGACGCCGGTGGCAACATCGACGCCCCACGGAGTGAGGGTGCGGATGGCTTCCGCGACGTTGTCGGGATTGAGGCCGCCGGCGGCGATGAGCCGCAATTGCGGCGCGACTTTACGGAACATATGCTGCGCGGCCTGCCAGTCATAGCGAGTGCCCGTGCCGCCGTGACCGATGGGGCTGCGCGAATCGATAAGCAGCGCATCGATCGCGCCGTCGCGCGCAACATCGCGGGCGATGGCCTCGATCTGCGGCTCCATGTCGTCACTGAAAGCAAGCACGGCAAGAATACTGAGAGGGAGCGTGGCAGCATCTGCGGCGAAATGCGCTCGCAGGCGGCGCGGCAGATCGGGATCATCGTTGGCATGGAGCTGCACACCGGTGAGATCGGCTTCGCGCACGGCGATGACGATCTCGTCGAAGGTGGCGTCCACGAAGACGCCATAGCGCTCGACGTTGCGCGGCAGATGCGGCGAGATGGCGCGCACCTGATCCACGGTGACGCGGCGAGGACTTGGTGCCAGCACGAAGCCGACAGCGCTGGCGCCGCTGTTCGCGGCGTGCTGCGCATCGGCAAGGTTGGTAGTTCCGCAAATCTTGATCCACATATCTATATATCGAGGTCAGGCGGGAACGGCTCCGGGCGCGGCGTGCTTCCGGGCGGCGTTCTTGGCGGCATCGATCCAGGCGGCGAGCGCGTGGCCGGGATCGGGCTGGCGCATGAATGTCTCGCCAATGAGGAAAGCGCGATAGCCGGCAGTATGCAGGCGCACGTAATCGGCGGGATCGTTGATGCCGCTTTCTGCGACGTGCACTGTTTCCGGAGGAAGCTCCGCGGCGAGCTCGAGCGAGGTTTCCAGCCGCACATCGAAGGTGCGGAGGTCGCGATTGTTGACACCGGTCAGCGCGCATCCGAGATCGCGAATACGTCGGGCCTCTTCGCGGGTGTGAACTTCGCAGAGCACGTCAAGCGCATAGCCGTGGGCGAATTCGGAGAGTCGCGCAAGTTCAGCATCGGAGAGAACGGCCGCGATGAGCAGCACAGCGTCCGCACCGTAAGCACGCGCCTCGACGATCTGGTATTCATCGACGATGAAGTCCTTGCGCAGGCAAGGAATGCTTGTGGCGGCGGAGGCTTTCTCCAGGTTGGACAGGCTGCCTTGAAAGAAAGGCTCGTCCGTGAGGACCGAGAGCGCTGCAGCACCGCCGGCCTGCATGGCGGGAGCAAGCGCAGGGGCGGAGAAGTTTTCGCGGATAAGACCCTTGGAGGGTGAGGCTTTCTTCAGCTCCGCGATGATGGCAGGGCCGTTGCCGGAGCGCATGCGGAGTGCAGCGGCGAAACCGCGTGGCGTGTGACGCAAGGCCCGCTGCTCCAATGTTGCGCGGGGCATTTGCTGCACGCGCCGGGCCAGGTCTGCACGCGTGTGCGTCAGAATCTGTTCAAGGTGAGTCGGCATTCCTCAGGGGGCCTTTCCCTAAGTATAGCGATTAGAAAACGATTGCGCGGTGGATTACTGAGCTCACGCTGCACGGCTTTGCTTTTCCACCCACCGAGCCGTGTGAGCGGGTACCTGTTCGCAATCCCTGCGAGAAAACGCTTTTCGCTGGAGTAAACTCGTCCACGCAAGGCGAGCGGCAAAGTTCGATCGCCCGCTACGTCGGGAGGTGGGATCACGATGAAGTTTCGCTGCGGTGTTCTGATGAGCGCTGTGTTGCTCGTGGGGCCGTCTTTGTTGTTTGCGCAAGATGCGTCCACTGCGGGTGCTCCGAAGCGCGGAGCTCAGAAGAAAGAGTCCGTGGTGGTGCCATCGGAAGTGTTGTATGGCGCAGCGTACTACCACGAGTACGAGCCCTATGAGCGGCTGGACCAGGACATCGCGATGATGAAGAAGGCGGGGCTCAACGTGGTGCGGATGGGCGAGTCAACGTGGAGCCTATGGGAGCCGGAGGACGGCCACTTCGAATACGCGTGGATGGACCGCGTCGTGGATGCGATGGGCAAGGCCGGGATCAAGGTCATCCTGGGGACGCCGACCTATTCGATACCGACGTGGATGTATCGCGAGCATCCCGAGATACTGGCGCGGCCGCTGGGCGGCGCGAAGACGTTCTACGGCATGCGGCAGAACATGGACACGGACAACGCGACCTATCGTTTCTATGCGAAGCGCGTGATTACGAACCTGGTCGAGCACTACAAGAACAATCCTTACGTGATTGGGTGGCAGCTCGACAACGAGACTTCATCGTATGGGGCGTCGAACGATGATGTCTTTCAGGGATTTGTGAAGCACCTGAAGGAGAAGTTTGGAACTACGGAGAATTTGAATCGAAGGTGGTTCCTTAACTACTGGGGCGAGGACGTGAACGGCTGGCAGAACATGCCGACGCGCGACAGGGCGCAGAGCACGGGCTACAAGCTGGAGTGGTCGCGCTGGGAGCAGATGCGGGTGACGGATTTTCTGGCGTGGCAGGCGCAGCTTGTACGCGAGCACCGCGGGCCGCATCAGTTTGTGACGACGGATTACGGCGGCATGATGAAGAAGGATGTAAATGAGTATGACGTGAGCCGCTCGCTGGATCTGGTTGCGGACAACATCTACCACCATGGGCCGCCGGACAACATGGATGGCTGGACGCAAACGGAGCAGGGCGACTACAGCCGTTCATTGCAGCATGCCAACTATCTGGTGACCGAGACCAATGCGCAGACTACGGGCTGGAGCTCTGCATTTCAATTTCCGCCCTATGACGGCCAGCTTCGACTGAATGTTTATACACATTTGTCGAACGGCGCGAACATGGTCGAGTACTGGCACTGGGCCTCAATCAACTCTGGACAGGAGACGTACTGGAAAGGCGTGCTGTCGCATGATTTCGAGCCGAACCGCGCGTATGCGGAGGTATCGCGCACCGGGAATGAACTGAAGCGAATCGGATCGGAATTGGCGGACCTGAAGATCACCAACCAGGTGGCGATTCTGTGGAGTGTCGATTCGCTGAACGCGATTTCGTTTATGCCGTTCACCAGCAGTGGGCCGGAATGGTCGTTCGCACCACCGACTGCCGATTATTCGACGCTGGTGAACCAATTGCATCATTCGCTCTACCGGTTGAATGTCGGGACGGATTTTGTGTTTCCGCAGGATCCGGATTTTTCAAGATACAAGCTTGTGATCGTGCCCTCGCTATATATCGCGGATGATGCGCTGTTGGAAAAGATTGCCGCGTATGTGAAGAACGGCGGACACGTGCTGATGACCTTCAAGAGCGGCTTTGCGAATGAGGACTCAGCAGTGCGCTGGGTGCGTGCGCCGGGGCCGCTGCGCGAGGTAGCGGGGTTCAGCTACCAGGAATTTTCGAATCTGGAGCATCCGCTCGCGCTGAAGGGTGATCCATTCGGTGCGGGCGCAGAGAACAAGGTGAGCTACTGGGCCGAGTTCCTGATGCCGGAGCATGCGAAGGCGCTGGCGTGGTACGACCATCCCTTCTTCGGGAAGTGGCCGGCGATCACGCGCAATCAATACGGAGCGGGCACGCTGACCTATGAGGGAACGTATCTTTCGGATGAACTACAGAAGCGAGTCGTTGAGGATGCACTGAAGGATGCGGGCGTGGCCGAACCGGATGAGGGTTTGCCCGCGCCGGTGCATGCGAAACATGGCGTGAATCAAGCAGGCAAGCGCGTGAACTACTACCTGAATTACTCAAGCGATCCGCAGCAGTTCACGTATGCGGCGGCGAGCGGGGTCGATCTGCCTACGGGACGCCGAGTAGCGCATGGCGATACGGTGACGGTGCAGCCATGGGATGTCGTGATCGTTGAAGAGGAGTGAAGGGCGGCCGATTCCAGCGCAAGAAGTGGAGTGTGCGGAGCTTTGCCAGGGGGCTAGAGTGGTTTCATGAAGAGCGAAGTAGCAGAGAGCACGATCGCTGAGAGGTTGGATCGCATAGCGTGGGAGCAGGTGGAGACTGATCTGGATGCGTACGGCGGCGCGGTTCTTGAGCATCTGCTTGTTCCGGAGGAGTGCGAGGCGATTGCCGCGATGTATCCGGAGGAGACGGCGTTTCGGAGCCGCGTGGTGATGACGCGGCATGGCTTTGGTCGCGGCGAATACAAGTACTTTCGCTATCCGCTGCCGGAGATTGTGGAGCAGTTGAGAACGAATCTGTATCCGCCGCTGGCGTTTGTTGCGAACCGCTGGAACGAAGCGCTGCGGATCGAGGGGCGGTATCCGGAAACGGATGCAGAATATTTGCGGCGTTGTCACGATGCGGGGCAGCGCCGGCCGACGCCGCTCCTGCTTCAATACGGCGAAGGCGATTACAACTGCCTGCACCAGGATTTGTACGGCGAGCATGTCTTTCCGATTCAGGTGGCGGTGCTGTTGTCCGAGCCGGCGCGGGATTTTGCTGGCGGCGATTTCGTGCTGACGGAGCAGCGTCCGCGCATGCAGTCGCGCGTGGAAGTGGTGCCATTGCGCCAAGGCGATGCGGTGGCTTTCGCTGTGCATCATCGACCGGTGCAAGGGACGAAGGGCGTCTATCGCGTGAACCTGAAGCACGGTGTGAGCCGTATTCGCCGGGGGCATCGGCATACGCTGGGCATCATCTTTCATGACGCAGAGTAGGTCTGCAGCGGCGCCTCAATTTCCGGGCACAGATTTGACGGCTGCTGTGCCTGTAAGTTCCCGGCGATTGCTGAGTGCGTCATCCGCAATGACAACGGCGACCCACGGTGTCTCTGCCGAGAGGATGTGTGCGTGCCACACGGCTTCCCTGGTTTTCCCGGCAAGATGAATCGTCTGTTCTGATGCTTCCTCAAGCTTCAGATTGTCTACACGTATGGAGAAGCTGTGCCGGCCAACGCCGTTGGCCGCGACACGCACAAGCACGTCGCCTGAAGCTGCGGTCTCTGCCTGAACGGTGTAATCCACCGCTTTATCGCGCCGTAAGTCGATGTCGTAAGTGGCGGCGGAGATTGCGGTGAGAGTCATACGCGTTGCTCCCTGACGCACCGTGTAAGTTCCCTGAGGCAAGAGCACGCGGAAGGTACTGTCATGTGTGTCGAGCTGCGCGATCTTCATAAGACCGGTGTGCTGATCGAGAAATTCAATGGGCTGGTGATTTCCTCCGTCGCCAATGCCGCGTACGACGGCCGGACCATTCAGGTCTCGCATCAGCCAGATCCACTCGCCTATGGGCTGCGTCCAGACCTCCTTATAAGTCCAGCAAATCTGGGTAGGCCAGTAAGGCGCGTCGTTGTCGCCTTTGGTCTCGATGCCTACGGGCAGAGCGCCTACCATCTGCCCGGAGCGAACACTGTAAAGGGGCGTCCAGTCGTATCCTTCGCCGTACATAATGCTTGCGGAAAAGGGATTTCGTCCCAAGAGCCACTGCGCCTGCTTTTGCGCCAGATCGTCTGCGCCTAAGTCGCCGCGGATTTGAGCAGCGGTAGAGAGAGCCTTCGCTTCGGAGAGCAGCACGCTGGAGTTACCGCGGAAGTTGAACCAGACGGGAAATCGGCGCAGGTAGTACTCGCCGCCCAACGGAACTCCGTGGTGCACCTGGTCGAGATAGGAGTCGCGGTCCGCCGCGCGAAGTGGCCGCCACTTCTCTGTTTCAGGAATCAGCCGTACTTCGCTTTCGCGATAGATAGCGGCGGGGAGCACGTCGTATGGAGCATCGAATGTTGCGGCCGCCTGTTGATAGTACTTCGAGTGCAGAACGATCGCCGCATACCACTTGATCCAATTCTCGTTGGCAGGAAATGTCTCGCAGAGATGCGCGAGAGCAACGATGGGCTGCTCTTCCTCCCCAATGTGAAATCGGTGAAAGAGATTTTTGCGCTTCGGACTGGAGTAGAAATAACCGGTGAGCGGGACGCTCCACGGCTGCAGCTTGCGCTCCTGCGATTGCAGGATGAGATCGCCGAGCGCGATGGCCTCATCCGCATATTGTTTCTCGCCGGTAGCCCGGAATAGATCGACGGATGCAATGGCGCCGAAGGAGATGCGTTCCAGTTCATCCTGCGCGCCGTAGACTTCCGGGCGTGGCAGAGCATTCTTTAGTCCCGCGATAGCATAATTCCAATCCTCTTTCGCCGTCGCCAAACTACGATTCGCCAGTTCGGGATCGGTATCCTTCAACACGCGCGCAGCGAGAGCTTCATCGGCGGTGACCCGGAAGTTCCATTCCGGATCATTGACGGCCTGACCGAAGCGATCGTCGGCGTCGCCCATAACTCCATTGGTCCAGTAACTGATGAGCTGGCCGGTACTGCGGTAGCCATCGCCGAAGTTGGTTTTGAGAATCCAGGCCAGTCCCCACTTTGCTTCTTCGAGCAGCCGGTCGCGCAGTTCCGGATCTTGTTGCTGTTGCTGCAGGCGTTCCGCATAGGAAAACAGCGCATAGGTCATGCCCGTGATATTTCCGGTGGCGGTCAGGTCGCCCGCGTCATGATAGCCGCCGTTGACTACGATGCGCTTGTCGCCGTCCACGGTGTAGTCATCCTGATGACATATACCGTGAATGCCGGGAATGACGATTCCGCAGCGTTCGGAGTACATGAAGTTGATAGCCTTCCAGATGCTGCTGTCCCATGCCTCGTCGCTGATGACAAAAGGCCGGGTAAGTTCGTTGCCGGCGCGGAGCGTATAGGTGCCCGGTTTTTGTAACTCGGAGAAATCCAATATCTGATAACTGCCCAAGCTGGTCTTCGTCTGTGCAATAGGTCTGGTGAGAACAACCCTCCCTGTCTGCTGGTTGATCACCGAGAAGTGGCGTGCTGCGAGATCGCTGGCTATCGCGGATTTTGACGAGCCAACCGTGTAACCGCTGTGACTGAAGGCTATCTTGCCGCCAGCTACATCCCAGCCTTCCACGTGATCAGGAACTACCGTCTGCAGCTCTAATTGATCGATGTAAAGAATGGTGTGGTCGCCGGGGTCGGGAAACATCTTTGGCAAGCTGTATGCAAAGTCGAGCGCGGTGACCTTGTCACGATCGAGCGGCGCGATCTCCCACACCAGATGGGTCCACGCGTGATTCTTCAGCAGAAGCGACTCATCGCGGCCTTCGTTGTACTGGTCTGGCAGTAGATGCGCGCCCTCGTTATGAAGCGTGAGCGAGGCGGCGAGCGCGGGAGCGCCGGCGACATCAGCGTAGACCCAAAGAGAGATGCGGTTGTACTTGCGCCAGTCTTCGCCGGGAAATTTGCGAGTCGCGATCAAGTCTTCCCACTCCCCGCTGCCGTCTACGCGCGCTATGTTGAATCTGGATTCAATTTTCAGGGAGTGCTGGCCGTCCTTCTTATAGCCAGTGGAGAGCGTCATCTCGCCTTCGCCCTTGAAGGACCAGCTTGAGAGCTCTTCCATGCTGTCCAGCAGCCGGGAATCGAGAACCTTCTTATGCAGCCAGCGGTACTCGGCTCCGTCTTCGAGCTTCGCCTGCATCGGCCTTCTGGGCTGATCCTGCTGCGCATGCGCGGGCTGAGCTGCGGCGATGATGAGCATGGCCAACGCCAGTAAACAGGACAGAGCCGCCTTGCAAAGATGGGACCTGCCTTTGAGGAACGCAATCATCCTGCTCTCCATTTTTGTCGCTGGTTCATATTAAGGCCGGTTGAATTTTCTTCCGAGACTCTGGGCGTGTCGGGCAAAGCGAAACGTGTGCGGCGTGTGAAGGATTCGTGAAAACTCGAGGGTGTTCATTTCCCATTCATATCGTCGCCGGGGATTGCTGGAAGAATGCTCAGGTGGCATTCTCCCTCCGCCCATCGACAACCTGCGCAGCGCAGAACTCGTTCTCTTACCAAACAGCCGCATGTTGATTGCAGTCCCCTACATCGCTTCTCAAGAGCCGTGTCCGCGGCCGCAGGCTGCCAGCATTGTGAGAGAGCCCGCAGATTTACGCAGCAAAAATGGGGTCCTGGAGCTCACGTTAACCGCGAGGAATTCCAGACAGGCCGACGGGACCACGCGCTACTGCTATATCGATGCAGAGGGGCAAGAGTCGCCAAACCTTCGCGTGAGCCCCGGTGATGAAGTGATCATCCACTTGAAGAACGAGCTGAAGGATCTGCAGCCCGCCAAGGACGTAGCGCCGCATATGCATGCGGCTCCTCCGGACTCTTCGAGAAAGCTGTGCACTGCGGCCGACACCATGAGCTTGGTGTCTACCAACCTGCACTTCCACGGGCTGACGATTCCGCCGACTTGTCATGAAGACGATGTGCTGAAGACATCGGTGCAGCCAGGTGATGCTCCCTTTGAATATCGGTTTCGCATCCCGCAGCATGAGCCGCCGGGGCTTTATTGGTATCACCCGCACATACACGGCTTTAGCAAGCAGCAGATGCTTGGCGGTGCCTCGGGTGCGCTGATTGTGGAAGGAATCGAGCGCGCCAAGAAAGAAGTCGCTGGGCTACCGGAGCGCGTCTTCATCATTCGCGATCAGGATCTGGTCCATCCGAATGCGTCGCCGGCTGCGTCGGAGCCGGTGGTCCCGAAGTTCATGATCGACCGCGATGGGGATGCCGCAAATAACGGCACCGGCTTCGGCAAGCCGGCGAAGGACCTGTCGATTAACTATGTTCCGGTTCCCTATCCTGATTATCCGCCCGGCGTGATTGAGATGCGGCCAGGCGAGCGGCAACTGTGGCGGGTCTTGAATGCTTCCGCGATTACTTATCTGAATCTGGAGGTTCTGTACAACGGATCACCCCAGCCGCTTGGGCTAGTAGCGATGGATGGCGTGCCGATCGATCAGAATGGAATGGGGGAGCCCGTCAATTGGCAGACGCACCTTGGCGTTCCGCCAGGCGCGCGGGTCGAGTTTATCCTGCAAGGGCCGCCGGCGGGCGAAGAAGGACTGCTGGTGACGCGTACCGTCGACACCGGTCCGGGCGGAGAGAACGATACAAACCGAGCCCTTGCAAAGATAGTTGCTTCTCCGGACGCGCCGGAAGCCCGATCTACTCTCGAGCGCAATCCGGAGCCGCTGCCTCCGCCGCGTGAAGGCTGGCTCGGAGATGTGCCTCCTGTTCGCGTGCGGCACCTATACTTCTCCGAAAAGCTGGCCAATCCGAACGATCCGACCAGCGCGGTTGAGTTCTACATCACCGTGGATGGGCAGACACCAAAGATGTTCGATATGAACTCGGACGTTCCCAACATCGTTGCAGAGCAGGGTACGGTCGAGGACTGGATCATCGAGAATCGCTCCAGCGAGCTGCATGCCTTCCACATACACCAGTTGCATTTTCTTCTGCTGCAGTACATGGGGCAGAATGTTCATGAAAACTTCCTTCGCGACACGGTGAATGTGCCCTACTTCAACGGCCGAACGCTGTCTTATCCGAGTGTCCGGGTGCGCATGGATTTTCGCGATCCCAATACGATCGGTATGTTTCCGTATCACTGTCATCTGCTGGAGCACGAAGACAAGGGGATGATGGGAACCATTCGCGTGATTCCGCCGGCATCGACATTGAATTCAGCGTCTGATCCGTCAGCCACGCGCAGCAGGGATGTAAAAACTCCACTTAGCGGAAAATCTTTCCAGAGATAATTTCCCGAAGATTTTATCGGGTTCTTACGCGATAACTACGGCATTTTTTATTCATCCCTCATTCAACGGGAAGCCATCTGTCTGCAATAGCTGCCACCTTATGCTCCTCACGGCGAGGCCTTGTTGCCTTGACCAGGAGGCAGTATGAACGCAAAGCAGTTGGCATCTGCAGCCACGCGGGCGATCCACACAGTGATCGTCAGCGCAACTGTGTTCCAGTTCGCTATCGGGAGCGCCTTCGCGGGCCCACTATCGAGTAGTCAGCCTTCACGCGACGATGACACGGCCACGCCTATCAAGCATGTGATCGTGATCGTCGGCGAGAACCGCAGCTTTGATCACGTCTTTGCAACCTATGTGCCGAAGAAGGGTGAGACGGTCTGGAACCTTCTTTCGGAAGGCATCGTAAATAAGGACGGCACAGCCGGCCCGAACTTCTCGAAGGCCGAGCAGAATGCCGCGAAAGACCAGGCTCCGGATGCATTCCTGCTCAGTCCGGACAAGGACACTTTTCAGGGATCGGTTCTTCCGGCTCCACTGGTTGGCGGACCAACAGACTCCTACGTAAAGAACGATGACCTTACATTGGCGAGACAGTCCGAGAGTGGTCTTCCAGCAGACTACTATGCCTACCTTGTGACGGGCGGCACCGGTCAGACTTCTAAGACTCCGGATGCTCGCATCAAGAACGTGAGTGCTCTGCCTCCGGGACCGTTCCAACTTACCAACGGAGATACGTTTACCTATAACTCGTATGCGGCGAGCCCAGTGCACCGCTTTTATCAGATGTGGCAGCAGCTAGACTGCAACGCCGACAACGCCACAGAGGACAATCCTTCCGGTTGCGGCGCGCACCTCTTTCCCTGGGTGGAAACCACAGTTGGCGCAGGCACAAACGGCTTGAAGCAACCGGCCAACTTCAGCACTGAATACTCGAAAAGTGCCGTAACGACCGGGGAAGGTTCTACCGCGATGGGCTTCTATAACGTCCAGAACGGGGACGCTCCTTATTTCAAGAAGCTCGCAGACGATTACTCAATGAGCGACAACTTCCATCAGTCGGTCAACGGCGGCACCGGCGCGAATCACATCATGCTCGGCCATGGCGACATGATCTGGTTCAGCGACGGCAAAGGCCATCCGGCTGCGCCTCCGCACAATGTCACGGTAGCCGCTGGCACTGCCAATGCAGGCGTGGTGGACGAAGTCGAGAATCCTAATCCCGCACCAAAGACGAATAACTGGTACATGGAAGATGGATACGGCGGCGGCTCATTTGGATCGCCCTCCTACGGCGGTGGTTCTTATTCGGAATGCTCGGATACGACTCAGCCGGGCGTTGCTCCGATCGTGAAATACTTGCACTCGCTGGAACCGAAGATTCCTGCGCGCTGCCAAGCGGGGCACTACTACCTGCTGAACAACTACAATCCAGGCTACTTCGGCAACGGCAACAACGCATATACCGACACGAACAAGAACAACACCGTCTTTACGGTTCCACCCTCGTCGGTGCGCAGCATTGGCGACGACCTGATCAAAGCCAATGTTTCGTGGAAGTACTATGGCGATCAGTGGAATAACTATGTAAATGACCCATATCAGCTTAATTTTAGTGCGATCGGTAAGAATACCGACGAATACTGCACGATTTGCAACCCATTCCAGTACGATACGTCCATTATGGCCAATGCGGCCGTTCGCACTGCTCACATTCAGGACACTGAGAACCTTTACGAAGACATCAAGAACGGGACACTGCCTGCTGTTTCCATCGTGAAACCGAGCGGACTAGTAGACGGCCATCCCTCATCCTCCAAGCTGGATCTTTTTGAGGGCTTCACGAAGAAGATCGTGAATGCCGTAAAGAAGAATCCGGATCTGTGGAAGGACACCGCTATCTTCATCACCTTCGACGAAGGCGGCGGCTACTATGACTCCGGATACGTGCAGCCGCTGGACTATTTCGGCGACGGCACGCGCATTCCGCTGATTGTGGTATCGCAGTATTCCAAGGGCGGCCACATCGCGCATGAATATTCCGATCACGTATCGATTCTGAAGTTCATCGAGAGGAACTGGGGCCTGGAGACAGTGACGCGGCGCAGCCGTGATAACTTCCCTGATCCCATCAGCGCGCCGGGGAATCCGTATGTGCCGGTGAACAGCCCTGCTATTGACGATCTGTTCAGCCTGTTTAATTTTGACAACAACTAACCAGCAAGCAGCTTCGCAACCAATGGCCGACGGCATATCCTTTGCTGTCGGCCATTCGACTCTTGCGAGCTAGAGAGTCCGCTTGAAGAGCGGAGTCGCGATCAACAAGGTAGCGGCGCCAAACGCGAACAGGAAGAGCAGGTCCATACGGATGGCGACAAATCCGCCATCTTTCAGCAGGACAGATTTCAGGCCGTGGACTGCATAGGTAAACGGGTCCACGATGGCGATGGCGCGCAGCCATTTGGGAAATCCCGAGACGGGGGAGATAGCTCCGCTGGGAAAGAAGAGCAGCGTGTTCAGAACGCCGAAGATGGCGCGCGGCACCAGCGGATCTTCCACGCGCACCATCATGAGAAACATCATGCCGTTGAAGGCAATTGAGGTGGCGACGATCAACAGCAGCAGGAGCAGCACCGACACCGGATGAAAGATGACGCCGATGCCGGCGAGGAGCGAGCCGATCACGGTGAGGCTTATGCCTGAGAGCACCGCCTTGATGGCGCCCGAGAGATTGAGCCCGAGAACCAGTTCCAGCCGCGTGATGGGAGTGACGAGATAGCCTTCGTGCACGCCGCGCGCTTTGTCGTCGATGTAGAGCATGCCGCCGCCGATCATGACAGCGACATACATGGCAAGCGCGATGGAGCCGGCAAGCAGATACTTCATGTATTCCACGTAAGGGTAGAGCTCAACAACTTCGAGCGCGATCTGCTGTACCACCAGCGGCTGAACGACGGGAGCATTCAGTGCATCGACGAGAGACTGCATCTCTGTTTCGAGGCTGTTGCTCATCGTCTGATCGGTATTGTCGACTACCAGTCCGATGGTTGGAGAATCACCGGCGAGCACGCGACGCGAATATTGCCTGGGGATGATGACGGCCCCGTCAATCTTGCCTGTGCGCACATCTTCGCGCGCCTGTTGCTCATCGTCGTAGGGGATGGTGGTGAAGGTGCGGATATTTGCGGCGATGGAGTTGAATGCCTCACGAATCTTGAGCGCCTGCGAGCCGCCATCGTGATCGACGACGGCCATCCGGGCGTTGCGTATCTTGCCGCCGAAGGCGTTGCCGAGGATGACGAGCTGCACCAGCGGGAGCATCATCGACACCATCATCAAGGCCGGTGAGCGGAAGAACTTCCGCATCTCGCGTTCGACGATAGCCATCATGCGTGTCATGGCTGCATCCCTGGGCGAGGCGGCATAACGAACCCCATCGCCTTGACCTGTTCATCGCGAAGCTGGCGACCGGTGTAGTGAACGAAGACGTCATCAAGCGTGGTGTTCTGCACGTTCAATGACTTGATGGTGTTCCCGTGGCTTGCGGTCATTTCGACCAACTGGGTTGTGGTGAGCGAGCCGTTTGAGGTGAGCAGCCGGTACATGCCGGCGCTTTGCGGTTCCACCGAGGTGACGCCGGCCAACCGGTTCAGTTGTTCCGGCCACGCCGGCGGCTCCTTTGTGAACTGCACTTCGACGACATTGCTTCCTGGAACGCTGGCCTTGAGCGCCATGGGGGTGTCGAGCGCGACGAGCTTTCCGTGATCGACAATGGCAATGCGGTCGCACAGACGGTCCGCCTCATCCATATAGTGGGTGGTGATCAGCATGGTGAGCTGGCGCGTGTTCTTGAGCTGATTCAGCATCTCCCACACTGCGACGCGCGAGACGGGATCGAGTCCGGTGGTGGGCTCGTCGAGGAAGAAGATGCGTGGGTTGTGGACCAGTCCGCGTGCGATCTCAAGCCGCCGTCGCATGCCGCCGGAGAGTGTCTTGGTCTGCGCATTGCGCCATTTCAGCAAGTCCACGGCACGCAGCAGGTCTTCAATATTGCGCTCGCGCTCTACTTTGGAGACCTCATAAAGCTTTGCATAAATCGAGAGGTTCTCTTCCACCGTGAGATCGATGTCGCTGGTGAGCGCCTGGGGGATGACGCCGATGGTGCGGCGGACCGCATCGGGTTCGCGTGCGACATCGTGGCCAGCGATGATGGCGCGGCCTTCAGTGGATGGAGTCAGCGTGGTCATCATGCGGATGAGCGTGCTCTTGCCCGCGCCGTTGGGTCCGAGCAGTCCGAAGATTTCTCCGTCGGCAACTTCGAAGGTGATGCCGGCGACGGCTTCGAAATCGCCGTAGCGCTTCACGATGTTCTCGACCGAAATCGCCGCGCCCGGCTTGCCGGCATTCATCGCGTCACCAGCTTGTCTTTCGGAATATAGACTTCCGCGAGCATGCCCGGCACGTAGCGCATGCCGGGATTGTCGATGAGCAGCTTCAGCCGGACGGTTTCGATGTCGCGCTTCCGCCGGCTGACGTCGCGCTGCGTGGCGAAATCTGCTTCTGCGGATTTCTCTATCACCTTGCCGTGCAGGGTTGCGCCGCTCGGCATCACGACACGCAGGCTGTCGCCGAGTTGCACGGCATCCGCCTGTGTCTCAGGCAGCGGAGCATAGATCCAGGTCTGCGTCAGATCAGTGATGGTAACGATGGGAGTTCCGGCGGCGACTACCTCGCCCTGCCGCGCCGCGCGCACGTTCACCTTGCCCGATATTGGCGCGACGATCTGCGCGTATTGCAACTGGACCTGCGCCTGGTTGAGCAATGCCTGTGCATTCTGCATCTCGCTGTGCGTTGCGGCGACCGTCTTGGTCTGCGCCTGGGCCTGCGCGGTGTTGGCCTGGGCCACTTTGAGCGCAGCGGCCGCGGCGGCCACGTTTTGTCTCGCCGTATCGACGGCGGCCTTAGCAGCGTTGAGGGAAGTGACCTCCTCATCTCGCGACTGCTCGCTTACGACTCCCTGCGCGGCCAGCGCGACGGCGCGCGAGGTGTCGGCGTTCTGGTGCTCCAACTGCGCTTGCGCCTGAACGAGTGTTGCCTCCGCGGCGCGCATTTGCGCTTCCGCGTTGATTACCTGGCTCGCCGTGCTGCCGCCGAGCTGGCGTTCCGTATCCTTTGCCTGCTGCAGCAGGAAATGCTGGCTGGTGGCCGTCGCCTCGGCTGCATTGCGGGCCGCTGCCAGATCATCGCTCTGGATGGTGGCGATCAGTTGACCGGCTTGAACGGTGTCGCCTTCATCGACGTTCAACTTTTCGATCCGCCCGGGAATGCGCGAGCTGACGATCACTTCATTCGCATCGACGGTGCCGATGAGCTGGAGATCGTCGGAACGTTTGGTGGAGAGGAAATACCAGCAGAGCGAGATAACGAAGAGCACTCCCAGAATGACAAGGATGCGGTTGCGTGCATTCATAGAGTTTTTTTCCGAGCGCGAAAGCAGAACGTGTTGCCCGGCGCATTTTTGATCTGGGGTATGGGCATATCCGCAAGGACTCGGTTCGCGAGCTTCGCGCCGCGCTTGCGGTCCGTAAACAGAGCCGTGCCGAGGAACTGCACCGCAGCCGTGCGGCGCAATTTGAGCACTTTGGGATCGAACGGCTTAAAGGGGAGCGCGAGCTGCATCATGGGCGCGCTAAGGAAATAGAAGACGTTCGCGCCGAAGATTGCGTACATGATCTGAAGCGGGTCTGTTTCGCAGAGTTCGCCGATGCGGATCCCCTCTCGCACGGCCTGCTGCAGCCTCTCGATGAGAGGCTTGAATGCGGTCCGGAAGAAGAGCGGCAGGGTTCCGCCTTCGCCGCGCCGGAAGCGGACCATCTCCTGCTGCATCAGGCTTTGGAACTCGCCCTGCGTCAAGATACGATCGAAATGATTTGCTGCCGAGCGCAGCAGCCGCTCTCCCGGGCTGTATGCCGGATCGAGAGCGGCCAGCGCGCTCTTCACCACGGTGTCGGAAACCTCTTCGACAGCCGCAGCATAGAGGCCCTGCTTACCTTTGAAGTAGTAGTAGAGCAGAGCTTTGTTGACCTTTGCCGACTTTGCGATGGCGTCCGTGCGGGCGCCGGATAGCCCGTGACTGCTGAATTCGTGGACGGCTGCGCGAAGGATTTTTCTCCGGGTCTGATCGGCGCGATCCTGTCTTTTTCGGTGCAATGCCATATTTGATTAACTGGATAGTTAATTATATAGCCGACTGCTTGACCGAGATGCGGCTTTCGTCTGCGGCTAAAGCATCTTCGGTAAATACTGTGATCCACGGAGATTCTCGAGGCGTGGCTTTTCCCTCAAGAAAGGCCACCAGAGCAGTCGTTGGACGGCCTATGCCAATGGCGAAAATCTTTAGCGGCCGCTGCCGCGCTTCTTGACAGCCTTTTTCCTGGCCGATCTCTTAAACGGAGCTGCCAGTGAGCTGCCCGAGAGGGTGGGCTCTCGGGGGTCGACAACGGTGAGTACTGCACCATCAATGCGATTGTCCAGAGTGCGATAGGGGTTGATGCGCAGCCTGTACCAGTTTCCTTCGTGATCCTGGACGTCGTACTGCTTTGCCTGCACTTCCTGAATGACTTCCAGCATCATCCGCTCGAGATTGCTGGCATCGATCTTCAACTTCAAGCGGGGTAATGGCCGGCCGACATCGCTTGCCATCAATCCCAGGATTGTCGTGGCGTGCGGCGTAAAGCGGCGGACGCTCAGATCGGCTCCTACCATAACCATAGGGAGGTTGATGCTGTTCAGAAGATTGGTCAGGTCGTTATTCAGTTGCGTCAGCAGCTCATTGCGATGCTGCATCTCCTCGTTCACGGTGTACAGTTCTTCATTGGCCGACTCCAGCTCTTCTTTCGAGGTCTGCAGCTCTTCGTTCGTGCTCTGCAGCTCTTCGTTGCCGGACTGGATTTCCTCGTTGGCGGATTGCAATTCTTCGTTAGTGGTTTCCTGCGACTCGTTGATCGACTGAAGGTAGTCCCGAGTGCCGGCGAGCTCCTGCCTTAATTGCGCGATCAGGTTGTCCTTTTCGGACTGCTCGGAAGGTGTCAGAGGCCGGAAGACTGCGGGCACGGCCGTCCCCCCGAATGGCTCAAAAACGGTCAGGAAGCTATTGTGCTCCTGAACCGGAGTGCGGAAGGGGATCACCCGCACGGTTGTAAGCCTGGTGTTTCCGTCGTCTTCGACGTGGATATTTTCCCGTTTTGTTTCCGCGCCGCTCGCGCGCGCTTCGTCGAGGGCATCCTGCAGTTCGAATAAAAGACCGGGACGAGCCATTTTCAGCAGGTTGAGACTGGCTTTGCCGGCAGGCAGCTCCAGGAAAGAACCAGTGCGGCCGCGGCTCTGGATAATCTCAAGCTTGTCATTGATGACTACCGCGGGCGGAGCGTAGCGGGCCAGAAGCAGCCGGTCGGCCTCTCGCTGCAGCTCCAACGGGAGCTTGACTGTTTCCGCGGGCCGCGGCGGTGGCGCTGCCGTCTGCACTCTTTCTTTATCCTGTTCAGGCGGATCTATAGAGAAACCAAATGTAATCGGCGGGGACGCGAGCTTCTTGCGGTAAAGCTTCTGCTTCTTGTCCGCCATCTCGAACAGGTCGGAACCTGCTCCCAGCAGACCTTCCGAGCTCCCGATCATCAGGAAGCCAGTCGGGTTGAGCGCATAGTGGAAGATGGGAATGACCCGTTTCTGCAGCGACTGGGAGAGATAGATCATCACGTTGCGGCAACTTACCAGATCCATCCGTGAGAACGGCGGGTCGTTGAAGACGTTCTGGGTGGAGAAGATGCAGACGTCGCGGATGGCCTTGCTGATTTGATAGCCGCCGTCCGACTTGTGAAAGAAGCGGCGAAGCCGCACCGGGCCGACGTCGAATTCGATACTTTCCTTGTAGACTCCGGCGCGAGCCCGTTGGATCGCAGATTCGCTCAGGTCCGTCCCGAATATCTGGATGGGGACTTCCCTGCGTTCTTCTTCGAGATACTCCACCAGAGAGATAACGTGCGAGTAGGTTTCTTCTCCCGTGGAGCAGCCGGGTACCCAGATGCGAATCGGGCTATTCCAGGAGCCGCGGCCCTGAAGCATCGCCGGATAGACTACCTGCTTGAGGGTCTCGAAAGCCTCCGGGTTGCGGAAGAAGCTGGTGACGTTGATGAGCAGGTCCTGGTAGAGCGCGTTGACCTCATTCCGATTACCCTGCAGAAGGGCGACATAATCGTTCAGTTTTTCGATGCGATGCAGGACCATGCGGCGCTGGATGCGGCGGCCGATTGTGGGCGGTTTGTACCCGGAAAAGTCCACCTTGGTGACGCGGCGCAGCAGCCGGAAGACCTGGCCCATGGAAGCGTCGAGTGAGCTTTCGCCTTCCTCGATAGGTTCCGAGTAGGAGCCCGCTACGAAGGGGTGGTGGCGTATGCGAGCAAGTTCGGCAGCAATCGCCTCCGGCGGGAGAACGAAATCAACACATCCGGCAGCAATGGCGCTAGCCGGCATGCCGTCATACTTTGCTGTCTGTGCGTCCTGGGCGAACGTGATGCCGCCCTCGCCTTTGATGGCGGTTAGTCCAATGGTTCCATCGGAGGCGGTGCCCGAGAGGATGACACCGATCGCATTCGCTCTCTGGTCGGCTGCCAGCGAGCGCAGGAAGATATCGATGCTTGTATTCACCGAGCGGGGTGCTTCGCGGTCCGCTACGTGCAGCACACCCCCCGCGATGGTCAGTTCGCAGTTCGGAGGGATGACATAGACGTGATCCGATTGCACAGGTATGCCGTCCGCAATCAGCAGTACGGGCATGGCGGTGGCCCGGGTGAGGATTTGAGTAAAAGCGCTTTTACGCAAGGGATCGAGGTGCGGGACCAGCACGAAGGCGATGCCGAGATCGGGAGGAACTGCTTTGAGAAAGGCAGTGAACGCTTCCAGTCCGCCGGCGGATGCGCCGATGCCAACAATGGGGAAGCGCGCTTTTATCTCACCGTTTCCGGTCGGCGCGTTCACTTGCAGACTTTTGGCCGGGGGGATACCGGTTCGACTTAGTTGGGTGCTCCGCTTGGACGAGGTCATAGATCAGATCCCGATAGACGTGCAGAGGGAGCATTCGATCATTAGGTTGCTCCTTGTCTCCCGGGGGACAGAAAGCGTGAATTATCCTCGCAGTTCGCGGCGAGAGAACTTCCGAAGCCATGCTCTGGACGATTCCATAGGCCGGCAGAACCGGATTTGAAAGGCTGCATGCATGCTTCGGGAGGCCCAGATGTGAGCCTTCACAGATATCTCAACTGTATCGTGAAACATCTCACCAGTTGAGGTCTTTTCTTGTGTGGCCCATCGCGATCTGGTTGTGATCGAGGCATCTGCGGGTGGCGTCGGCATCCCAACCGGGAGTCAGGACGTCCGGGAAACGGGAGTGGGGGAAATCGACTGGCGCCGCGGCTTGATCGGCCTGTTCGGCACAAGCCTCTGGATCGTATCCAGCAGCTCCACTGGACCGCTTGACCCTTTGATCAGAACTGCGTCGACAGACTCCGAGGCGCTCTCTGGAATCCTGGGGTCTCCGGTCAGCATCACCAGCGGCATTTTGGGAAAAAGGACGCTGATATCCCGGGCAACGCCCTCGCCCGTCACCGGCTCGGCGAGGTGATAATCCAGGAGCACCAGATCGAAAGGCTCCTGGACAACGACGTGCAGGCATGCCGAAGAGTTGGTCACGGTGACGACCTCGCATCCAAACTGTTCCAGGAGGAACTTTCGAACTCCGAGGTTCTCTGGCTGATCATCAAGGCAGAGAATCCTGGGCTTCGTCGCCTCCATCACGTTCTCCATGCAAGTAAGATGCGTAGAGCATACCCGTGTTCCATATCTTCGCGGAACAAAATGGCGAAAAGAGAGCAATAATCCGAGGCTTCTGGATAGAAAGAACAGCCGGCGCGATGGGCATGGTCACGTTTCAAACTACTTCCCGCGAATGAAATTAAGTAACCAAGTCGATATCAATTATCCACGCGCTAAGTAAGCAAGAGATATTGCCATCAATTTGTCACGCGTCGTTCAAGCGTTATCGCGGTCCTGCCGAGTTCGTCGGTTTGCAATGAGACAATGCGGGCGCGCGTAGCAAGGCTGCCGATTCAAATAGACTGGTGCCGAAGAAGGGACTCGAACCCCCACACCCTTGCGAGTACATGGACCTGAACCATGCGCGTCTGCCAATTCCGCCACTTCGGCACGGGTATGGTCCAGCGGGGTGCTGGACGGCAGCAGTCGCTAGTCTCGCAAAGGGGCGGTGGAATGTCAAACGCCGCAGATACGACAACCGGCGGCGGGAACTCGCTCTTGCCTGTAGACTTGCACCCACAAGGAGCACGCAGAAGAGGGCCGATGGAATGACGGAGACAAGCGGCGCGACGCCAACACCCTTGCTACACGCCGATGCAAAGGAAATTCGGCGTATAACTCACGATATCAATAATGCGCTGGAGATTATCGTGCAGGCAGCGTATCTGGTGAACACGACTGCTCTGAGCGATCAGGCAAAGGAGTGGATGAGGCTGCTGGACCAGGGCATTCAGCAGGCTACGGGGCTGAATCGCGAATTGCGCGAGTTTGTGCGCATGCGCAGTTGAGGCTTGCAGCGCGAGTAATGCTCGCGCTGCGAGCCTCTCTATCTTACGAGACCAACTTCGCATCCAGCGTGATCTCCGTGTTTCCGGCGAAGAGGCGCGAGATGGGGCAGCCAGCCTTCGCTTCCTGCGCGGCCTTGTCGAAAGCGGCTTTGTCGGCGCCCGGCACCTTGGCGTTGGTGGTCAGCTTGATCTTCGTGATGGTCGGCTTATCGTCTTTCTTCTCAAAGGTGACCGCCGCCGTGGTCTCGAGCGATTCGGGCTTCAGGTTGGCGCCGGTCAACTGCGCGCTGAGCGCCATGGTGAAGCATCCCGCGTGGGCGGCGGCGATAAGCTCCTCCGGGTTGGTGCCGATGCCGTTTTCAAAGCGGGTGCTGAAGGAATACTGCGCATCTTTCAGAACGCCGCTGTCGGTCGAGATGCGGCCCTTGCCGTCCTTCAGTCCGCCTTGCCACATCGCTGTTGCTTTCCGGTCCATACTTTCTCCTCTGTAAAGTTGTCGTCTGTGATTCTGCCTGACGGCCCATTCCCTGACAGCCCATTCTATGAGATGCGCGTCGATTGCGGATGAAGCAGCGCCGGGCATGCGGTAGGCTCATCATCATGCCGCCCAAAATCGCCGCTGAAACCGAGCCTGTCGACGCGCGCAGCGAGCGCGCTGCGCCGCCGGCATGCGTGTGGTGTCCGAACTGCGCGGCGCGGCTGGAGAGCAGCCGCTGCAAGCTGGTGTGCCGCCGCTGCGGCTACTACATGAGCTGCGCGGACTACTACTGACGGCTGGCACGCCCATTCTTCTGCGCGCGATTCCCGCACGGACGCGCCCACGTTATCGATATCTCGCTTACAATTGCCGTGCGTTATGTTCGACGTTCCCACACCCCGCCAAAGCCGTATCGGCATCGATCTTGCACAAAGGAGACAGCCTTGCGTACCGTCCCTTGCCTCGTCTGCAGCGCTGCGTTAACCCTCGCCGCGTTTTCCCCCGCGCCGCTTCGCGCGCAGCTTTTCGAGATGAATCATGGACACCATTCGGGATTGAACCTGAGCGCCCAGGAGGAGTCCACCATCGAGCGCCTGGAGACTCTCGATGTCCTGCCCAGCGGCCAGTGGCGATACCACCAGGGCGATGTGCCGCACGGAGAGCAGCCTTCGCTGGACGACAGCAGTTGGCAGCAGGTAAATGCGCATGGCGATCGTCAGCACAGGTTGACCGCGCCGAAAGAGGCCGTCTGGTTCCGGCGCGAAATCGAGGTGCCGCAGACGTTGAACGGCTACGACCTGACCGGCGCGCGCGTATGGTTCCGCTTCCGCGCCAATGCCAATGGGCCGGTGCCGGAGATCATCTACTTCAACGGCCGCCGCGTGGCGCTGGGTGAAGACCTGGAACCGGTCGTGCTCTTCGACGACGCGAAGCCGGGAGACAAGGTGCTGGTGGCGGTGAAGCTGCTGCCGACCGTCGACGAAAAGCGGATTGCGGGCGTCGATCTGAGCCTCGAATTTGCGCAGAACCGTCCCAACCCATCCGATCTTCGCGCGGAGTTCCTGACCGCGGCGCTCCTGATTCCGACATTGTCGAAGGATGTCTCCGCCGATCAGGCGACGCTGGCGAAGGCGGTGGGCGATGTGGACGTTGTTGCGCTGGACAGGAAGGACCAGACGAAGTTCGATGCTTCGCTCAAGCAGGCGCAGCAGTCGCTCGAACCGCTCAAGCCGACGCTGCAGCAGGCCGACATGCACCTGACCGGCAACTCGCACATTGATGCCGCGTGGCTCTGGCCCTGGACCGAGGCGGTGGATGTGGTGAAGCGTACCTTCGGCACCGCGGCGCAGTTGATGAGCGAGTATCCGACCTACACCTACACGCAATCCGCGGCGCAGTACAACCAGTGGATCGCGGATAAATATCCGGAGCTGAACGACGATATCAAGAAGCGCATTCAGGAGGGCCGCTGGGAGATTGTCGGCGGCATGTGGATCGAGCCCGATCTGAACATGCCGGATGGCGAGTCGCTCGTCCGCCAGATTCTCGTCGGACAGGAGACCTTCCAGAAGCTCTACGGAGTGACTACGCGCATCGGCTGGAATCCGGACTCCTTCGGCTACACATGGCAACTGCCGCAGATCTATAAACGCTCCGGCATCGACTATTTCGTGACCCAGAAGATGACATGGAACGACACCAACCAATTGCCGCTGAAACTTTTCTGGTGGGAGTCGCCGGACGGCAGCAAGGTGCTGACTTATTTCCCGCACGGCTATTCCAGCAGCGATATGAGCCCGGATCGGCTCGCGCAAAACCTGGTGGAGGCGCGGAATCGTGCGCCCGGCATGGACCAGATGATGGATCTGTATGGTGTCGGCGATCATGGCGGTGGCCCCACGCGCGCCATGCTGGACCAGGCGCTGCACTGGATGGAGCCCGACAAAGTAGTGCCGCGCTCGGAGTTCGGGACCGCGCAGCCGTATTTCTCCGCCGTGGAGAAGGAGGTCGATCCGACTTCGCCCATCTGGAATTACGAGACGCTGGCCAAGGGCGACACCAAGCTGCCGACGCCGGGAGCGGGACAGATCAGCATCCCTACCTGGAACGATGAACTGTATCTGGAGTTTCACCGCGGCGTCTTCACCACGCAAGCCAACCACAAACGCAACATGCGCGACAGCGAGGAGTGGCTGCTGAACGCGGAGAAGTACGCCTCGCTCGCTTGGCTGGACGGCCACAACTATCCAGACACCGAGCTGACCGATGCATGGAAGCATGTGCTGTTCAACCAGTTCCATGATCTCGCCGCCGGTTCGGGCATCGGTGTCATCTATCGCGACGCGCAGAAGGATTACAACCAGGTGCACTGGGCAGCGAACGAGATCACCTCGAAGTCGCTCGATACCGTGCAAGCGCACGTGAACACGCGTGTGCCGGCGGGCAGCGTGCCCGTGATGGTGATCAATCCGCTGGGCTGGGAGCGCTCGGGAATCGCAGAAGCGAAAGTAGAGATGCCTTCCGCAGCGCCTGAAGGCATCTCCATCCTCGATGCGAAGGGACGCGTGCTGCCGTCGCAGGTCGTCGAAAGCGATAAGAAGACGAATACGTATCATCTGCTGTTGCGTGCAGAAGAGGTGCCATCGCTGGGCTACGAGGTGCTGCATGCTGTTCCCGGAAAGCGCGCGGCTATCTCGGATGTGAAGGCCAACGGTCTGACGATCGAGAACGCGGCGCTGCGGGTTACGGTTGACCCGCAAACCGGCTGTATCCGCTCGCTCTACGACAAGAAGGCGAGCTTTGAGACGCTGGCCGCGGGCGCCTGCGGCAACGAGCTGCAGGCATTCAAGGACACGCCGAAGGAATATGACGCGTGGAACATCGATCCCGGCACACTCGATGAGACGCCGACGCTGCTGAACAAAGCAGACTCGGTGACGCTGACCGACCATGGGCCGCTGCGCGCGACCATTCGGGTGACGCGCACCTGGCAAAGCTCGAAGTTCGTGCAGGACATCACACTCTACGCCGGCTCGGATCATGTCGTGGTCACCAATGACTTCGACTGGCACGAGCGTCACATCCTGCTAAAGGCGGCGTTTCCGCTGGCGGCTTCCGGGCCGTTCGCGACCTACGAAATTCCCTACGGAACTATCGAGCGGCCGACCACGCGCAACAACAGCGTCGAGAAGGCGAAGTTCGAAGTGCCGGCGCTGCGCTGGGCCGATCTCGGCGACGGCCAGCACGGCATGAGCCTTATCAATGAGTCGAAGTATGGCTATGACGCCGTGGGCAACCTGCTGCGGTTAAGCTTGCTCCGCGGGCCGACGTGGCCCGATCCCGAAGCGGACCAGGGACATCATCACTTCAGCTACGCGCTCTATCCGCATGCCGGCGACTGGAAGCAGGCATTGAGTGTCCGTCATGGTTACGATTTCGACTACAAGCTGAAAGCCATGCAGGTCGAGTCGCATACCGGCGAGCTGCCGGAGCGGCACTCCTTCGCGGGCATCGCGGACACGCACGTAGTCCTGACCGCCATGAAGCGCAGCGAAGACGGCAAAGGGCTGGTGCTGCGCTTCTATGAGTGGGCGGGCAAGGGCGGCAATGTCACGCTGGACGTGCCGCCAGGAGCGACATCGGCCACTCTGACGAACCTGATGGAAAAGCCGGAAGGCTCGGCGCTCAGCATTACGGGGGACAAGGTGACCGTGCCGGTGACTCCGTATGAGATTCAGACGGTGCGCGTGGACTACTCGCCCTCGCCCGAACACTGATCCGCTGACCGGCTGGGAAGAGGGCACAGCGCGATGCTGTGCCCCCTTTGCTATCTGCAGCACACCGATGCAGCCGCACGTTAAAAAGTCAAGCACAGACGGTGTAGGTAACGAACGACTTTGAACGCATCCGTTCGATCCGCATCCGTTCGATCCGCATCTGTTCAATCCGCATCCGTTCGATCAAGGAACGGCTGCACAGAACGGCTCTCACCACCTCGCGGCATCTGTGCTTGGCTATAAACTGTGAAGTTCTGCAACATCTGAAGTTCTGCAGCATCAAGGAGAACGATGAAGGCACTGGCGAAGAGCCGCCGCGAGTGCGGCCTATGGCTGGAGGATGTTCCCGAACCCGAGTATGGCATCAACGACGTGCTCATCCGCGTGCGCTACACCGGCATCTGCGGCACCGATGTCCATATCTACGACTGGGACGAGTGGGCGCAGAAGACGATTCCGGTCCCCATGGTGATTGGCCACGAGTTCGTCGGCGAGATTGTCGAAGTCGGCTCCAATGTGAATGATTTCCATCCCGGCGACATCGTCAGCGGAGAGGGACACGTCACCTGCGGTCGCTGCCGCAACTGCCTCGCCGGCCGCCGCCACCTGTGCGCCTTCACGTCGGGCGTCGGCGTGAATCGCCCCGGCGCCTTTGCCGAATTTGTCGTGCTGCCGATGAGCAACATCTGGCGGCACGAGCCGCACGTCAATCAGGAAGTCGCCGCGATCTTCGATCCCTTTGGCAATGCGGTGCACACGGCACTCTCGTTCCCCGTGCTGGGCGAAGATGTGCTGATCACCGGCGCGGGGCCGATCGGCATCATGTGCATTCCTGTAGTCAAGCGCGCGGGCGCGCGCCACGTTGTCATCACCGACCTGAATCCCTACCGGCTCGAACTTGCCAGAAAGATGGGCGCGACGCTAGCCGTGAACACGGCGGAGACGCCGCTCGGCGAGGTGCAGAAGCAGCTCGGCATGCAGGAAGGCTTCGACGTGGGACTCGAGATGTCCGGCAACGGCGCTGCCTTTCGCGACATGATCGCCAACATGTCCCACGGCGGCAAGATCGCCGTGCTCGGCATTCCGGCGAAGGAAGTTGCGTTGGACTGGTCGAAGGTGATCTTCAACATGATCACCATCAAGGGCATCTACGGCCGCGAGATGTACGAAACCTGGTACAAAATGTCGGTGATGATTCACTCCGGGCTGGATATCTCGCCGGTCATCACCCATCGTTACGGTTATGCGGACTTCGAAGCGGGCTTTACCGCGATGCGCTCCGGCCAGACCGGCAAGGTAGTCTTGGATTGGACGGCGCTGATCGCGTAGTTCCCGCTCGCTGTCTCCTGGAACCAGCGAGCTTGCGTGACCGTACCGTGACCGCAGCGGAGAAACCTCCGATGTCAGATGACCTTTCTGTGAATCCGTCTCGCATGACATCTCCTCCGGAACAAGGAGCGGAGCACGGCCTGCTGTGGGTTTTCTTCGGCGAGGATGGCCTGCGTCCGGGCTGGGGTGTGCTGCTCTTCGTTGCCCTCTTCTACATCTTCAGAGAGATGTTTCTCGTCGCGGTGAGCTTTGTATCGCCCGGCGCGCTATCGGCAAGCCCGATGTCACCGGTCACCGCCTTTGTCTTCGAATGCGTTTCGGTGGTTCTGGTGCTTGCGGCCACGTGGATCATGGCGCGCATCGAAGGCCGCCGCGTTGCCGTATACGGATACCAGGGCCGGGCCAGACTCGTCCGCTTTCTTTACGGATGTCTCTGGGGCTTCATCGCACTCTCAGGACTAGTGTTCGTGCTCTCGAAGTCGCATCTGCTCGCCTTCGACGCCGGCCACCTTCATGGACTGGTCGCATGGAAATACGGCCTCATCTGGTTGCTGAGCTTCGTCCTTACCGGCATCTTCGAGGAGTCACTACTGCGCGGTTATCTGCAATACACGCTGACACGCGGCATAGGCTTCTGGTGGGGCGCACTGTTGATGTCGATCCTCTTCGGCGCGATCCACGGCCCGAATAAAGGAGAATCGCCGATCGGCCTTTTCTCCGCTGGAGCGGTCGGTCTGGTCTTCTGCATCAGCCTCTGGTATACGGGCTCGCTGTGGTGGGCCATCGGCTTTCATGCTGTATGGGACTGGGGCCAGACATTCTTCTACGGCACGCCGGACAGCGGCATGGTGGCTCGTGGGCACCTGCTCTCCGAGCATCCCGTCGGTCCACTGCTGTGGAGCGGCGGTCCCACCGGCCCGGAGGGCAGCCTGTATATCGTGCCACTGCTGTTGATCATGGCGCTTGCGATGTGGTTGTGGTGGCGGCGCAAGGGCGTGACCGCGCCGTACAGTCAAGACGCGTGAAGACGCGCTGCTGAAGCTGTCTATTCCCAGCGATCAATCGTGACGAAGCGAATGCCGCCGCGCTGCGCCGTTCCCAACACATTCGCCGTTGCCGTCACGGTGCGGCGCCGGTCGGTCCCCATCTCCAGATGACCGCCATCGTGCATCAGCACATTGCTGCCGCATTGCTTGCGCTGATTCAGCGCCATGCCGCGCGCGAGCCCCGCCTCGATCTCAGCCGCGGACTTCGCCTTCCAATCGCGCGCATTCACATTCCACAGAACGGGCGTCAGGCGCAACTCGGCCGCCGCGTGAAAGACCGCGGGGTTGCGCGCCCCAAACGGCGGACGAAAGAACCGCACGCGGCTGCCGATGGTGTCCTCGATCAGCGCGGTGGCATCGGAGATCTCCGCGCGAATACGCTTGCGCCCCATGTACATGAGCTTTGGGTGGGTCATGGTGTGACAGCCGATGAGATGGCCGGCACGGTGCAGCGCGCGAACGATCTGCGGCTTCTGCTTGACATAACGGCCGATCACAAAGAATGTCGCGCGCACCTGATTGCGTGCAAGCACATCCATCAACTGACCCGTGTAAGGATCATTTGGCCCGTCGTCATAGGTGAGTGCGACCTCCGCCGGGTCCTTGCCCGCGATGAGCGAGCGCCCAAATATCCGGGATGCTGGCCATAGGGCCGCGTAGTGAAAGCCGCCTACAGCCAGTGCTGCCGCGCTCGCGGACGCGGCGGCAATCCAAGCGGCATTCAGGCTGGAGGAGGAAAGCATGGTGTGCAGTGTAGCAACCGGCGCGCTGCCGTCCGCACTGCGCCGGCGGCAACGTCGGGCGTATACTTTCTTACGGAACGCAGGCAGCATCCCGGCAGGGAGTTGCACTGGAGGCACTCATGAGTCTGACGCCCGTCGCGCCCACATCCGCAAAGATCACCCCCAACACCCTTCTCGAACGCAAGCAGGCGCATCAGCCCATCACCTCGCTAACCGCCTACGACTATCCCACGGCACGTCTGGCCGACGAGGCCGGCATCGACCTGCTGCTGGTGGGCGATTCGCTCGCCATGGTGGTGATGGGTCTGGAAAGTACCCTGCCCGTCACCGTGGACGAGATGCTCCATCACACGCGCGCGGTGCGGCGTGCTACACGCCGCGCCATGCTGGTAGTGGACATGCCCTACGGCTCGTACCACGTATCGATGGATGAGGGCGTGGCCAACGCAACCCGCTTCGTGAAAGAAGGCGGTGCGGAGACGGTAAAGATTGAAGGCGCGCGGCCGGAGCTGGTGGAGCGCCTGGTAGCGGCGGAGATTCCGGTGGTTGGCCATATCGGCCTGACGCCGCAATCCGTGCACCGCATGGGCGGCTATAAGGTGCAGGGCAAGACGGCCGTCGAATACGCCCGACTGCGCAAGGATGCGCGCGAGCTGGAAATTGCCGGCGCGTGCGCCATCGTGCTGGAGGGCATGCCGCGCGAATTAGCAGCGGAGATCACGGCCGAGCTCACCATTCCCACAATTGGCATCGGGGCCGGCGTGGACTGCGATGGCCAGATCCTGGTCTTCCACGACCTGGTGAACCTCACCTTCGCACCTCCTGCCCGTTTTGTCCGGCGCTATGCCGATGCTGCGGAACTCTTCCGCAATGCCATCACTGCATATCGCGACGATGTCGTTGAGCGGCGCTATCCGGCAGAGAACGAAAGCTATCATCTGCCCAAAAACACCAGAGGAGTGGCGGAGCCGGCCGGTGTTGGCTTCGATGCGCCGCATCTGCGCCGCAAGGCATAAACCCGAGATGCAGGTACTGTCCACGGTTCGAGAGATGAGTGCGGCCTGCCGCGCCATTCGCAATGCCGGCCAGTCGCTGGGCCTTGTCCCTACCATGGGAGCCTTGCACGACGGCCACATCGCGCTGGTGCGCGCCGCGCGGGCACAATGCGATGCGGTCGCCGCCTCTATCTTCGTCAACCCCACGCAGTTCGGTCCCAATGAGGACTTCACCAAGTATCCGCGTACCTTCGAGAACGATTGCGCGCTCCTGGAGCGCGAAGGCGTGGCGCTGGTCTTCGCCCCGCAGTTGGAGGAAATGTATCCGCCAGGCAGCAGCACCTTCGTCGAGGTCGAAGGTGTAGCCGACCGCCTCGATGGTCGATCACGGCCGGGACACTTTCGCGGCGTAGCGACGGTCGTCGCGAAACTCTTCCACATCGCCGGCCCGGACAAGGCATTCTTCGGCCAGAAGGACGCCGCGCAGGTCGCGGTGCTGCGCCGTATGGTGCGCGATCTGCACTTCGATCTCGAACTGGTCGTCTGCCCCACGGTGCGGGAGCCGGACGAACTCGCGCTCTCTTCGCGCAACCGCTATCTCTCCGCGGAAGAGCGCAAGCGCGCGCTGGTGCTTTCCACCGCACTCAACGTGATCTCGGCGACCTATCGCGCGGGCCAGAAGAGTGTGGCGCCGCTGCTCGAAGCAGGCCGCAGCGTGATCGCAACCGAGCCGGATGTGCGCATCGACTATCTCGAGATCGTCGATGGGGAGACGCTGCTGCCGCTCACCGAAGCTCGATCGGGAGCGCTGGTAGCCGTCGCGGCGCACGTCGGCAGCACGCGGCTGATCGACAACGTTATTCTGTAGCTGATACGAGTACGTTTTGCGCGCGCGTGCCGGAAACGCATTCGTTCCCGGCGATGTGAAATCGCAGCGGCCGATCGGCGGCCTTCGTGATGCCGATGCGCGGCGTCGCCAGAATGCCCGGCGGCTCGTAGCCATCGTCGCGAAGCTGCAGGTCAGAATCTTCGCCGAGCAGATCGACGCCGTTATGCGTGGCGCGGGTGATGCCAAAGGCCTGGCAGAGCCGCCCCGGCCCGGAGGTGAGCAGGCGCGGCGCGGCATGCGGAGCAAGCCCGCGCCATGCCGCCATCTGCGCGAGCCCCTCGAGCGGCTCGAGGGCGCGCACCAGCAGGCTGCCCGCCTGTCCCGTGGGCTCGCACGAGATATTCAGGCAACTGTGCATGCCGTAGATGAAATACACATAGGCATGACCGGCTGCTCCAAAGAGCACAGCATTTCGTGCGGTACGCCCCGCGGCGGAATGCGCGGCCGGGTCGCCACCGCCGAAGTAAGCTTCCACCTCCACGATGCGGCCGGCAAGCAGCGTCCCGCCCGCACGGCGGACCAGGAGCTTGCCCAGAACGGCGCGCGCTACCGTGTCCGGTTCCCGCTCGAAGACGGGTCGCGGCATGAGGGCGCCGGGAAGCCCTGCAGATTGTGACGGTTTGCGGGATGTTCTGTTAGACACAAGCTTGCAGGTAGATCACCATCCATCTTAGTTGCCCGGACTTATTCCCTGGGCAACGCGCATCGCGCCGTTTCGCGGGCGAGATGCGCCTCGTCGGACCATCTCCGGGGCCTCCAATGTGATCCAATAAAGAGGCGAAAGGAGTTTCGAATGCGTTTCTTGTTGGCTGCCTGCGCGCTTGGCTCTCTCGTCGGGAGCGCCGTTCAGCTTCCGGCGCAGACATTGCAACCGCGGCCGCCTTCGGTTGGCTACACGGCCCCCAACCCGGCACTTTCCCTGCCCAAAGACACAAAGCTGATGGTGCGGCTCGACCAGCAACTCGACTCGTCGAGCGCCATCCTCGGGCAAAGCTGGACAGGCACCCTGGTGAATGACATTCCGATCGGCAACCGCGTGGCGCTCAAGAGCGGCACGCCGGTCGACGGCCTGGTCGTCGGGGTGAAGCGGGGTGGGCACTTCCGCGACGGCGGCAACCTGTCGCTGCGGGTGATTCGCGTCAACGGCGCGGCGGTAGCTACCGATGTGCTGACGCGCGACAAGGAAGGCCACTGGAAGGCCGGGACCAAGATTGGCGGCGGCACGGTCGTTGGGGCGGCGATCGGCGGCCTTACCGGTGGGGTAACGGGCGCGGTCGTCGGCGGCGCGGTGGGAGCGACAACCGGCACCATCGCCGCGACCACCGGCGGCAAGAAGGGCGCAGCTATCCCCACCGAGGCCGTCCTGACCTTTACGGTCGAGTAGCGCGTCACTCGCGGATGGCGGCCAGTACCTCCTCGGCATGGCCTTCGGGCTTTACTTTGGCGAAGATGCGGCTTAGCTTGCGGTCGGGGCCGATCAGGAAAGTCGTCCGCTCGATGCCGCGCACCTTCTTGCCATACATATTTTTGTCCTTCATCACGCCAAACTGATTGCAGACTTTTTCGTCTACATCTGCAAGGAGCGTGTACGGCAAGTCATACTTCTCTTTGAACTTCTTCTGCGCCTTCGGCGTGTCGCGAGAGATGCCGAGCACCACCACGCCGGCTTTCTCGAGCTTCTTGAAGGTATCGCGGAAGCCGCAGGCCTCAATGGTGCAGCCCGGCGTGTCGGCGCGGGGATAGAAAAAGAGCACTACGGGCTTGCCGCTATAGTCGCTCAGGTGAACCGTTTCGTCGTTCTCGTTCTGTAACGTGAAGTCCTTGATCGTATCTCCGACCTGCATGGTGCTTCCTCCGCCGCTCTCTTTTGTTTCAGGATCGCTACCATGGTATCTGCAGGGGTGTGGCTGCGGGGTGTTGTCATGAGAGGTAGCTGGCTTTCGGGGATGGGGGCTGCTGCCGTTGCCATGGCGTGCGCCGGCGTGTTGCTCGCGCAGTATCCCGGGCACATCGACACAGAGAAGAAGAACGCGACGGCAACGCTTCGCTCCGTAGCGGTACTGGAGTGGACCGGCGATCGAAACCATCCCAACGCGACGCGGCTGGTGCCGGTATCACTCTTCGACGGAGAGCATCTGCAGGATGGCGCGCTCTACCTGGCGCGTCCGGTGCCGCTGGCGCTCGATAGCGGTACCGAGTACGAGGTCGAGGGCTCGGGTCTGCCGCAGGGCTGGTTCGATATCGACGGAGCGCGCGAGATCGGCGACGACTGGTTCGGATTCGGCAACTGGAAGCCGTATGTACCCCCGCCGCCAAAGAAGCTGCATCCCTCGCGCAATCCGCCCACCGTGGTGCGGGAGAAATCCGACGACGAAGATAAGCCGCATTTTGTGCGGCGCGACCAGAGCTCCGGCTCCGGAAACACGAGCGGTACAGGAAACACCGGCTCGGGTTCCGCGAACAAAACTTCAGACAAGACTCAAGCCTCTTCAGCGCCCGTCGATCCGGACCGCCCAAGGCTGCGGCGCCGGCCCGAGGAGAGCAAACCCACCCAGCAACAGCTCGCCGCCGCGCCGGAGTCGCCGAGCAATGCGCCCGATCCGGATCGGCCGAAGCTCGCGCACGGCAAGCCCGCGGATCTGAAGGACGAACCCAAGCCGCTGGAGGTCACTCCAGTGGCGATGGGGCAGACCGTCGCCGTCTCCGATGCGGGAAGCATCGCAACCCAGTCGTTCGCCTACGAATGGGGGAGTCCGGCGGATGCCGCGAATGCACAGAAGGAACTCGAAGCGCAGGCGGTACAGTTGCTCTCTGCCGCGGCGCCGACGCCCTCTGCGCCTCCCGCGAAAAAGCAAACAACGGCAACGCACCACACGACCTCTCATACGACTGCGCGGCGGAGGAAAGGGAAGCCGCTCGAGCCGGCATCCCCGCTGACCGATGTGCACTTCAACGCCTTCGCGCTCACCTATGGCAGCGGCGCGACGCTGGTACTGACAGCGCATGAAGCCGCGGGCACGCGCTCGATTGCGGTCATCGCCCTGCAGGATATTTACGGAAAAATCCAGGTACTGTGGCACTCCATCACCGACGACGAACATCTGGACGTAACGCCGCGGATGAAGCTCGTCGATGCCGTGGACCCGCGCGGCGATGGCCGCGCCAATCTCCTCTTCGAGCAGCGCAGCGACACGGACCGCCGCTTCGTGCTCTATGTCGTCGGCGCATCCACGGCGCAGCAGGTCTTCGCTACCGATCCCCTGCCGCTGCACCCGGTGGCGGCGGCCCAGAACGATTAGAGCAGTTTAGGTATAGCTGTAGACCGCCCAGCGACCGCTCTCGTGGCTTTTCGTTAAGGAAAAGCCACACCGGGTGCATCTCGATGGCTCACAGTATTACCTAAAATGCTCTTGAGATTGCTACGGGTGGGGCAATTGCGTGTTGTCCCAACCTCCGCCCAGAGCCTTCACCAACTGCACGCTGGCTGCGAATTGACGCGTCGTAATGTCCGCCGCCGTGCGCTGATTGGTCAACTCTGTGGTCTGCGCGGTGATCACCTGGAGATAGATGGTGAGCCCAGCCTTGTATTGGTTGGTGAAGATCTGCAGGGATCGCTCTGCATCGGCGACTGTCTTCTGCTGTGCCGCTGCCTCCTCGTTGAGGATGCTCAATGCGGCAAGCTGGTCCTCCACATCCTGGAAGGACTGGAGCACGGTCTGGCGATAGTTCGCCACTTCCGTGTCATATGCCGCGCGCGCCTCATCGGTGAGGGCGTGCCGCCGGCCTGCATCGAAAAGAAGCTCGGTGGCCGATCCACCAAGCGACCACAGCGTGCTCGGCCCCTGGAAGAGATTCCCCGGCCGCGAGGACTCCACGCCGCCGCTGCCCCCGATGTTGAGCTGTGGATAGTAGGCCGCGATGGCAATCCCGATCTGCTCATTCGCTGCGGCCGCGCGGCGTTCCGCTCCTGCCACGTCCGCACGGCGCTCCAGCATCTCCGACGGCACGCCAACGGGAACAGTGGGCAGGGTGAGAGTGAGTGGCGCGGGACCCAGCGAGAAGGTGGAGGCAGGCTGTCCGGTGAGCGTCGCGATGGCGTGCTCAAACTGCGCGCGTGCGACTCCGATGTCGATGTCCTGAGCTATCGTCTGGTCCAACTGTGTCTGTGCCTGGGCCACATCCCCGTCGGTTGCGAGGCCCCCATGAAAGCGGGATATCGTCAACTGGAGAAAGCGCTGATACTCTTGGATGGTGTCGTCGAGCAATTGCTTCTGCGTGTCCAGTCCGCGCAGCTCGAAGTAGTCCATGGCGAGTTCGGAGCGAAGACTGAGCTCGACATTGGCGAGGTCCGCAGCTGAGGCCTGTGCGTTGGCGCGCGACTGCTGCACGGTACGGCGGATGTTGCCCCACAGGTCCGGCTCCCACGTTGCCTGCCCGCTGGCGATCAGGTCGGTGTAAGGATTGCCGCTGGTCGGAACGCCGAAGGGCCGGTTCCCCGAAACCCGGGTGCGCGCATAACTGGGGGACACCGAGATAGTAGGGTAATAGTTCGCGCGGAACTGCCGCACAGCCGCCAGCGCCTGCGTGTACTGCGCCAGCGCCGCTTTCAGCGTCTGGTTAGAAACGGCGACGCGGTCTTCCAAAGCATTGAGCTGCGGATCGTCATACGACTCCCACCACTTGCCGCGAATCTTATCGTCACCGGGCTGCGCGTGCTTCCAGCCGACGCCCGGCGCGCTTGGTGGAGGCGTGGCGACCGGCTGCTCTTGGAACGACGGAGCCATGGCGGTATCTGGCGTCCGGTAATTCGGGCCCACCTTGCAGCCGCATGCAAAAAGCACCAGCGCGCATGCGCCGAGCGCGACCTGTTTCATTGTTTCGGATTGTTGCCGGCTCACTGTCCCTTCTCCTGGTTGGCGCCGGAGTTTTGCAGGACATGCACCTTCTCGCCGTCGATGATGGAGTCGGGCGGGTTGGTGATGATCGGCGTCTCAGGATCGAGACCGCTGACCACCTGCACGGTGTCGCCATCGTCGTGGCCGATGGTGATGGGAACGAGCTTCGCGACGTCGTTGCCGTCGGTGTGCTCGACCGTGGCGACGCGCAGCCCTTCCTTCCGGAACAGCAGCGTGGATACAGGAATGACGACCGCAGAGACCGGGCGTCCTACCTTCAGATGGACCTCAGTGTAGGCGCCCGGCGTCAGCTCACCTTTGCGATTGTCCACATCCACTTCAACGAGCAGCGTGCGCGAGTTCAGGTCAATGGACTTTGCTGTGCGAACCAGCGTGCCTTCGAAGGAGCGCCGCGGATATTCGGCAAACGTCAACTGCGCCTTCGCGCCAGGCAACGTGTCGCGCGAATAGACCTGCGGCACATTCACATAGACGCGCAGCACGTCGGTGGACGACATATGGAAGAGTTCCTTGGCCGCCCCCAGGTCGATAAGCTGACCGATGTCAACGCTGCGTGAGGTGACCACGCCGGTGAAGGGAGCGTAGATCTTCTCGAATGAAGTTAACTGCTCCAGCCGCTGCACATTGGCAAGCTGCGATTTGACCGTGGTGTTCGACGACTCTGCCTGAGTAGTGAAGTTTTCCGTATCCTGCTGCGTGACTGCATCCTGCCCCAGCAACTGCTGGTAACGCTTTGCCGTGGTCTTGGCGTAACCGGCGTTGGACTCCGCCGTCGCCAGATCGGCACGTGCCTGCAGCAGTTGCTGGTCGACTTCGGGCGAACTGATGACCGCCAGCAACTGTCCCTTGCGCACGTGCGCGCCGATGTCGAAGTACCAATGGCTCAGGTAGCCGCTGGTGCGCGCGTAGATGGGCGCGTCCTCGTAGGCAAACATATTGCCGGGCAGCACGATTTCGGAATTCGGCGAGCCGGCCTGGGCCTTCGAGAGAAGAACATCCGGCGCGGCTTGAGCGGTTGTTTCAGCGGCCAGCGCGCGGCGGTCGTGCTGCCGCTGCAGAATGCCAACGACCGCGATGACCGCGCCCGCGATCAGCAACAACACGATGACGATCATGGCGGTGCGGCCGGAGACGTTGGATTGCGGCATGGCTGTGCCATGCTCGCCTTGCTGCGGAGGTGCGGATTGCGGAGTGTGTTTAGGCTCGCTCATGGTCCTCGAGGATTCCGGGGTTGTCGCTTCCGGAGGTCTTGCCGTTCCGGTTAGCCCGGGCGCGGCGGCGGCGCTCCAGCGAGCCATGCAGCACGCTGAAGAAGGTTGGAACAAAGAAGAGGGTGGCAGTGGTTGCGAAGAGCAGGCCGCCGATGACGGCGCGGCCGAGCGGCGCGTTCTCCTCGCCGCCATCGCCCAGGCCCAGTGCCATCGGGATCATGCCGATGATCATGGCCAGCGCGGTCATCAGTACGGGACGGAAGCGCGTGAAGCCGGCAGCGAGCGCGGCGCCCGTAGCGTCGCCGTCATTCATCTCCAATTGCTCCTTCGCAAAGGAGACCACCAGGATCGAGTTCGCCGTGGCCACGCCCATACACATGATGGCGCCAGTGAGCGCGGGCACGCTGATGTGGGTGCTGGTCAGGAAGAGCATCCACACGATGCCGGCGAGCGCGGCGGGCAGTGCAGCGACGATGATGAACGGATCAAGCCACGACTGGAAGTTGACGACGATCAACAGATACACAAGCAGAATGGAGAAGGCCAATCCGCTGACGAGACCGATGAACGAGGAGTTCATCGTCTGCACCTGCCCGCGTACCACCAAATGGGACCCTACGGGCAATTCTTTGTGGTGCTTTGCAAGGATAACGTTGATCTTGTCCGAGACGCTGCGAAGGTCGGTATTCTCCACATTGCCGTAGATATCGACCACCGGCTGGATATCGTAGTGAGTAACCGTAGCCAGCTCTTCACCGTGTGTAATGGATGAGAGATTGCCGAGAATCTGGATCGGCGTGCCGCCCATCTGCGCCGCGGGCGTAAACATGCCAAAGGTGGTGCTACCGGGTGTCGCCGCGGACCCTCCAGTGATTGGCACACTCTGCAGCCCGTCCAGGGTGTCGAGTCTGTACTGGGGGGCCTGCGTGGAGATGTTGTAACTAACGCCGTTCTTGGGGTTGAGCCAGAAGGTCGGCGCGGTCTGGAATGAACCGGAGAGTGCCACGAGCAGCGAGCCGGCGACGTCGCGCTGAGTCAGTCCGATGTCCTGGGCGCGGGAGCGGTCGACGTCCACCAACAGCCGCGGCAGATTGAAGGGCTGCTGGATGCGCAAGTCTGCGACGCCGGGAACGTATTTGATTTCCTGCATCAGCTTCTCGGCGAAGTCGTGGTTTGCCACCTGGTTCTGTCCGATGACCTGGATGTCGATCGGCGCCGGCAGACCGAAGTTCAGGATCTGCGTCGTCATGTCGACCGGCAGGGTATAGAAGGTCACGCCGGGGAACTCACGTGCCAGCTGCTTGCGGAGGGCTTGAACATACGCCTCGGTGGGCTGGTGGTCCCTCGTAAGCGAGACGGTGATGTCGGCATCAGCGGTACCCACGACGCCGGAATTGCCATAGGAGAGGTTAAGACCGGAGTAGGGAATGCCGATGTTGTCGATGATGGTGACGACCTCGCGCGCCGGAATCTCTTGGCGAATGGCGTTGTCGATCTCATCACATAACCGGGCGGTTTCCTCAATGCGTGTGCCAGTGCGCGCACGCACATGCAGCTTGAACTGGCCGGCGTCGACGGATGGGAAAAAGTCCTGTCCCAGCCACGGATAGAGCAGGGCAAAGGAGCCCACGCAGAACAACAGGAAGAGAATCAGGAAGACTGCGCTGTGTTTGACCGCAAGGGCCAGCAGACCGTGATAGAAGTGGCGCAACTGCTCGAAGCGGCGCTCAAAAGCCAGCTGAAAACGGATGAACGGGTTGCGGCTCTCGCGCTTCCGCCTATCCGCCTCGGCGTCGTGCTCCACCAACAGGAACTTTGCCATGGTGGGTACCACGGTGCGGGAGAGGAAGTAGGAGGCCAGCATGGCGAAGACGACCGCTTCGGCCAGCGGCACAAAGAGGTACTTCGCCACACCGCCCAGGAAAAACATGGGCACGAAGACAATGCAGATGGAGAGCGTTGAGACGAAGGCCGGAACCGCGATCTGCGCGGCGCCGTCGAGGATGGCCTGCTCAATCTCCTTGCCTTCTTCCAGATTGCGGTTGATGTTCTCGATCTCGACCGTGGCGTCGTCCACCAGGATGCCGACAGCCAGCGCGAGTCCGCCCAGCGTCATGATGTTGATAGTCTCGCCGAGCGCACCCAGCGTGATCAGCGACACGAGGATAGACAGCGGAATCGACACCGCGATGATCAACGTGGAGCGCCAACTGCCGAGAAAGACAAGAATCATGAATCCCGTCAGACAGGCGGCGATCACGGCCTCGCGCACCACGCCGGTGATGGCGCCGCGCACGAAGATGGACTGATCGGAGAGCGGCGTGAGGCGCAGTTGCGGCGGCTGCGTGTCCTTGATCCCAGGCAGCTTGCCGTAGATGCCCTTGATGATGTCGAGGGTGGAGGCGTTGCCGTTCTTTTGGATGGTCAAGAGGGCGGCGCGCTGGCCGTCGACGCGGACGATGTTGGTTTGTGGCGGGAATCCGTCACGCACATGGGCCACATCGTGGACGTA
>DASYBK010000107.1:0-61378 GCA_036500805.1 Acidobacteriaceae bacterium | reverse complement strand
CGAAGTACCGCAGAATATGGACATGACGATCGGTAACCTTGGATTGACCGATTCCGAGGAAAACCAGATCGTTGCCTTCCTGCAAACGCTCAGTGATGGTTATACAACGCCATATCCGGACATCAATACGTATACAGGTGCTTGCATGACGGGTGGGAATGCGTCTACACAAGGAAACTCTTCTATCGTTTCTGCTGAAGTGTTAAAACGGCAGCTCTACCGTTGAAAGCCAGGAAGGCGGATACATCAGGTTTGATCTGCCTTCTTATCGCCTTCTTACGGAGGACCGATCTAGTTTCTTGTTCTTGAGGATCGCATGAGAGTTCTGCGCCTACAAAGACTCCCACTGCCCATAGTCATCCTTGTTGTGACCGGGATCCTGCACTTTACAAATGCAGCTATCGCGCAGGCAAGCGGATACACTCCTAAGATATTGCCTCCGGCGAAAGCGGCCAGTCACGTCTACATTACACAGGGTCCTGCAATCGAATCTGTTACCGACAAACTGGCAATTATCCGATGGACGAGCAACAACCCCGGCGGATCGGACGAGCACTTCGGGATTGTGCGGTATGGAACCGATCCTCAGCATCTGAGCGAGACTGCGAAGTCTCATATCCGGCTCAACCAGAACCATTCCTACACCGTTTTTCGCGTACGAGTCGATGGCTTGAGGCCCAGTTCGACCTACTATTACAAAATTGATTCAATGCAGGGCAATGGCAGGATGGATGGGGTGAAGAGCCCGCTTCGCCATTTCACTACACCATAAGCACGTTACGGCGGAAAGTGAGCGCGCCTTTTGCAAATCGCCGCCAGATAACGTAAGGCGGCACCGTGAGTAAGAGAATCAACAAGGCATGAAACGCGCCGTCGTAAACACTCTGCACGGAAGGCCCAACCGCAAAGAAATTCATGCGGATATGTCCCAGCCCGCCAGGCACCCCCGCGCGACTCGCGTGAATCTCGGCGGTGCCGCCCATCAACGCGATCAGGACTAGACCCACGGCGGGCCAGACTGCCTTCATTCTTTGACGGGCCGCGATCACTCCGACTCCCCAACCAACCAGAATCGGTGCCCGCTCTCGTCTTTTACTACGTGTCGCGTACTACGCATGGCGTAGCTATCGCACGGTGGATGCTGAGAACGCAAACAAAAACTTCGCCCCGGGTACTCTCGTCGTCTCCGTCGCAGCGTTGTGAAAACCGGCTCAGTGGCTGCCCACGTCAAGCTTGACCTGAATATCATCCACCAGCGCAGCAGCCTTGGTGGCGCGGGTCTTGTAGTCGGCAATCATCTTGGCCGCTTGCGCTTCTTCTTCGCCCTTCACCCTTCGCCGGCGCTCCTCGATCGCCTTCTCCTCCTCCGGAGGGAAGCCTTTGGCGTCGGCGTGCACCGCCGCAATCGCCTGCGGCAGCACTTCGGCGAAGTGGCGCAGTTCCGTGCCCGCTTCCGTGGGTGTGTAACCGAGGCGGTTGCCTGACTGCATGGCATCGATCAGCGTATCCGGTGGCACCCCCAGCGGCCACGTCTGCTGCATCACATCAAAAGCTTCGCGCAGCCGCGCCATCGCGCCGGGAAAGCCGTCCAACTCCGCCCGCCGCGCAATCAACCCGGCATCGCGTGTGATCGCGATCCGCTGCTCCGTGCGCACCGAAGCAGAGGGCAAGGTCACGATCGCGGTCAGCGTGTTGCCTTCGTAGCGCCAGCCCGGAACGCCGGCTCTTGCCTCGTAGCGAATCGCTCGGCCATCCACCGTCACACTGCTCGGCGGCCAGCCGCCGGGTAGACGCAATTCGTAACCGCGGCGGAGCAACATGCCCGGATAGCTTCCCTGCGCCGGATGGATCGTCAACTCGGTCACTGCGCCGCGCTGCTCGGCGGAGATCGGCGTCCGTTCCGCCTGGTTGTTCTCGTAGGCACGCGTATTGCCCGCGTCCTCATAGAGCGTATAGCTGCCATGCTCGCCGTCCTTCAGCGGGAAAACGGTCAGGATCAGCGGATCGAGAGGCTTGGCATTGCTCGTCTCCATCGGAGGCGCCATCGGCAGAATGGAGCCGCTGCGCACGTACACTGGGGTCTGCGCGATCGACGCGCTAACCTCAATCGTCTTCGGACCGGCCAGGCGCTGCCCGGTGGGCCAACAGTACCACTCGCCCGGCGGCAGCCACACGCTCTCGTGCGCGAGACCCGTGGCAGCATCCGCCGGCACGACGATCGGTGCGACAAGCAGGCCATCGCCGAACATATACTCATTCTTGGAGGCATACGCCGCATCCTGCTCTGGCCAGTCGTAGTAGAGCGGATGCAGGAAGGCAACGCCGGTATCGTAGGTGCGGCGCGCCTCGGTGTAGATGTACGGCAGCATCGCATAACGCCGCTGGAAGGCCGCGCGCATGATGCCGGAATAAGGCTCGGGATAGGCCCAGATGCGCCGCTCCGAGTTGGCATTCTTCGTAGTATGGGTGCGCAGGATCGGGCTGAAGATGCCGAACTGGATCCACCGCGTGTACAACTCCGGATCGACAACTCCCGGCATGTGTCCGCCGATGTCATGGCTCCAGTACGCATAGCCGACATTCGCGGCTGTGGCCGTGAACCACGGCTGGAAGGCGAGCGAGTCCCAGACCGAGATGGTGTCCCCGGAGAAGCCGATCTGGTAGCGGTGGTTTCCCAGGCCACCCCAGCGGTGGAAGAGCAGCGGCCTCTTCCCCTCCCGCTCCTGGTCGGTGAAGTGGGTGTAGTTCAGCCACCAGGTCGGGCTCACTCCCGGCGTACTGGTGTTCGGCTCCTGCTGCCAGTCCAGCCACCAGAAGTCAACGCCCTGCTTCTCGAGCGGATGATGCAGGATGTCGAAGTAGTTGCGCGCGAACTTCTTATTTGTAATGTCGAAAGGCACATATTGCTTTGTAGCCGGATCTATGCCCATGGCGCGCGCCATCGCGGCATACGGATCTTCGAACGGCTGCACGCCCGACGCAGGATGCAGGTTGAGCGTGACCTTCAAGCCCTCGTCGTGGATGTGCGTGAGGAACTTCTGCGGCTCGGGAAAAAGCAATCGATTCCAGCTATAGCCGCTCCAGCCCACCGGATGACCGCTGGCATCGTTGCGGCGGTTGTACCACATTTGTCCGTAAGTGCGGTGCCAGTCCATATCGATGACCAGCACATCCAGCGGCGTCGAGTTCTGCTGAAAGCCGCGGACCAGCTCATCCAGTTCCTGATCGCTGTAAGCCCAGTAGCGCGACCACCACGCGCCAAAGGCGAAGCGCGGCGGCAGCGGAACCGGGCCTGCAACCTTGATGAAGTCGCCCAGCGCCTGCTTGTAATCGTGACCATAGCCGAAGAAGTACCAGTCCTGTCGATCGCCCGCGGGACGTTCCATCACCCATGGCCACGGACTGTTCTCTCCCGCGGTGAAGCGGAAGTCATCGGAGTCGAAGAGCGGCCGTGTGGAGTCATCGACCAGAACCCAGCCGGCACGCGAGATTAACCCTGGTCCGATCGGCTCCTTCGTCTTGCCGCCAAGCGCGCCGTCGAGCGTGCGGGTGGTGCCCTGCAGGTTTTCTGTGTCCTCGAGACCCGGGTGCCAGCTAACTATCTGGCCATTGAGATCAAACTCAACGTGCAGGTTATCCGCGGTGAACTTGTCGCTGCCTGAATCGCTGTACCTGTACGTGAGTTTTAAGGCACTCGTTTTGAGTGTCAGGAAATCCTGCGTCCCTGATTTCGTAACGGCAGATGTGAATTTCGGCACCGGCAGGTTGCGATTGAGAAAGACCAGCGAGGGACGATCTTCAAACTTCCCATCCGCCGCCCACTCCATGCGGATCAACTGTGGAGTCAGCACGGTGAATCGCGCATGTCCGGCCTCTACCGTTGCTCCTAGCTGCGCGACCGGGTTGTAGAGCTCCGCAGGATGCAACGGCGCAGCTGCTGTGTGCGCCGCGGTCGTGATGCGTGGCGATTCTGCAAAGGCAACGCAAGATACGAGCGAAAGCAGCCTTAGTACGACTAGCCGAAAGCGAAAGGTCCTGGAGATCATGCGCAACCTCCAGAAAAGCCTATCAGCCCAAGTCAGCTGTGATCGGATGTGGCGACCCCCGGAAGTTCATCTGGCCTTTCATGAAAGAAAGGCTACCCCAAGCCGTCGCCGATGATTCACAGCAATAGAAAGATGCTCTAGCGCGCGAACGAGAGCGGCTCCGTGTAGTTGTTGGCCACCGCCTGAACGCCCAGACCGATGCTCACCACATTCACGGCCCGCGCCATGCGCCGGTGTCCGTGATGGATGAGCCACACCGATCCGCCGACTTCGCCTGCGGTGGCAAGTCCCTCGAAGGCGATAAACGTACCGCGATTCTCCACCACCCACTGCGGCAATACCGTCTCGTGCGCGCCACCTGCCAACGCGTGGCGCGTACTGAAGTAGTCCAGTGTGCGATACGTGGCGATCGATGCGTACAATGTGTAGTCCAATAAATGCGGCCTTCCCTGCTGCGGCAGCGCGATGCGTGCCGGGGCGGCCGCAATCACCGGCCGCAACGACGAGGAGTACGGTAGAGCCTGCGCTGAAGCTGGCGACTCTCCCGATGCCGATTTGCAGGCCAGCAGCAGGCAGCACAGCAGCAGAAGGCCAACCGCTACGAATGTCCATCGTCCCAGGCTCATACGCGCCCCTCATGTCAGGCCGTGTTCGCCTGTACAGGGGCGTTATCGGCAGAGAGCCGATGGAGAATATAGGGCGAAGATAGATTTGTCTCGGTTACATTCCCGTAGCGGGAAATAGCACAGCGGAAGTTGCAATTCGGGATCGGTGACGGGCTATAAAGATGGCGCCGCTTCGGCCGCGATGCGCTTCAACTCAGGTAAGACAGTGCCAAGCGCGGCGGGGGCAGCGTCTGCGGCGCCCAGCGCAAAGTAAACGGTCCGATAGAGCGCAAAGAGCCGCTCGTAGGTGGCGGCAGCGTCCGGTTGCGGCAGAAACGTGCGGTGCGGCAGGCATAACAGCGACTGCCCCTCCTCGACCGAGCGGATGGCACCGGCAGCCAGCAGCGCGAAGATGCACGACCCTAGACTGGTGGGCGTCCCGTCCGGCACCAGCACCGGCTTGTTCAGCACATTCGCATAGATCTGATTCAACACCGCGTTCTGTTGCGGGATGCCGCCGCCATTGATGATCCGCTCCACAGGCACGCCGTTCTCCGCCATGCGCTCCAGAATGATGCGGGTGTGAAACGCTGTGCCTTCAATCGCCGCGAACAGCTCATCCTGCGCCGTGTGGACCAGGTTCCAGCCCAGGGTGACACCGCCCAACTCTGCATTCACCAGCACGGTGCGATCACCGTTGTCCCAGCTCAGTCGCAACAGGCCGGTCTGGCCGGCGCGATAGCCTTCGAGTCCCTGCGACAGATCTTTTACCTTCGTCCCGGCTCGCCGCGCAATGGCCTCGAAGATGTCGCCGGTAGCCGAGAGCCCCGCCTCGACTCCGGTGTAGGCCGGGTGCACGCTGCCGGGCACCACGCCGCATACGCCCGGAACCAGCGTTGTCCGCTTTTCCATCGCAATGATGCAGGTCGACGTGCCGACGACATTCACCACATCGCCCTCGCGGCAGCCGGCGCCAATTGCGTCCCAGTGCGCATCGAATGCACCAACCGGAATCGGAATGCCAGCGCGCAGGCCGAGTGCATCGGCCCACTCTGCGCAGAGATGGCCTGCGATGTGGTCGGAGGTCACATATTCGCCTGCGAGCTTGTCGCGTACACCATCAAAGAGCGGATCTACCTGCGAGAGAAACGCCTGTGACGGGAGACCGTCCCATTTAGGGTTCCACATCCATTTATGGCCCATGGCACAAGCGCTGCGCTTCACCTGCTTCGGATCGGTGATGCCGCAGAGCGTCGCCGCGAGCATATCGCAATGCTCGAAGGCGCTGGCGAAGGCCTCGCGCTTCTTCGGGTTGTTCCGCAGAAAATGCAGCAGCTTGGCGAAGCCCCACTCGTGCGAGTAGACGCCGCCGCACCACTCGATCGCTTCCAGCTTCTCGGCGTGGGCCAGCGCGGTGATCTGCTGCGCCTCTTTCTTTGCGCGATGATCGCACCACAGGTAGTACTCGGAGAGCGGCTGCATCGCAGCATCGACAGCCACCACGCTCGACCCCGTCGTATCGAGAGCCAGCGCAGCAACCTCGCCGCCGCGCACGGCGGTCTGCTCGAGCGCCGCGCGCATGGCCTTCACCAGCGCATCCATCTGGTCGTCGTGCGACTGCGTGGCGTAGTCCGGATCATCCCGGCGGCGATGCAGCGGATACTCCGCCGTCGCCGTGCCTAGACGGCCGCGCACTTTTCCCGAGCGGTCCGTGTCGCTGTCGAGCAGCGTCACACGAACACTCAGAGTCCCGAAGTCTACGCCTGCGACGATGGGCACGCTCGTCTATACCTCCGGCTCGTTGTGGTAGTACATATCCCATCCGAGATAGCGGACGGCTGCTTCATAGACCGGGCTGGCGGTCTGCGAGAAATTCGCGGCGACGTGATGCTCAAAACCCTGCTCGCAGATGTAGCGAAGCAGCTTCTGCAGCTTCGGGATATATGCCACGCCCGCGCCGCCGAAGGTTTCCAGCGGGTCACTGGTGAACTCGCCTTCCCCGACATAGCCGCGGATACGGCCATGGAAGTCATCCGTGGAGAAGCGCGCGAAGCTCATCGCGCCTGCCTTCACCCGCCCCACGCAGGTGCCGAAGGTGTTCTCCTTCCCTACCGTGCCGGCGATGATCGCCTGGAAATCCATGATCACGTCTTGAAAAAAATGCTTCGGCAAATTGGAGCAGTGAAAGCAGACGCACTTGTCCGGATCGCTACCGTAGTTGTTGTTCCAGTCCAGCAGGGCGCTGGGCGTCTCGCTCCCCAGCGCCAGCGCATGCATGCCCATCACGCCGCAGACATCGACTTCGCATGCGGAGGCAAAGAGGTTTTCGCTCATCATGCTCATCACCGTACATGGCACGACGCCGAAAAACTCCTCCATCGAGGTCCAGCACTGGATGGCGGAGATGGTGCAGTAGGTCTCCTTCATCCAGCCTTCGATCACCGCGCCCAGCTTCGACATCTTCAGCAACGCCGCCTCGGGAATATTGTTGGTCGAGACATACTTCTTGATGGCGGTGAGCTTCGCCTGCACCGCGTCGTCCGTGTCCTTGAGCCGGTCGATGCGGCCGAAGACCTCGGAGAGATCGAGCGGTTCCACGGAGATGCCGGAGCGCTCCAGCAGCTTCTCCGAATAACGGACAGTATTGAAAGCCGCGGGCCGCGCTCCGATCGATCCAATGCGCAGATTGCGGAAGCCGCGCACAATGCGGCAAACTGCCGAGAACCACGCCAGATCCTTGGCGAAGCTCTCCGAGGTAGGTGCCGAGGTGTGCAGCGAGGTGATCGAGTATGGAATGCCATATTGCTTCAGATTGTTGCAGGCCGACATCTTGCCGCAGAAGCTATCGCGGCGATCGGAGATCTTCATATCGTCGGTACGGTCGGGCGTGGCCTGCACCAGCACCGGCACCTGCAATGTGGAGTGGCGAATCGCATCGACAATGCCGCGCTCCTCACCGAAGTTGGGCAGCGTCACGATAATGCCGTCAATCTCCTCGCGATGCTTGCGGAAAAGCTCCGCGCAGCGGCGCGCCTCATCCGGCGTCTCGACCGCGCCGAACTTCGACTGGTCGGGCGTCAGCGCGATCACCCGTATGCCGACTTTTTCCAGAACACCGATCATCGCCTCCCGACCTTCCTTGGCGAGGTGATCGGGGAAAAAACCGCGATTTCCAACAATCAGAGCAAACGTTAGCTGCTTTGGCATAAATCAGATCTTTCTTCTCACTAGAGCTCAATGTGCAGAACGTGCCGGGCAGGAAAGCTGCCGCCGCGGCCAGAACCTTTACCGCCGCGGCCAGAACCTAATGGTGTAGAAGCCGCCGGATATCGCGAGCAGTGCTCCCCACCATATCGGAGCGTGCAGTTGCGCCAGGGCCGGAGGGTGCGGTAATGGATGGCCCAACTCCCACAGGCCGGCGGCAAGGATGACAATGCCATAGGCCAGCAGCATGATTCCTGCGAAAAACCAGATCGACATTGTTGCCCGCATCAAGCTGCTCCTTTACCAGAAGATGATGTTGACCACGAGGAAGACAACGAAGACGGCCACAGCCCATACGATCGGTCGCTGATACCAATGGTCGTCATGTTCCTCGGGAATGGGTGAGGCGCCGTAGACCAGACCTGCTAGCTCGGGCACCGGCCTGGGCTTTGTCATATAGCTGACAATCACAGTTACGATGACGCACACGAGCCAGGACCATAGCGCTCGATACATATCCTCCGCCATCGTTTTTGCCTCGGGGGAAAGCGCAACATAACGCAGGGCTGAATGATCCGCACGCACCCAGCCCCATAACCCGATAGCTGTGCACGTGCCGGCGAGCAGCCCCCAGAATCCGCCGCTCTTCGTAGCCCGTTTCCACAGCATGCCTAGAATCACGGTGCCGAAGAGAGGGGCAATAAAGAAGCTGAACAGCCCCTGCACGTAGTCCATGATGCTGGCTGCGTGCTGCACAAGATATGCGGTACCGACGGAGATGAGCACGCCAATGAAGGTGCACCAGCGTCCCATGGCGACGTAGTGCTTGTCCGGAGCACTCTTGTTGATGAATGCGCCGTAGATGTCATAGGTCCAGACCGTCGAAAACGCGCTGACATTGCCCGCCATGCCGGACATGAATCCCGCGATCAGCGCGGTGACGCCGAGCCCCAGAAGCCCGGGACCGCAGTAGCGCACCAGCATCAGCGGCAGAACTTCGTTGTAGCTGTGCTGGCCCGTCACGAGAGCCTGCGCTTCCCCAACCAGGTGAAAAGGCAGAACCGAGAGCGCCAGCAATCCGGGCAGGATCACGATGAACGGCACCGCCATCTTGAAGGCCGCCCCGATGATGGGCGCCGTGCGTGCAGCGCGAAGGTTGTGCGCGGAAAGCACACGCTGCACCACCAGGAAATCCGTAGTCCAGTAGCCGAAGCTGATGACCAGTCCCAGTCCGAAGACGAGCCCCGTCCAGTGAATACCCATGGGATTGTCGTGAAAGTGGCCGGTCGTGCTCCAGAGGTGGACGTAATCGGAGCGGCCCAGATTCGTAAGGATCTGATGGCGCAGGTTGGTCCACCCACCCACCTCGATCATCCCCAGGATCGGAATCAGCAACGCTCCGGCCCAGATGAGAATGAATTGCAGCACCTCATTGAAGATTGCGGACCGCAAGCCGCCTAACGCGACATAGAGCGCGACAGTAATGGACGATACCCAGATGCTGAAATTCAGATTCCAGCCCAGCACCACTTTCATCACCAGCGCCATTGAGTACATGTTGATGCCGCTCATCAGCACAGTCATGAACGCGAAGCTGACGGCGGAAAGCGCGCGCGTCCCGTCCCCATAGCGCAGGTGCAGATAGCCGGGTACGGAATGTGTCTTCGAGATGTAATAGAACGGCATCATGATGATGCCGAGGAAAAGCATCGCTGGAATGGCGCCAATCCAGTACCAGTGCGCCGCCAGGATGCCGTACTGATAGGCAGAGCCTGCCCAGCCCATCAGTTCGAGCGAGCCGAGGTTGGCCGAGACGAAGCTCAGGCCGGCGATCCATGCCGTCATCTCGCGGCCGGCCATGAAGAACTCCTCGCTGGTGTTCGAGGAACCCTTCAGATAAAAGCCGATGAAGATGACGATGCCAAAGTAGATCGCGATTACCAGGACATCGACGGAATCGAGATGCGCCAGCGACCGGCCGGACCGCTGAGCGGTGTCAAAGAAAAGTCCGAGTTGTGACAGGGTCGGTAGTGGCATGGGGCGAGAAACGGCGGTCAGCTCCCCTCCTGTCCATAGGTCTTGGTAGCGCCATGCTTCCGGAAATAATGTCGATCCAGCAGATGCTGCGCAACGCCCGTGCATGCCGCATTGAGTGTCGATGTGTAGTAAGCCATGCGTGCAACCGCCTCGAGCACAACCGCGTTGTGCGCAGCATCCATCGGGGTGGTGCCCCAGCAGAATGGAGCATGCCCTGCCACCAGCACTGCTGGAACGGCGAGCGGATCGAGTTTGGTGAAGCGCCGCACAATGGCGTGGCCGGTGTTCAGCACATAATCGTCGCCTACCTCATCGGCGGTCAGCTCCTCGGTCACCGGCACCGGACCATAGAAGTAGTCGGCATGCGTGGTGCCGTAGGCGGGAATCTCCCGGCCGGCCTGCGCCCATGCGGTGGCAAACTCCGAATGGGTATGGACCACGCCGCCAATCGCGGGAAAGGCTCGATAGAGGAGCAGATGCGTCGCCAGGTCGGAGGAGGGACGCAGCGTCCCTTCCACAATCTTTCCCGCCAGATCCGTCACCACCAGATCGGCAGCTTTCAGCTCTTCGTAAGGCACACCACTCGGTTTGATGGCAACCAGTCCACTCTCCCGGTCTATGCCGCTGGCGTTGCCGAATGTGTAAAGAATCAGTCCCCGGCGAACAAGTTCGAGGTTAGCCTCCAGCACTGCGGAACGGAGGACTTCCATGCGCATACGAAATCCTTACAGAAGATTGTGGCCCTCGCCACGCACGAGCGGCCGTGCGGAGCAGTATCGCATAGTAGACTATTAGAAAGAAACGTTTTCCAGCCGGGCTCAAAACCCGCCTGCCAACGACGTTGACTATCGAACAGCCTCTATACTCGTCCCCATGCAGAAGCGTGCAAGAACGCAAAAGCCGCGTGCCCGAATGGACATTCGCGATGTGGCGCGCCGCGCCGGAGTCTCCATCTCGACTGTCTCCCGGGTCACCAATGGCAAAGGCACAGTGAACCGCGAGATGGCAGATCGCGTCTGGCGCGCTGTCCGCGAGTTTAACTACCAGCCCGATCCGCAGGCCCGCGCGCTGGTCTCGGGCCGCAGCCACATCGTCGGTCTCATGGTCACGGAGATCACCAACCCCTTTTTCCCGGAGCTTATCCAGCGCTTCGAGCAGTTCGCGGTGGAGAGCGGCTATGAAGTTCTGCTCGCCTCTACACCCAACGATGCCGCTAGCATCGCCATGTCCGTGCGGCGCATGCTGCAGCGTAAGGTCGATGGCGTGGCGGTCATGATGTTCGGCCGCGAGGCTCCTATTCTCGAGGAGTTGGCGACCCATGCCGTGCCGGCGGTCGTCATGGATGGCGCGCCCGCCTTCCCCAAGATCGACGCGGTGCGGGTGAACTACGACGAAGGCATACGTCAGGCAGTGGCGCACCTGGCCGACCTGGGGCACCAGGCGATCGCTTTTGTCAGCGGCCCACTGGAGCAGGCTTCCGCACGCTTTCGGCGCGACGCATTCGAGAAAGCCATGCGCTCATGTCATTTGAAACTGCACCCCGACCTGATGGTCGAAGGCGACCACACGCTCGAGGGGGGCATGTCTGCGATGACGGAGCTGCTCGGGCGTGCGAATCCGCCGACGGCGGTCGTCTGCTCCAATGATCTGACCGCCATTGGGGTGCTGCATCGCCTCTTCGAAGTGGGCAAGCAGGCGCCGGCGGATCTTTCTGTCATCGGGTTCGACGACGTTCACATTGCCCAGTTCATGCTGCCGCCGCTGACCACGGTCCGCATGTCCTGCGCCGACATCGCACAGCTCGCCTTCGCCACGCTCCGCCAGCGCATCGAGCCCTCTGCCGCGCGCCACGCCGCACCTCCCGTGGAGACGAAACTCATTGTTCGCCAAACAACAGCCCCGCCCTCGCAGCAATACCTGGAAGCCGCGCGCAGCAGGACCGTCAGAACGAGGCCCTCTCAAAAAATGTAAGCGTGAAAGCCCGGCACTGTTTGCTAGCCATGGTCAGGCGATCCCTAGGCAATGGCTGTCGACTCAGTCCATATACATAAAAAATATCAACCTCTGAGATGACTTCCAAAATGGCTGGGGATATCCTCCTTCCTATCCGGCGCCTTGCCGGCGAAAGCAGGGCCGCCGATGTGGAGAAGATGATGATGCCGTACCAGCCTGAACCTTCATCCATCGACCTGGAATCGTATCGCGGCTATGCAGGGCTGCCGCCATTGGTGGGTCTGCACTCCATGAGCGAAGCCGCAAGCAAGGGGCTTACCGTGTCTGAGTGCGTGGCTCGATTGCTGCGCCTGCACTGGTCGCTCAAGCGGCTCCACTTCAACTTTGTCGCGCGCATCGCTGCCACTCCCATCTACGAACTAAAGATGGCGTTCAGCCTGCATGCGTTCTACTGCGCTGAGCACGTAGAAGAATTTGCAACCCGTGTCCGCGAGATGCGCCAGCCGCCGCATGGGCTGGAGGTTTCGCCGGACCCGGGCCTCGATCTTTTCTTCGACGAGCTACTATGTGCGCCGACGGTGGAAGCGCTCACGCTGGGAATGTACTCCTACGCAGTTCCTGCGGTCGTCCGCGGACTGGAGCGCCTGATCGGCGAAACGAACAGGCTCTTCGATCACCCTACATACCGAGTGTGCCGCCTCGCGCTCCTCGAGATGCAGGACGTGCTCCACTACGGCGAGCAGGCAATGAGCTGTCTCGTTTCCGAAGCCGCAAAGGAATCGTTGTCAGAATGGACGGACCTGCTCGGCAATCTGTTGAATGCCGCTGGCGATCTGGATGGAACCCAGCCCCGGACGGATAGCGATCCGAAGCCGATGTTCTCGGCGACGCCGTATACATACGACGGCGTGCCGCACCGGGACGAACGGTTTCGCGATCCCTACAACATGGGCGTGAATGCCGAGGTGCTGCTGTTCGATCCCGATGTGCCGCCGCAGCCCAAATCCATCATGCTTTACTTCAAGCGCATGCGGGAGATTGACGTTCCCGAGGTGATGTCGAGCATCCTTGCAGAAACCAAAGGGAAGCCATGGGGATACTACCGCGCCATGACGCGCCAGCTATGGGACGAAGCCCGGCACGCCATGATGGGAGAAACAGGATTCGTTTCCATGGGTATCGACTGGATGCAGATTCCCTTCAACTTTACCTGGTCCCTCGGGCTGAATACCCAGCTCACCGCTCTGGAACGGCACGCCGTGCTCTACACGATTGAGCAGGGACTGATGCCGAAGGCCACGGGCAAACATATGAATGGGAAGTTGCCTCAGCAACCGCCAATCGCCTTACCACGCTCATTCAAGACTACGACTGGGCAGACGAAGTTCTGCACGCGCGCATCGGCAGAGACTGGCTTGTGACGGAACTAGGAGGTCAGAAGGCCGCGCTCGAATACGGAGACCGTTCATGGTCTCGCATCCTGGTGGACTGGGCCAAATGGCGGTCGGAAGGATTGACCCAACACCACAACTGGTGGCCTGAGATTTACCGCGAGGCCTGTAAATGCTGGGAGGTGAAGCCCGATCCCACACTGCTCGCCTACAACACAACCTACGAAACTACACGAGCAGACCTGAAGCAGGTCTCCGGTTAGAGTGGGTTTGCAGGCATACCGAGATGCTTGTGCCGAGCGCAAGAGCCTAGGCTCTCACCACCTTCCTCCACATCATCGCGTCTCTGGCCTCCACTCGTTTTCTGCGTGCGAAATCGTAAGTCTCAGGGTCAGTGTCTGGTGCCGTCCGATGACCGGCTTCCGCATCGGAGCCAGCAGGGAGCAAGCTTGCGCGAAACCATTTCATCGCAGTCTGCTTTTGCGGGAGCGCTTCAGAGGTGCGCACCCTGCTCGCAGCAGCTTTCCTTTGATTGCCACTCAGGCTAATTCACTGTTTGTTTTGGTGTCGATCGCAAATCTAATGTTGTGAATCGGCAGAATTAAGAACGTATAGAGCACGCCGGACCGTTGTCGGAATTGACCACTCTTTCTCGGCTTTGGAAATCTGCGCGTCGAAATCCCGTCCATCGACGTCGTTTTTGCCCATCCTGGAGAACTGTTGGGCAGCAGTATCTACTCCCGTTTCGGAGCCGAGTTTCCCAGTCGCTGCGACTTTCTCGATACTGTCGGCGGAGGCAATCTGTCGCTTCAGGTTCACCTGCTCACCTCATACATTCGTAAGCACTTCGGCATGGACTACACGCAGGACGAGAGCTACTACCTTCTCGATGCCGAAGACGACGCCTGCGTCTACCTCGGTCTAAAGGATGGCATCGATCGACAGGCCATGCTGCGTGATCTAAAGCGTGCTCAGGAGGGCGATTTCAATTTTCCGGCAGAGAAATATGTCAACCGCTTCCCTGCTCGAAAACATGATCACTTCCGCGTCCCTGCTGGGACCACCCACTGCTCGGGCAGGAACAGCATGGTTCTCGAAATCAGCGCCACGCCTTACATCTTCACCTTCAAGTTGTGGGACTGGGGGCGTCTAGGGCTCGATGGAAGTCCGCGGCCCATTCACCTTGACCATGGCATTGCCAACATCCAGTGGGACCGCACCACGGAATGGGTTCGGCGTTCCCTGATCAATCGCATTGAAACGCTCGCCTCGGGTGACGGCTGGAAGGAAGAACGGACGGGGCTTCATGCATTCGAATTCATCGACACCCCCGCCACTGGTTCACGGGCACCGTGCACGTTCTGAACCTGGTCGAGGGGAACAAGCAATGGTCGAAAGCCCCAGCGGCCCCGCCGGGAATCGCGAGCATGGAACCATTCAGGCGCATGTCAGGGTGTAAGGCAGCTTCGCCATCGATCAGGGCCGTTTCAACGTGCGCCCTGCGCTTGCTGCTTTGCACGTAATTGGGCACAGATCGCGCGCTCTCGTGCTCCTTCCACCGGATTTCCCGACTTGTTCAGAGCGGTTCCCAGGATGAAGTGCGCCTCCGCATCATCGGGCGCAAGCGCAATTGCTTTCCGCAGTTGCTCGACCGCTAAGGCTGGCTGATCGAGGCGTATCCAGCATTCTCCCAGTTCGAGCAGCGCGTCTCGATACGAAGGATTCACAGCAAGCGCAGCTTTGAGATATGGAACTGCCTCCGCGGGCTTGTTGCGTCGTCGGAGAATGCGGCCTAACGTGCAATTGGCAATCGGATCTTGGGGATAGCGGCTTAATTCTTCGCGGAATTCCCGTTCGGCTGCGTCCAGATTGTCGTTCCGCCAGTAGATAACGCCCAGTCCTGTGTGAATGCCTGGATAGGTTGGATCCACAGCGCGTGCCGCTTCAAACTCGCGGATCGCATCCGCTTCGCGGTAAAGCTTGTCATAGGCCATCGCCATCATGGCGTGCGCGGCGGCAGAGTCCGGATTGATCGCCATGATCTGCCGGAACACGTCCCTTATGCCGGCATAATTTTTGGTTCGCAGATACGCCTTGCCCAGCATATCCAACGTGTCGAGATCATTCGGCTGCGCCCGGTGGGCAGCCTCCAGATAATGTGCGGCGACGTCATACCGGTCGAGCGCAAAGGCATCAAGTCCCGCAAGTTCGAGTATCTGGAAGGAAGGCGCTTGCTTGGCTGAACTCTCGAGCAGCGGCAGCGCCGGCCGGTATTGGCGGGCGCGAAAATAGGCGACACCGAGATTGCGCCGAGTCACCGAATCGCCCGGCTTCAGGCGGAGCGCCTTTTCATAGAGCGAGATTGCCTCGCTCTCCCGTTGCTGGCGCGCAACCGAGATCGCCAGGTTATTCAAGACCGGAACGGACTCTGGGTCGAGCGCGAGCGCCTCGCGAAATGCCTGCTCTGCGGCACTATTGTTGCCTTGCTGCAAAGCCTGCGATCCCTCTGCTACGAATTGGGTGAACTGCTGCCGAGACGTAGCGGTCTTTTGCTCCGCATTTTGCCCGTAGAGCGGGTTCCATGCCACAGGCCACAGCAGGGAAAGACCAAGCAGCGAACGAAAGACCGCCAGGGCGGAATTGCCTCCTGAACTCCTGCGCGAGTGGTGACTCATAAAGGTACGACCTCACGGAATACTACGGCTGAACACCGGGAGCAACAGGACAAGTGCTCATTTAATGGCAAAACGAACGTTTTTATTGACAATGCGGCCGAGGGTGACTATTTTAGGCGCACTGACGCAGTCATTTGCACGCGCTGCCCCGAAAATCTGGCGGGACAAACGGTGCACGGCCATTCCCGATCGATCTCTGTCGTCGAGGATATTCAAAATGCACAGGCAGCGGTTACTCGTCGCAGTTATTACATTTCTATTCGTCGCCTTCTCGATAGTAGCGAAAGGCCAGGAGCTCGCAGCAACTCTTACCGGTCGGGTAACTGACCCTTCAGGCGCAACGATTGCGAACGCCACAGTAACCATTGTCCAAAATGGGGTGAACGGTGCGACGCGAACACTCCAGACGGACGCACACGGTAGTTACACGGCAACGAATCTGGCTGCCGGCAACTACACAGTGACGGTGGCGGCTTCCGGCTTTCAGACCTACACTGCGGAGAACGTAGTTTTGAATGTTGCGCAGACCCGGTCCGTTGACGCACCACTGAAGGTTGGAGGGGCCAGCCAGACGGTGACTGTGCAGCAGAGCGCGGTGAGTATCGACACCGAAACAAGCGCTCTGGCGGGCACCATTTCGGGGACTCAGGTCCGAGAACTCCAGTTGAACAATCGAAACTTCGAGCAGCTGCTCACTCTGCAGCCTGGTGTCGTCAGCGGCCTGCCGGATGAGGTCGGCTTCGGCCTGAACAACGTCGATACGGTGGGAGTGAATGGCGTTCGCGGCACGGCCAACAACTGGACTGTCGATGGAGCAGACATCAACGACAGCGGCTCGAACGCGACGCTGCTGAATGTGCCGAGCGTCGATTCGATTCAAGAGTTCACGCTGGAGAGAAGCACCTACGATGCTGGGTTCGGCCGCAGCGGTGGCGGGCAGATCCTGGTAGCCACCAAATCTGGAACCAGCGCCTTCCATGGCGATGCCTATGAGTTCAACCGCAACAACATATTCAACGCTAACAGCTACTTCAATAAAAATAGCTCGCCGGTGATCCCGCGAGCCATCGAGCGCTACAACAACTTCGGATTCACCATCGGCGGTCCGCTCTATATCCCCAAGGTCTACAACACCGCGAAGAACAAGATGTTCTTCTTCTGGTCGGAGGAGTGGCGCAAGGTCGGCGCTCCAGTAACAGCCAGCGTTACAGCCCCTACGCAGGCTGAATTGAATGGCGTGTTCGCTGGCCAGATCACCAACGCGCCAACTGGCTGCGTCGCCTACAACGCGTCTACGCAGACGAGCACGCTCAACCCAAATTGTTACAGTCAGAACGCGAAGGTGTATCTGACCAATCTGTACGATAAGTTCCCCGCGAACAGCGGCAACAGCCTATACGTCTTCAGCTACTCTCAGTTGGAAAACACGCGCGAAGACCTGGTTCGCCTTGACTACAACATCACAGATAAACTGCACTTCTTTGGACGCGCCATGCAGGACGAAACGCCGCAAAACTTCCCGCAGGGCCTCTTCTCCGGAGAGAACTTTCCTGGCGTGGCCGGCGCCGCGGTCAATGCTCCCGGACAAAATGTCGTTGGCAACCTGACCTGGACGATCTCACCACGGATGGTCAACGAAGCGGAGTTCGCCTATACCCAGGGGACAATCTCCTCACAATTCACACCAGGCAATATTGCCACCTCGTCGGCAGTTTCCGGCGGACTCACCAACAACACCGCCTATACCGATCCCTATGGCCGCATCCCGGGAATTACTTTCGTCGGCGGCGACGCCGCCCTGCAAGGATTCAATCTCGGAGTCACGCCATACTTCGAGCGCAACCTCGACAGGAATTTTTTCGACAACTTTTCTGTGACGCTCGGCAGACATACACTCCGGGTCGGAGCGAGCATTGCTCAGATGTTAAAAACGGAAAATGCCTCCAGCGGCGCCGCCAGCTTTCTCTTTGCCAGTTTCCCGGATTTTCTCTTAGGCAACGTCCAAACCTATTCGCAGAGCAGCCGTGATACCATCCCCGACCTGCACTACGTTAATTTTGAAGCATTCGTGCAGGATGACTGGAAGCTTACCAATCAGCTCACCATCAACTTAGGCCTGCGTTACAGCTACTTCCCATCTCCGGGCGATGTCTTGAACACGCTGAATAACTTCGTCCCTACCCTCTTTAATTCCAGCGCTGCTCCGGGAATCGATCCCGTCACTGGCAACTTTACCGGCGGCCAGATTCCAGCAACTTATGTCAACGGATTGATCTTCCCAGCCGGCACAGCCTTCAGTCAGGCGCACGCCATTGCACCAGGTGTGACCTCTTCACCTTACGGGGCGCACGTTAACCCCGACCCCAAAAAGAACTTCGCTCCCAGGGTGGGCTTTGCGTATGACGTCTTTGGAAACGGCAAGACGGCCATCCGCGGCGGCTACGGTATCTTCTTTGATCGCATGCTGAACGGCATCTGGGAGCAGAACGCCTTCCAGGATCCGCCGCTGGTACAGACGGCGACCATCAACAACACGCAATTCGATCGTCCGCTGGCCGGCTCGTCCGCGGTTTCCCTCGGCCCCAACCACATTGTTTCCACCGGCGACCCAACCATGCCTAACCCCTTCTACCAGGACTTCAATCTGGGCGTGCAGCAGCAGGTGATGCCAGGTACTGTCGTCGAGGTCGCCTACGTCGGCTCCGTCGGAAGGAAGCTTCTGGGAGAACGAGAGATTAACCAGCCCACGCTCGAAGCGAGAGCGGCGAATCCAACGGCGTATGTCACTGCGGTTGTGCCATATACGGGATATTCCTGGTTTGCCTCGAGAATTCCTGCCTACAGCAGCAGTTATAACTCGCTCCAAATTTCAGCCCAACATCGCACAACGCATGGCCTTACCCTGGGCATTGCCTACACCTGGTCGAGGACGCTCACCAACCAGTCGAATGACCGTGGTACGGAAACTTATAACACCTATGACCCAAGCATCGACTACGGTGCATCAACACTCAATCAGCCACAGACCTTTGTCGCCAACTATGTCTACGAACTGCCGTTTTACAAGGAGCAGCATGGGTTGGTAGGCCATACATTGGGCGGTTGGCAGCTCTCCGGAATTACACATTTCCAATCCGGTCAATCACTTACAGTCAGACAGTCGTCGGATAACTTCGACTGTATTACCCCACCCGGAGCAACTAGTGGATGCATTCCCGGAACGTACCCAGGTGGCATCAATATCGATCCATCGGACATTGCTCCACGCCCGGATCAAGTCGCCCCGCTACACATGGTCAAGAAGCAGACGCAATGGTTCACCACAAACTCCTTTGCCGATGCCATCGGCCACTTTGGGAACTCCAGCAATGGGAATTTCCTCGGTCCCGGTCTTGAGCTCTGGGACCTCTCGGCCATCAAAAATAATAAGATCAGCGAGCGTTTCAGCTTCCAATTCCGTGCCGAGTTCTTCAATGCCTTCAACCACACCAACTTCGGAGACCCCACCCTGTCGAACGGCGGGGTCAGTACGAACGTCGACAGTAGTAATTTCGGACAAGTCACTGCCGCACACCTCCCGCGTGAGATCCAGCTCGGAGGTAAGTTGTACTTCTAGCTGGGTTGTCTTGGATTTGGGCGAGGACACATGTCCTCGCCCAAATCATCTCCGCATTGTGAGCGCGCAGGTGCTCCGGTGCCGCGCGCGCCTAGAAGATCAACTTCAGTACGAACTGCTCCTGGCGTGCGGTTCCGGTGCCATGCACTTGGAGAGAGCAGCGTAGCAACAAGCAATGTCCGTTAGCCAAATGTGGTGAAGACTTCTTATCTTGACCTGCAAGAGAGACCTCGGCACGTTTGATGGTGTGCACCCATAGGAGAACACGGCCGCGGTACATAACGCAGCTTGCCACGGAATCCGGTCGGCGGCCACGGCCATTCCCACGTTGCCGCATCTGGCTACACACGAACCGGTGTCGTCGCAATTCAAAGGGCCGGTTCACGTCCGTAGAACCCGACATGGGGTATAGCTATCATGCAGGTCTCGCAGATCGAGGTATGGGGAAGAACGGTGATAGAGCCGGTGATGGTACGGACCAACTGCTGGTGACGCCTTACCTGGCGGAGCACCAAATCAGACGCTTCAGTGATGATACCGAACCAATAGCGAGACGGCCCGCTCCTGCAACTGCAGCGAACGTCTCGCCATTGGCTCGATAGGAGGGTCGTTTAGTTTCCGATTGCAGTGGAGCCCGCATTGACGGAAGCCACAGCGAATTGCAGCTCTGCTCCATCTCCGATATGAACATTCTTTCCGTCTGCCTTTAAAACGCCCGAATTCGAGCCTTGCATATCGCTGGTCAGGCTATAGCCATGAGCGCTGGTTGCAGCCTGTTCCATTTTCAGCTGCGGATTGAGGTCCGGAGGAACAAGATCGGTGCCGCTAGGATAGATTCCAACGATTGTAGACTTTATCGCAATCGCTTGTCCGTCTTTGGGTTGCGCCTTGTCAAAGGTAAGGACTACGGTGGAGACGCCGTTTTTCTGTGCAGTCTGCACCTGATCGATGTGGCCGATGAGCAAGGCGTTGCGTTGAAGTTCCACCCCACTGGGGATACGGACGGACGAGGTAAGCTTCGCTGTAACCGTATCGCCCGCCTTTGCTGTCTTAGCGTCGATTTTGGTTTGCAGTACAGCATTCGCTGCGACCATCTGTCCTTGGTTCGTGCTCTGCTGGGCATCTTTCGCCATGGCGGATAACGAGAGCACCAAGGCGATGCTGGCGATGCCGAAATACTTTGCAATTTTCATTACTAATAAACTCCTGTGATAACAAAATTGAGTTATTGGAATAACTGGGACCACGCGTTTTCACCTGACCATTGCTTCGACGGGCGCTTAGTCCCAAGTCAGCGTATATTCAACTGACGCTCGTAGCACTGAGTTGGTCGCAAAAGATGCGCTGCACGGTGCGATCATTTGCTTATAGGCCATTAGCGAAAAGATGGGGTTAGCTGCGCAAATAGACTATGCGCGTAACATTCTCAAGCGAGAGTTGATTCCCGAGAGCGACGATTCATCTGAATGTCTCACTTGGCGACTTTCACGCTCGCAAGGAACACATCCACGATGGCATTCGCGGTGCGCTCAAGCTCAGCATCGCTTTCGCGCTTCGCAACCCCGGCGAGGAGACGGTACAGAACATCTCCTGTCAAAGAATCGTGCAGGAAGACTGCCAGCCGTTCGATCGAAATTGAGCATTTGCGCAGTTCATTCCGATGACTCTCAAACACCGCGCGGATGAAAGAAGCTGTTCTAGCCGGGCCGTGCGTGTACCACGCTTCACCGACTTCAGGGCAGTTCGCTGCTTCTCCGATGGCCAGCCGATGGAGATCTACCGCGCGCTTCGTCGTGATGAGCTTCAGGATGTGGAAAGCGAGTTTCTTCAGACTGTGTTCGAGGTCGAGCCCGGTGTAATCGATTCTCGTAAGCGGCTCATTGGATTCACGGCAAAGCGTCTCTATGCTGCTGATAAATAAGCCGCATTTCCCGCCAAACTCACTATAAATAGTGCTCTTTGATCCGCCAGCTAACTCAACCACCCTGTCGATCGTTACGCCATCGTAGCCGCGTTTCAAGAATAGGTCGGCTGCAACATTTCGCAATTTACCGTTCCGTGCCTCCCCCCGTGTTCGCTTTTCAGCCATTCTTGCTCTCGTCCTTTGCGTACGTTGTGACTTCTACAGGCTGCGGACAGTGTTCCGCGCCGGCTTGCTTGCCATAGTATGCAGGTCTTCGCGCAGCAGCGAACTTTTCCTCGCTACCCGGAGTTGCAATCTCCGTCCGCTAGATGTACTGTACATTACAGTACGGTTTGGCGCCAACATCTTCATGATGTGACGATCAACGAAGCGAGAAGGCCAATCACAGAGTGGGATGCTACGCCTATGTCCCCCTTGCAGTCCGAGGTTCAGCATGCTCATTGCCAGCGAAAGGGACTCTAAAGGCACGATTCGTGTCGTCCGCTCGGATCAACTGGACGCGGAAACCTCACAGACATCTGGCTCGCAGCGAATGTCGGCAATATCAGCGGCACACGGAATAGCATCTACTCTCTGGGCGGGCACATTTCTGGTCGAGCCCTCGGCAAAGACAGGCATCCATCATCACGGCGAGCAGGATACGGTAGTTTTCGTCCTCGAGGGAGAGGCCATCGTGCGATGGGGAGACTGGGGGGAACATCGTATAGCGGTAAGAGGAGGCGACTTTCTTCATGTTCCGTCCTGGCTGCCGCATCAGGAAGTGAATCCTTCAACGACGATGCCATTCCGCTGGGTGGTGGTGAGAAGCACGCCGGAGCCGATCGTCGTAAACCTGCCTGAGGATTTCTGGGGCCGCTAGGGACACAATCCTGTAGTAGAGGCTGTGCGAATGAGAATTATCGCTATCACCGCGCAAATCCTGATAGGAATCACGCTTCTGTGGCTGGGCCTTGGCAGCCTGCTACATCTAGCAGCCAAGCTGCCATTGCGGTGCATCCCTCAACAATCCATCACAACCATTCTCTTTTCGCGCTATATTGTGCTTCTCTTCGGCTTCCAGTTGCTCGGCAGCCTCTTGCTGCTTGCAGGCCGGTGGAACGTGCTGGCGCTTATGCTGCTCGGTCCCATCGCGCTCAACGTTGTGCTTTTCCATCTGTTCATGGGAAAAGGCAGCCTCATCTTCGCGGTGGTGCTGGCACTGCTCGAATCGCTGGCGATTTGGGCCTGTCGCCGATATTTCAGATCCACATTCATTTTGAAAAAACAGGTGGGCCCGCTTTAGAGCCTCCCATAGGGATACATTGTGCATCCGGTTGAGTATGAGCAGGACACATTCCTCCATATAACGCAGAACAGGAGAAGTTCATGAATAATGTAGAGACTCTTTCAGCCGCCGCTGCAGGCGTGTTCACGATCGGTGGTGATCTAACCGTCAACCGGATGGGCTATGGCGCGATGCGCATCACCGGCCCGGGTATCTGGGGACCGCCTTCAGACAAAGCCGCCGCACTCGCAACCCTGCGGCGGACGATCGACCTCCGTGTGAATTTGATCGACACGGCGGATTGCTATGGTCCCGGTACCTCCGAAGAATTGATCGCCGAAGCACTCTATCCCTACCCTGCCGATCTGGTCATCGCGACCAAGGGTGGATGGGAACGGCCGGGTCCTGGTCAGTGGACGCACAACGCCAGTCCTAAGCATCTCAGCGAAGCTCTTGAGGGCAGCTTGAAGCGTCTGCATCTCGAGCGCATCGACATCTATCAACTTCACGCTCCCGACAATTCGGTTTCCTTCGAAGCTTCAGTGGAAGCGCTGGCGAAGCTGCGCGAGCAGGGCAAGATTCGTCATGTCGCGCTGTCGAATGTGACTCGGGAGCACATTGAGCGCGCTCGGAAGATCGTACCTATCGTCTCGGTGCAGAACCGTTACAGCTTTGCCGACCGGGAATCCGATTTCATCGTCGACTATTGCGAGCAGAACAGCATCGCTTTCCTTCCGTGGGCGCCGCTCGGTCAAGCGAAGGAGGCACATGAGGCCATCAAGAAGGTCGCGAATGATCTTCATGCAACGCCTTTGCAGGTCGCTTTGGCCTGGCTGCTGAAGCGTTCCAGGGTGATCCTGCCGATTCCCGGAACCTCCTCAATCAAGCACCTGGAAGAAAATATTGCTGCTGCGGCTCTCAAACTGCCTCAGGCGGCGTATGACCAGTTATCCACCGTAAGTCATCCGCCGGCGAGCTTGCGGGGTTGAAGCTTGCGAATCACCACGGCTGCCGATCTGTAAGCGAATGTGGCTGATCGGCGACCTTCGAAAGATTTCAGAGATAGAGGTGCTCCTTTGGCCAACGATCGAAAGCCAACATCCGTAAGCGAGGTTCCTGAAAAAGAACAGCAGGACAGCGCCGCGGAACAGCCGCTCTTCGGACGAGTGAGCCGCCGTTCCTTTCTGTCACACCTTGGCGCAGCCGGAATCGCAGCAACGGCTTCACCGGTTCTTGCGGCAACGGTTACACCGGAACTGCCGGCCACGGACGAGGTATCGGAAGCACTAGCCGGCACAGTACCAGTAACCCTGCGGGTGAACGGGAAAAGTCGTACCCTTCGGCTCGATCCTCGAACCACGCTATTGGATTGTCTGCGGGAGAACCTGAACCTGCCCGGCACCAAAAAGGGCTGCGATCACGGGCAGTGCGGCGCGTGCACTGTCCATGTGAACGGCCAGCGGGTGAACTCGTGCCTTTCCTTTGCCGTGATGCACTCGACTGACGAGATCACAACCATCGAGGGCATCGGCCAGCCGGACCATCTGCATCCGATGCAGGCGGCGTTTGTGGAACACGATGGCTATCAGTGTGGCTATTGCACCTCGGGTCAGATTATGTCCGCTGTCGCTGTGATGACCGAACACGTCGGACCATCTGACGAAGACGTCAAGCAGGCGATGTATGGAAACATCTGCCGCTGCGGAGCATACCCCAACATCATTGCTGCGGTACAAGCAGTGCGCCGCAATTCTTAACCCGACGGTCGCATTTCTTTCGTAGTGCAACGGAGTAACGAATGCAAACCTTCCAGTACAGCCGACCGACTACAGTGGATCAAGCTATTCAGGCGGGAGCCAGATCTAAAACAGCACAGCAATATGCCGATGTTCGCTTCGCCGCAGGCGGCACTACTCTGATAGACCTGATGAAGCTCGATGTCGAACGACCGAATCAGCTTGTTGACATCAATGCTCTTCCGCTCGCGCGGATCGAGCCCGCACCCGGTCGCGGTCTGGTCATCGGAGCGCTGGCACGAAACTCTACCGTCGCTCAGCATCCGGTTGTGCAGCACGACTATCCGGTACTCTCCGAGGCGTTGCTCTCCGGTGCGTCGCCGCAACTGCGCAATATGGCGACGACCGCGGGCAACCTGCTGCAGCGCACTCGCTGTGTCTACTTCCGCGATACGGCGCATGCCTGCAACAAGCGCGAGCCTGGCACCGGGTGTTCCGCAATCGGCGGTCACAATCGAATGCTCGCGATCCTGGGCACCAGCAAAGATTGCATTGCCTCCAATCCATCGGATCAGAATGTCGCGTTGACGGCGCTGGAGGCGACGATTCAGGTGCAAGGAGCAAAAGGCAAGCGCAGCATCCCGATCCAGGAGTTCTATCTCAAGCCTGGCTCAACACCGAACCGCGAGAATGTTCTGGAGCCCGGCGATCTGATTGTCAGCGTCACGCTGCCGGCTCCCGTTGCCGGCGCTCAATCGCATTATTTGAAGCTGCGCGATCGCGCGGCCTACGAGTTCGCGCTCGCTTCGGCCGCGATCGTCATCAAGGTGAACGGCCGCAGGATCGAGCATGCACGTGTCGCTTTGGGAGGAGTCGGCACGGTTCCCTGGCGTTCTCACGAAGCCGAGCGTGAGTTGCAGGGCCATAGCGTAAATACCGCGACCTTTCGCCGCGCAGCGGAAGCGGCACTGAAGGACGCACAGCCTGCGAGCGAAAACGGGTTTAAGGTCGAGCTCGCGAAGCGGTGCATTGTGCGTGCGCTCACTGTGTCCACGCAGACTGTGTAGCGCTCAACGGCGTAGCGGCCGCGGCCGATCGCGGCGGAGGGAAAATCCCCATGTTGTTCGAAGAATTTGTCGAGTTTATTGGCCAGGATGGAGCCGCGCCAAAGATCACTGATCCCAATGCACCGCCGCCATCGAAAATCATCGGTGCCATGGTACCGCGTATTGATGGCCCTCTGAAGACGACCGGAACGGCACGCTACGCATCCGACTACAACTTCCCCGGCTTGGTGTATGCAGTACCGGTTCGTGCAACGGTGGCTAGCGGCACGATCCGGCGGATCGATAGCACTACTGCCGAAGCGATGCCGGGTGTGTTGCTGGTGATGCATCACGGCGATGTCATACCGCTGTACCGGAATGCCTCCGGTGGCCGCAACAGCGAGAGCCGTCCTCCATTCGAAGATGAGACGGTCTACTACTGGGGACAGTACGTCGCGGCCGTAGTCGCGGAGACTTTCCAGCAGGCGCAGGCGGCAGCGGCCGCCGTGCGGGTGGAATATGAGCCTGCGAAGTTCAACGTAGACCCTTCGTTGTCAGATAACTTGCCTCCTGAGGGTCAGCCCCGCGGTCCACGCGTGATGAGCCATCGAGGAGATACCGATGCGGCATTTGCTTCAGCCGCGGTCAAGGTCGACGAGGTCTACACCACGCCGGTGGAGACCCACAACCCGATGGAGATGCACGCCACGGTTGCGGTGTGGGACGGCCGGAAATACACGCTGTACGAGTCCACGCAAGGCGTGATGAACCATCAAAATGTGATGGCTCAGGTGCTGGGCGAGCCCAAGGAAAACATTCAGGTTATCTCGCGCTTTATCGGTTCGGGCTTCGGCGGCAAGCTCTTTCCGTGGCCTCATTCGGCGATTGCAGCAGCCGCATCACGCAAACTCAACCGGCCGGTCAAGCTCACTTTGAGCCGCAAGATGATGTTCTCGAACTCCGGCCATCGTCCGAACACGCAGCAACGCATGCGTCTAGGCGCGACCGCCGACGGCAAGTTGGTTTCGCTGCAGCAGGACTACCGCAATCACACGAGTTATGGAGATGACATCCGCGAGAACTGCGGTGAAGCGACGCCGTTTCTCTACAGCACGGCGAATCTCAAGGTGACCTCCGCATTGGTGCGCCGCAATGTCGGCACGCCCACTCCCATGCGAGGTCCCGGCGCTGTTCCCGGTCTCTTCGCGCTCGAATCCGCGATGGACGAGCTCGCCATCAAGCTGAAAAAAGATCCAGTGGAGCTTCGGCTCTCCCTTGACACCCTGATGGATGAGGAGAAGAACCGGCCCTTCTCGTCGCGGCACCTCAAAGAATGTCTGCAAGTAGGTGCAGAGCGGTTTGGCTGGTCGCGCCGTACTCCAGAGGTCGGGTCGATGCGCAAGGGCGATCTCATCCTTGGATGGGGAGTGGCTGCCGCGTCGTGGGGTGCCAGTCGCGGCGTTTGTGAGGCATCGGTAGAACTGCGCAATGACGGAACAGCGCGGGTCAGTTGCGGCACTCAAGATATCGGTACCGGCACCTACACGGTGATTGCTCAAATTGTGAGTGACAAGGCCGGCATTCCGATCGGCAAGATAGAAGTCGTTTTAGGCAGCAGTTCGTTGCCGCCGGGCCCAACCTCTGGCGGCTCTACTGCGACGGCTACCGTCATACCAGCGATCAGCGATGCGGTGAACGCGGCCGAAAGCGTGGTTCTAAAGGTTGCATCCGGCACCAAAAGCTCGCCATTTGAAGGCAAAGACCCAGGCTCGATGGTTCTAACCGCAGGTCGGGTGCATGCGAAAAGTGAGCCTGCTGCGAATGGAGTTCCTTACCAGGAGATACTGCGCATGGCAAATCTCGCCAGCGCCAATGGTGACGCAAAGAGCGGAGGTCTGGGCGCGGACCCCAGATCCCACAATTACTCGACGCACTCCTTTGGCGCACAGTTCGTTGAGGTGGAGTGGGACCCGGGGATCGCGCGCCTGCGGGTGAGTCGTGTCGTCAGCGTCGTCGATGGTGGCCGCATCATCAACAAGCGCACCGCAACCAACCAGATGGCAGGCGCCATCCTCATGGGTGTCGGAATGGGCCTGTTCGAAGAGACGGTCTACGACCCGCGCAATGGCCACCCCATCAATGACAATTTTGCTGATTACATCGTTCCGACCATTGCAGACGCGCCGCAGATAGACGTCCACTTTCTCGACATCCCAGATCCCGTGCTCAATGAATATGGCGCGCGGGGCATTGGAGAGATTGGCTTGGCGGGTGTTGCGCCCGCGATTACCGCAGCGGTGTATCACGCTACCGGAGTACGGATGCGTAGGCTTCCCGTGCGAATCGACGACCTGCTGGGAGCGCGGACAGCTGTTTAGCTCGATTGGATGGTCGCATTGAACAATCTCCGTCATTATGGACAATCGATGGCTAGTGCCCGACTACAAATATCGATAAGTTCGAGTTATGTTTTCTCACGATGAGCGACCTGTCGTTAAATGAGTTCATCCGTGTTATCTCCGAATAGCTGAACGGCAAGAAACGTGTCTATCTCCACGAAACTATTCAGCAAGCTAATTAGTCGAATAAACCAGCAGGCGACTACAAGCTACAGGGAGTTGGTTACATCGGGCCATGAACAAGTATGTGATGGAGTTTATCGGAACATTCTTTCTTGTCCTCACCATTGGTATGTCGGTTCTCGCTGGCGGCAGCGGGGTCATTCCTCCGCTCGCGATCGGCGCGGTCCTGATGGTGATGATCTTTGCTGGAGGTCATATCTCTGGCGGCCATTACAACCCCGCCGTCACCCTGGGAGTCTGGATGCGCGGCCGGACCGAAAATAAAGATGTCGTTCCTTACATGATCTTCCAGACTGCCGGAGCGCTAATCGCAGCCGCGGTGGTCAAATATCTCGACCCGACAGCAGTGGTTCATCCGCAAGTTCTAGCTGCCCTTCCTGAACTACTCGCCGAGTTTCTTTTTACCTTCGCCCTGGTCTTCGTTGTCATCAATACTGCAACCGCCAAAGGCACCTCGGGAAACTCCTTCTATGGTCTTGCCATTGGCTTCACCGTTCTCGCCGGCGCCTTTGCTATGGGCAGCGTGACCGTGGGCGCCTTCAACCCAGCCGTGGCTATAGGCGTCTCGGCGATGGGAATGGTCGCCTGGTCGAAGCTGTGGATATTCCTCGTCGCCAACTTCCTGGGCGGAGCGGCGGCGGCGCTTACTTTTAAATTCCTGTGTCCCAACGATAGGTAGTGTGCTTTCCGCGCGTCGACAATCTACTGCAGCCTCGCTGGCTCCATCATGGAGCTGTGCATCGGAGAAATTAACCTGGCCACCGTCGCGTCTCGGAATCTTCTCCGCGATGTCACATTCCAGTCTCGCTCGCTGGCGCATTTGCGTCGTTTGCGAGAGACGGACGTCTAATGAATAGAGGTTGAATATATGCCAAGGTTGAAGGCAAGTTTGCTGCTTTCCCTGGTGACTCTGTTAGCGCCGGCACTGATGTTAGCCCAGGGCGCGAACCCAGCCGTACCAGGAACACTCAATTATGTAGAAGGCCAGGTTTCGATCAATGGTCACGTTGTGAATTGGTTATCTGTCGGCTCAAGTCAGCTGCACGAGGGACAAGTAGTCGAGACCGGATATGGAAAGGCAGAGATATTGCTGACACCCGGTGTCTTTCTCCGGCTAGATGACAACAGTGCAGTAAAGATGATCTCGCCCAACCTTGCCAACACAGAAGTAGAGCTGGTAAAAGGACGGGCCGATGTCGAGGTCGATCAGTTATTCAAACAAAATAATTTGCGCGTGAAGATCAGAGGTAGTGAAGCACGTCTGCTCAAGACAGGGCTTTACGCCTTCAACTTTGAGAGTGGAGTAGTGCAGGTATTTGACGGAGAAGCAGGGGTATTGCCCGCAGATGGCCGGCAGAAGCGAATTGTGGTGAAACAGGGCCATGAGCTGGCAATAAACGGAGACGGAGAGAAGCCAAAGCACTTCGACAAAGATGCGTCACAGGATGCACTGTACAACTGGAGCAGCCTGCGATCTGAATACCTGGGTGAGGCGAATGTGCAAATGGCTTCCGCATACGAAGGAGCACCGGGTTTTGCGCCGGGCTGGTTCTGGGATGCTGGACTATATGGCTACACGTGGTTGCCTGGCGACGGTGCCTTTTTCGATCCGTTTGGTTATGGCTTCTACTCGCCCTACTACTTATTCGATGGCGGGTTTGTGTATGGCTATGGCCGCGGCTACGGTCGGGGTGGTTATCGTGGCGGGTATAGGAATGGACAGACCAGCTTCCACGGCGAGCGCGCTGCTGGCGGATTCCATGCTGGCAACGGCAGCGCCTTCCAAGGTGGCGGCGGAGGCTTTCACGGCGGTGGTGGCGGCTTCCATGGTGGTGCTGGTGGTGGTGGGCATCGATAAGCAGGACTCAAGCGTGTGAGGCGGCGGATCTCCGACAGATGATTTGCCGCCGTCTCATTACTTATTGCAGAACTTACCGGAGCAATTATCAACCCGAAGTTCTACTCGGCATTTCGCCCAAAGGAAACAGAGTATGGCTATAGATCCGAAGACCACAGCCCTTCTCCTGATTGAATATCAGAACGACTTCGCTAGTGAGGGAGGGGCTTTGCATGCGGGCGTGAAGCCGGTCATGGAGAGCACAAACATGCTTGCCAACACAGTACATGCGGCGGCCAAGGCGCGCTTGGCAGGTGTGACCGTGATGTTTGCCCCTATCTCATTTGCACAAGGATACCGGGAGATTACTTCAAGTCCCTACGGAATACTCAGAGGCGTTGTGGATGCGAATGCGTTTGTCCTTGGGACCTGGGGAGCGGAAATTGTAGATTCGCTCTCGCCTGGCTCAGAGGACATCATCATCGAAGGCAAGCGTGGGCTTGACACCTTTGCCAGCACAAACCTTGATTTCATCCTTCGCTCACGCGGGATCAAAACTTTGGTGGTCGCCGGTTTTCTGACGAACTGCTGTGTCGAATCGACCGCACGCACGGGTTACGAGAAAGGCTTCAGCGTAGTTGCGCTCTCTGATTGCACCGCGACGCTGTCCGAGGAGGAGCAGCGCTTCACGTTTGAAAAGAACCTTCCCATGTTCGCCCGAATCCTGACGCATAGAGAGTTCTTGTCTGAACTCGCTCTCTGAGTGAACTACACCATCGCTCGCGTTCGCACTCATATCAATATCTAGCCTTGAGATACGCAATCAGCTCATCGATCTGAACATGGCTGAGATTGCCGAACGCAGGCATCTTGCCTTTCCCTCTGGCGATGATTGCTCGTACTGCTGCATCCGAGGGTTTTGGCTGGTGTGAGCTGTAGAATCCCCTGATCCCAGGAGCCGCCAGTGAACTGGAGCCGCGAGTGCTATGGCAAGAGGCGCAATACTCACCAAACGTTTGTTGCCCATGTCGAATTGTTTGGGTGGTGCGTGATGATTGCGCGGCGGTTTTGACGGTCAGCATCCATAGAAGGGCGGCGACAAGCAGCAGCATTGCTGTTGTATCTCTCCTCTTCACAGCGATGCCTCGTCAAGCTGGAAAGGAAGTCTCTTCAGCCGCTTTCCAGTTGCGGCAAACACCGCATTACCCACGATCGGAGCGGCTAAAGTGATGCCGAGCTCTCCGATTCCGCCCGGTTCGCGACCGCTGTCGACGAGATATGTCTCGAAGGTGGGCGTATCTGGCATTCTCAAAAGCTGATAGCTATTGAAATTCTGTTCTTGAGCGACGCCGTTCTGTATCGTAACGGCCTCTCGGAGCGCGGCGCTCAATCCCATCGTGCATCCGCCTTCAATCTGAGCCTTCACCCCGTTGGGGTTAAGCACCTGGCCGCAATCTACAACCGAAACGATACGGTCTATGTGGAATCGATCTTTGGTCGAGGTGATCTCTGCGACTTGCGCAATATAGCTCGTGTACGCGCGCCAGCATGCAATTCCTCTGCCCCGCCCCTTAGCCAGCGGCGACCGCCACTGTGCCCTTTCGGCCACCTGGTCAAGAACGGCAAGCAGCGCCTCTGCTTGCTGCTGCTTCGGCGTCGGTGCGGCCGCCCCGTTTTGACCAATCGCTTGCGGAGGAGGCGCATCGGAGGCGAGCAGCCTCCGCCGGAACAAATAGGGGTCGATTCTCGCCGCATGAGCCAGTTCATCGATAAATGACTCCAGCACAAAACCATTGAAAGATTCAGAAACAGAACGCCACGCTCCACGCCGGATGGCAGACTGAATCTGCGAATACGTGTAATGAAGGTTCGGAATCGGATAGAGAAAGGTTTCCAGATCGGGCGCTTCCCACGCTTGCGGCGGCATTCCACATGGCCCAGTTATAGAGGTATCGACAATGTGGCAACTCCAGGACAATACGTTGCCTTTCGAATCGATGGAGCCGCGGAGCTTCTGCCCACCGCACTGCCGAAATTCATCGTAGGCAATGGTATCTTCCCTCGTCCACACCAGCTGCACGGGCAACTTCATTTGCCTGGCAATCAGTGCCGCTTGCACCGTATAGGCTTTGTTGAAACGGCTTCCAAAACCACCTCCCACAAACGTCACGTGGACCCTGACATTTGACTCCGGCATTCCGAGCTCCTGCGCAACCGTTTTTCTGACTCCGTGTCCATCCTGCGTCGGGGCCCACACTTCGCAGCGACCTTCTTGAACGTGGATGGTTGTATTCATCGGCTCGATCGGCGCGTGAGCCAGAAATGGATACTCATACACGCTTTCAATCTGCTTTACTGGGCCGGCAGGAGTTGCGGAGATATGGGCAGTGGGCCACGTCCATTCCGGAGGCTTGTCGAACGCGGCCCTCATGCTGGCCGTCATAGCTTCCGATGACTCGCCCGCATGAGGGCCTGGGTTCCATCGGACCTTCAACGCATCCCGTCCCCGCATTGCTGCCCATGTTGTCCTGCCGACAACCGCAACCTGTCGAATGCCCTCGCGGGATCTGATCTCAAATACATCGAGAACCCCTGGCACTTGCAACGCAGGGCTTCGGTCGAAGTCAATCAGCGTGCCGCCAACTCTCGGGCTTTGGGCAACTGTGGCGAATACTAGCCCCGCGGGGCGCACGTCAATCCCAAAACGTGCACGCCCTGTTGTCTTATCGGGAATGTCGAGGTGAGGCAGCGGTCTTCCGAGTAAGTTGAATTCGCCGCGAGTTTTCAATCGCACTGTCTTTGCATCGGGCAGCGGCAGCCGGCGAGCCTGCTCCACCAGGCCGCCATAAGAAAGCACACGGCCTGATGTGCGATGAGTCACGCTGCCGCTTCGGGCGAAGCATTCTTCTCTCGGAATGGCCCAGCGTCCCGCTGCTGCGCTGATCATGACTTCGCGCAGCTGAGCACCTGCCTGACGCAGCGGCAGATAGCTTTCTCTAACGCTGCCACTGCCGCCGGTGCCAGTGCTCTCCTCAGACTGGACAACACGGACGCGCGACCAATCGAGTTCCGCCTCCTCCGCTAACACCATAGGAAGCGCTGTGAAGACACCTTGCCCCATCTCGGATTTGGCGAGGACCAACTCCACTCGGTTATCAGGGTAAATACGAATCCAACTATCGAATGGGTCGCCGGCACTGTGCGGCACGTGGAAGGGCCTATATAGTCTGAAGCCAATGACCAGCGCGCCCGTGCCTGCGACAGCCGCCGATGAAGCAAGGAACGCTCTGCGGCTCAGCTTAAGATGAGTTTCCCTCGGGGGCTCGACATTGATTTTCATGAGCGCATCTCCTGGGCGGCGCGATGAATCGCTTTGCGGATGCGGAAGTATGTTCCGCAGCGGCACAGGTTTCCCGCCATCGCGTCGTCGATCTCCGCATCGGTGGGTATGGGATTGACCGCCAGCAATGCGGCGGCAGACATGATCTGTCCCGACTGGCAATAGCCGCACTGTGGCACCTGTTCGGCAATCCAGGCCTGTTGCACGAAGTGGAGGTCTTTCTCTGCTAGTCCTTCAATCGTTCTGATCTGCTTGCCTGCGGCGCTCGCCACTGAAACTTGACACGAGCGAGTTGCCTCGCCTTCCACATGCACCGTGCATGCTCCGCATAACCCGATTCCGCAGCCATATTTCGTGCCAGTGAGGTTGAGGAGGTCACGCAACACCCACAGCAAGGGCATTTCAGGTTCCGCCTCGACGGTTCTTTTTACGCTGTTGATCTGCAGGGCGTATTGGGGCATAGAGCATCCTCGGTTCCAGACTCAGAGGAACCGGGGACTAGAGGCGACAGGTTTGCAGGGAAACAATCCAGTTCCGCAGCGAAGCGGGCGGATCATGCAGGGAATTTGCGCTGTCTGGCTGCCCCCAGGGACTTATTGCGAAAAGACCGGCGAGCGCCTGCCTGCCGACCGCCGGCTGTTGAGGTCGTAACGGAGGCTCGACCTATTGCTTACGAGCGGCAGCAATCAGAGCGCGTGCGGTGGCCCGTAGCAGCGGACCTGCCTCGCCGGGAGAAAGGACCTGCGAACTCACGAAAGCTCCGTTGATGAGCAGGGACAACTGTCCAGCTAATTCGTCTGGTCGTTTGACGCGTAGTCGCTCGGCGATCCCCTTAAGGCGACGTCGGAGTTCCTGCTTATGAGCTGAGGCTACTCTGCGGGCGGGGTGGTCTGATTCCGGAAATTCCGCTGCGACATTGAGTTGTGGGCACCCGCGATAGTTTGGCCGTCCGACCCGCTCGCCGATCCAATCGAGATGCGCTTCCAGCTCGGCGACAGGATCGCTCTTGTGGAGTGCTGTGACGCGATTCCAGCAGTTCCAGAAGTCCACGTCTTCGCGATGGAGGAATGCTGCGATCAGGTCGTCCTTCGTGCGGAAGTGGCGATAGAGGCTCGTCTTGGCGACCCCGGCCTCCTCGACCACGAGGTCAACGCCGACGGCCCGCACGCCTCGTTGATAGAAGAGCGCCGAAGCCGTCCGGAGAATCCGGTCCCTCACCTCGTCTGAGTTGCCGTGCGCATCACCAACTTTGGCGCTCCTGGCATTGGCGTTCCGGGGACTTCCTGACATTCTCGAACCTCCAGCGCGGAGTTGTAGCAGAGCCGAAGTTGACTCGCTACAGACCTGTCTGTATTGTACAAGAAACATACAGGTCTGTAGCGGGAGAAAGAATGGTCACTCAATCGGAAATATCAGGGCATGGTCGGACGATCGCGGTCTTCGGCGCGTCTGGACACACGGGACGCTTCATGGTGGCCGAGCTATTGCGCCGCGGTTTCGCGCCATTAGCCATCGGTCGCGATAGCGCGAAATTGGCGAAATCAGGATTCCAGCAGGTTGACGTCCCGATCAGAACCGCCTCCATCGACGATCCTGCTTCGCTCGACCGCTCTCTTGCCGCCGCTGCCGCAGTCATCAACTGCGCCGGCCCGTTTCTGGACACGGCCGACGCAGTGGCGGCAGCGGCCTTACGTGCCCGCATCCACTATCTCGACGTCACGGCCGAGCAGCCGAGCGCACAGGCCATATTCGACAGATTCGGTGAGGCCGCGACGGAGGCTGGCGTCGTTGTCATTCCGGCGATGGGCTTCTATGGCGGTTTTGCTGATCTTCTGGCCACAGCTGCTATGGGCAACTGGGATTCTGCTGACGAGATCCGTCCCGGCATTGCGCTGGATAGCTGGCGGCCCACGCAGGGCACGCGGATTACCGGTCAGCGAAACACGGCGCGGCGGCTGGTCATGGAAGACGGAACATTTGTCCCAGTGGCGCAGCCCGCAACGCAAACGTTTTGGGATTTTCCTGAGCCATTTGGGCGCCAGGATGTCATTGAGATGCCGTTCTCGGAAGTTCCGGTCATCGCCCGCCACTTACGAGTGGCACGCCTTCGCACCTACCTCAACAACACCCCGCTTCGCGATCTCCGCGATTCCACCACCCCGCCACCGATCGCAGCCGACGAAAGAGGACGATCGTCGCAAACCTTCCTGGTCGATGTTGTTGTCCGGAACGGAAGCAATATCCACCGGGCGATCGCGCAAGGACGTGACATCTACGCCTTCACCGCGCCACTCGTCGTCGAAGCCGTCAAGCGGATTCTCGACGGGCGAGCTCGCGGCACGGGTGCTCTTGCACCGGGCGAGGCGTTCGATTCGACGGACTTCCTCCGGGCCCTCGCACCGGAATATCTGACATTCGAGCTCAGTGCCGACTAGGCCGTTGGGCGACTCCGTCCGCATGAAATGAAGTTACGCGGAGTATTCCGGGTACTTAGATACGTTGCGTTGATCGCGAGCGCCCAGCTTCGCATCACGCGGATCGCCACCACCTTCCGAATGGCTATCGAATCAGAGGCTTCCACTCGCGGTGGTTGCAGATTATGTTGAGCATAGCTAAATTAGCTGCGAGAGTTGGAGCCGTACATGAAAGGGGCCGTCCCCGTGGAATCTGCCTCTGGATTCATCGACGAGAAAATCAAGGAACTTGGGGACTGGCGCGGGAAGACCCTCGCTCATGTCCGTCAGCTCATCCACGATGCCGACCCCGACATCCAGGAAGAGTGGAAATGGGTGAAGCCCGCGTCGCCCGGCACCCCGGTCTGGTCCCATGACGGCATCGTCTGCACAGGGGAATCGTACAAGCAGGTCGTGAAGCTCACCTTCGCTCGCGGAGCCTCTATCAAAGACCCGAAGAAGCTCTTCAATTCCAGCCTGGAAGGGAACACGCGGCGTGCGATTGATTTCCGCGAAGGGGAGAAGATCGACGAAGCTGCCTTCAAGCAACTGATCCGCGCCGCGGTGGCGGCCAACTCCGCAGCGCGTGCTCAACGGCCAGCCAAGAAGAAGTAAGCCCGGCTCTCAGGGGGTATGACGTACGAGCGGCCTTTCGCAACAGAAGGGAGTTATCGCACCTTGTCCAGAAACGTTATGCGCAATTCAGGCCAGCGTATAGAGACTGGCCCTCTCCGCGGAACTCACGGCCTTTCTTCGCTCAGCGAGGGCGGCACGTCTTCAGGCGCTGCACCCCACTGCTCATTGGGCTTTGTTCCAACCACAACGCGCAATGTGCCGCCTGCGGCGATCGAAGGAAAGGAAATCCAATTTTGATGGTGCGGCTGGCCGTTGAGCTGCGCGCTCTGTACATACGGCGTGTTCACCGCAGCCCCGTCGGCCTCAATGGAGAAGGTCTTACCCGCATAAGGCTCCTGCAGATGAATGACGATCTTCGGGAACGTGGGGCCGACGATCTCGTAGGCAAGGCTCGCCGGGTCCACGCTGTAGATGCCCATCATGCTCAGCACCGCCCACGATGACATTTCGCCGCAATCGTCGTTGCCGGGAATGCCGTCCGGGGCCTCGGTGTAGTTCTCGCGAAGTACGCGGCGGACGACGCGCTGCGACTCCCACGGCCGTCCCGAGAAGTTGAATTCGAAGGGCGCTTCAAGATCAGTTTCGTTGTAGGGGTTGTAGTACTGCGCGTACCAGCCCGACACGGGATAGTTGAAAAATTCCTTGAGGCGCCGGTTGAAGAGATCGCGGCCCATTGCGTGGACCAGCCACGCCATATCGGACGGAGCCAACCATTGATAGTGCCAGCCTGTGCCTTCAATGAAACCGTGGCCGTCCTGGGCGGGATTGAACTCCGGCACCCACTTCCCGTCGGAATTACGCGGGCGGAAGAAGCGGTCTTCGGTATCGAATGCGTTGCGGTAGTAGAGCGCGCGATCGAAAAGCATCTTCGCGTCGCCGGTCTTGCCGAGCGCCCTCGCCAGGCGATAGAGCGACGCGTAGGCGATGACATCCTCCTGAATCTGCGAAACCGAGCCGTAATCAATCTTGTCATCCGGCACGTAGTGGATTTTGTTGATCCAGTCGATCCCGTCTTCCCCGGCGAACGGATGCCCGCTCGGAGGGGCTTGCGTGGCGTCTCTCAGCATTCCATCCCACGCGGCGTGGATGTCGAAGCCGTGCAGGCCGTCGAGCCACGCGGTCGCCAGCGAAACGGTCAGCGGGCTGCCGGCCATCACGTTGGTATAGAGATTGATCTGCGGCCATCGCCCAATCCAGCCTCCCTGCTGATACATCAGGACAACCGATTGGGCGATGTCTTCCATGCGCTGCGGTTCGATCATCGCGAGCAGCGGCATTTGGCTGCGGTAGATGTCCCACCCGGAGTAGTTGGCGTATATCTGGTGTCCCCGGGCCACCGAGTGAATCTGGCCGTCAAAGCCCAGGTAGCGGCCGTCGGCATCGCTGAAAATGGTTGGCATCAGCAGGCTGTGATAAAGCGCGGTATAGAACACTTTGCGCTCCCCAGCGGTGCCTCCTGACACGTCGATCACGCTCAGAGCCTTATTCCAGGCCGCTTCGTCCTCGCTGCGAATGGTGGAGAAATCCTTCGCTTCGGCTTCTGACTTCAGATTGCTTTCCGCGCCCGCCTGGTCGACGTACGAAATCCCGATCTTCGCGGTGATGGTTTGCGGTTGCGGCTCAGCTGCCCAGGTGGCGTAGGCGCCCACCCATTCGTCATGGCCGGACTGTTCGGCCGTGCGGCTGGCGGCAGCGATTGTTCCCGGGCCGCCGTATTTGGCTCCGGTCCAGGTACCGAAGGAAGAAAATGGCCGATCAAATGTCATGACGAAGTAGACTCTGTAGGTCTGTTTGTTGCCGCAAAAGGCGCGATCTTCCACGTAGCCTTCGATCCGGCGATCGCCCTCGATGTGTACTGAGGCCGCATTCGTGTCATTGAGCGTGTGGCTGAGGGGGATCAGAATGTTGGCAGCCTTGCCGGCAGGAAATGTGAAGCGCGCAATGCCGGTGTGGTCAGTCGCACTCAATTCCGCCCGAATGTCCCACTGCAACAAGCGCACCTGATAGTAGCCGGCTGCGGCGGTTTCCATCTTGTGCGAGTAGGGAGATTGAAAATCTGCGACCTGCGTGAGCACGAGTCCTGTGGTCGCCGTGAAAAAAACATCGCCTTCGTTCGCGCAGCCGGGCCCACTCATGTGGGTCATGCTGAAGCCTTGGATATCGGTGTCTCCGTAGTGATATCCGAACCCGCGGTCTTCGGTGTCCGGGCTGAGCTGCACCATGCCGAAGGGTGTCGTAGCTCCGGGAAAGAGATTGATGCCGCCGCCGGGACCGGCGCCGGTACCGACCAGCGGATTCACGCTTCCAGCCGGCTCCTCCGTGGCAGAACTTTGCGCACTCGCAATACACGCCGTGAGCGTCAGGAGCGCCAGAAATGTCGTCGATCGCGCAAGGGCAGCACAGTTCCGCGCCCTTCCTGGTTTGTGGTAATGCGGCGCCGCCGTAAGACAACGTTCCATGAAAGGTCCTCCTCCTCTTCGCCAAACGCACCAATTGTAAGGCTCGCAGCGACGGGCTTTCGGGCGTCACTCGCGCCTGCGTAGCAGGCGTTGCCGAACCGTCTCTGTTCATTGATCGTCTTTCACAGTATGAGAGAGCAACTTGTCCTATTGCACGGTGATGTTGACGGTTGTGAGCGTGGTCGTTCCGGCATTGGCCGCCTCTGGCACCGGATGAGGAAGCGCTCAATGAGCGCTAAACCCAGATCCTCGGCAATTGAGGAGGTTCATGGAAATAGGCGCGTTTGTTGTGTCACATACGGTCATAAGGTCGACGTTTCTGGGCCTACCGCAAATTTGAGGTGCGACCTCAAGGACGCTGAAGGTCCTCTGGTCATAGCCGGTGCACTCGCGGAGTAGATCTCACGATCCTCTTATTTGCGTGAGCCCGTCTTCTTGTGATCCAGTGAGGCCAGGATGTGCTGCTCGCGATGGAATCGCTCGATGAACGAAGGTCCGGTGAATGCGTATGCGTCGGTTTCCAGGTGCCCGTTGTCGCGGGTCAGGCCTAGATGGCATATTTTTCCATCCGCCGATAGAGGGCGCCGCGGCTGAGGCCCAAGGCCTCCGCCGCCTGGCTCACGTTGCCTTGGGCACGCGCCAGCGCCTTGCGGATGAGGATACTCTCGACCGCCTCCAGACTCATGTCGTCGAGACTGGAGGAGGTCACGGAGGAACGCGGCGAAGTCAGGTTGAGGTCGCCGATGTCTACCTTTTCGGTGCGCGCCATCAGTACGGCGCGCTCGATGCAATGATCCAACTCGCGCACATTGCCGGGCCACACGTATTGCATCATCATCTCCAGCGCGCGCGGTGCAAAGCCGGAGAGCAAACGACGGTAGCGCTTGCTCCAGTGCGAGAGAAAATGACCGGCGAGCAGCGGCACGTCCTCGCGGCGCTCCCGCAGCGGTGGCAGGTGGATCTCGACCGTGTTGAGACGGAAGAGCAGGTCGGGACGGAAGCGGCCTTCCTCGCTCTCCTTGTGCAGATCGGCATTCGTGGCAGAAAGCAGGCGCACATCGACCTTACGCGTTTTCGAGGAGCCGACACGCTCCAGCTCGCCCGTTTCGAGCACGCGCAACAGCTTCGCCTGCTGACGCAGCGGCACGTTCGCGATCTCGTCGAGAAAGAGAGTGCCGTGATCTGCCAGTTCGAAGCGGCCAATGCGATCCGTGCGCGCATCGGTGAAGGCGCCCTTCACGTGGCCGAAGATCTCGCTCTCGAAGGTACCCTCGGGCAGCGCACCGGTGTTGACGGCGACGAGCGAGCGTTGTGCGCGCGACGACAACGCATGGATCGTCTGCGCCACCACTTCCTTGCCAGTGCCATGCTCACCGGTGATGAGTACGTTCGCATCGGATGGACCGATGCGCGCGATCATCTCCAGCACAGGTTGCATGGCGCGCGATTCGGCAATGAGCGTGGGCAGCCCCTCTGCGCGCAGAAAGCGGTTCTCGGCTTCGAGCATGTCTGCCTGGCGCTGCACGCGATGGAGATCGAGTTGCGTGCGCAGCACTGTGAGCAGGCGCGCGTTATCCCACGGCTTCTGGATGAAGTCCGCAGCGCCGCGACGCATCGCTTCTACGGCGAGTTCGACGCTGCTCCACGCCGTCATCACGATAATGGGCACGCGCAGGCCGTAGCTCTGGATCTCCGCCAGCAGGTCGATGCCCTCCGCGCCCGATGTCGTGTCGCGCGTGTAGTTCATGTCCATCAGCACGGCCTCGTATGTCTCGCTGGCGAGACACTCGACGAGCTGGCGGGGCGATGCCGCGCGATCCAGCCGGTAGCCTTCCGGGCGCAGAAGTATCTCCAGCGCGTCGAGGATGGCGGGCTGATCGTCCGCAATAAGCAGACGCGGCCGCTGCGTATCCTGCGTGTGCGTACCGTTTGCGGTGGAGCGTTGGCGTGCGCTGCTCATGCTGGTTGTCACTCTACTATGGCTGTGTTGCCGGTTGTTGCGGCTGTGAGCTGGAGGACTGTGGCGGCGCCGGTTGCGGCATCTGCGCCGGCGGCGGTGTGAGCGCCGACGGCGGAACAGGCGAGACCGGCTTGTTGACGACGCCGGAGCGGGCTTCGTCGATCGATATACCCAGACGCTGGAGGGTTTGGCCCGTCTGGCTGTACAGCAAGACGCGGCTCTTTTCGTACGCGGTCTCAGCAGACGCAAGGTTGGAACTGGCTACCGCAAGGTCGTGCTCGGCGGTAAGGGTTTCAAAGTTTGAACCTGCTCCAAGCTGCTGCTCCTGCCTCTTGATGTCAAAGGTCTTCTGGGCCAGATCGCGTGCTTTGCGCGCAGCTTCAACGCGCGCCTGGCCCTGCTCCAGGGCGTATGCAGCATTGCGTACCTCGATGCGCAGATTCTTCTTCTGCTGCACTACGTTCAGCTCTGCCTGTCGCAATTCCAGCTCGGAACGGAACTGATCTGCGCGCCATTGCCGGTTGCGGAGCGGAATCTGTACCTGTACTTCCGCAAGATAGTCCGGCGATGAATTGTTGAAGGCCTGCTGCAAAGTACCGGCATAGCTGGTAGAACTCGTAACCGGGTTCGGACCAAGTGAGGGCGAGTAGAACGGATTTGGCGCGCCACCCAGACCGTAGCCGGAGTAGTAGCCGCTGAGCGTCACCTGCGGCAACATGGCATTGCGTATGGATTTCCGGGAAATCTCGGCATTGTCCTGGGTCAGCTGCAGGATGCTCACGTCGGGCCGGGCCTTCATCGCCTGGTCGATCAGCTGCTCTACGGGTGGTATGGTTGCCGGTTGGAAGGCCTCCAGTTCCACGGTGGGTATCACGGGCATCTCTTCCAGCGTCTGATCGAGCTGCTTGGTCAGAGCAGCCTTCATGAGCGACTCCTGCAACTGCAGAGTTGTTTTCGAGACGGTCACGTCCTGTTGACGTGTAGCGACTTCCGTTTCTGCTTTCATCACATCCATGGCGGGTACAGCTTTCAACTGCAGCTGCTTCTGTTCGTCATCGAGCGATTTTTGCGCAAACGCGAGCGAACGCTCCTTTACCTGCTCGTCCTGGTATGCGTTCACCAAGTCCCAATAGATGTTCTCGATCTGGGTGATGGTGAAGTCGATTTGTTGCCGGAAGGCGATTTCCGTGAGCTTGCGGTTATTTTTCGCCAGTCGCAGCCAACGCAGATTCGAAGAGAAGCCAAACCCCTGGAGAAGCTGCTGCTGGATGAGAAAGCGATAATTCGAGCTCAACGTCGGGTTCAGGTTCTGGTAGGGACTATTGACGGTCTGACGTGAATTATTCAAGTCAAACTCAAGATAGGTACCCGTGGGAAAGGACTGGTAGTATTCCGCATCGGCAATGATGGTGTTTTGTTTCAATAAAGACGTAGCAGTAGTAAAGGTGCTCGCCTGTGGGGATGTCAGGTGTTCCGAGCTGGCGCGGAAATAGAGCCACGGATCGAAGCTGGGCTGCGCGATACCAAGGCCAGTGGTGGTTTGGACCAGGCCGCCTTGGCCCCCGGCAGCACCGTTCACGCTGACCGACGAGGCAGCGCTCGAGGCGCTGGCGCCGCCGAGCGTCGCACTTGAGATACCCGGCACGCCCAGTGTGAACGAGCCGGCGGCGGTGCGCAGAACGTCCATGTTCGCGATCGGCAGGTCATAGCGCGAGACGGCAATGTCGAGGTTATTCTCAAGCGCGAGATCGATCGCATCGTCGAGCGAGAGATAGAGCTTGCCATCGTGAATGCATTGCTCCAGTCGCGTAGAGTTGGTCAGATTCGCGGGGGGCACATTGACCGGCGTATAGGTCTTGAACGGATCATGCAGGTGCGGAAAATCGACATGAAAGCCCTGCTGCTGCTGCGCGCTCTGCGCAAAAAGTGGCGCAGTCTGGGAAACGATCAGTGAGCTGAATGCAATCGTTGCGGTGGCAGTTTGACGAAAATTCATCGAGTAGTGGACTCCTGTGCAGCGTTGAGGCGAGGGTTGGCACTGTCGCTTACCAGCCATCCGTCGCGAACTTCGAGCAGCCGATTGCCGTAAGCAGCATTCGTCTCCGAGTGAGTGACCTGCAGAATGGTGGTGCCCTGGCGGTTGAGCTCTTTGAAGAGCTCCATGATTTCCTTCGCTTGCTCGGAGTGCAGGTTGCCGGTTGGCTCATCGGCCAGCAGCAGCGCCGGATTGTGGATGACGGCCCGTGCGATGCCGACCAGCTGCTGCTGCCCGCCGGATAGCTGCGAGGGGAAGAGATCCTTCTTGCCTACGATGTTGAAGCGGTCGAGCGTGTCTGCCACCAACGCCTGCCGCTCGGCGCGGGGCATGTTCTTATAGCTCAGCGGCAGGTCGATGTTTTCGGCCACCGTTAGCTCGTCAAGCAGGTGATAGCTCTGGAAGACCATGCCCATGCTGCGCTTCGCCAGCTCGGCACGCTGCTTGCGGCCCATGGCGTGCACCGGGGCTTCCTCGAAGTAGTACTCACCCAGCCACTGGTCATCGAGCAGGGCGATCGCATTCAGCAGGGATGACTTCCCTGCACCGGATGGCCCCATCAGGGTGACGAACTCGCCGCGCTCGATCTTGAGGTCAATACGGCGCAGTACCCACGTCTGGCCGGCGCCGGTCTTGTAGCTGCGTTCCAGGTTGCGTATCTCGATCATGTGTCTTCCTTCCTTATTCGTGGCGCAGCGCCTGCATGGGATCGGTCTGGGCGGCACGGCGCGCGGGCAGATAACTGGCGGTGATGCAGGTGACGGCGAGGATCACAGTGACCACCTCGATCACAAGCAGAATGTTGTTGACATCCACTCCGGCGAGCATGCTTCGCGCGATCCGGCTGAGGCCGAGCGAGGCGGCAATGCCCAGCGCCACGCCGATAGAGAGCAGTACGATGGCGCGGCGAAGCACCAGCCACAGCACGTCATTGCGCTGCGCTCCCAATGCCAGGCGCACGCCGAAATCACGCATCTGCTGCGCGACCTGATAGGCGAGCAGCCCATAAAGGCCGGCGGCGGCGATGACGAGCGCCGCCAGCGCGAAGAGCGAGAGCAGCCGCACGGCCAGCGTTTGGTTGCCCATCGTGTCGTCTACAACCGTGCTCATCAGTTCGGCACTGTTGACGCCTACGTCAGGGTTGAGATTGTGCACGATCCGGGTGATAGCCGGAATCAACGTGCCGGGTAGTACGTGCGAACGAACGACAAGATCGAGATGGTAGTTGAGCAGAAAATAAAAGCTGTCGGTTGGGAGTATCTGGTTCAGGTTGAAGATCATCTCCGGCGCGACTGTATCGTTCATGCCCTGGCGCGCATCTGCCATCACACCCACGATGGTGGCGTATTTGTGCGGTCCGTCATCTTCATCCTTCACCCGAAGGCCCAGCGGCGAGCCGGTAACGACAATCTGGCGGACGAATGCCTCATTGACAACGGCCGCGACGGACGCGCTGGGAATGTCCTGCTCGTTGAAGAACCGCCCTTGTACGAGCGGTATTCCCATGGCGCGAAAGTAATCCGGAGTAGCTGCACGCAAATTGGCACTTTGCTGAAACCGTGGGTCAGGCTTAGGCCGCTCCGCGAATTCAATTCGATCCAGAAATGACATATTGGGACGGAGTGGCCTAATCGTGGTGACACCAACACTCGCCACTCCGGGAAGCCGGCGGATCCGCGCGAGCATGGGCTCCACAAAAGTTTGTGCGATATTGCTCTTATTTGCCGGCGGCTGGTCGACAAACCAGTAGCCCTTCTGCGGCATGATCAGCTCGGCAGTCACAACATTCTCCGGGTTGAAACCGAGCGGCGTGCGCTGCATCGTGTAGAGAGTGCGGGCCATCACGCCCGCGGCGGACAGCATCAGCAATGACAGCGCAATCTCCATCGCTACCAACCCATCGCGCAAGATAGCCTGCCGTCGGCTGGTGCCGCTCCCAGCAGAGCCTTCCCGCAGCCCACTTAAGATGGGAAGCCGCGCCGCCTGCAGTGCAGGCAGGATGCCGAAGATAAGCGCGGACACGCAGGATGCGATCAGGACATAGAGGCAGACCGCCACATCAATATGAATGAGATCGCCATTCAGAAAGGAGCTGGAAAGATAGTGGCGCAGCACACGAAGTGCGGCGGAAGCTATGGCGAGTCCACACGCGCCGCCTGCCAGGCTCAGCATCAGGCTCTCCACCAGAAACTGCCGCAGCAGCCGCGCGCTTCCCGCCCCCAGCGCCGCGCGCACCGCGATCTCGCGGCGGCGGTTCTGGGTGCGGGTCAGAAGCAGACCGGCGACATTGATCGTGGCCAGCAGCCATACGGCAAGCACCAGCCCATTCAGCGCCAATAATCCAGGCCGTACGGAGCTGGTCAGCATCTGCTCGTAGCTCTCGACGACAACTCGATTGTCGAGTTCTTTCCCCGGATACATCTTCAGGTTTTGCTGCTTGATGCCCATCAGTTCTCGCGAAGCATCCGCAATGGTCAGTCCAGGCTGCAGGCGCCCAATGACGCTCAGCATGCCGGAAGACCGGTCCTGAAGGTCCTTCGTGGTGATTTCGAGTGGAGAGAAGAGAAAGTCGCTGCTTCCCTGGAAGCGGAAGCCGTCCGGCATCACACCAATGACCGTGTAGGGAGCCGCGTTCAGCGAGATATTGTGACCAACGATGCCACGGTCACCATTGAAAAGCGAGTGCCATGCATCGGCACCCAGTACGACGACATGGGATGCGGCACCACTGTTCTCGCTGGCGATAAAGCCGCGACCCAACGCCGGCTGTACACCAAGCAGGCCCAGAAAGTTGGTGCTGGTGACAAGCTGCGCCACGGTATGGGGATGCGAAATGCCGCTGACGACCGGCATCATCAGTGTGTAATACGCGGCTCCCTGCAGCGTATGGCTGCGCGTCTGCCAGTCCATCGCGTTGGGTAGCGAGATACCGCCAAAACCTTTCGCCGCGTCCTTGGCGTACTCCACCTCGGAGATGGTGACGAGTTGCCCTGGGTCCTTATATGGCAGCGGACGCAGCAATACCTGGTCGACTACGGAGAACATGGTGGTGGTTGCGCCGATGCCGAGTGCCAGCGTCAACAGGGCGGTGACGGCAAAACCGTAACTGCGCCGCAACTGGCGCCAGGCGTAACGAAGATCGTTGCCGAGTTCCATTTCCCTCCTTCTATTCCGTCCGCAGGGCCTGCATGGGTTCGACCGACGCCGCTCGTCGCGCGGGCAGCAGGGCTGCCAACACTGCGCTGAGCGAAAGCAGCAGGACCGCTACGGCCACTACGGGCAGATCGAACGAGCCCACGCCGAAAAGCTGACCCGACAGTAGACGTCCCGCGAGATAGGCAAGCGGTATACCGACGAGCAGGCCGATCCCGCAGGACAACAGAGATTGCAGCAGCACGTCCCGCAGAATGCGCGTGCGGCTGGCGCCAAGCGCCATCCGTATGCCGATTTCGCCGGTGCGTCGCGCGACCGAATATGCCGTCACGCCGTAGATGCCGATAGAGGCGAGCACCAGAGCAATGACTGCGAAGAGCGCGCACAGGCGCGACATCAACTCGCCCTGAATGAAACCGTAGCTTTTGAGCTCCTCGAAAGAGTAGAAGGCGGTGACCGGCAGGTTCGCATCCACATCACGGATGGCTTTACGTATCGCCGCCTCCGCCGCAGGACGGCTACTCCCGTGCAGTTGCACGATGATGTTGCCGGCAAAGTGCGACCGCCCCTCCCAGCCTTTGCGGCTCGGGCTGAAGACCTGCGTGGTCTGCCGGAAAGGCACAAAATACAAAGGCGGCGCCGGCTGCTCAGGAAAGCGATATTTGATGTCGTGCACCACGCCGACAATCTCGAACTGCGAGCGCAACTCCGGCTCTATGCCGAAGTGCTGGCCCACCGCATCGCCCTTGAGATAACGGCGCGCAAATCCCTCACTCACCACCGCAACCTTGCGCGACTGGTCATTGTCGCCATCGTTGAAAACACGGCCTTCGCGCAGCTTTGCTCCAATCGAATCGAAGTACTCAGGATTGACGCGGTTCCATGCGGCTTCTCCCCATTCGCTGTCGATGGCGGGGTTGGGCTGACCGGGGAAATAGGTAAACGTAGCCCGGCTCTCTCCGGACATGGGGGCGTAGGTTGCCAAGCCGACGCGCTGCGCGCCGGGGATGGCCATCAGCTGCTCTTTGAGCCGCTGATAGAGCTCGTTGGTCTGCGAGCTGCGATATCCGGCGAGTGCGGGGTCGATGCCGGCTACATATCGATCCTTGGTTTGAAAGCCGAAGTCCTGCTGTTGCAGCTTGGTGAGGCTGCGCATCAGCAGGCCCGCCGCACACAACAGCACAATGGAGAGCGCTGCCTGCAGAATGACCAGCGCGCGCTGCGAACCGGAGCCGCTGGAGCGGGTGGTCCGCGAGGCGGCGCGCAGCACGCTGGCCAGGTTGTTTCGCGTCGAAATCCATGCCGGGCCGACTCCGAACAGAAGCGATGTAACAAGGGCTGTGACAAAGGCGAAGCCCAGCATGGTGGGCGAAGGCCGTGCCGTGATGGGCACATAATCGACGCCGCGAAAGGCCAGCGCCAGCGCCGAGTCGGAGAGCGCATAGGCGACGCCGATCGCTCCCATGCAACCCAACAGCGCCAGCACCAGGCTCGAGACCATCGCCTGCTGCAGGAGCTGTTGCCGCCCTGCTCCGAGGGCCATCCGGATCGAAGTCTGCTGACTTTGCGCCAACGCCCGCACCAGCAGCAGATTGGCAATATTGGCGCAGACGATCAGCATAACGAAGCCGGCCGCTGCCATCAGCAGCTTGAGCGGCTGATCGTAGAACATCCCGACGAAGTTGATCCCGGGTTCGGCAGAAGCGATCTCCGTGTGCTGGCGGTCGATCTGCGCGCGCTCGTCCGGCTGCATCTCTGCGCTGCGACTCTCGAGCCACTGGCGCAGCTCGGTATTCAGTTGTGCATCGATCTGCGCGGGCACGGCACCGGGCGCGATGCGTCCGATAATGTCCAGCCAGTAGCGGTCTGGCCGCGACCCGAGCGCGCCCTCGTGAACGAAATTGGCCTCCTGGTGCAGTGGCATCCACAATTCCGGCATATCCGCGTTGAGCGTCTCCCCGACAAAGCCCGGCGCGGTCACGCCCACGATTGTCGACGCCGTGCCGTTCATCATCAAGGTCTGGCCGATGATGTGCGGATCGCGGCCGAAGCGACGCTGCCACATGCGGTCGCTCAATACAGTGACCGGCGGCGCGCCCGGACGATCGTCGGCAGGCATTAACCCGCGGCCCATGGCGATCGGCGCCCCAAGCACGCTGAAGTAGTTGCCCGATACCAGCTTGCCCAGCAGCGCCATTGAAGCCTGCGAATCGCCCACGCGATGCACCAGCAGCGGCGTCTGCCCAGCTTCAAATGCGGCCAGCGTGCCCTGAAATCCCTGCGTGTGATCGCGCAGCGTTTCGTAAAGATCGTTCGAGAACATGCTCCAATCGCCCAGCAGCTCGCTGGCGGTGCAGCAGGTGCTATCGCGGCCCACCTTATATAGTTCGGAAGGCTGTTTCACCGGCAGCGGCTTCAGCATGGTGATGTAGATCAAGCTGAAGATGGCGGTGGTCGCGCCGATGCCTAGAGCAAGCGTGAGCACCGCCGTGATGGCGAAGCCGGGACTGCGGCGAAGTTGGCGAAATGCGTAGCGGATATCGGTGGCCAGGTGCATCGTGTCACTCCGTCCGCAACGCTACCATGGGATCGGTGGAAGCCGCGCGACGCGCTGGTAACAGCGCCGCCAACGCTGCCGCAGCCACCAGCACACATGCAGCGATACCGTAGCTGACCGGGTCCAAAGCGGGAACGCCAACAAGGAAGCGGCTCAGCAGACGTGAGGCTTCCATACTGACGAGAACGCCCAGCCCGATCCCCACCGCTCCGCTCTTCGCCGCCGTCATCATTACTTCGCGCGCGACTATCGCGCGATCCGCGCCCAGTGCCATGCGAATGCCGATCTCGCGCATCTGCTGCGAAACGGTGTAACTGGTCACGCTGTACATGCCGACGGCTGCGAGCAGCAGGGCGAGTGCCGCGAAGGCGGTCAGCAGTTCGCCGCGTAGCTGCTGCGGCTCGGTCGCTTCGGCGAGCGCATCGTCCATGGTGGTGAACTTGGTGGCGATGGTGGCATCGGTTGCAAGGACACGCTGATGGACCGCCGGAATCAACGTGGCGGGCGCGCTTGCCGTGCGCAGTACGATCTGGACCTCGTTTGCGAGATAGGGATGCTGCGCCAGTGGCATATAAAGGGCCGGCGACGGATCATCTGCCGGCGAGTCCTGGCGCACGTCGCCGACGACTCCGACGACGGTCGCTCCGCGCATACTGTCCTGGTCCAAGCCGCAGATGATCTGCTGGCCCAGCGGATTGCCGTTCCCGAAGGACTGACGTGCCAACGAGGCGCTAATGACAGCGACCGGCTGCGATCCATACGTATCCGCCGCTGTGATATCTCTTCCCTGCAGCAGCGGGATGTGCATGGTGTTGAAGTAATCCGGGCCCGCCAGACTGAAGATTGCCCAGGGCAAGCCAGGCTGATCCATCGCCTGGCCCTTGCTGGTGACGGCATAAGAGCCGTTCGATCCATATTGGCCGGCAGGCAGTCCCATTGTCTGGGCGGCCGATTCCACGCCCGGCAGCGCCCGCAGCCGATCCGTCAACTGCCCCAACTCAATGACGCGCTTCTGCATCTGCTCCAGTCCGCGCGCCGGAGCGTGCGCATAGACCACCAGCCGGTTCTCCGCAGCAAAGCCCAGCGGCACCTCGCGGATATGCTCGATGGTGCGCAGCAGCAGACCCGAGGTTGTGACCAGCAGGAAGCTCAGCGCAATCTCAATCGCGAGCAGGCCGCGCCGCCACAGTGTGGTGCTGCGGTCTGTGCTGCCCGACCGCGTGCCGCGGCTCAAGGCGGCAGCGGGATCGCGCCGCGCGGCCCACCAGCATGGCAGGGTGGCGCTGAGTACCGTAACCACGACAGCAAGCAGCAGACAGAACCCGAGCAGCCGCGGATCAGGTATGGCGCTCATACTGCGCGGCAACTGCGATGCCAGCATGCGCACGAGCAGCCGGGTTGCCGGAATCGACAGGACGAGGCCGGCCACGCCGCCGAGGAATGACACGATTCCTGCTTCCAAAAGCACTGATCCGACAATGCGGGCCCGCGTAGCACCCAGCGCGCCGCGCACCGCCAGCGCATGTCCCTGTGTGGAGATGCGCACGAGTTGAAGATGGGCAACGTTGGCGCAGGCGATCAGCAGGAGTACGCCGACCGCGGCAAGCCACAGCCACAGTGACGTGCGCACCCCGCCGGTCAGCGAATCACGCAGCGGCACTGCGCGCAGCTCGACGTGCGCATGACTCACGGGAAACTGCCCGGCGAGGCGCTTCGATAAAGCATCCAGACGTAGTTGCGCCTGATGCACCTCTAAGGTGTCTCGTACGCGAGCGACCGCCCCGTAGTTGTAGGAATCGCGATTGATGTTTTCCGGTGTTGCTGAAGTACCCAGCCAGATCCTGGTCTTTCGCGGAAAATCGAAGCTGCGCGGCAGCACGCCGACTACCTGATACGATTCGCTTTCGACACTCAGCAGCTTGCCGAGGGCGGCGCGCGCGCCGCCCAGCTCCGCATCGGCAAAGGCTTCGCTCACGAGGGCCTGATGCGAAGCCTCGCCGTTGCGAAACAGCGCTCCACTGACCGGGTGCACTCCGAAGACATCCGCAAATTGCGCGCTGACTGCATCAATTTGCGTAAACGTGGCGTGATCCGGAAGCTGCACGCCCATCTCGCCGCCCTCATAGTAGGCAACGGCTGCGAGATCAGGATCATTGCGCATGTCCTGATAGTCCCCGCCTGTGACATGCGGGTTCAGATGCTCCCGATCCGTAAAAAAAGCGCGTAGCGCCACAATGTGGTCCGCGTCGCGATAGGGGAGCTCGGTAAGCAGCATCTGCTCCACCACGCTGAAAACAGCGGTAGTCGCGCCAATCCCAAGCGCGAGCGTGAGAATCGCAGTCAGTGCAAAGCCGGGATTGCGTCGCAGTTGGCGCAATGCGTAGCGAAGATCCTGGATGAAGGTCATCGGCTACTCCATCCTCAGCGCGGTCATGGGTTCAATGGTAGCGGCGCGCTTCGCCGGCAGCATCGCGGCCAGCAGACTGATCAGGAAGAGCGCCGCCGCCAACACAGCAAAAACGCTAGCCTGTTGCGCCGACAGATGCGCGGCATGCATCCTGTGCGATTCGTATACCTGGGGCAGCACGGCCGCGATCGCCCGGCTGGCAAGCAGCGTCAGCAATGTGCCGGCGGCGAGACCTGCTGCGACCATCGCCGCCGCCCGACCGGTTACCGTGCGCACGATATTGGCCCGCGTTGCCCCGAGCGCCATCCGCACGCCGATATCGCGGGTGCCCTGCTCCACTTCATGGCTCAGCAGGCCATAGATGCCGACAATCGCGAGCAGCAGCGCGAGCGCAGCGAAGCCGCCGAAGAGCCACGACTCCATGCGCTGGAAGTTAAGCTGGTCGAGCACAATTTCATCCATCGTCTCCGGTGTGCGGAACGGCACCGTCGGATCGACCGCATGAATGGCTTCGCGCAGCTCGCCGTAGATGGCCTTCGGATCGCCTTCTGCGCGCACCACCAGGCTCATGCCGCTCAGATAATCCAGTGGATCGGCTACGGGTAATGCGTTCGCAAGGTAGTCCATCTCTGCCAAAGGAGGCCGGTCAAGAGCCTGACGGACGTTGCTGACGACGCCAACGATCTCAGCGTTTTCTCCATCGATGTGGGCGCCCACTGGCTCACCGCCTTGTGGGAAGAATTTCTTCACGAAGGCCTCATTGACGACAACCCTGTGTGCAGCAGCGGTATCCAGACCCGGATGGAGCAGGCGCCCGCGGATCAATCGAATGCCAAATGTCTTGTAGTAGCCATTGGTGACGATACGGTTTTCGGCCAGCATCTCCTGGTTAGGTGGATACGGCGGCTGCCCTTTGATATGGACATCGCTGTTGATACCCCAGTTCTGAATGGGAATGGTGCTGATGAGCCCCGCAGCCGCAACGCCCGGCGCATGCTGCAGCCGATCGAGAAGTGGCTGGTAGAAGTTCCCCATTGGATCGCGGCCGGTATAGCGTCCTGGAGAAAGGTCGATTTCCGCCGACACGATGGGAGCGGGGTGGAAACCGAGGTCGGTATGGCGCTGCTCGAAAATGGAACGCACCAGCAGTCCGGAGGTAAACAGCAGCACGAGCGCCAGCGCGACCTGGGTCACGATGAAGGCGGAGCGCAGCCGATGATGTGCCCGCGTGCTGCCCGCGGCGCCGCCCGCGCGCAAGGCCTGGCTGGGATCGATGCCGGCCAGCCGCAATGCAGGCAGCACGCCGGCCAGCACACTCGTCACCGTGGCCAGCACAATTGCCACGGCCAGCGCGCGATCGTTCAGATGGACCTCGCTGCCGCGTTGCAGCGCATCGATCAGGAATGTGCGCATGCCGGCGAGCAGGAGCGTGGCCAGCAGGACGCCGGCGCCGCAGCCGAAGGCCGCGAGCACCAGGCTTTCTGTGAGCACCTGGCGCAGTATCGTCGCCCGGCCAGCACCCACCGCGGCGCGCACCGCCATCTCGCGTTCCCGGCCCACTCCGCGCGCCAGCAGCAGGCCAGCGATGTTCACGCAGCAGAGCATGAGCACCGCCAGCACGGCAGCGCCCATCGCTGTCAGCGGTGAGGCCACGCCTTCGCTCAGCGTCGCGTCGAGCGTATGCAGCACCACTGTGCGGCCCCCATCTGTATCGGGATACGCACGACCGATGTTTGCGAATACCTGCTGCAGATCGGCCTGTGCCTGCTGGCGACTGACCCCCGGCTTCATCCGGCCAATCGTCCGCAGCCAATGGTTTTCGCGGCTCGTGATCCACTCCGGCTTTGCATGCAGCGGCGTATACACTGAGTTGCGCTGTCCCAGCGGATAGCGGAAGTCCGCAGGCATGACGCCGATGATGGTGTACGGATGGCCATCGAGCCGCGCCATCTTTCCGATCACCTTCGGGTCCGCCTGAAAATCGCGCTGCCAGACTTCATAGCTCAACACCGCGACGTCATCGCGGCCGGGCTGGTCCTCGCCGTGAAGAAAGGTGCGGCCCAGAATCGGGCGGACGCCGAAGACGTCGAAAAAATTGTCGGTCCCCTTGGTCGCATGCAGCGCCACCGGGCCATGCGGCGATTCCAGGTTCACACTGCTGAAGTCGTTATAGCCGGCGAAGGCGGAGAAGGTGTGCTGCTGCGCGCGCTCATCGCGATATCCAGGCAGAGAAGCAGGCTGCGTGTAGCCGCTGTGCGACCGGCTCTCCGGAACGACGATCTGCTGTGGATCAGGAAACGGCAGCGGACGAAGCAGAACCGCGTCGATCACGCTGAAGACCGCAGTAGTCGCACCCACGCCGAGCGCCAGCGTCAATATCGCAGTCAGCGCGAAGCCCGGGCTGCGGCGCAGCTTGCGAAATGCGTAACGAAGATCCTGCTCTAACTGCATGGCCGCCTCCCGTTCTCTTATAAATTCACCGTTACTCGTTGCGCAGTGCTTCGACCGGCTCGATGGCAGCCGCGCGCGTGGCCGGTAGAAACGCCGCCAGCACCGCTGCCAGGATTAAGGTCGCAAAGGCGCCGCTCAGGATGGGCAGGTTGTAACTACTGACCTGGTAAAGATGCGAGGCCATCAGCCGGCCCAGACCAAGCGCCAGTGGCACACCGAGCACGAGGCCAACGAGCACCTGCGACAAGGCATGTTTCAGAACCTCGCGCAGCACGTCGCCGCGGTCGGCTCCCAGTGCCATGCGCAGCCCTACTTCGGGAGTGCGCCGCTCTACCGTGTACGCGGTCACGCCATAGATGCCCACTGCGGCCAGCAGCAGAGCAATCAGCCCGAAGGCGGTCGTGAGCCGCGCCAGCATTGCCGGTTGACTGAACTGCAGGTTCACCTGCGTCTGGAGCGAGTCGACACGAGTGATGGGCAGGTTGGGATCGATGTGGGCGAGAGTTCGGCGCATCGTCGCGGCCATCTCCGCCTCACCGCCCTGGTAGTGCACGATGATGTCTTCTGGATAATGGCTGTGCTCTTCCGCGATCCGGTCGGTTTCCTTGAAGATCTCGCTTGGCTGCGCCATCGGCACGAAGACCATGGGCAGTTGCGGCTCTTCCGGATGCTCGTACTTGGTATTCTCAACCACGCCGACGATCTCAAGCTCATTAGGGTCATGCTCGTCCATGCCGAAGTGCGCTCCCAGCGCAGGCTTGCCTTTGAGGAAGCGATCGACGAACGCCTGATTCACCACGGCAACGCGGCGAGTGGTTGCGGTATCTCCATCGGTGAACACGCGGCCGAGCAGCAGATGTGTCCCCACCGCGGAGAAGAAGTCCGGGCTCACCCGGTCCCAGGTCGTGCGGTAGTAGTTGTTGGTGAACTCCGGCGGCGGTGGCGGCTGGCCCGGAAGATGCGTCAGGTCGTGCCAGCGATCATGCGAGAGCGGACTGTAAATGGCATAGGCCGCATCGATGACGCCGGGAACCTGCTTCAGATCCGTGTCGAGGCGCCGCTCGAGTGCGTTCAGTTTGGTAATGTCATAGCCCGCGGCTACCGGATTGATCCCGACAATCAGCCGGCCCGATGTCGCAAGGTGCAGGTTCTGATGTTCGAGCGCGTGCAGGCTGAGAATGAGCAGCCCAGCGGTTGAAAGCAGGGCGAGCGAAAGCGCTGCCTGAAAGACCACCAGCATCTTTTGCGGCCAGGCGGTCTTGTCGCCAGCCGTGCGGCTCGCGCCGCGCAAGGCCTCGATGGGATCGAAGTGCGAGGTGATCCATGCCGGCACGCAGCCGAAGAGCATACCGGCCAGCACGGCAACGCCGAGTGCGAACCCGAGCACGGGCATGGAAGAGGTAGGTGGGAAAGGCGAGGTTGTATCGCCGCCGAGCGCCATGGCCAGTATTGCGTGCGAGCCGGCGACCGCAAACAATACCGCGACGCCACTCCCGATAAGCGAAACCACCAGGCTCTCGATCAAGGTCTGGCGGATGAGCCTGCCGCGCTGCGCTCCGAGAGCGAGGCGTACCGCAGTCTGCTGCTTGCGCGCCATGCCGCGCACTAGCATCAGGTTGGCCAAGTTCGCGCAGACAATCAGCAGCACGAAGCCGGCAATCATCATCAGGAGTTGCAAGCCGGATGCATAGTTGTTGCGCATCTGGCTTACACCGGCTGCCGCCTCCACCAGCTCAGTCCGTTGCTGCGGAATGGCTGCCTTCTGTCCGGCTGCGAGAGACTCCTGGTGCGCCAGCAGCCACTGCTGCAGCAGCCCGCTGGCTTGCGGAGTGATCGTCGCCGCGTTCACGCCCGGACGTAACCGGCCCAGCACTCCCAGCCAGTGATCCTCAGGATGGTCCATCGCGTCGATGTTGGTCAGCATCGGCTCGAAGGCCAGCGGCGCCCAGATGTCTGTTGGATCGCCGTTCTGATGCGTGCCGTAGAACTCCGGCGGCATGATGCCGGCCACTGTCATCGCCCCGCCATTCACCATCAGCGGTGCGCCAACGATCTCCGGCGATCCCGCAAAGCGCTGCTGCCACATGCGATAGCTCAGCACGATGTGGGGCTCCGTCCCGCGCTGGTCGTCCGCCGGCTGAAGCGTGCGGCCGCGCATGGCCGGCGCTCCAAGCATCGGGAAGTAGTTGCCGGAGACAAACTGCATGGCAGCAATTGCTGCTTCGTCGCCGCCCTGGCGGCGCACGCCTACCTCGGTATGTCCCGGCTCGACCGCGGCGAGGCTCTCAAAGCCGCTGAGATGATCGCGGAATTGTTTGTAGAGGTCGTACGAAAACAGGCTCCAGTCGCCGAAAAGACCGCCGCCATTATGACAGCAATCATCCGTCCTCCCCAGCTTGTAGAGCTGCTCCGGAGCCCGGACCGGCAGCGGCCGCAGCATCACCTGATAGATCAGCGTGAAGATGGCGGTCGTTGCCCCGACGCCCAGCGCCAGGGTGAGCACCGCGGTGATGGCGAACCCCGGAGTCCGGCGCAACTGCCGCAAGGCGTAACGAAGGTCTTGCCAAAGTTGTGAGACGAGTTGCATGGCTCCTCCCTTCTACAATTCTTGGTTACTCCATGCGCAACGCCACCATCGGCTCGATGGACGCTGCGCGTCTCGCCGGTACAAACGCCGCGACAGCGGCCGCGAGGGAGAGTATGAGCAGCGTGAGGATGGCAACTTCCGGATCGAATGCGCCCACGCCATAGAGGTGCTGGGCCATGACCTTTCCTGCCGCATAGGCCAGCGGGACACCGATGGCCAGCCCGATGACGCAGTGCACAAGCGCGCGCTTCAGTACATCGCGCAGAATGCTCGGCCGGTCCGCACCGAGCGCCATCCGCACGCCGATCTCACCCGTGCGCCGTTCGACCGAGTAGGCAGTGACGCCATAGAGACCGATCGATGCCAGGATCAACGCGACAATCCCGAAAAGCGAGGTCAGCCGCGCCAGCAGCTCGTCCTGATTGAAGTTGGTCGATATCTGATACGCGAAGGTGTGGAAGTACTGGGGCGTCAGAAGCGGGTTGACGTCTGTGAAGGCGCGACGCGTTTCGGCTTCGAGCGCCGCCGGAGTCGAATTCGACACATCGAGCACCACCTGGCCTGCGTAGTGTTCCAACCCCTCAAATGACTTGTACTCGGGCTTGAAGATCTCCATCGTCTGCGCAAACGGCAGATAGTACATCGGCGGCGGCGGCTTGTAAGGATCGTTATGCTTGGTGTTTTCCACAATCCCGACAATCTCGAATTGCGAGCGCAGTTCCTTCTCGGCTCCGAAATGCTTGCCGATCGCGTTGCCGTGAAAATAGCGGTCGGCAAAGACCTGGTTCACGATCGCAATCTTGCGCGTGTGATTATCGTCGCCATCGGTAAAGAAGCGGCCGGTGCGCAGCTTTGCGCCGATGGCGTCGAAGTACTCCGGGCTGATCCGGATATACGTCGCGCTATACCAGTCACTATCCGGCTGCGGATCGGGCTGTCCGGGAATAAAGACTCCGCGATTCCAGTTGTCGTGGCTCAGCGGCGTATACAGCGCAAACGCAACCTTTTGCGCGCCCGGGATCTGCATCAGCCGCGCGTGCAGCTTGCGATACAAATCATCCGTCTGCTCCGGCTTATAACCGGCCAGGTAGGGATCGATGCCGACGATGTAGCGGTTTGTGGTCTGGAAGCCGAAGTCCTGCTTCTGCAGGTTGTAGAGACTCCGCAGCAGCAGCCCGGCCGAGCACAGCAGCATCACGGAAAGCGCCGCTTGGGTGATGACCAGCACGCGTTGTGCGGTCGAGCTCGAGTCCTTCATGGTGCGCGAAGTTCCGCGTAGTGCAGAAGCCGGATCCGTCTTGCTCATCATCCATGCGGGAATGGTTGCGCAGACCACCGCGGTCACCAGCGCCACCAGCACAGCGAAGCCTAGTACCGGCAATGAGGGCATGCCGTTTACCGGAACGTAATCCGATCCGCGGAAGGCCAGCCGGAGCACCGAGTTGGCCACGGCGTGTGCAATGGCGATTGCTCCTGCGCCGCCTACCAGCGCCAGCAGCACACTCGAGATCATTGCCTGCCGCACCAGTTGCCCGCGCGTCGCGCCCAGAGCGATGCGCACGGCTTGCTGCTGCTTCTCCGCGGTCGCGCGTACCAGCAGCAGGTTCGCAACATTCGCGCAGACAATCAGGAGGACAAACGCTGCCGCCCACATCAGCAGCTTCAGCCCGCGGCCGTAATTCTCGGAGACGGTATTCACGCCAGCCTTTGCAGAAGAGAGCTGTGTCTTCTGCCGGCCGATCTGCGCCCGCTCCGCGTCATTGAGCGTCGGCCGGCTGCGCAGCCATTGTCGCAGTTCGACATTGAGCTGGGCAGTAATCTGCCCCAGATCGGCATCGGGCGCAATCCGGCCCACCACGTCCAGCCAATGCCTGTCGGGTTGATGCGTGTGTGCCGCATCCGCGCCAGTAAACTTTGCCTCCTGGTTCAATGCCAGCCACAGCTCCGGGGGATCGGACTGCACAATTTCGCCCTGGTACTCCGGCGCAGTCACACCGACGATTGTCACCACGACACCGTTCATGGTGAAATTTGTGCCGATGACGTGCGGATCGAGCGAAAGGCGTCGCTGCCACATCCGGTAACTGATAACAGCTACCGGCGTCGCTCCTTCCGTATCGTCGGACCGCTGAATCGGCCGCCCCAGCGCCAGCGGCACACCGAGCGTGGAGAACTCGTTGCCCGCGACGAAGCGTCCATTCACGGTTACAGGAGGCTGCGAATCGCCGACCCGCCGGGTCAGCAGCGGCGCGCTGTAAGACTGGAACGCGGTCAGGCTCTCAAAGCCCTTGGTGTGATCGCGGAAGTAGAGATAGAGATCGTTGGAGAAGATCTCCCATTCATCCCCCTGCAGGCCGCCGTAATTGCAGCAGGTCGGCTCCTTGCCCACCATGTACAGCTTCGAGGGCTGATGGACGGGCAGCGCCTTCAGCATGGTGTTGTAGATCAGGGTGAAGATGGCGGTCGTCGCGCCCAGCCCGAGCGCTAGCGTCAGCGCCGCGGTGATGGCAAAGCCGGGATTGCGGCGGAATTGCCGCAATGCGTATTGCACATCCCTGAGCAACTTCCCCATCGCGGCTCTTCCTCCTCAATCGATTTCTGGCTCTACGGACACACTTCGCCCTCGCTTTCGCACTTCCGGGTGCGGGCGCCGATCTACTGGACCTGCAGCAACTGCTCCGGCGACAGCTCTCCTTCGGCAATCACCTTGCCGTCGAACAGGTGCACCAGGCGGTCTGCGTGGCGGGCAAAGCGCGGATCGTGCGTCACCATGCAGATGGTCGCGCCTTCCTTGTGCAGTTCGGAGAGCAGTTCCATCACCGCTTCGCCGTTCTTCGAGTCCAGGTTTCCGGTAGGCTCGTCAGCCAGCAGGATGGACGGCGAACCGGCCAGCGCGCGGGCCACGGCGACACGCTGCTGCTGACCGCCGGAGAGCTGCGATGGATAGTGACGCATGCGGTGCGCCATCCCCACGCGCTCCAGCGACTCCTGCACGCGGCGCTTGCGGTCCGCCGCCGGCATGCCGGAGCGGTAGGTCAGCGGAAGCTCCACGTTCTCGGCCACGGTAAGGTCGCCGATCAGGTTGAAGCTCTGGAAGATGAAGCCGATCTCCTGGTTGCGGATGCGCGAGCGCTCGGCGAAGCTCAGGTTCTCTACCGGCTTGCCGTTCAACTGGTAGCGGCCGTTGGTCGGCGTATCGAGCAGCCCGATGATCGAGAGCAGCGTCGACTTGCCGCAACCTGACGGCCCGGACATGGCGACGTAATCGCCACGCAGAATCGACAGATGCACGCCGGAGAGCGCGTGCGTCTCGATCTCATCCGTGTAGAAGACCTTGGTCAGCGCTTCGATCTGTATCAGTGCCTGTGCTGTTTCGTCCATAGTTGGCCTCGTGTTCCTTTCCTTCCTAAGTTCGGTTGTTATTCCAGCCGGATGCGGTCGACCTGGTCCCAGCGGGACATGTCGGACAGGATGACGGTATCTCCTTCATTGAGCCCGCTGAGCACCTGGATGGCATTCACCGAGGCGCGGCCCACCTTTACCGGAACGCGCGTTGCGGTCTTTCCATCGGGGCTCAGTTTGAACAAGGTGATGGTCGAGTCTTCATTGCCGAAGGCAGGACGGCCGACGTAAAGCACATTCGACAACCGCTGCAGGTCGATCTGCCCATCCACGCTCAGGTCCGGCCGTTCCCCTTCGACGAAGCCGTTCAGCGCCACGTCTACAGTCACCGTGCCGTTGTGCACGCCCGGATCGATACGCTGCACCGTGCCTTCGATGATGCCGTTATGCGTATCGACGGCTGCCGGCTGGCCGGTCTGGATGTCGCGCGCCTGCGTCTCGGGGATGTTCAAAGCTGCCTTCAACTGATTTTTCACCACTACTTTCGCGAGCATGGTACCGATGGTCACCTGCTGTCCGACAGCCAGCGGCAGGTCCGTAAGCACGCCGTTGATGCCCGCTTTCACCTTAAGAGCATCCAACTGCTGCTGCTTGAGCTGGTATACCGCGCGTGCCTGGTCTACCTTGGCCTGCTGCACGGAAAGCTGTGTCTCCAGTGCCTTCTCGTTGATGGATACGACGTTTTGCTGCATTTGGTTCTGGGTAGTTAATCCTTGCGCGTTGCTTTTTGAGGCTTCCGCGGTAATTCCCGAAATAACCCCTAGCTTGTAGAGGGATTCGTCGGTCGCCGCCTGCCGCTTGGCGGTCTCATAGGCGGCATTGGTGGTCGCCGCGGTAGCCTTCTGCGTCGACAGCGTGCTCTGCAACTGAACAGCCGTGTTCTTCAGGTCGGCTTCTGCCTCGCTGAGCGCAAGCTTTGCGTCCACGGCCTGCTGTGTGGTCTGCGGGTCGCTCAGCTCCACCAGCACGCTGTCCGCCTTCACATTCGAACCGGGCAGCACCAGGATGCGGGTCACGGTCGCAGCGGTCTGAGCCGGGATCTGGCGGATCGCGTCTTCGCGGGGCACCAGCGTCCCATTGCCGCGTACCTGCCGGATCAGGTTTCCGCGCTTCACTGTATCGGTCCACACCACGCTGCGCTCTACCGTGGGGGCTGCCGGCTTTAGCCGCATGACGGCGAAGGTGACGCCGGCAAGGACAACGATAGCCACCGCAATGGTCACGACGCGGCGGCGGTTCTTCTTGGCTTTGATATCTGGGCGGGCGATGTCCATCAATGGACTGTAATGCACTTGCATATCCAAGTGCCTCAGCCCTCCTAAGCCACTGAAACAAAAAGGCTATATAAGCGGAAGGAGTTCCTACGGCCCGAAGCTCGCTGTCCGGTCACGTGGCCGGGCTGTCCATTTCCGGACATGTTGCCGGGTCGGATGCGTACGACTAAGGATTCATTTCCCAAATGCCCCGCTTTCGAGACAATGTCCGGCATTGGAGCGAACCATGCAAGCAATCTCTGCCACAGACACCAAGCTGAAGCTGGCGACGCTGCTCAACAGGGCCCAGCGCGAACCAGTGATGATCCGCAGCAACGACCGCGACATCGCCGTGATGCTCTCGGCAACCGAATATCAGCGGCTCAGCGACCGGCCACGCGCGACAGCCCCGCGTCCGCGTATCGACGCAAAGCTCGTCGCGCTGCTCGACGCCTCCGACTAGATCCTTTGTGCAGACACCAGGGCCGGAGCATAACGCTCCGGCCTTGATCATGTCTCGTTATTGGCATCAGGCACGCGCCGGATCGCCGCGCTCCGGATCGACCCCAAGCTCCGCAAAAGCCGCTTCCGCCTTCTTGGCATCGAATTTGCCATCGCGGGCCAGCCGGGAGAGCGTCGCCGCGACGATCGACTCCGCGCTCACCTCGAAGTGCCGCCGCAGATGTTCCCGATTGTCGCTGCGGCCGAAGCCATCCGTCCCCAGGGAGACCAGCCGGTCCAGCAGCCAGGGCGCCAGTTGGTCCGGCAC
>DASYBK010000106.1:0-27748 GCA_036500805.1 Acidobacteriaceae bacterium | reverse complement strand
CATCCATAAGGCCTACATCGATCCCGGCGTCGGCTTCCAGGCTTATCAGGCTCGCGAACTCGCCTTCGCCCTCGGCCTCAAGCCCACTCAGATCAACGAGGCGGTGAAATTTATGCAAGGCCTCTACAAGGCCTTCATCGAAACCGATTCCTCATTGCTCGAGATCAACCCCTTCATCACCACCAAAGACGACAAGCTGATGGCGCTCGACTGCAAGATCAACTTCGACGACAACGCGATGTTCCGCCACAAGGACCTCAAGGAGCTGCGCGACCTCTCCGAGGAAGACCCGCTGGAGGTGGAGGCGTCGAAGTTCGCGCTCAACTACATCAAGCTCGACGGCTCCATCGCCTGCATGGTGAACGGCGCGGGCCTCGCCATGGCCACCATGGACATCATCCAGTATGCCGGCGGCTCGCCTGCGAACTTCCTGGATGTTGGCGGCGGCGCCAACCAGCAGCAGATCGAAAACGCCTTCCAGATACTACTCTCCGACAAAAACGTACAAGCCGTCTTCATCAACATCTTCGGCGGCATCCTGCGTGTCGATACCTTGGCGCAGGGCGTCGTAGCAGCGGCAAACAATCTCAACGTGAAGGTGCCGGTAGTCCTCCGCCTCGAAGGCACCAACGTAGAAGAAGGCCGCAAAATCCTCAAAGACTCCGGCCTGAAATTTCTCGTAGGCGACACCATGCAGGACGCAGCACAGAAGGCCGTGGAAGCGGCGAAGGGAGTGGCTCGCTAATGGCGGTCTTGGTCGATAAGAACACTCGCCTCATCGTGCAAGGCATCACCGGCAAGGAAGGCACATTCCACGCCAAGGGTTGCGCTGAATACGGCACAAAGGTCGTCGGCGGAGTCACACCCGGCAAAGGCGGCACAACACATGAAGGCTGGCCGGTCTTCAACACCGTCTCGGAAGCCGTGGACAAAAGTGGCGCCAACGCCACCGTCATCTTCGTTCCACCGCCCTTCGCAGCCGACGCTATCCTCGAAGCCGAGGACGCCGGCCTGCCGCTCATCATCTGCATCACCGAAGGCATCCCGGTGAACGACATGGTGCGTGTCTGGTCGAAGCTCAAGCACTCAAAATCCGTGCTCATCGGCCCCAACTGTCCCGGCGTTATCTCGCCCGGCAAGGCGAAGATCGGCATCATGCCCGGCCGCATTCATAAGGAAGGCTCGGTCGGCATCGTCTCGCGCTCCGGCACCCTCACCTACGAAGCCGTCTACCAGCTTACCCAGCGTGGTATCGGCCAGTCCACCGCCATCGGCATCGGCGGCGACCCCATCGTCGGCACCACGCACGTTGACGCGCTCAAGCTGCTCAACGAAGACCCCGAGACCGAATCCATCATCCTCATCGGCGAGATCGGCGGTACTGCCGAAGAAGCCGCGGCAGCTTACGTGAAGGCCAACGTGAAGAAGCCGGTCGTCGGCTTCATCGCCGGCCAGACCGCGCCTCCAGGGCGCCGCATGGGCCACGCCGGCGCGATCATTTCCGGTGGCCAGGGCACCGCCGCAGACAAGATGAAGGCGCTCAAAGACGCCGGCATCCATGTCGTGCAATCGCCGGCCGAGATCGGCGAAACCTTAGCCCGGGTCATCGGCAAGGCATAATGAGCAACGCAAGTATCCTCGAGGATAAGGATGTCCTCGCAATGGCAGAGCATTGCTATGGCTATGGAGGTTGGGATGCGCCGTTCTGTTTCATGGGTCTCGAAGAAGGCATGGACGACAAAGAAAACGGTGATCTAACTCTTCGAGCGAAAGCCTGGCGTAAGGGTCGGTCATGTGAACTCTCTGATTGTCGCCGGTTTCACCGAGATATCGGAGTTCTACAGTGGCATCAGGAACGGCCACCTCTTCAGCAAACATGGAGGCCGTTGATTCTCTTGTTGCTTACCTTGTTAGACCTTCCCTCAGAAGAGAGTGACCTTCGCGAATATCAGAAATCTCAGTGGGGTATAGTGACGGGCGAGAGCTGCGTCATCGAACTTTCAGGGTTCCCCGCGAAGAGTCTTGGCATGCTTAGAGAGCGTGAAAGATTCCTCCCAGCTCGCATCAACGTTATAAAGCAGCGCATTAACGAGCAGCGTCCCATCTTGGTACTGATGTACGGTAAAACGCGGAAGAAGGAATGGGAGCAGATCGCAAACGTCAAGTTCCCTGATGACAGGATTGATGATTTCACAGCCGCCATCAGCAAGGTGGGGGTGACTACATTTGTTTTTTCGCCGCATCCCCAGACGCGTAAGCTCACAAATTCGTATTGGGTGAAGCTGGGGTTGAAGTTACGCGGTGAACTTGACTTGTCCTCTCGAACACGCCAACCGTTGAAAGCATTCGGTTGCCCTTGATGCCAGACAAATTACAACCAATTGAACGGGAGAATAACGTAGTGTCGCAACGCACCTTCAGCATCATCAAGCCGGACGCCATGCGCAAAGGTTATGCCGGCGCTATCCTCGCCGAAATTGACAAAGCCGGCTTCAAGATCGTCGCTGTCAAAAAGCTCTTTCTCTCCAAGTCGCAGGCCGAGGGCTTTTATTACGTCCACGCGCAGCGGCCCTTCTTCGACTCGCTCACGACCTTCATGTCCTCGGGCTCCATCATCGCGCTCGTGCTTGAGAAGGAGAACGCTATCGCCGATCTCCGCAAGCTGATGGGCGCCACCAACCCCGCCAACGCCGAAGAGGGCACCATCCGCAAGAAGTTTGCCGCCTCGATCGAAGAGAACGCGATCCACGGCTCCGACGCCGAAGACACCGCTGCTTTTGAAATCGGCTACTTCTTCGCCGGCCTCGAACTGGTTTAGCGACATGCTTTCAGCAATAAACAAAGGGCGGCTCGCTAGCCGCCCTTTCGTATCTCAAATGAGATATATCTAGCGGTACCGCGGACCCTTGCCCAGCTTGAAGCGATAGAGAATCCCCACCGAAATCCCGAACTCATTCTGGCTGCGCGTTACAAATGCCGACGGCACATTCGATGGCGTCCCGTAGCCGGCATAGCGCGTCATGATCCAGTCCGGCGAGATGCGCAATGCCAGCCGCGGCGAGCGGTTCAGGTCCAGCGAGCCGCCAATCGTCGATGCCAGGCCCAGCCCGTCGTTGTACATACCCACATCGCGCGGCTGCACAGCTACTCCCGTTACCGGTGCATTCCCGAGCGCATGGCTGAAGACGCCATCGGCGCCGCCCACCATGCCATGCGCGCTCAGCGCCGCGTGTTCGCGAGCGATCAGCCGGTACGTCGCGCCACCCAGGAACATGTGCTCGAAGACAAACGGCCCGCTCACCCCGTATGGGTTTGGATTCACGCCCTGCGTGCCGTAATAACCGCGTATATTCGCCGTCGCGCCCAGCCGCCCCCACAGCCAGTAGGTGCCCTGCACATCGAAGCCGCCCAGATTCGCGCCCGCTGCAAGCTGCGGCCCCGATTTGAAGTGAGAGAAGCCCAGTCCACCGTACACTTCGTACTTGTTGTTGTAGCGCACAGCCGACAGCGTCTCGTTCTGGTTCACATTGACGTCGATGGTCGGCGCCGGAGGAAGCCTTTGTGGATTGGAGCCGCTGTTCTGGGTGTTGGTCTGTGTCGTGTTCTGAGCAAACGCCGTGGCGGCCAGCATCGTGCCGCTTAGCAGGAGAATGGCGCTCCTGCTCATACCGAAAGACTTGGACAAAACGGACTGCCTCCCAATTCCCAATGACGTCAGCGTGATCGAACGAGATATTGCTTTGCTGAGTGCTGCATTGAAGGATACATGCCTTCTACGCCACGGCGCGAGCCGGACCGCGGGTATGATGCGACTCAGCCCGCTGTACCCTGAGAAGACCTGCAATGTTCGATAGCAAAGCCAGGCTCGACGCACTGAACTTCGCCTCTATCGACGAAATGATCTGCGCCTACGCCGATGAAGCGATCCTTATCGCGCGGCAGCAGAATCGGGTGATGCTCGATTACAGCGCTGCATCCGTCGACGCGCTCGAGCGCTTGCTCGACGGACAGGCCGCTGTCGATCTCGACTTCCAATCCCGCCTCTGGGGCAGCTACTTCGGCGAACTCCTTCGCCGCCGCTGGAACGGCATCTGGCTCCTCGCTCCCTATCCTGGCAGCCGCGAATCGAGCAGCGAGGCCGGCTCCGTCATCCCCACGCTCGACATCGCTGGCTCGCGCCTCTGGCCCACCATGAAGGTCTATCGCCGCCTCACCCTCGGTGCGGCCGAGGACCTCAGCACCTTCTACAGCCTGGTCGAGAAGCGACTCACTTTGTCCTCACTCCGGCCAAACTGAGACGTCAAAGTTACAGCGGTCTAAATCAGATTCCTGCCGCTTCGGGCATCCATCGCCGACCGTACGGGCGTACCATGGGGGTAGCGGGTGCCGTCGGTGTTTGTGCGACAATGATGCGGCGGAGGACGAGTCCCGCTCTAACCGGAAGGACATGCCACTATGGGCGAGCTACTGACACCAACACATCTCATCCTGGTTCTGGTCGTTGCGCTGCTGGTCTTTGGACCACGCAAGCTGCCGGAGCTGGGCAAGGGCCTCGGCGAAGGCCTCAAGGGTTTCAAGGACGGGATTAAGGGCACGCCAGAGCCCACCGCTAAGCAGGACACCGCAGTGTCTGCGACGAAAAACGAACCGATCCAGCCAAGCTAGCTGCGGGTTCGAACCATCGGATGACAAAGCCGGGCTGTGTGCGCCCGGCTTTTCACTGTCTGCTCGTGCGGTCGCAGATGCCACGCACGAGAGCTACAATCCGGGCCTGAAATGCGGATCCCGTGACTAATCTCAACAAGCTGAAGAATGCCTGGGAAGGCCTCGCCGGCCGCGATGCCCTCAGCGCCATCCTGACCGATGACACGAAGGCTGGCGGCAAGTGGGATGTCGCCGAGTTCATGGCCACCGGCGATGCCGAAATCGAGACCGTCTTAAACCACCTGTCGGCAATCGGATACCCTCCCGACTTCACCGGCGCCGCCTTGGATTTCGGTTGTGGTGTAGGGCGTCTCACCCAGGCACTGGCGCAGCGCTTCGCCTCCTCGGTCGGTGTCGATATCTCCGAGCACATGATCCGGCAGGCGGAGTCGCTCAACCGATACCCGCACTGCCGCTACGTTGCCAGCTCCGCCGCGCGGCTCCCTTTCGCTAACGCAAGCTTCACCTTCCTCTACAGCAACATCGTCCTCCAGCATGTGCCTCGTTCTCTCGCGAAGAACTACCTGCGCGAATTTGTCAGAGTGCTCGCGCCCGCTGGAGTGCTCGTCTTCGGTGTACAGGATTCCTTCGCCGCCCCAGACCTCGCGTCGCGGCTCGTACGCGTTCGCCACGTTCTGCACCTCCGATCAAGGATCAGGGTGGCGCTGAAGCGTGGTCCCGAAGACATGCAAATGCACTGCTTGCCCGAGCGCATCGTCCGCCGCACCCTCACTTCCGCCAAAGTTGTGGACATCCAATTCACCAACACGGCCGCAAGAGACTTCAACGGCAGGCTCGTGTATCTGGACCGGGCTCCAGCGTCGGGCTACGTCGGGAAACAATACTGCGTGGTGAAGGGACACTGATTCACGCGCGTCTTCGACCGCGCCTGTCTACTTCGTCTCTTTCACCGCCCGATACCCAATATCATGCCGGAAATAAATTCCGTCGAAGTGAATCATTCCCAGCGCCTCATAGGCCTTCGCCAGCGCCCACTCCAGATCCGGAGCCAGCGCCGTCGCGCCCAGCACGCGTCCACCGGCAGTCACGACCTGGCCATTTTTTTCGGCTGTCCCGGAGTGAAACACCTCAACGTCGCGGATCAGCGCCGCTCGGTCGAGACCCGTAATCGGCAGTCCCTTCTGGTAGTGCCCCGGATAGCCAGCGGAGCTGGCGATCACGCATGCTGAAGCGCCTGGCTTCCAGCGCAGCTCGGTCTGGGAGAGCCGGCCTTCGACGGCGGCTTCCATCGCCTCCAGCAGATCGGAGTCCAGCCGCATCAGGATGGCCTGCGTCTCCGGATCGCCAAAGCGCGCGTTGAACTCCAGCACCATCGGGCCGCGCGGCGTCATCATCAGCCCGCAGTACAGCACGCCGACGAACGGCGCATCCTCCGCCCGCATGCCGTCCAGCGTCGGCTGCACGATGTGGTGCATGATCCACTCGCGCAGCTCCGGTGAGAGCATTGCGTCGGTCGAATACACCCCCATGCCGCCGGTGTTCGGCCCGGTATCGCCTTCGCCGATGCGCTTATGATCCTGCGCCGGGGCGAGTGGCGCCGCGTGCGTGCCATCGGAGATCACCAGGAACGAAAGCTCCTCGCCCTGCAGGAACTCCTCGATCACCACCGAATGCTCCGGCGTGCCCAGCAGTTGTCCGGAGAAGAGTCCGGCAATCGCCGCGTGCGCCTCCTCCTTAGTTTTGCAGATCACGACGCCCTTGCCGCCTGCCAGTCCGTCCGCCTTCACCACGACAGGGAAGCGAAAATGCGCCAGCACATCCTCCGCCTCGCTCGCCTCCTTGATCACCGCATAAGCCGCGGTCGGCAGGTTGTGCCGCTGCAGAAAGCGTTTGGCAAAGCTCTTGCTGGTCTCGAGCGCGGCGGCAGCCCTGGTGGGTCCGAAGACCCGGACGCCGCGGCGCAGCAACTCGTCGGTCAATCCCAGCGAGAGCGGCAGCTCCGGCCCAATCACGACCAACCCCGGTTGCTCTTTGGAAACCAGCGCTACCAGCGCCTGCAGGTCGCCCACGTCCACCGGAACGCAGCGCGCCACCTTCGCAATCCCTGCATTGCCGGGTGCGCAGACCACCTCGCTTACGCGCGGCGACTTCGCCAGCGCCCATGCGATCGCGTGCTCCCGCCCGCCCGCTCCAATCACCAGAACCTTCATCGTTTCACCAGCCCATCCCAGCCGCATACTACGACAACCTAGTAGCCAACCGTGAAGCGCTGCCGGCGCCGCTGCGGCTGCTCCAGCTCATCGACCAGCGCGATGGCGTAGTCCTCCATCGAGATCGAGCTCTTGCTGTCCGCAGCCGTCAGCAACTGGTCCTGACCCAATCGAAACCTGCCCGTCCGCTCGCCCGGCTCGAAGAAAGCCGAGGGGCTTAGGTATGTCCAGTCGATCGAAGATGCCCGCAGCAGCTCCAGCGCCTTTTCGTGCGCAAGCGCAATCGGCTTCGACGCGGCGGGGAAGTCCTTTGTCTTCAACAGAAGCGTTCCGGGTTCTACTTCCAGGCTGCCCGCGCCCCCCACGACGACGAGCCGCGGCGCGTTCTCCGGGGAGCTGGCCTGTTGGCTGATCTGCCGGACGGCTGCGATCTCCCGTTTCGTCACATCCACGAGCTGGTCTGCCTGGTCTGGAGGCGGTCGATAGGCGCTCACCACGGCCTGGGCGCCGCCGATCGTCTCCGCAATCTCCTCCACCCGGGAAAGGTCTCCCGGGAGCGCCGTCAGCCCATCATTTGGCGCCAGCTTGTCTGGGTCTTCGTCCAGATTCCGGACCACCGCCACCACCTGATGGCCCCGTCCCAGCAGCTCCGTCAGAATGCGGGAACCAGCTCTTCCGGTAGCGCCATACAGCACAATCTTCATCGATGTCCTCCAAGTAAGGTAGTGAGATGGCGGGAAACTGCTCGGGGAATCAGCGATTTAAGCCAACTGAAGAATATGAGTGTATTTCACTCATAAAATTTGCAACCAACTCCGCACATAAATCGTCTATCCTAGCGTAGGCCGGAGCCGCATAGCCTCCGGCCCAAATTTCAACCTCGAAAAATCAATCGAAGGAGAAGTGATATGGCAATCGTTCGTTGGGATCCATTTCGTGAAGTGGTCTCGCTGCAGAGCCGTCTCAACTCGCTTTTCCAGGACTACGGTCGTGGACAGAGCGATGATGAGGTGCTGAGCGCAGCCAGTTTTGCCCCGCCGGTCGACATCTACGAGGATGACCAGAAGCTGGTCCTCAAGCTCGAAGTCCCCGGCGTGAATCAGGAGGACATGGACATCCAGGTCGAAGGCCGCACTCTGACCGTGCGCGGCGAACGCAAGTTCGACAGGGAAGAGAAGCAGGAAAACTTTCATCGCGTGGAGCACCGCTACGGCACCTTCGCCCGCAGCTTCACCTTGCCGAACAGCGTAGATGCCGAGAATGTGAAGGCCACCTACGACGCCGGTGTGCTGCAGCTGGAATTTCCAAAGCGAGCCGAAGCCAAGCCCCGCCAGATCAAAATCGCCCCGGGTTCAGTTAAGTCCGAACAGCAGAAGAAGGTCGAGGCGAAAACTGCTTAAATCTCACTTTAAGCTGTAGTTATGGCTGCGGAAGGGCGACAGAGGCGCTCTTCCGCAGTTTGTGTATGTGGCGCAAATTTTGTGTTTGAAAGTGGCCTTTGGAAGCGGTTTGGAGCACGATTGGTAACAAGATTCCGTCTCCTTTGAGAGGGACGGCGAGGACGCAATATGGCGATTCGTTGGGACAAATTTACGGTCAAGTCGCAGGAGGCGGTGCAGGCAGCGACCAATCTCGCGCTCGAGCACGGCAATCCTGAGCTGACGCCGATGCACCTGCTGTCGGCGCTGCTCGAGGACAAGGATGGCATCATCGTGCCGGTGCTGCAGAAGGTCGGGGTGCCGACCGAGCAACTGCTGGCGCGGGCGAATGATGCATTGAGCAAGCTGCCCAAGGTCGGCGGCGCAAGCGCGCAGCCGGGCCTCTCGAACGCGATGCAGAAGGTGCTGGACCGCGCCTTCAAGGAAGCGGCCGACTTCAAGGACGAGTATGTCTCGACCGAACACCTCCTTTTGGCGCTGACCGAGCAGAAGAACGATCCAGCGCGCGATCTGCTGGCCTCGCTCGGCGCGACGCATGCATCGGTGCTGCAGGCGTTGAGCACGGTGCGCGGCAACCAGCGCGTGACCGATCAGAATCCGGAGTCGAAGTTCCAGGCGCTTGAGAAATTCGCCAAGGACCTGACCGATCTGGCGCGCCGCGGCAAGCTCGATCCGGTGATCGGACGCGATGAGGAGATTCGGCGTGTCATCCAGGTGCTGAGCCGCCGGACCAAGAACAATCCAGTGCTGATCGGCGAGCCCGGCGTGGGCAAAACCGCCATCGTCGAAGGGCTCGCGCGGCGCATTGTCTCGGGCGATGTGCCGGAGGTGCTGCGCGACAAGCGAGTCATTGCGCTCGATCTGGGATCGATGCTCGCCGGCGCGAAGTATCGCGGCGAGTTTGAAGACCGCCTGAAGGCCGTGCTCAAAGAAATCGAAGACTCGAACGGCGAGATCATCCTGTTCATCGACGAGTTGCATACACTGGTCGGTGCAGGCGCGGCTGAGGGCGCCATCGACGCCAGCAACATGCTCAAGCCGGCGCTGGCGCGCGGCGAACTGCGGGCCATCGGCGCAACCACGCTGAATGAGTACCGCAAGTACATCGAGAAGGACGCGGCGCTGGAGCGGCGCTTCCAGATCGTCTACGTCGGCGAGCCGAACGTCGAGGACACCATCGCGATCCTGCGCGGGCTGAAGGAGCGCTACGAGGCGCACCACAAGGTGCGCATCAAGGACTCGGCGATTGTGGCCGCGGCAACGCTCAGTCACCGTTACATATCCGACCGCTTCCTGCCGGACAAGGCGATCGACCTGGTGGACGAGGCTGCTGCGTCGCTGGCCATTCAGATCGGCTCCGTGCCGGAGGAGATCGATGCACTGGACCGCGAGGCTACTTCGCTTGAGATTGAGAAGGCGGCGCTCAAGCGCGAGACCGATCCAAACTCAAAGGAACGGCTGGAGGCGGTCGAGCGGGAGCTCGCTGCCATCAAGGAACGCGCCACCGGACTCCGTGCGCGCTGGCAGAAGGAACGCGAGGCGATCACGCGCGTGAGCGAGCTGAAGCAGCGGATCGAAGCGCTGCGCTTCGAGATGGAAGAGCAGACGCGCAAGGGAAACCTCGAGCGCTCGGCCGCCATTCAGTACGGCGAGCTGCCCAAGGCGGAAGCCGAACTGCGCAAGCTGAACGCAGAACAGGACGCACAAACGGATGCGGCCAAATCCGGCGCGCGCAAGCGCATGCTGAAGGAAGAGGTGGACGAGGAAGACATCGCCGCCATTGTGAGCAAATGGACCGGCATTCCAGTCTCGAAGATGCTCGAGGGCGAGGTGTCGAAGCTGGTGCAGATGGAGTCACGGCTGCGCGAGCGCGTGATCGGACAGGATGATGCGCTCTCTACGGTAGCGAACGCGATCCGCCGCTCGCGCGCGGGCCTGAGCGATCCGAAGCGGCCCATCGGCAGCTTCATCTTTTTGGGACCGACGGGCGTGGGCAAGACGGAAACCGCACGCGCGCTGGCTGAGTTCCTCTTCGATGACGAGCAGGCGATGGTGCGCATCGACATGAGCGAGTACATGGAGAAGCACGCGGTGGCGCGGCTCATCGGCGCACCTCCGGGCTACATCGGCTTCGACGAGGGCGGTCAGTTGACCGAGGCGATCCGGCGCCGGCCGTATGCGGTGGTGCTCTTCGATGAGATCGAGAAGGCGCACCCGGATGTGTTCAACATCCTGTTACAAGTTCTGGATGACGGCCGGCTGACCGACTCGAAGGGGCGCACGGTGGATTTCAAGAACACAGTGCTGATCATGACCTCGAACCTGGGCGCGCAGATGCTGAATGCCGAAGCGTTAACCGACGAAGCGGCGTTCGATCATGCGCGTGAGCAGGTGATGGATCTGCTGAAGCAGAGCTTCCGGCCGGAGTTCCTGAACCGCGTGGACGACATCGTGATCTACCGTCCGCTGGGCGAAGAGCAGTTGAGCCACATCATCGATCTGCGGCTGGCTGACCTGAAGAAGCTGCTGGCCGAACGCAAGATCACGCTGGAGCTGACGGAGGGCGCACGGCACCAGTTGCTGATGACCGGCTACGACCGCGCCTACGGTGCGCGTCCGCTGAAGCGGGCGATCCAGCGGCTGATCCAGGACCCGCTGGCCATCAAGATCCTGGACGGCGAGGTGCTGCACGGCGATACCGTGAAGGTGGACGCCGATCCGCTGAACAATCGGCTGAAGTTTCAAGTAGTGGAGCGGAAGGTTGGCGAGCCGGTGGGTGCTGCGCGGTAAGGCTGTTAGCTGAACTTCGGTTGACTAACAGGCGGTTGGCCCAGGGTGAGAGCGCCGCGGCTCCCACCTTGTTTCTGGTTACAGCGCGACGGCGTCTGTGCCCGCGGCCTTCAACTCCGATACGGGATGAGAGATGTCCTGCAGAACCCGGTTGATGGTGCTCTCGGTTGGATTGCTTGCCAGGTGCAGCACACGCGCAGCCTTGCTGATGGTCTGGCAGAGTTGGAAGCGGTTGGGGATCTCTTTGCTTGCGGCGTAAACGAGTGAGGAACGCAGGGTGGGCCTCCTCGGCCTTAGCATTTTCCCGATCGTGGACGGGGAGACCACGTATCAGCGAAATGCTTTATTGCGTAGGGCGCTGAGCAGATGTCGCTGGAAGTGTGCTTGATCTGTGCAGGCGGGATGTACATACCAGTCTACTCCAATGGCTTTCTCGCGCTGACGACGCGTGGGATCGCCTGCAGATCATCGAGGAAGTGAATCTCCTGAAACCCGCTCCCAGCGAGCAGCGAGCGCAGGGGGGCGTGCTGGCCGTGGCCGATCTCGAACAATAGATGGCCGCCCCGCTCCAGGTGGTCGAAGGCCGCGGGAATGAGACGCCGGTAGATCGCCAGGCCGTCTTCTCCTGCATAGAGCGCCATTGCGGGCTCGTAGTCGCGCACCTCGGGCTCGAGCGTTTCGCTGGTCGCCACGTAGGGCGGATTCGAAACGATGCAGTCGAAGCGCTCGTCCGCGAGCGCGGCAAACAAGTCCGAGTGGACGAACCGGATGCGGTCCTCCGCACCAAGCGCGCGCGCATTGTGCTGGGCGACGGCGAGCGCGGCGGGCGAGATATCTGCCGCCGTAACGGTTGCGTTTTGAAGCTCCAGCGCGAGGGTGACCGCCAGGATGCCGGAGCCGGTGCCGATGTCGAGAATGTGGGCCGGTACAGGCCGAACGGCGAGCGCGGCTTCGACGAGATGCTCGGTCTCCGGTCGCGGGATGAGTACCAGCCGGTTGACGATGAAGGGGCGGCCGTAGAACTCCTGCGTGCCGATAATGTGCTGCACCGGCTCGTGCAGGGCGCGGCGGGCGATGGCAGCGCGATAGTGCTGTTGCTGGCGCTCTGTCAGCTCGCGCTCGGGATGCGTCAGCAGCTCTGTTTTCGTCAGGCGGGCGGTGTGCATCAGCAGCAATTCCGCATCGCGCTGCGCGGTCTCGCTCGGCGCAAGCAGCATGGCACCTTCGTGGAGTATGGTCTCGAGCGTCATCCTTCCGAATGAATGCTATACTTGACTCAACGCTTTCGAAGGGTGATGCATCACGCATCCCGAATGTGGCCAGTGTGCTGGCCTGCGGCGCTCTGGTGAGCGCCTTAGCCCGAACCAGAAGCGTTTCCTTCCATCGCGTGTCGAGTGGATGGAGTCTCTGGAAGCGAGTGCGCTTCCCGGACGCAAGGATCGTGCGGTAAGAGCGGAGGCTGGCGGAAGAATTGCCGGTCGGTAGTATCCAGAAGTCCCACCGTTTTTCCCCTGCGTACATTTGAGCAAGCGCGCCGCCCTCGATCGTTCTTACAAGAACGACACGCGATCGATAACAGGTAACCGCGCATGTCACGCATTGCGGACACGCTATTCGTGTATCCCCGCGATGCACAAGGAACCTTAAGTTGAAACTATTTTCAGAAATGTCTCTTTCGCCCGAGGTGCAGAAGCGCCTTGCGGCGGTGAATTTTGTCACGCCCACGCCGGTGCAGGCGGGGGCGATTCCTCCCGCGCTCGAAGGCCGCGACGTGCTGGCCACAGCGCAGACCGGCACCGGCAAGACGCTGAGCTTCATGGTGCCGATTATTGAGCGTCTGCAGAAGCAGCAGTCCAAACAAATCACCGCACTCGTCCTGCTGCCCACGCGCGAGCTGGCCATGCAGGTGGAGAAGGTCTACCGGCAGTTGATGCCGGAGGGCCGCATTCGAGCGGCGCTGGTGGTCGGCGGGCTCGCGGAAGGGCCGCAGCTCGATGCGCTGCGCCGCGGCGTGCGCCTGGTGGTCGCGACGCCGGGCCGGCTCGAGGATTTTCTCGATCGCGGTCTGGTCAAGCTGGACGGCGTTGAAGTGCTGGTGCTCGACGAGTGCGACCGCATGCTAGACATGGGCTTCAAGCCATCGATCAAGCGGATCGTCGCGAAGCTGCGCAAGGAGCGGCAGACGCTTTGCTACTCCGCCACGCTGAATCCGGAGATGCGCGATGTAACGCGCGAGTATCTCAGTGACCCGGCACGCATCGATATCTCGACCGAGCTGAAGCCGGCGGATAATGTTGCGCTGCAGATCTTCGAGGTGTCGAAGGAAAAGAAGCCCGAACTGCTGGAGCACCTGCTGAGCAAGCATGAGGGCAGCTTCCTGATCTTCACCCGCACCAAGCATGGCGCGGACCGGCTGGCCAATCGGCTGAGCCGCGTGGGACACCGCGCGGCGCGCATCCACGGCGACCGCACCCAGGCGCAGCGGGTGGCGGCGCTGAAGAGCTTTGCCGAGGGCACGAACCGGGTGCTGGTGGCGACCGACGTTGCGGCACGCGGCATCGATGTGCCGCATGTCGCGCATGTCGTGAACTACGATCTGCCCAAGGAAGCGGAGGACTTCGTCCACCGCGTGGGCCGCACCGGACGGGCTTCGCGCTCGGGTACGGCGCATACCTTCGCCATGCCGGAGGAGCGCAACGAAATGAAGAAGATCGAGCGCAAGCTCGCCGTCACGATGAAGCGCTTTAAGGTAACTGCGGTGGCGACGAATCAGACGCTAGTGCAGGCGTAAGAAACAGCAGGTTTCTCCGCTGCGCGGCTGCGATGCTCCGGTCGAGATGACGGAGCGTTGGCGCTCCGGTGGAGAGCGGCTAGACTCGGGGAGGCCGGTGATTTCGATCACCGGCCTTTGCCGTTTGTGCTCGCAGCTTCCGTCCTTAGACGTTCCAGTTGCACGAAGAGGGCATCCGCCGAGCGCCGGAAGCCTAGCTGTTCGTAGATGTGGATCGCTGCGCCGTTGCCGTCCGCGACGTGCAGGAAGGGAATATCGCCATCGGCGAGAATGGCGGTGGTTGCCTCGCGGGTGAGCCGCTGCGCGTAACCGCGGCCCAGGTGCGCGGGATGCGTGCAGATCGCGCTTACCTCGCGGCAGCCGGGCAGCGCCAGCCGCTCGCCCGCCATCGCGATCAATTCACCATTCACACGGATGCCGCGATAGCGCCCCATCTCCGGCGTGCGCATGCCGAACAAGCCGGGAAAGGCGATCTGCTTCAGCGCGTTCATCGCCGCCGCATCGGCTACCGGGTCGAGCATCATGGATTTTGGTTCGCCGGCAGGCCGCGCTTCGGGCGCAAGCGCTTCGCACACCATCTGGAATCCGGGGATGCGCCTGGTCTCGCGCCACTGGTTCGCTGCGAGCTGTGGCGGCTCTTCGAAGAGCCAAACACGCTCGCCCGGGGAGACGAGCGCCGCCAGCGCCGCGACTGCTTCGGCAGAGTGATTTTCGAGCGCCGCCAGCGGAACCACCTCGCTGAAAAAGCGCCGCACCGGTCCCTCGCCATACGCCAGATGCCGCTGGCGCGTCGTCGCTGCCTGCCAGATCGGGTTTGCCAATGTCGTGTACGGACTCGCGGTCACGGCCATGTAACAAAGGATGACGCAGGGACGCATTACGATGCGAAAGACGATGGTGCAGCTCGCGGTTCGAGGGGTTGCATTACAAATAGTGAAGGTGTGGCGCCGGCCGGTTGGTGCTGGACCCGCACGAATGCCGTGCCGAATATTTTTGTCAGGGATTACTGAGGATGAGGAAATGGATTTGGGCTCTCATCTGTGTGCCGGGGGCTGTGTTGCTGATGGCAGCGGCGGACGGCGCGTGGCTGAGAAATGTGCCGGCCGCCGACCACGCCGTGATGAACCCGATGGCGGTGCATGCGGACGCGATTGCCGCGGGCTCCGCGCTCTACCAGGACAACTGCGCGAAGTGTCACGGCGTCAACGGCGACGGGCACGGCAGCCGTCCGCCTGTACACTCGGCGCGCATCGCAGGGGCTACGGATGGCGACCTCTTCTGGCTGCTGACGCACGGCCAGCCCTTCCGCGGAATGCCCGCGTGGACCCGCCTGACCGAGGAGCAGCGCTGGCAGGTCGTTGCGTATTTGCGCAGCATCCAGACCCAGCCGGGCAATAAGTGAAACAAGCATTGCCGCGTTTTCACAGCAGCAGAGGCCCTGTCATCGTGTCCCACGGAGTCGATCCCTGAGAGACACCATGCGTTCGCAGGCTAGAGGCCATTCCGAGAATGCGAAACCTTGTGCGTACGCAAACTTCGCTGCATCGAGCGCAGTACGTGCTTTGCCGATGAATTTCACTCCTTCTCCCAGGTCGAGTCCGTCGAGTCTCTCACCCTTCTTGTTGTGTGCGATCGCTTCGCTACGAGTCACTCCGGATGGAAGTTGCAGGAAAAATTTCCCCCGCTTCAGAAGAAACGGGTACCCTCCCGGAAGTCCATCCACCCCAGGGATACTTGTGCGGAGCGTCTCTCCCGAGAGAAGGGACAAGAGAAGCGGAATCGCGGTTGAAGTCGTTACGCTGTTGAGCTCTTCACCGATCTCGCGAAGATGAAGATCAGGACGTACTTTCTGCGGCTGCACCTCATGACCTTTGATCCAGATCCGCGGCTGCTTTCCGGCGGCCTTCCGTGACAGCCACGGGCCGAGGTGCCCATGATGGGCCAGGACCCTGACATCCTTCTTTCGGTCTCTCTTTCCGTCATGAGAACGGCAGAAGGCCTCAATAATCGCCGCGTTGCCGAGACCGCAAGTCGTGCGGAGGTCCAGGCGCCGAAGGACCACATTGACGCAGTCGGGATAGCAGGCATTGACAACCGCGGCCTGCAGGCCGGCAGCCGCCCGGCACACTTCCGCAGCCAGGGTTAGCTGTAGAGGCAGGGTTACGCTGAATCCGCCCTGTGCAACCAACCTTGTCCAGGCATTTTCTTCCTGGGTCATTTCCCAGGGAGACTGCAGGGAGGCGGCGATAAGAATGATCTTCGGCTTGACAGAGAGAAATATCCTGGAAAATTCCACGTCCTTCAGCTGGGAGATACGAATTGGTTGGCAGACGATGCGTGTCCCAACGCTCGCCGAACGCGCATTTGCCAGAAGCGCGATTTCTGCGGCCTTGGCGTGCGACCGCCCAAGGATCGCAACCCGCAAGGGTATTCCGGGCACATGAGAGAGCCCATAAACGACACCTCGGGCAATTGATCCTGTCCCGATGACGACGATCTCAGCGGCTTTCAATTCGCTTAGGCCTCCTGGAAAGATACATTCTCTGCATCGCAGTAAAAGGCAGACTAGCGGAAGCGCAGATAGCCCCAGCGATCCGGGACGTGCATGTTGATGACGCCCTGCGGCGACCAGACCCAGTTGTCTTCCTTGGGATTGCCCGGCGTCCACTCCACGCGGCTGAAGTTGATGCGCCACACCGTGCCGGGTTTCGGCAGCGGCACGTGCTGCCGCGATTCGAACGCGTCGAGCGGATAAGCGATCTCGAGGGTCCAGCCTTTGTCCGTGTCGCCAGGATGGTTCAGCGTGCCCTGGACAGCAACAGCCGTCTTCAACCCGGCGATGTCCCAGCCATTGTCGGGCTTGCCACCTTCGCTGTAGGGCTTGGGCAGGAAGAGGTCCCAGCCGGTATTGAGCGCGTTCATCTCAAATTCGTAATAGCTCTCCGTTTCGGGCAGCGGCTTGATAAAGACTTCGAAATCGTTGTCGTGAAAGATGACGGAGTCGTGCTTCGTAAGCGTGGCGGTGACGTTTGGCTCTTCCAGCTCGGCCGCTATGTAGAGATACTTGTCGTCCCACAGCATCTTCGCGCGCGTGCGATAACGCGGAGTCGGCTTTGCGGAGCCTTCGATGTCCACAAAGTTGGAGGTCCACTGGGCCTTCTTCCATGCCGGGTCGTCGAGTTTGCCGTCGATGCGGATCGGCGCGCTTGTGTGCCGGCAGTCATACGAGAGCGGCGGCGGGAGCGGCGCTTGCGCGGAGACGGTGATCGCAAGGGCGGCGAGGCAAAGCGGAAGCCGGAGCATCGATATCTATCTTGTCGTGAACGCGGGCGGACCGCAAACCGACGCGACCCGGACTTGCGTGGGGTTGTTGCGTGGGGTTCCGATTGAGCTAATGGGCTGTGTGGCCTTCCTCGGAGTAAGGCCACACGCGGATAAAGAGCATCTGCAACTTCAGAAGGCTCGCATCAGTGAGCAGCCGATGCGGCGACCACGGAGGCGATGACGCCAGTGGCAACGGCGGCCATCACGTAGTTGCCGTCCACTTCACGCCACTCGTAGCCGCGCGGCGGCGCGTGCAGGTGATACTGCCGGTAGTCGACGCGCTCGCCGCGATTCCAGTCGTCGTGATTCATGCGCGCGCCCTTTTTCCACTCGTCGTGGCGAACGTAGTGGTGGTTGTCGCGCTGGTCCTGATGGTCGTCGCGGTGGTCCTGGGCGAATGCGATGCCGCCGGTAAGCATCATCGCCAGAGTACAGAGAGCTACGGTTCTGAGTAGTGGTTTCATAGGTTCTCCTGTGCTCCGTGTTTCGATTCACGCGGCAGGCGTGGTGTTGCATGCGCCGACGAGTGATAGCGTAAGCCGCTTGAAGACAGTGGCTTCGCGGCGAGCGGGCCGTGGTGATGATCAGGCAATATTCGCGGTTTCGCTCTTCAATCGCTCAGCCTGGAAGTGCGCGACGACGGCGTCGATCACCGGCTGCAGCCGGCCCTCCATGATCTCGGAGAGCTGATGCAGGGTGAGGCCGATGCGATGGTCGGTGAGCCGGTTCTGCGGGAAGTTGTAAGTGCGGATTTTTTCCGAGCGGTCGCCTGAGCCTACCTGCTGTTTGCGCTCCTGCGCCAGCGCCGCCTGCTGCTTCTCCTGCTCGACTTCATAGAGGCGCGCACGCAGCACGCGCATGCCCTTCTCGCGATTTTTAATCTGCGACTTCTCATCCTGGCAACTCACCACGGTCCCGGTGGGGATGTGCGTGATGCGCACGGCGGAGTAGGTGGTGTTGACGGATTGCCCGCCAGGGCCGGAGGAACAGAAGGTATCGATGCGCAGATCCTTGGCTTCGATTTTGATGTCGACGTCCTCGGCTTCCGGCAGCACCGCGACGGTGACCGCGGATGTGTGAACGCGCCCCTGTGTCTCCGTGGCGGGCACACGCTGCACGCGATGGACGCCCGACTCGTATTTGAGCTGCGAGTAGACGCGGTCGCCTTCGATGATGGCGATGACTTCCTTGAGGCCGCCGACGCCGGACTCGGACGATGAGAGCACCTCGACCTTCCAGCGATGTTGCTCGGCGAAGCGCGAATACATGCGGAAGACTTCCGCGGCGAAGAGCGAAGCCTCATCGCCGCCGGTGCCGGCGCGAATCTCGAGGATGACGTTCTTCTCGTCATTCGGATCTTTGGGCAGGAGCTTCAGTTTGAGATCTTCTTCGATCTTGGGCAGCCGCTCTTCAAGTTGCGACAGCTCGTCCTCGGCCATGGCGCGGATGTCGGGATCGGTCTCGGCAAGCATCGTCTGCGCGTCGGCGATGCCCTGCTTCGTCCGCTGGTAGTCGCGGAAGGTGTCGACCACGGGCTCGAGATCGCGGTGCTGCTTGGCGACTTTCTGGTAGCGTTCGTGGTCATTGACGACCTCGTCAGAGGCCATCTCGCGGCCTAGCGCTTCATAGCGGGCGGCAATCTGTTCCAGGCGTTCAAACATGGGGCTCCTCGGCCGCAATGGCCGGTATAGTCGATTGCAATCTTGGGATAAGCGAAGGCGCAGCGGGGCGATGGCGGCGGGAGCCGCTAGAGGAGAGTGCCCGGGAAATGAATGAGGCGCAACATCGCTGCTATTAGAGTATCGCGGACGTGCCGCGGATGCATCTACATTCCGGGGAAACAGCAGGTCTGTCCACTGCGCGCCTGCGGCGCTTCGGTCGAGATGACGCTGCTGAGAGGCATGCATGACAGAGCTGGAACCATGGGCGGAGCTGTGCGAGCGGCTGGCCGGCACGACGAAGAAGCTGGAGAAGCGGGCATGGATGGCGGAGTATCTGCGCGAGCTGCCGGTAGAGGCTGCCGCGCTTGCCGCGCTCTATCTTGCAGGGACGCCGTTTCCGGAGACGGATCGCCGGCAGTTGAGCGTGGGCGGCGCGAGCCTGTGGCAGGTGGTCGAGGAGCTTACGCAGGCGAGCGATGCCGCGATGCACGCTGCGTATCGACGGCATGGCGATCTGGGCGCGGCGGCCTTCGACCTGCTCTCGGCGCACGGCGGAGCGGAGCGCGCGACGCTGAATATCGAAGGCGTTGCCGAGGTTTTTGCGCAGCTCGCCGCCGCGCGTGGAACGGCACGGAGTACGGAGGCGCGGCAGGCGTTGCTGCGCGGATTGCTGGAGCGCGCGACGCCGATCGAAGCGAAGTATCTGATCAAGCTGATGGTCAGCGATATGCGCATCGGCGTGAAGCAGGCGCAGGTAGAGGAAGCGATCGCCGTAGCCACGGAGCGCGACCTGAAGGCGGTGCGCCGCGCCGTGATGCTGCTTGGCGATCTGAGCGAGGTGATGCGGCTGGCCGATGAGGACCGGGTGGACGAGGCGCGGATGCGGCTCTTTCACCCACTGGGCTTCATGCTGGCGAGCCCGGTGGATTCGGTGGAAGAGGCGATGGCGCGCTTTGCGGAGGAGGTGCGCGCCGAACAAAAAGGCAAAGGTGGCGCTGAGCCGGTGCCGGAGACGGCGGGCACGAGCATGGGCGCCACTGCGAGTGAACACCAGGTTCTTCGCTCCGCTCAGAATGACAAAAATATGGGAAGCACGCTTGTCGAGGCGCATGTACAGGACAAGTTCGACGGCATTCGCTGCCAGCTTCATTGCGGCGATCCATCGCAGCCGGGTCGTGTCGCACTCTTCTCGCGCACGCGCGATGACATGACACACAGCTTCCCAGAGCTCACAGAGGCATTTGGGAATGTCAGCGAACCGCTGATTCTGGACGGCGAAATTCTCGCCTGGAACACCGACCCAGCCGCGACCGAGCAGCGCGCGCTGCCGTTCTCCTCGCTGCAAAACCGCATCGGCCGCAAACGCGTGACAGCGGCGATGCGGGAGCAGACGCCGGTGGTCTTCATGGCTTTTGATCTGCTCTATCGCGGGGAGACGCTCCTGCTGGAGCAGCCGCTCGAGGTGCGGCGCGCGATGCTCGAAGAGGTCTGCGCGGCCCAGGCGCCGCACACGGTGGTAAGCAGCATGCCAGGAGAAGCAGACTCGCCGCAAAACCAGGGCGCACTCTTCGCAGAAGCCAAGGCCGCGTCGCCGTCAAGCGGGAGCGCTTTCGCGCGGCTTGTTCTTGCGCCCATCGCGCGGCTCTCGAGCGCCGAGCAACTGGAGCAGGCATACGTCGATGCGCGGATGCGCGGCAACGAAGGCGTGATGCTGAAGGCGGCGGCCAGCGTCTATCAGCCGGGGCGGCGTGGCCTCGCATGGCTGAAGCTGAAGCGCGAGCTGGCCACGCTCGATGTCGTCGTCACCGCGGCCGAGTACGGACACGGCAAGCGCGCGGGCACGCTGAGCGACTACACCTTCGCGGTGCGCGATGGTGACACACTGAAGAACGTCGGCAAGGCCTATTCCGGGTTGACCGACGCGGAGATCGCGCAGCTCTCGCAGTACTTCCACGAGCACACGATCGAGGACTTCGGCGGCTGGCGCACGGTCGAGCCAACGATCGTGCTCGAAGTAGCGTTCAACAACCTGATGCGCTCGGAGCGCCACGCCAGCGGTTTCGCGATGCGCTTCCCGCGCATTGTGCGCATCCGCGAGGACAAACCGATGGCGGAGATCGATACGCTGTCGCGAGTGGAAGAGATATATAACCAGCAACCGGATAAGCCGGTTGATAACGCGCAGCCGGACCAGCCGGTCGAGTCCTAGCCGGACGGGCGGAAGCGCCGGTGGCGCGTGAAGCTGGGTCGCTCCCGATGGTCGCTTCCGCAACGAGTCGCGCTCGACCGGCCTGTCTGCTACTTTGCGGCCGGCAGCTCAAAAGCTTTCACGTCCAGTCCCTCGGGCGACCAGGTGTTCACGATCGCCTTCGCGATCTTCGCCGTCGTCAGATACGCCTCGTTGTCGTCGGTCCAGCTCTGGTCCTTGTTGTCCCAGGTGAAGATGGAGAGGATCACCAGGCCGTTCTTGGTCGCGATGGCGTCAACATCGTTGCGCACCGCATCGAGCGCGCCGGTTTTGTTCGCGATCGCCGAGCCTTCCTCCGAGCTGTCGACCGGCTCCAGATAACGCGGAACGCCATCGCGATAGAACTGCGAGCGCAGCATGTGCAGCGCAACGCCGCAGATGGCGCGGTCGGCTTCGGTGGGCGGAGCATTGTCGTCGCCAAGCTGGCAGGTGACGATGCGCTGCATCAGTTCCGCCATCTCGCGCGCCGTGGTCTTGCCCAGGCCGAACTTCTTCTGATCAGCGGGCATGGGGCCAGTCGCCGGCTTGCCGATCTTCTTGTAGAGCCATGTGTTCTTCAGGCCCAGGCGGCCCATCTCGGCGTCCACCGCCTCGAGACCAATCTTGTCGATGGCCACGTTCGTCGCGGTGTTGTCGCTGACCACGACCATCATGAAGAGCACATCCTTGAGCGTGAGCGTCACGGGCGTATCGAAAAAGCCGAGCACGCCGGAGCCGTTGGTCTGGTTCTCTTTGGTGAGTGTGACCGGGTCATTCCAGTGCGCCTTGCCGGCGCGGATCTGTTCCATCGCCTCGTAGAGCAGCGCGAGCTTGATGACGCTTGCCGTCTGCACCGGCTCGTCTGCTTTGAGCGCGATGGTCTGGCCGGTCTTGAGTTCTTTGGCATAGACGGCGACCTGGCCGTGATGTTCGGCGGCGATCTGTTCTACCTGCGTCTGGAGCGGAGTCTGTGCGGGGACGTGGATTGTGACCAGAAGGCTGGAAAGAAGTGCGAGCAGAGTGGCCGAGCGCATGTGCGGCATGGTACATCCTCAGGCATGGCTCTCCAATTCACAACCAGCTACCTCGATGACGTGCGCTCGCTCTTTGCTCATTACAAGAGGATGGGCGAAGCGGCGATGGCGCAGGTCTCGGATGCCGACCTGACCCGAACGCTTGATCCGGAGATGAATTCGATTGCGCAGATCGCGAAGCACATGGCAGGCAACATGCGATCGCGCTGGACGGGCTTTCCCGAAGCTGACGGCGAGAAACCAAGTCGCAACCGCGACAGCGAGTTTGAAGCGCCGCCGGCGACGCGCGCGGAGCTGATGAAGCTATGGGAGGCGGGCTGGGCCTGCATCTTCGCCGCGCTCGACCCGCTCAGCGATGCTGACCTCGCCCGCGACACCTTCATTCGCGGCGAACGGCATTCGGTCGTGCAGGCGATCAACCGGCAGCTTGCGCATTACAGCTACCACCTGGGCCAGATTGTCTTTCTGGCCAAGCATCTGCAGTCGGCGAACTGGAAATCGCTGAGCGTGCCGCGGGGTGGCTCGGCGGGATTCAATGCGGATGTAGCGGCGGGGCGAAAGAGCCAGCGTTAGGAAAGGAAAGGCGCCCGCGAACCGGACGCCCTAATGAACCTTATTGGTGCGACTACTTCTTCGCCACCTGCTTGGTGCCAGCATAGGTGACGTGCCACACCGAATTCGATCCGTCGTCGGTGACGAATAGCGAGCCGTCGTTGGCGAAGGTCACGCCCACGGGGCGGCCCCATACCTTGCCGTCCGGGGTGACAAAGCCGGTCAGGAAGTCTTCATACGCGCCTATGGCTTTGCCGTTCTCCATCGGCACGGCGATGACTTCGTATCCGGCGCGCTTCGATTTATTCCACGAGCCATGCTCTGCCGCGAAGCCCCAGCCTCTGTACGAAGCGGGGAACTGCCTGCTCTCGTCGAAGGTCATCTCCAGTGACGCGAAGTGCGGCTGCAAAAGAACGTCGGGGACGATCACCTTGTTCGCCAGCTCCGGATGCTTGCCCTTGTGCCGCGGGTCCTGATGGTCGCCTATGTAGAACCAGGGCCAGCCGTAGAAGCCGCCCTCCTGAATGTGGGTGATGTAATCGGGCACCAGATTGTCACCGAGGGCGTCACGCTCGTTTACGGAGCACCAGAGCTGCCCGGTTGTCGGATTGATTGCCTCTCCCACGCAGTTGCGGATGCCCGACGCGTAAATCCTCACGAACTTGCCGTCGGGCGTGTACTCAAGCACGTCGGCACGGTGGAACTCAGCCGGCGTGGTGTCAGGGTCATCCACATTCGAGTGCGAGCCAACAGACACGAACATGCGCTGGCCGTCCTTCGAAAAGACGACATCGCGCGTCCAGTGACCGCCGCCGCGCAGGCGTCCGCCGCCGGGCAGAGATGCGACCACAATCTGCGACGGACCGGTCGCCTTCAGGTCGCCGTTCTTGTAGGGGAACTTCACCACCGAGTCGGTATTGCCGATGTAGATCCACTTCGGATTCGGGCCGAGCGGATAGAAGGCGAGGCCGAAGGGCTGCTTCAGGCCGGTGGCGAAGGTAGAAACCTGCTTCGGCTTGCCGCTCGCATCCACGCCGCGGAAGACGATCACAGTGCCGCTGTTGCCGCTGCGGTCCGGCTCGCTCTCGACGACGAACAGGTCGCCATTGGGAGCGGTGCGGATGAGCCGCGGGTTCTTCAGGTCGGTGGCATAGAGTTCGACCTTGAAGCCCGCAGGCGCCTCGGGCATGGCGCCTGCAGGCCGCGCCACCACGTCCGGTCCGTTGTCCACCGACTGCGTTGCGTAGGGCTCCGGCAGGTCGGCGACGGTGATCTTGCGCATGGTTCCGGGGTGCTCCTGGGAGTAGTCGGTGAAGGCTGCCTGGCCGGTGATGACATGGCTGCTCTGCGCGAGCAGGGCGGCGGGGGCGGCGACGAGCAGGGCAGAGAAGAAGAGAGGGCCCAGAACGCGTGAGGCGTTGGTCATACGAGACATGCATTCCTCCGTCAGGAGTGGGGAGATCGGGGACGTGGCACCGCGATGATGGCGGCGAAATCCTGCTTAGTTAACGATACAGCCGTGTCAAGCTCCCTGACAAATCGCACCAAATCGTTGCTATACGTTTGTCTAAGAAGGTTTCTAGGGGTTGCTGCCGGCGAGCTGCTTCACCAGGTCTAGCGGCACGGTCGCGGTCAGCACGGTGCGGCTGCCGTGCTGGGTCACGGTGGCGCTGTTGATGAGCGTGCGGTAGTCCTTGCTCTGCGGATTGTTCTGGACGGCGGTCATGGCCGCGGAGAGTAGCCCTATCATGTTTTGGAGCGCGCTGGTGGCGGCAGTGGCATCCCCCTGGCTGGGCGCGATCTCTTCCACGCGCAGCCGCAGGTTGCCGAGGAAGCGTACCGATGCGATGAACGCTGTATTCGCGTCGAGCGGCAGCCGCACACCAAAGACGCGCGGGCCGCCCTCCGACCAGAAGGGCAGCGAGATGCGGCCGATCCCCCAGGCGATGGAGAGCGTCGGCACCTGGCTGTAGTAGTCGGAGAGCACGGACGAGCCGGAGAAGGGCAGTGCGGCGGTGCGATAGCGATCGACGATGGCGTGGATCTGCTCCGCCGTGGGGGTGTTTGAGACCGCGACCATCTCATAGCCCAGCATCACGACGCGCACCGTGCGGTTCTGGCTTTCCAGGCTGTAAATGGTGCGGTCGGCGTACTGCTCGCGGCTGCTGCTGTTGGCTTCGAGCCACGCCGTCAGCCGCTTGTGGTCGAAGCGGCCGGCGAAGACCTCCGAGTAGGCGACGGGGCCGTTCGGTCCGCGCGGATTCTGCATGTGGTGCATGGCGATGGCGGCCTGGCGCAGGTCGCGCTCGAAGACAAAGCCGGTGGCATTGATGAATTTTTGATAGCTCGCATCGTGCTGCACCGGATGCTGATCGAAGTGCATGGCGGCGCGCAGCGGCTCGAAGTTGATGAAGACGATGCCATCGGATTCGGGCAGGAGACGCGCCACCTCCGGCGGCGCCTTCTGTCGCAGCCAGGCAAGGATGCCGAGTAACACGATAACGATGGCGGCGACGAGGAGCGTGGTGCGGGTGCGTCTGCGCATGGTGGCCGGACTTGCAGGATACGGTGGCGCAGACAGGATAGCAGCGCGAGTTCGTGGCGCTGGGACGGTGGTCCTCAGTTTGCCATCAGGTGGCGCTGCTAGGCGAAGCCCTTACGCACGTCAGGCTGCCTTGGCCGCGTCCCATTTCGGCTTCATTTCCCGGCCCCATTTCTTGGGGTCTTCGTCGTGCATCTTCTCCATGTCTTTAGCGACGTCGGGATGCTTCTCCATAACGTGCTTCGATATGGTTTTCACCATATCGTCCCAGGTTTCCGCCGTTAGCTTTTCGTCACAAGCTCCGCCGAGTTGTCGACACGTTAAAGTTTTCATAGATATTTTGAATGCTGCGGCCGGATGAGGGGTTGCGGGGAAAATCAACCTGACCGAGTGCTACGGACAGCCTGTCTTTATCCTGCTTGTCTTTATCCTGCTAATGACAGCCTGTCTCTATCCGAGGACGCTGAGCGCCGGCAAGGGGGGATCCTTTGGCGGAGTATGCTTTTCACGCTGGGGGACCTGCCACCATGAAGCTCACCTACGTCATCAAGTTCGTCGGGGATATGGAGCGCGCGGTCGCCTTCCATCGCGACACGCTGGGCTTGCCTGTCAAGTTCGCTTCGCCGCACTGGAGCGAGTTTGCCACCGGGGAAACGACGCTGGCGCTGCATCCAGCGTCGGAAAAGAATCCTGCCGGCACGGTCGAGCTCGGCTTCGGCGTCCCGGACCTGCAGAAGTTTTACGAGGAGATGTCTGCCAAAGGCGTCGCGTTCCCCATGCCGCCTGCGAAACAGGATTTCGGCGGCATGCTGGCACGGTTTGTCGATTCGGAAGGCGGTCACGTCAGCGTTTCGAATGTGTAGGCGAGTCACTGGCTCTGTCGTATTTGCGATCGTACCGCGGTGCCGCAGAGTGAATTTCCGGGTCTGACAAATTGCCATATTCCGTGCTATTCTTCCGCTTGAACGGTCGCTCCCCGGGGCTCGCAGCAGTGTGTGCCGGGAACAGACGGTGCGGGCTGGCGTAGCTCAGCTGGTAGAGCATCTGATTTGTAATCAGAGGGTCGGGGGTTCAAATCCCTTCGCCAGCTCCAGTCCACCGGCTTCACAGGATCGTCAAGAGAGTGTAAGGACGCTCCGGTTCGTTCCGCGACATCCCGTCCGTTGTCTCCACTTTCCCCTCGTCTTCCCGTTTTTCTGGCGAAGCGTTGCGTGGCCGGAGGCGTACGTGCGAGGCGAAGCGGTTGGGCCGGAACAGTGCACAGGTGGCCGAGCGGTTAATGGCAGCAGACTGTAAATCTGCCGCTCCTTGCGAGCTACGGAGGTTCGAATCCTCCCCTGTGCACCAGAAGTTGGCAGCGCGATGGAAGTAAGCAGCGGATCGGGCGGTCTGAGCTTCAGCCAGAAGACGGTTGTGGCGCTCCTGCTCTTCGGGCTGGTTGCGGTCCTGGCCTGGCAGACGATGGAGCCGGGCAAGTTCCGCACGCTGGTGTTTGTGGTACTGGGCGGATTGGCGCTGCGGGTGCTGTTGGGGTCGCGGCGGGCGGATGCCGATACGCGCTAGGATGAGTGACGCAGGTGTTTGTTTGTACAAGAAGGGCTGATGTAGCTCAGTTGGTAGAGCACTCCCTTGGTAAGGGAGAGGTCACCGGTTCAATCCCGGTCATCAGCTCCAGAATTTTGAAGCAAGTCGGCAGATCAGCGAGTCGGCAAGTCAGCCAAACCAAAGAGTGGTTGACTTGCTGACTCGCTTCTGCCGCAGGCGGGCTGGCTTGCTGGGCGGGAATGCAATACCAGGGCGGGAGTAACTCAGTGGTAGAGTCACAGCCTTCCAAGCTGTTGGTCGCGGGTTCGATTCCCGTCTCCCGCTCCAACTGAACTCCTGCTTGAAGCGAAGTAGGAAGGCGCAACGTAGCTTTGGCAAAGTTGCGAAGCGGTTTGGGCAAAGTAGTCAAAGCGGTTTGGGCAGAGTAGTCGAAGTGATTTAAGCCAGTGAAGTGCGAAGCGGGTTTCACTATGTTCGAAAAGCCGGTATTGGAAGTTCAGGATGCTGCCTCGTACGACGCGGTACGCTCCGCGATTCAGTCCGCGCTGTCGTCGAACTCGGCAGGCAGATTTCTCAAGAGGCTCGAGAGCCAGCGCCTCCGGGTGCGCGACTTCGAAACGGTACTGACGAAGGGACTTCTAGGCCAGGAGGCGATCGCCGCCTACGGGCGGCTGGGCGATCTCGATCGCGGGCAGATTCGCGAGCTGTATCTGGAATCGGTGGAGCATGTCGCTCCGGAGCTCCGGGCGAAGTATTTGAAGGCTTACGCCTACTACTGATTTTTCGATATCGATGCGGATTGCGCTATAGCCTCCGCGAGTTTTTGTTGAGTTAGCAATTGGAGAGAGGGAAGAGCGATGGCGAAGGAGAAGTTTGACCGTTCGAAGCCGCATGTGAATGTAGGGACGATCGGTCATATTGATCATGGGAAGACGACGTTGACGGCGGCGATCACGAAGGTGTTGTCG
>DASYBK010000105.1:0-20909 GCA_036500805.1 Acidobacteriaceae bacterium | reverse complement strand
CGGCAGAGACCCTGATCACGCATCCGGTGAGCATGACGCACGGCGATGTGCCGCGCGAAATGCGCGAGCGCATCGGCATCTCGGATGGGCTGGTCCGATTGTCTGTGGGGCTTGAAGATCCGCGCGACATCATCGCCGACCTGTCGCAGGCCCTCGACGTTGCGCGCAAAAGCGAGCCTGTCGCGACTTACTCTTCGACCAGGTGAGCGCCCACCGCGGACCGCGGACGTTCAATCTCGGCCTGAGGCGACGCCAGAGGTTCTGAGCGCTCTGCGCGGTTGCGACCGGCTGACTTGGCGCGATAGAGCGCGGAGTCCGCCGCGTCGACCAATTTCTCGCGTGTCAGCGCGGCCACTGGAACCACCGAGCAAACGCCAACACTGATGGTCAGCCGGCCCAGCGGCGAGCCATGGTTCTCAATCCCGATCTGGTGTATGCGCGTGCGCATGGCTTCCGCCGTCAGCATCGCGCCCTCCACGTCCACGTTGGGCAGCACAGCGACAAACTCCTCGCCACCGTATCGGGCCAGCAGTTCGCCTCCGCGGCGCAGGTCGCGGCCCAGCATCTGGGCCACCGCTGTCAGGCATTCATCACCGCGCAGATGCCCGTAGTGGTCGTTCAGCGATTTGAAGTGATCGATATCCAGCATGATGACCGAGATCGGCCAGCCCGAGCGCAGCGCCCGGTTCCACTCCACTTCCAGCACCTGCTCAAACCGACGGCGGTTGGCAATCTGCGTCAGCGGATCGATCAGGCTCTGCTCATGCAGCTTGCTGTTCAACAGCCGCAGGCTGCGCTCGGAGTCGTTGAGGCTCTCCTGCACCTGCCGCAGCCGCGTCTGCAGAATCGTCGCGCGAAAGCTGTAAATCAGCAGCGCGCCAACCACCGCCTCAAATCCCACCACGGGCCGGTGCTGCGCCGTATGCGCGCCCAGCAGCAGGACGCAGAGCGTGAAGAAGACCGGGCTCGCGTTGTAGACCATCATCGCGCCCCACGAGCGGTGCCGCTCCAAAGGCTCGGGCCTGGTCTGCTGCTCCTTGGAAAAGGCCATCACGACGACAGCAAGGAATGGGATCATCCAGCCTACTTCGATCGCCTTGCCGTTCGTCGGCCCCACGTACGCGTCCAGATAATTCAATGGCGTGGAGATCAGGATCATGAGCCAGGCAAAGGTGCATGCCGCGCGATGGAAGTAGCGATCTTCACCATCCGGCATCGCCAGCAGTCGCACTGTCGCCGTCACCGCGAGCGCGAGGTTCTCACCCAGATAGAGCGAGGTCAATTGCGACGCCGGCAGCGCCCGGTGGTTGAAGTGGTTGTTCATGAACAGCGTGACGTAGATCAGGATGATGGCTAGCGTGGCCTGGGCACTGTCGGCGATCAGGATGGCGGTCGAGTCCTGATCCTCGCCCACCGAGCAGACCGCCAGCAGGACAAAGATGCCGTAGACCAGAAACCAGAAGTCCGAGGGCAAGGCCGCCGTCTGCACGTTGTGGTGGAACACCGTGCTGTAGGTGTAGCAGCCTTGGCCGATCGCCCAGATGACCAGTCCGACCCCCAACAGCCTCCACTTGTCTGCGAGCACTGAGGGCTGACCCCGACTGCGCCACAGGCATGCAAGCCCGGCCAGCAGCGGAGCTATCGTGATCATCGCGTTTGTCAGAAATATCGACGGATCCGCCACTGCCGCGAGGACGTGCAGGGACATCATGGCAACGGCCACGATGACAGCGGGTTTGGATACACGGATCATGGGGAGTACGCGCCTACCCTATCGACGGATCGAGACTACCCATCGATAGATATGGCAGAAAATCATACTCAGGCGGAATTACCGAAGTCAGAAAATCGCTGCAAGATAACAAATCCAACCCCACGCGGGGCCTTCAGCCAGTTCTCTTTCTCGGTTGTACCGTCACGAGTTGCCTTACTGTACAGGAGTACAAACCCAAGTCACAGCGATTTGTCACTGAGATGGTGATCCGGAGGCAACTTTCGTTTCAGCAAATCTTTTCTTGGATTTCTAAGTCTCGACCAACATGGGAGTTAATCCCGCAATGGGACGGGAGCTGTTCGCCGCCTGAATCCAACAATGCACGAAAAAGGCTGTGGTGACCATGGTAATAAGACGCCAGGACGTTCAGGTCGCGTCAAGCGACATGTCGGAGCGTTCCGCATCACAAGCGAGGCGGCTGCAAGGCAATGGTTCACTGGCAGATCGCTGATCTGGAGTCGACAGTCCCCAGGGCTGCGACGGGCTAAGCGGGCTCTGCTCGCATCAGTCGCTGCATCTCCGAAGTCGGTCTCACCTCAGGTTCCTCGAACCAGAGACACGCGATCCAGATCAGCAACGTCATGTGGTAAACCGGCTTGAGGCTGACCTCCAGGGCGGACCAATGCTGGAGATCGCCTAGGAGCAGCAGTAGTGTGTGGACCCATAGCTTGCCGAACATGTAAAGCGCCAGTCCATAGAGCACGGCCTGAGCATGGATCCGGAAGCGAAGGCCGAAAAAGAATGTGGCCAGTATCAGCAGTGAAGTCACTCCGCCGACACAGATCGAGGACATCTCGCCGATGCGTAGCGCAAGCCTGACCGGCAGGAGGGGACTCGAGGGCGTGAGCCACGAAAATGCGACCAGCACCCCGACGAGCACCACGAAGAAGCTCCAGTAGCGCCGGGCCAGGCCCGTGACGCTCATCCCGCACTGAGCAAGCAGGACATGCGCGACCTCGTAGATCACGAGCAGGCGCAACAGAGCGTCGAGTCCCTCGAAGCTCCAATAGGTATAGAAATTGATCGCCCGGTAATTGTGGACACAAAAAAGCACGATGGTCTGCACTGCGTCCTGAGCGATCAACAGCGTGAACCAGGGAAATTTCTGAAACCGGCGTTTGTGCAGCAGGACACACAGCAGGCCCAGGTTCAGAGTGAACCCGGTCAGCCACAGCACATAGTCCCAAATTCCCATGTTCATCCGCTTGTCTTAGCTGACGGAAGGCTGAACCGGTGTCGGGTCTACTGGCCCGTCAGGCCCTACAGGTCCTGGCGGTTGGAGAATGGGTGGGAGCGGCTGGGGTGGCTGGGGGGTGGTGGGATTGGCAGCCAAGGCAACCTGCGCTACAACGGTGAGGGCAGGAATGACGAATAAACGAAGAAGCTTTTTCATGTGGTCTCCGCCGAGATACTGGTAACCATCGATGCCTAAAGTAATATGTGCCCCATGATGTCTATAGGAAATACATCCTTCGTTGTATTTGCCCTTCGTTATTTCCAGAGATGGTCGAAATCACAGCAGATACCCTCTCGTGGAACCGCCAGGCTCGCGTTGGCCAACATGGTGGACCAGGCTGGAAGCTTTTTGTCGGTGGCTGCGTGAGATGGACGATCTGCGGCGGTCCAGACTCTTTCCGGATTCGTGCAACGTGTAAGCCAAGGTCAAGGATATTAGTTGGTAGCGATCAATTATGGAGGAACGCATTGTGTCATCCCAACCATCCCTGCTAACGCGGGCAGTTCGTCGGGTGTTTCGGCCTCACGGGAGCGTGCTTCGACAGGGACAATTTGTCACCTTCAGACCGGAAGGTTTCGTTGACGCCAAAGATCCGGGAAGTCTCCTGTGCCGGCACTACTATGAGGTAACGCAATTGCGGCGTTGCCTGGGATTAACAGCCGAGCACGGCGTTAAACCCGGTCGGTCACTGGAAATTGGCTGTGGCTTCGGTCGCTTGGCTCCGTACATTGCCGAGCACTTTGAGCAACACACAGCGGTGGACATCAACGCCTGGGCCGTATCGGAAGCCCGCCAATTCTATCCTGCGATATCGTTTTCCGTGGCCAGCGCCACGGAGCTCCCGTTTCCTGACCACAGTTTCGATGCCGTGATCACATGGACAGTGCTTCAACATATCCCGAATTCCCTGGTCGGCAAAGCACTTAGCGAGATCAAGCGCGTAGCGAAGCCCAAGTCGCTCCTCATCCTCTGCGAGGCAACGCTCTCCGCCGGAAAACCGGAGAAGGACGGGCAGCACACACACGACCGTTTTCCGGAGTTTTACGCGGAGGCGTTTTCTCCTCGCAGGCTCATGGTGTCGGAGTTCATCACCGAACTCGATCGGATCTCATCCATGGGCTCTCCCGGCCGGCTGATGGTTTTCGGACCTGTTGATGAAGCCAAGACGTTCTCTGCAACGCCTGATGCAACCTAAAGTTGTTGGATTGATTTTGGTAGCGCTAACGGGAATTGAACCCGTGTCTCAGCCTTGAGAGGGCCGCGTCCTAACCCCTGAACGATAGCGCCACACACGAGGTGGACAGGGCATCCACCTCGATTACTTTAACAAACTTCAGCATCGCGACAAAGCCAGCCAAGGCGTCAGTAGTGGGTCAGTTTAAGAATCGCCGCGCATGAGGCGACGATTGCACTGCGCTTCATGCATGACAACTTTTGCCGGGTCCACAAGACGGCCCGTTTGACCTCTGCGATGGAGGCCGGTTTGGCCGATCACATCTGGACTGTCGGAGAATTTGGTCCGACTGCTGGAACAAGAAAGGCACTGGGAGTGAAACAGGTCTCTAAGGTCGAACTCCGACGGCAGGCCATACGTAAGGCTTCCATGGCAATCCTTGAGCAGATGGTTTCAGGTGAGATCGAGGTCTATATCGGGTACCGTCTCCTTTACGCGCATTGGTGTTGGAACAACGCGGCATTACAAGAGCTAAGGCCGATGTTCCGTATTCCTAATGTCTCGCCGGACGGCGTCCTCTCCGTGACGGAGGATTTCAATGTCCAAGTCGTTTCGTTAGCGCGGGAGATTTTGGCTCACTTCTCAAACTGACTCACCAAGGCGTCCCTCTAGATGCCCAGTTTTTTGACTTCCTCGTTGTAGTACTTGCGATAGAGGATGTCCCACTCCATCGAGCCTTCAGGAATGATCCGCCGCTGCGAGGAGATCTTCAGCCGAGCCGCTTCGTCAATCTTCATCTCTTCCAGCAGCAGCGTCTCCAGCACCTTGCGGGCCTCCTGCCGGATCGTGTTGCGATCCTCCTGGAACTCACACTCGTCGATATCCGCCAGCGTGTCCGCGACCACGTGCGCCAGCTTATTCAATTTGTCGCGCGAGATCCTCACAGCACCGCCTTGTACTTGCGTGCCAGCTCCATCTTTACCTTCTTGAACATCTCCGGATAGCTCGCCCCGGTACGCCGCATGTCCTCCTGGTAAGTCTCCAGGATCAGCCGGACCTCTTCATTGATGCGGTCTTCCAGCTTCAGCTCGTCCAGCAGTCCGGCGGCCACGCGCTCGGAGAGGAGCTGTGGCTTGGCCGTCTTGATCACCTTCGCGTCGAGCAGTCCGCGTACCGTTTTGCGAGCCAGATAGCCCACATATTCGTTGGAAAAAATCATCGATCTTTCTCGGAATATACCATATGCACGTCATTCGGCCGCTGCCGGAAACCCTACTGCCGACGCGGTTTAAAGCATTTCTCCTAATCCGGTGATTTCTTCCGGCGGCGATGAGATGCCGCTTTTCTTTGAAGGTTAGCAAGGAAGGAAAGGCGGCGTCGGCAAGCTCTCTTCAAGATGCAGCTTCAGGAGAAACGCTTATGCGGACAGGAAGCGGTGTTCACGCACTCCTCTGCAAGGCGCAACCGCTCCACCGGCCGGCCGTGCACCACGTGCTCCTCGACAATCTCCGCAACATCCTCCGGCTGGACGAAACCGTACCAGACTGCCTCCGGATAGACGACCACCGTCGGCCCATGCTCGCACTGGTCGAGGCAGCCGGACTTGTTGGCGCGCACCGTCGCCTTCAGTCCGGCGGCGCCGATTGCCTCCTTGAAGAGCTTTTGCAGCTCGCCTTTGCCGTCCGGCGAGCAGCAGCCACGCGCGCTGCCCGGCTCGCGCTGATTCGTGCAGATAAACAGATGTCTCTCGAAAGTAGCCAATCTCCTGCTCCTCTTTTCAGACTACGGGAAAACGAGCGTCCGGTTTTCCTCCGGCTCGTCTGCAGGGCGCCCGCGCCATCTGCGAGAATAAACCTCGGAATGATGCCACCAGACAACCTGCACTCCCTCAAAGACGACATGATCGCGTTCATCGAAGGCCACGGCATGAAGCGCCTTCCCGGCTTCGTTATGGAGGACGTCGCCTCCGTTCTGTGGGAGGACGAACAGAATCCCGATAGCTGGAAGGACTTTGTCGAGATGGCGAAGGCCGCGCAAGCTCCCTTCATCACCATGAGCGACATCACGCTCGAAAAAGAGGACCTGCAGTCGCTGCTCGAAGACCTGCGCGACTTCAACTTCCCCGATGAGATGCCCGACTCCGAGGAAGTCGAAGAGTTGGTGAACTACGTCGGCAAGACGGGCTTTGTCCAGCTTGGCTTCGCGCACCAGGGCATCATGTTCCTGCACGAAACTTCGACCGAGTGGTACGACCGCTATCAGCACCTGCTCGAATCGCTTGAAAGCGTGAGCGACATCGTCATCGACGAGGACGCGGACGAAGAGTGAGGCCGGCGTGAGCACCGCCCCCTGCGCGCAACAAGGGACGAGTGCGCCAGCCCGCTCTCCTGTCCAGTCGCCGGGCTATGCGCAGTGGCTGCTCCCGCCGGTTGATCCTTCGGCCGTCAATGCGCTGGCGCAGGCGGTGGGCGTTCCTCTGCCGGTAGCTTCCCTGCTGCTCCAACGCGGCGTCTCCGATGCCGCCGCAGCCGCGCAGTTTCTCCATCCCACACTCGATCACCTGCTCGATCCCTACTGTTTGCACGGCATGGCAGCTGCCGTCGCGCGTATCCAGCAGGCCATCGCGGCACGTGAGCCCATCCTCATCTACGGCGACTACGACGTCGACGGCACCACCGCGATCGTCCTGCTTAAGACCGCGATCGAGATCCTCGGCGGCACCTTTCGCTATCACATCCCGCATCGTCTGCGCGACGGCTACGGCATGCAGGCCGAGGTGCTCACTCGAGCCGCGGCCGAAGGCGTGTGCCTCGTCATCAGCGTGGACACCGGCATTCGCGCCTTCGCCGCCGCGGACGAAGCCGCTCGCCTCTCGCTCGATCTCATCGTCACCGACCATCATCTGCCCGAAGCCGCGATGGGGCTGCCGAAAGCTCTCGCCGTCCTCAACCCCAACCAACCCGACTGCGCCTACCCCTGCAAGCATCTCTGCGGCGCGGGCGTAGCGTTCAAGCTGGCCCAGGCACTCCTTGAAGCCCCAGCTGCTTTTCCTCGGGTAGACCCGCAGCGCGCCCGCGAGAAGCTGTTGCCGTCCTTCCTCAAGATGCTGGTGCTCGCCACCGTCGCCGACGCCGTGCCGCTGCTCGGCGAAAACCGCGTCATCGCCTCGCTCGGCATCGACGGACTTCGCCGTCCCGTAAACGCGGGGCTGCGCGCGCTGCTGGCCGTGGCCCAGCTAGACCCTGCGAAGCGGGCTTTGACAGCAACAGATATCGGCTTCCGCATCGGCCCGCGCATCAATGCCGCCGGCCGCATGGACATTGCCTCCGAGGTTGTCGAGCTCTTCACCACGCGCGATCCCGAGCGCGCCCGCGAGTTGGCGCTGAAGCTCGATCAGCTCAACACCGACCGCCGCGCCGCAGAAGCCGCGGTCCTCGCGCAAATCGATGCCACGCTCACCGCCGGCACCATCGACAGACAAGGCTGCCTCGTCATCGACGGCGACGGCTGGCATCGCGGCGTCCTCGGCATCCTCGCCTCACGTGTCGTCGAGCGCACCGGCCGCCCTGCGCTCGTCCTCAGCCACGAAGACGGCGAGGCGCACGGCTCCGGCCGCTCCATCCCCGGCTTCCATCTGCTCGAAGCACTCGAAAGCTGCCACGATGTCTTCGTGCGCTTCGGCGGCCACGCGCACGCCGTCGGCTTCTCATTGACCTCCGCGCGCGTGCCCGAGCTGCGCGATCGTCTGCAGCAGCACTCTACTGTCAAACTCACCCCACAGATCCTCGAGCGCAAGCTCGACTGCAGCGCCGAGCTGCCGCTGCGCGAGATCGATCTTCCGCTCTACCACTCGCTCCGTCTCCTCGAGCCCTACGGCATGGGCAACGAAGAGCCGGTCTTCATCGCTCGCAACCTCACGCTCGAGACGCCGCCGCAGACCATGAAGGAAGAACACATCCGCATGCACGTTCGCGATGATCAGACTGTCATGAAAGCGCTAGGCTGGCGCTGGGCCGAGCGCGTGCGCTCACTCGCGCTGGATCAAGGCAGCCGGATTGATCTTGCGTATCGGCTGCGGATGAATGAACATCCGGATTTCGGTGGACTGGAGTTGGAGATTGTGGATTTGCTGCCAAAATGAACGTTCTTAACCAATTCGGCTCAACGGTGATTATTAGGAAGGCTGTCCAAGACGTCCGGTGTTTGAACTATCCATTTACATATACCAGCGATTGAAAATACCAACTCCGGAATGACGAACCAACCGAAATCAGACCAAATGGGGCGAATAGTCCGACAGATCGCAAACCACCAAAACGACGCAGCGGCAAGTCCGACAAGAATCGCGAGCCACGCGCTCAAAACTTTAGACCCTCTAGAACTAAACACAAGACTCGCTATGGCCGTTAAGACGAGAAAGATAAAGTAAAGGCCCGTCAGGCTCCAAGGTGGGGCCGTGAGCGGCAGAAACAAAGCCGTCACAGCCGCCCGGTAGACAACATAAATCACCATTAGCGCAGTGAATAAGACGGCTAACCAGTTCTTCATTCTGTTACTTCTTCACCGGCGCCAAAGGCTTCAAAATCTCATCCAGCACATCCTTCTGCCCCTTCACCTGCTCCAGATACGGATACCGCTGGCTACCGTGATAGTCGATCTTCAGCACCTTGTAGTACGAGGTATTCGTCACAATGAACTCGATTGGCCCCTTGTTCTGTTGCGTTGAGCCCACCTTCGCGTCGTCAATCGCCCGCTTCAGCAGCTCATCCTGATACGCCCGGCCGTTTACCGCAACGATCTGCATGTCTGGCCCGAAACCCGCCTTGTCCGCCAGCGAGCCCACCAGCACATCGCTCACCTTGCCGCCATCGCCGACCTTCAATCCGAGCGACCACCACGCATTCACCCCGCCGCGCTCGTCTGCCTGCATATACGGTGTCTCTTTGTCGCTGTAAGCTAACTTCCATCCGCCATTCGTGATCCCGCCGAGCGGCGCGTGGTCCACCTTCGTCGTCAACCGCTCATGCAGGAAAGCAGCCCAGTCATAGGGCACCACCGCGTTCAGGTTCTCGACGATATCGTCGAAGGTATACGGCACCACCTTCGGCGGAGTGTTGCCGCCCAGCCCGTGAAAACGCGCGCAGAAATCATTCATGCTCTTCTTGCCGCCGCTCTGCTTGCGGATCATTGTGTCCACTTCCAGCCAGATCAGCTCGCCCTCCGGGTAGTAATCCACATTGCGCCGCCAGTTATCCCATGCTTCGCCTGCGTCATAGAGGATCTGCGCCGCAACCGCCGTGTCCGACAGATCACGCCACGTGCGGCCCGGCCGTGCATCGAGCGTCGCCGCAGACAGCGCCAGCGCATCGCGATACTGCTCCGGCGTCCAGATGCCCGAGCGCGCCGTCAGCACATCGCCCAGATACTCCGTCAGCCCTTCGTACACCCACAGCAGGTCGCCCTTCATCGGCACCTGGTAATTCGGCGTCGCGAGACCAGCCGGGCGGCGATATTTGCCGTTCCATGAATGTGTAAACTCATGCGGCAGCAAGCCGCCTGTCAGCAACTCGAGGTTCGGATCGAGAAAGGTCTTCTCCGGGACGCGATCGTCGCTCGATTGATGATGCTCCAGCCCGAAGTGCGCCACCTGGTCGCTCAGCGTCATCAGGAAATGGTAACTATTGTAGTGACGTGACTTATACAGCGCCCCGGTCTCGCGCACCAGGTTGTTGAAGCCGGCCAGCAGATCAGGCTTGATCTCCAGATCCTCCGGCCCATCCGCGACGACGTCCAGATAGTGCTTCGGCGTCACCTCCGGAGCCAGCGGCCACTCGCGGAAGTAGCGCCCGGTCAGCAGCGGCGAATCCACAAGCTGTTCCAGCGACACAGTCTCAAAGCTCGGGTCATAGGAATCGCCGCCATTCTTCGTCAGCGCCGTCCCATACTGCCAGCCCTGGGGAACCTTCGCCGATGGCGTCACCATCACATCGCTCGCCTTCGCGCCCTCGGGATAGAGCACCACGGTATTCCAGCTGAGCATCGCCAGGCTCGCGCTGGTCGATGCGCCCGCGGAAAACCCATTCGGCGAAGCCGTCGCCAGAAAGTCCAGCTTGATCTTCAACTCTGTCGCGCCCGTCGGCACGTCGATATGGAAGGCATACATGTCCACGTCATCGCGCCGCCACGCGATCTGCTGACCGTTCGTGGTGATGACAATCCCGGTCAGGTCTTCGATCGGTCCTGTCGGCCCATGCTCGCCAGGTATCCACTTCGGATAAACCAGCGTGTGCTCGCCGGGCGTGATCGGCATCGTCTCCACGGCGTGGATGATCTTGCGCGGCGCGTCTGTCACGTCGACGCTAAGCTGTATCGGCTGCGCAGTGGACTGCGCGTGGACGGTGAAGCAAATCAGAAAAACAGCAGGAAGAAGGAAACGAAGCTGACAGCGCGGCATAGAACTCCTGAACAGGCGATGCTCGCCAGACCGTTTCACAAATGGTGTCGGGCTTGCAGCGACGATTGACGCAGCTTTTCCGTTAAAGAAAAGCTGCTCTTCTCAGATATGGATGAAACAACGTATTTGTGAAGACGGTATAGTGTAACGGCTCCGCGCCCGCTCGCGCGCGATGCTATAGGCATTTTCGGTATAGGTGTGGACACGTAGCGATTGCTCTCGTGGCTTTTCTTAAAGGAAAAGCCACGCCGAGTGAAACTCCGAGATCCAGAGTAGTACCGAAAATGCTATACACTCCTGCCATGCCGCGAGGCTTCTTCCTCACATTCGAAGGGCTCGATGGCTCGGGCAAGTCCACGCAACTGCGTAAGCTGCATGAATGGCTCGTCCGTCGCGGCGAGGATGTCGTCACCACGCGCCAGCCAGGCGGGACGAAATTGGGCGATCGCATCCGCAGCCTGCTGCTCGATTCGCGCCGCACCTTCATCGATCCGCGTGCCGAACTCGGTCTCATGTTCTCCGATCGCGCGCAGGTGATCGCGGAAGTTATCCGCCCTGCGCTCGACCGCGGCGCTGTCGTGCTCTGCGACCGTTACACCGATTCGACGGAAGCCTATCAGGGCGCTGGCCGCGAGCTGGGCTCCGCGCGGGTGCTCGCGCTGCACCGCGAGCTCTGCGGCCTCGATCCCGACCTTACGATTCTGCTACTGCCCGACTTCGACGCATCGCTCGCCCGCGCCCGGCAGCGGAATCAAACCATGGCGGCCGTCACCGGCAAGGACGAAAACCGCTTCGAGTCGCTCGACACCGCATTCTTTCGCCGCGTCTACGACCAGTACCGCGCCATCGCAGCGCGCGAGCCCTCGCGTGTTGTTGCCATCGAAGGCGATGCAGGCGTGGAAGCCGTGCATCGCCGTATCCTGACCATGGTGGAAGAGCGCCTCACGCAACATCGCGCCTCCTAAAGTGCCATGGCAGCAGCCAATCCATCGCCGACAGACCAGCATCCGGGGCCGCAACCGCAGCAGTGGACCGTCATCGAGCGTGGTGCTTATCGCTTCCCGCCCGGCCTGTCGCTTAACCTGCTCTTCTACCTGCGCCGGCGCTTCTTCAAGCCCTCGAACCCGATCCTGCTCTTCGAACACCTCGCCGCCACGTACGGCCGCATCGCGCACTACAAGCTCGGCTGGCAGCATATCGTCTTCATCAATCACCCCGACTTCATTCGCGAGATCCTCGTCAACCACCAGCAGGAGATGATCAAGGAGCGCACCCAGCGCCGCATGAAGATCCTGCTCGGCGAAGGGCTCATCACCAGCGAAGGCAGCTTCCACATACGCCAGCGCCGCATCGCCGCGCCCGCGTTTCATCGTCAGCGCATTGCGGCCTATGCCGATGTGATGACCGAGCGCGCCATCCTCCGCCGGGCAAGCTGGCATACCGGCCAGACCATCGATATCGGCGCTGAGATGATGCAGCTCGCGCTTGAAATCGTCGCCCGCACCCTCTTCAACACCGAGGTGACCAGCGACGTGCTCGCGATCAATCACGAGGTCAACGTCATCATGGACCTCTACCATTACCTCATCTCGCTGCCGCTGGCCGAAGCGTACCTCTACGCGCCCTTGCCCGGCCTCACGCGCTTTCGCCGCGCGCGGGCGCGCCTGGACGCCGTGGTCCATCGCATCATCGCCGACCATCGCAGCCGCGCCCGCACCGGCAACACCGCCGATAGCGGCGACCTGCTCTCCATGCTGATGTCCTCACGCGACGAGCAAGGCGGCGACGTGATGACCGACGACCAACTGCGCGACGAGATCATCACCATCTTCCTCGCCGGCTATGAGACTGTCGCGAATGCCCTCACGTGGACATGGGTGCTGCTCTCGCAGAATCCCGAAGCCGCAAAGCGGTTTTACGACGAAGTAGACATGGTGCTCGACGGCCGCCTACCCACGCTCGAAGACCTCCCGCAGCTTCGCTACACCGAAATGGTCTTTGCCGAATCCATGCGCATCTATCCGCCCGCGTGGGCGATGGGCCGCCAGAGCACTGCGCCCATCGCGCTCGGCCCCTATCGCTTCCCCGCCAGAACCTACTTCTTCTTCAGCCAGTATGTAATGCAGCGCGATCCCGAGTACTTCCCCGACCCGCTGCGCTTCGACCCCGAACGTTTCACGCCGGAAGCGAAGGCCGCGCGCCCGCGCTTCACCTACTTCCCCTTCGGCGGCGGCGGACGCCAGTGCATCGGCGAATCCTTCGCATGGATGGAAGGCGTGCTCATCCTCGCTACCATCGCGCAGAAATGGCGTCTGCACCTGCTGCCCGATCAGCAGATCGATGTCCAGCCAAAGATCACGCTGCGGCCGAAGTATCCAATCCACATGCGGGTGGAACCACCCGCTGATACGCTGAGTTCGTGAACTTCGCCGACTTCCTGGGCAATCAAGCCACGGTGCGCCGTCTGCGCGAGACCCTCGCCGCCGGCCGCCTGCCCTCCGCCATGATCTTTAGCGGCTCACGCGGCGCAGGCAAATACACGCTCGCCGTGGTGCTCGCCCAGGCTGCCAACTGCGTCACGCCGGTCACCACCGATGGCCTGCCCGATGCATGCGGCGTCTGCGCCAACTGTGAGCGCATCAGCGCCTCCTTTGCGCTCGATGAGCGCTTCGCCGAAGCCGTCGCTGCGCGTGAAGAGCTGCGGGATGTGGACAAGAAGGACACTCGCATCCTCATCCAGACCCACCCCGACCTGCTCATCATCCCACCCGATCCGCCGCAACTGCTTATCAAGCTTGGCCAGGTCCGCACCGTGATCGCGCGCATCTATCGCCGGCCCGCGCATGCCCAGCGCGCCTTCTATATCTTTACCGCCGGCTCGTTCATGAAGGAGGCCGCGAATTCATTGTTGAAAGTCCTCGAGGAGCCGCCGGAGCACGCCACGCTCATTCTGCTCTCGGAAAATCCCAGCGAACTCCTGCCGACCATCCGTTCTCGCGCCGGCGTGCTGCGCCTCGGCGCATTGCCGTCTCCGGATATCGATTCCCTGCTCGCTGTGCGCCGTCCGGAGCTGAAAGCCGCCCAGCGCACCCTCGTCGGCCGGCTCGCGGAGGGCGCCGTCGGCCGCGCGCTCGGCTTCGATCTGCCCGCCTACGTCGCAAGCCGTCAGGACGCACTCACCGTGCTGCGCACCTCGCTCGCCGAGCCCGACTACAGCGCGCTCTTCCGCATGACGGAGACCTACCGCGCCGGCGCCGAGGGCGCGGAGAAGACCTCCGCCATGCTGCATGCATTGAGTCTTCTATTGGAAGATCTGCTGCTGATCCACTCCGGGGTCCCGGCAATGATCCGCAATACGGATCTGGCGGCAGAGCTTGCCAGCATGGCGCAGAGCATCACGCCCGCATGGATCGAAGCAGCCGCTCGCGGCCTCGACCAGGTGGAATCGGGTATGCGGCGCAATCTGCTCCGCTCGGTCTCGCTTGACGCGTTCGCCACCGGCCTGCCGGTCCGGTGACCCGCGTGCACTGAGCACCTTACGATGCGCAGATTTCTGTAACGTTGCCCGCACCTCCCTGTACTATCCTGAGCAACGCTTTTCGCAGGACAGCACCACAAGCGAGGCGCGGTGCAAATCTTTGTGTCTCATCCGTCGGATTTGCGCATCTACATGAGGTAACACCAACAGGCACGCTTATGGCGAACCAGTCAGCAGTCCCGTCGCATGATGAGGGCGAAGAATTCCTTGAGGGCGGGGCTATACCCTCCCTTCCGCCTTCCGGTCCCCGCAAGCTGGTAAGACCGATTCTTCCCCCCGGAGTGAAGAATCGACGCCCGTATTCTCGGCGCGACACTCCGCTGCTGATCCACCAGCAGCCGCAGCCTGCCGCGACCGGACGCGCGGAGAGCTCGCACGCCGAAGCCTTCTATCTGAAGAAGCAGACGCAGGCACAGACCCACATGGTTTTCATGCTGGAAGGCGGCGACCGCATCGAGGGCGCCATCGAGTGGTACGACACCGGCACCATCAAAGTGCGCAACGGCAACGTCCGCACCCTCGTCTACAAAGCGGCAATCAAGTACCTCTACAAGGCCGGCGAATCCCAGCCTTGATCTCCTGAGCGTCCACGAAAGCTAAGTCGTCACTGCCGGCATCCGCGCCGCTTTCTCCAGCCGGTCGCGCAAGGCCTGCCCAATCCCCCGCTCCGCCGGCAGCGGACACACGATGTGGGTTGCCTGCTGCGCATCCAGCCAGCGCAGCCCGGCAAAGAGCCGCTGCGCCAGCGACTCCAGATCGCCCCACCGCCCCCACGCGAAGACAGCATCCGCCCCCCTCATATCGCTCTTGAACTCCTCCGGCGCCATCACTCCCACCCGCACATCGTTGCCCTCGCGTTTGAGCCGGGCCACTGCCTGGAAAAGCCGGAAGCCGACGACCGACTCCTCCTCGCCCGCCTGGGGCTCCACCAGCACCATCCGGGCGCGCGGCGCGTAATGCCGCATCCCCACACCAGGAGAGGGCAGCCCGGCCGGCTCCTGCACAGCTTCGGCGCCATTCCCTTCGTACAGCGTCACCGCACCCGCCACGCCGCGCAGTGCCTCCAAAGACACGGCGCCTGGCCGGTAGACAATCACCGGCGACCGGCTCGCATCCACCACCGTCGACTCCACGCCATGCCGTGAGGGTCCGCCATCTACCACTGCATCGATGCGCCCATCCAGGTCTTCCAGGACGTGCGCAGCCGTCGTCGGACTCGGCATGCCGAACGTGTTGGCGCTCGGCGCGGCAATCGGCATCCCTGCTGCTGCAATCAGTGCGCGCGCCACCGGATGCGACGGCGCCCTCACTCCCACCAGCGGACGCCCCGCGGTCACCGCGTCGGGCACATCCGGGCTGCGCGGCAGCAGCAGGGTCAGCGGTCCGGGCCAGAAGGCCGCCATCAGCGCGCGCGCTGTATCGCTGATCTCCGCCACTAGCCGCCCCAGTGGCAGCCCCTGCCCCACATGCACAATGATGGGATCCCACGCCGGCCGCTGCTTGGCGGCAAAGATGCGCTCCACCGCCTTCGGATCGAAGGCATGCGCGCCCAGCCCATAAACCGTTTCGGTGGGAAACGCCACCGTGCCTCCGCCGCGCCAGATGGCGGCAACATGCTCGATCGTGGCGGCGGCTGTTTTGCTCTGTAGATCGAATTCGCTCAGGGGAAGGCGTTCGGTCTCTGCCATCCCTCCATTATGCGGCGTCGTTGCTCCTAGCACTCCGCTTTCACATGCGTGGGGTCAGTTTCCGAGTAGCCCGTGATCCCCTCGGCATCGTCGGCTTTTTTGCCAAAGTGTCCTGTTCCAAGATCAAACGGACGTGCACCGACGTCGACATCGAGTCTGGTACCTTGGCGATGTTCAGGAGGTGGACGGTTGGAAGACCAACTTCTGGCAATGCTCCGCGGCCAACTCACCGACATCGTGTTTGGAGCAATTTTCCTGTTCGTCGGATTGGCAGCTTGCTCCATTGCTGCCATCCGTCGGCGGAACGGCGTACGCCTCGTTCTCTGGCTAGGAATATGGAGCGCGATGTACGGAACCGGACTCCTGTTTCGGTCGCCGGCTGTCGTTGCGGCTCTGCCGCTCGTGCTTCGGACGAGTGTTCCTTACGTAAACACTCTGATCGCGTACCTGCTGGCTGTCGTTGCAATGTCGGCCTTCTTGGAATTGAGCCGGGGTGGAATTCGACTTCTCATCAAGTTACTCATTCTTGCCGAAATAGTGGTCGCTGTTGTCGGAATTAGCTCGTTCGCAATTGGCGGCTCAGCCGACAAGTTCATCCCTCTCCATAGGCTTATCTCGGATTGCGGCCTTCTTGTCCTCGTAACGGTCGTTACCGTGAAGAGACTGTCTGACAAGTTCGTGGTTCTAATCAACCGCCGCGTTCTAGTTACCGGCACACTCGTTCTAGCCACGGAGGCTTTGTGGTCTAACGTGTTGCGCCCGCGGCATTACCAGCAATCGGGTCTCTCAAGCCATCTGGCTTTTGCCGTGTTCCTGCTTTCGTTCGGATATGTCGCCGTCGAGATCATCCTTGCGAGCGAGCGTCGCTTGCTGGCGATTGAAGACGAACTCAAGGTTGCCCGGGAGTTACAGCTCTCAATCCTTCCGTCAGCCGTTCCCGAGGTCCGCAGCCTCCGGATCGCGGCTGCCTATCGGCCCATGAAAGCCGTCGCTGGTGACTTCTATGAGTTCATTCCCGTCGATGGGGAGCGGGTGGGTTTCCTGGTGGCGGATGTCACCGGACATGGTGTGCCGGCCGCGCTCATCTCTTCGATGATCAAGGTGGCGATGCAATCCGCGGCGACCTGCCCGCATGAGCCCCGCGAAGTACTGCGTGGCTTGAACCGCATTCTTTACGAACCACTACGCAACCAACTAGTCTCTGCGGCCTATCTGTGGCTGGATACCGGGAATCACAAGGCATTGTATTCAGCAGCAGGGCACCCGCCGCTTCTGCGCTGGCGAGAAGGCAAGCTGGACGGCATCGAAAGCAATGGCCTGCTGTTCGGAGTCATCCCGGAGGCCGACTACCCCGTTTGCGACCTATCGATCCACCCTGGCGACCGCTTCCTGCTTTACACAGATGGCGTGACTGAGTCCCAGAATGCCAGCGGCGATTGCTTTGGCGACTGGAAGCTTGAGCAAGTGGTTCGCGACAATCAGTCCCGCCCGCCTTCTGAGTTATCGGAGCAACTGCTCTCCGAGATACGCGTTTGGCAATCGGCCTCGGTGGCCCAGCAGGACGACATCACACTCATCGTCATCGACGTGGTTTAGTCATGGCGAATGCCAGTGGGACACGACGCCAAAAGACCGGTCTGGGCCTAGCGGGGATTCCGATTGGATAGTCGGCAATCGAGCGCCAGTGTTCATGAAATTCTCCCAACGCTGTAGACTCGTCGCATGCAGTCGATTGAGATCGAGGTCAAGTTCCGCGTCCACGACCTGAAGGCCCTTGAAGCAACCCTCCCTCGGCTCGGCTTCCACTGCAAGACGCCGCGCACCTTTGAGCGCAACATCCTCTTCGACACCCCTGCGCACGACCTGCGCAACTCCCGCCAGATTCTGCGCCTGCGCCGCTACGGCGATCGCTGGCTGCTAACCCACAAGCGCACCACGCCCAACGACTCACCCGAAGCCCGCCACAAGGAGCGCATCGAGACCGAGACCACGGTCGAAGACGGGGATGCCGTCGCCGCCATCTTTGCCGCGCTCGGCTATAGCTTCGCATTCGTCTATGAAAAATGGCGCAGCGAATGGGCCGACAGCGAAGGTCACTGCGTTCTGGACGAGACGCCCATCGGCCAGTACGCTGAGCTCGAAGGCCCGCGCGAATGGATCGACCGCACCCTAGCTGCGCTCCACGTCGATCCAGCGGACGTGACCACCCTCAGCTATGGACGTCTCTTCGAGCAGTGGCAACAGCAGACCGGCAGCCCCGCCCAGAACATGAGCTTCGCCGAGATTCAGCCGGCCCTCGCCCGCTGAATGCACTTTGATCCATTAAGGGGAAGATCGTCATTAGCCTGACGCACCCTATGGCTCGTCATGCCGACCGGAGCGAAGCGAAGCGGAGAGCCTGCCCTGAGCTTGTCGAAGGGGGTCTGCTGTTTCCACTTTCTCGGTCCGGCTTTCCTGCGGCAGCGCGAACGCCACAATCGCATCGCCCTGCGCCTCTTCCGGGATTACCCGATGTCCTCCCGCGGCGATCACCACATACTGCTTCCCATTTACCTCATACGTCATTGGCGTCGCGTTCCCGCTTGTCGGTAGCTCCGCCTTCCATAGCGGGTTGCCCGTCTTGATATCGAACGCGCGAAGATGCGGATCGGTGGTGCCCGCGATAAACACCAGCCCCGCTGCGGTGACAATCGGGCCGCCCAGGCTGATCGATCCATCGGGAATCGCACCATGCGCCCCGCCAAAGTTCTGCATGGAGCCCAGCGGAACCTGCCAGCGGATCGTCCCCTGCTCAAGATCGACCGCCACCAGCGTACCCCACGGCGGCGGATTGCACGGCAGATCGGATGGCGATTGCAGAAAGCGGCGCACCATCGCGTACGGCGTTCCCACCTGCCGCCCGAGTTCGCCATCTTCCGTATCATCTTTCACCTTGTCCCGTGGAATCAGCCGCACCCGCGCAGGAAGGTTGTTCACATTCACCACCAGCAGGCTGTTGGCGGGATCGAAGGCGTAGCCGCTCCAGTTCATGCCGCCGACATAGCCTGGCATCTCGAGCGTTCCCTGAATACTAGGCGGCGTGAAGATGCCTGGGGTTACGCCTTGGCCGCGAAGCTTGGCCAGCGCCGTTCTGCAGAAGTTGCGATCCGCGTCCGTCGGTCCCCAAGCCTCGCCCGCAGACAGATGCTGCACTGAGAGCGGAGGCGGTGCGGTGGGAAACGGCTGCGTGGCCGACGCACTCTCGCCCGGCACATCGCTCTTGGGCACTGGCCGTTCTTCAACAGGGAAAACCGGCACGCCCGTATCGCGATTCAGCACATACAGAAACCCCGTCTTGTTCCCCTGCACCACTACAGGAATTTCTTTGCCATCGCGCCGAATCGTTGCCAGCAGCGGAGGCGCGGCGCTGTCGTAGTCCCACAGATCGTGGTGGACCAGTTGAAAGCCCCAGGCCATCTTACCCGTCTGCGCATGCAGCGCAACCACCGAGTTCGCCCATTTATCATCACCCGGCCGCAGGCCGCCGTAGTAGTCCGGGCTCGCACTCCCCGTGGGGATGAACACCAGATCGCGGCTCGGATCGACCGCCATCACCGACCACGCATTCGCCGCGCCCGTATTCCACGTCGCAGATGTGGTCGTTGCCGATGGCTGCGGGCTCGGCGGAATCGGATCCCAGCTCCAACGCAGCGCGCCCGTACGTGCATCGAAGGCACGCACCACACCCGACGGCATGTCGGCCCGGACGTTGTCATCGATCGCGGAGCCGACGATCACCAGGCCGTCAATCACCGCCGGCGGAGAGGTCATGTGATACCAGCCCTTCGCGTACTCCCCTCGGGCGCGGCTCTCATAACCCGGCACATCCCCCAACACCACCTGTCCGTCGCGGCCAAAATCGGAGCAGGGCTTGCCGGTGGCCGCATCCAGCGCAATCAGCCGCGCATCCAGAGTCGCTTCATAGATCCGCCGCCGGCATAGCTCTCTCGCAGCGCGCGATGCATCGAGCCACGTCGAAACGCCGCGATTGATCAGCCCATCCCCATACTCCAGGCTGAGATCGATCTGCGGATCGAATGCCCAGCGCTGCTCCCCGGTTGCCGGATCGAGCGCGATCACGCGATTGAATGCGGTCGTCAGATAGAGCGTCCCGTCAACCAGAATCGGCGTCGTCTCCAGACCGCTGCGTTTCCGCCCGTTGCTGCCATCCGAGACATCTCGCGTATGAAACGTCCAAGCCACCCGCAGCTTAGGGACATTGGACTCATCAATCTGCCGCAGCGATGAATACCGCATCCCGCCGGCATCATTGCCGTAAGCAGGCCAGTCCGTTTCCGTTTTGTTTCCGGCCTCGTTCTGCGCATACGCAGCGCACACGCATCCGGCAAGAACCATCCACAACGCACATCTTCCAAACTGCTCGACCCAGCGCTGGTTGATCATCGGCGAAAGATACGCGGTAGCTTCGCCCAGAGTTCCCTTGCGGTGAAGATCAATCGCGATAGGCCCAGAAGGCATCATGATGCGGCGTGCGCGCCCACGCAATCCATTCACGCGCAAAGCAGGACCAGTGCTCGGAGTCTTTCTCCTCTTTTCGCATCACAGCTCTCCCTCGCCGCTCTCGCTTGAAGTGTCGTGCGTTGATCAAGAAAAAGGACGGGCCGAAGCCCGTCCTTTGACGACAATGGATAGCCTAGTCGGTGGCGCCGTCCTTGCCGTGGCACTTCTTGAACTTCAGCCCCGACCCGCATGGACATGGATCGTTCCGGCCCACCTTCTCGCCCGTGCGGCGCTGCTCCACATGCGTCGCGCCGTGGCCGTTGCTGCCTGCAGCGCGCGCCTGCTCCAGCTCCTTCTTCTTCTTGCGCGCGAACTCACGCTCGATCTCGTCGATCGACGTGCGTGTCCCGGTCGGCGCCTCGCCTACCGGCGCGGGCCGCCACGTCTGCTTCGGCGCGGGGCTCTGCACATGCTGTGGCAGCGGCACAGGCGGCCCGCCGTGTCCATTCGCCTCCGGCAGCGGCTGCTGCGTCGCACGCGGCAG
>DASYBK010000104.1:0-20281 GCA_036500805.1 Acidobacteriaceae bacterium | reverse complement strand
ACCAGTTACAGCGTTCGCCGTGGGTGACGAGGCAGGGGCAGCGGCCCGACCAGCCGGTCCCGTTCAGTCACAAGCACCACGTGGAGGGGCTGGGGCTGCAGTGTCAGTACTGTCATACGTCGGTGGAGAAGTCGGGGTATGCGGGGATTCCGCCGACCAAGACGTGCATCAATTGCCACTCGCAGATATGGACGAACGCGTCGCTTCTGGAGCCGGTGCGGGAGAGCTGGGCGACGGGGCAGTCGATCCAGTGGATCCGGGTGCATGATCTTCCCGACTTTGTGTATTTCAACCATGAGATCCATGTGAACAAGGGCATTGGGTGCGCGAGCTGCCATGGGCGGGTGGACGAGATGCCGCTGATGTATGAGCAGAACTCGCTGCAGATGGAGTGGTGCCTGAACTGCCACCGCAACCCGGCGAAGAACCTGCGGCCGGCCGGCGAGGTCTACAACATGGCGTGGACCGGGCCCTCGACCGCGAAGCCGGTATGGTGCGGCACGGCAGGCGACAAGAATGGCACGCCAACCGCGCAGACGGTGAGCTGCACTACGGTGAATCCCGAGCAGGTGGGCGCGCGCACAGCCTCGCTCGACATGCTGCCGCCGACTGACCAGCCGGAGACCCATATGCTGGATGTGGCGGCACACCCGAACGGCGCCGCGGGACCGACCGGCGCGGACAACGTGAGCTATACCAAGTTCACCGACCAGGAGGCTCTGGGCCTTTTCCTGCTGAAGCAGTACCACATCCGCGACCCGCATGAGCTGAGCTCGTGCGAGACCTGCCACCGTTAGGCGATGAGCCGCAGGCGGGCATGACGATGGAAACTGAGAGCAAAGCTGAAACGATGGACACACAGGACGGAATGGTGGCGAAGGACGCAGGGCTGACGGTGTTCACATCACCGCAGTCTGCGAACCAGGGGCAGTCAGCGAAGCAGGGCATGACGCTGGCGGCGGCTCGCGCCGAGCTGCATGGCTGGCAGGGGCTGGACCAGGCAGCAGCGGAACCCGATTTCGATCGCCGCGTGGAGCAGGAGTTCCCCGCGCACGCGAGCGAATGGGTCGATCCAGTATCCCGCCGCGGCTTCATGAAGCTGATGGGCGCGTCGCTGGCGATGGCCGGTCTGGCGGGCTGTACCAAGCAGCCCGACGAGCCAATCTACCCCTACGTCAAGGCGCCGGAAGACCTGATCCTCGGTAAGCCCAACTACTTCGCGACCGTCATGCCGTTCTCGACCGGCGCGCTTCCCCTGCTGATCAAGAGCGATGCCTACCGTCCGATCAAGGTGGACGGCAACCCGGAACACCCGATGAGCATGGGTGGCTCGGACCCTTTGAGTCAGGGCTCGCTGTTGAGCCTCTACGATCCGGACCGCTCGCAGCACGTGCGCTATCACCTGGAGACTACCTCGTTCGCGAACTTCCAGGCCGAGCTGGTCCATGATCTGGTACACATGCCCGGCGGGCAGGGCCTTTACATCCTGAGCGCGACCATCACCTCGCCCACGCTTGCTGCGCAATGGAAAGACGCGCAGAAGCGCTTCCCGCAGGCGAAGCTGATCCAGTACGACCCGGTCAACCGCGATTCCGCGCGCCGCGCCTCGAAGGCTGCCTTTGGCGACTTCTACGACGCGCAGTACATGCTGGACAAGGCCGACGTGATCCTGTCGCTTGACGCCGATTTCCTCTCCGGTATCACCCATCCTGGCTTCGTCAAGCTGTCGTACGACTACGCGAACCGCCGCAAGCTCATGGACCCGTCCATCGAGATGAACCGGCTCTACGCGGTCGAGAGCATGCCGACCACCACCGGCTTCAAGGCGGAGCACCGGCTGAAGGTGAAGGCGAGCCAGGTTGCCGCAGCCGCCCAGGCGATCGCGCTGGCCGTCGGCGGCGGCCAGGCGCCAGCCGGAGCGTCCACGGCGAACTGGACGGGCGAGCAGCAGGCATTCATCGCCGCGCTCGCTGCCGATCTGAAGGCAAACGCTGGCAAGTGTGTCGTGATTCCCGGCGAGCAGCAGTCGCCGGACGTTCATCTGGCCGCCATCGCCATGAACCAGGCGCTGGGCAATGTGGGCAAGACGGTGGTCTACACCGAGACGGTGCAGCCGCTGCCTTCGATCCAGATGGATGACCTGAAGTCGCTGGTTGCCGACATGAACGCGGGCAAGGTCCAGTGGCTGCTGATCCTCGATGCGAACCCGGTCTACACTGCGCCGGCGGATCTGAACTTTGCCGCGGCGCTTGAGAAAGTGCCGAAGAGCGCGCATCTAGGCAGCCACATAGACGAGACGGCGCAGATCGCTCACTGGCACATCAACAGCGCGCACTATCTCGAATCGTGGTCCGATGCGCGCGCCTACGACGGCACGCTGTCGATCGTCCAGCCGATGATCAATCCACTCTACGGCGGAAAATCTGCCCACGACGTGATGCAGACCCTGCTCGGCGATCCCGCGCTTTCCGCCTTCGACAGCGTACGAGCCAACTGGCAGCAACAGCTTGCCGGCAAGGGCAGCTTTGACGACGCGTGGCGCAAGGTGCTGCACGACGGCTTTCTTGCCGGCACAGCGTTCGCGCCGAAATCGCTCTCTGCCGGCAACTCGGCTGGTCTTGGAAGCTCTGCCCCGGCGGCTTCCGAGGATTCCATCGAGGTCATCTTCCGCGCCGATCCGTCGATCTACGACGGCCGCTATTCAAACAACGGCTGGCTGCAGGAGCTGCCCAAGCCGGTAGTCAACAATTGCTGGGACAACGCCGTGATGATGAGCGGTCCCACCAAGGTAAAGCTGGGTCTCGACGAGAACGATGTCGTTGAGATCACGCTCAACGGCCGCAAGGTTCTCGGGCCGGTGCTCTCGCTGCCTGGTCATCCGGATAATGCCGTCACGCTGCACCTGGGCTACGGTCGCCAGCACGCGGGCCGCGTCGGTTCCGGAATGGGCTTCAACGCCTATGCAATCCGTACCTCCGATGCGCCGTTGTTCGCACCAGGAGCCACCTTCAGGAAAACCGGCGATGTCTGGGGTATCGCGGTTACCAAGAGCCATTACAGCGACGAGCGCGGCGCTATGGCCCTTTGGGGCTCGGCGCAGACGGGTGATGTGCGCTCGCATTCGCTCGAAGGCGACGAGGCGATCACGCGCGGCATCGTTCGGTACGCCACGCTGGAGGAGTTTCGCAAGGAGCCGAACTTCGCCCACGAGAAGGGCGTTTATCCGGAAGATCCGACGCGCGATGACACCATTTTCGCGAACTACCCTTACAACAAGAATGCGTGGGCGCTGTCGGTCGACCAGAACTCCTGCGTCGGCTGCAACGCCTGTGTCATCAGTTGCTATGCGGAGAACAACATCCCGGTCGTCGGCAAGCACAACACAAAGACCGGCCGCGACATGCAGTGGATCCGCATCGACACCTACTTCGAGGGCGATCTGCAATCTCCGCGGGCGCACTTCCAGCCCATGATGTGCCAGCAGTGTGAGAACGCGCCGTGCGAGCAGGTTTGCCCTGTAGCCGCAACCGTCCATTCGCCAGAAGGCCTGAACCTGATGGTCTACAACCGCTGCGTGGGGACCCGCTACTGCTCGAACAACTGCCCATACAAGGTGCGCCGCTTCAACTTCCTGCTCTTCTCCGATTACGAGACGGAGAGCCTGAAGCTGATGCGCAACCCGGACGTGACCGTACGCAGCCGTGGTGTGATGGAAAAGTGCACCTACTGCGTGCAGCGCATCGCCGCCGCGAAGATTGAGGCGGACAAGGAGAATCGCGAGATCCGCGACGGCGAAATCGTCACCGCCTGTCAGCAGGCCTGCCCGACCAAGGCGATTACTTTCGGCAACATCAACGACAAGAACAGCCGCGTGTCCAAGATCAAGAACCAACCGCGGAACTACGGCGTGATCGCCGACCTGAACACTCGTCCCCGGACGACCTACATCGCAGAAGTATTCAACACGAACCCGGCGCTGGCGGGCGCGCCGGCGGAGCACGCGCCCGAGCACAGCTAGCGAGACAGAAGAGACATGGCGACCAGAGATCTATCGACAAACGACCCGATGCTGGACCCGATCACCGGCGAGATTGTGGTCATTGCACCCGGTCACTCCTTCAAGTCGGTCACGGAGAAGATTTCCCGGATCGTTCTCACCTCGCATACCCCGGTCGGCTGGTTCTTCGGCTTCCTGGTGGCGGGCGGCATTGTCATGCTGCTGTTGACCTGCCTCACCTGGCTCTTCCTGAAGGGCGTGGGCATCTGGGGTCTGGATATTCCGGTCGGCTGGGGCTTCGCCATCGTCAACTTCGTATGGTGGATCGGTATCGGCCACGCCGGCACGCTGATCTCCGCCATCCTGCTGCTCTTCAAGCAGACCTGGCGCAACTCCATCAACCGCTTTGCCGAGGCGATGACCATCTTTGCCGTGGTCTGCGCCGGCATGTTCCCGCTGATCCACGTGGGTCGGCCGTGGCTGGGGTACTGGCTCTTCCCCTATCCCAACTCCATGAGCGTGTGGCCGCAGTTCCGGTCACCGCTTCTGTGGGACGTCTTCGCGGTTTCGACCTACGCCACCATCTCAGTTGTCTTCTGGTACATCGGCATGATTCCCGATCTGGGAACCTTGCGCGACCGTGCGAAGACTCCCGTAGGACAGTACTTCTACGGCCTGCTGGCGCTCGGCTGGCGCGGTTCGGTGCGCCACTGGATGCGCTATGAGACGGCCTCGCTGCTGCTGGCCGGCCTGGCGACCCCGCTGGTGCTTTCCGTCCACACCGTCATCAGCTTCGATTTCGCCGTCGCCATCCTTCCCGGCTGGCACACCACGATCTTTCCGCCATACTTCGTTGCCGGCGCGGTGTATTCGGGCTTCGCCATGGTGATCACGCTGGCGGTGCCCATCCGCAAGTTCTACCACCTGGAAGACCTGATCACGATCCGGCACATCGACAACATGGGCAAGGTGATGCTGACCACCGGCTGGATCGTGGCCTACGGCTACGGAATGGAGCTCTTCATGAGCTGGTACTCGGCCAGCCACTGGGAGTACTTCGCGTTCTGGAACCGCCTGTTCGGACCGATGGGCTGGAGCTACTGGCTGCTGATCACCTGCAACATCGCCCTGCCGCAGTTCATGTGGTCGCGCTATGTGCGCACGAATGTGCCCCTCATGTTCATCATGTCCCTGATTGTGAACACCGGCATGTGGCTCGAGCGCTTCGTCATCGTCGTAACCAGCCTTACCCGTGACTACCTGCCGTCGTCCTGGGGCACCTACAGGGCGACACGCTGGGACTATGGCACGTTCCTGGGAACGCTGGGGCTCTTTACATTCCTCTTCTTCCTGTTCATTCGCTTCCTGCCCATGATTCCCATATCGGAGCTGCGGGTTTTGCTGCCGCAGTCCAAGGTGAAGCATTTGCCGGAAGCCGCGCATGAGGCTGGTGACTGATGCCATTTCCTGAGGGTGTCTACGGCCTGCTGGCCGAATTCGATTCCGCCACGTCGCTGACCGGGGCAGCGGCCGCCGCCTACAAAGACGGCTGGCGCCGCCTGGACTGCTATACGCCTTACGCGTGCGAAGAGGCGGCCGAGGCGATCGGCTTCCATCGCAACTACGTCCCGCTGATCACGCTGGTTGGTGGATTGATGGGCTGTACGGCGATGTTCCTGCTGGAGACCTGGATCAACGTCTGGGGCTACCCGCTGAATATTGCCGGACGACCCTACTACTCGTGGCCGGCATTCGTCGTCCCCGCCTATGAGTGGACGATTCTCTGGGCCGGGTTGACGGCAGCCTTCGGCATGCTGGCCATGTGCGGCCTGCCTGCCCCCTATCACCCGCTGTTCAATGCGCCGAATTTCCGTACGGGGGCCTCATCGGACAAGTTTTTCCTGTGCCTCGAAGCGCGCGACCCCAAGTTTCTGCTGGCCGAATCGCGGGCCTATCTCGAAGCCATGCATCCGGTTTCGATCGTGGAGGTGGAGTATTAAAGCATTTTCGGTAATACGGCGATATGCGGAGATTCTCCCGGTGTGGCTTTCCTTGACGGAAAAGCCACGGGAGCGGTCGTTGGATTGTCTGGACCAATACCGAAAATGCTTGACGTCGAAGATGACAGATCGCCTCCGCATCCGGCAGGGCCTCAGCTTGTGCGCACTGGCCGCAATGCTGGTGGTGGCCGGATGCCGCCAGGACATGCAGGACGAGCCGAAGATGTTTCCCCAGCGGGGCACCACCCTCTTCCCGGACAACCGCTCTGCCCGCCAGCAGGTGATCCATACGATCGCGCGCGGGCAGGCCAACGAGGATGACTTCTTCCACACTGGTCTTCAGGATGGCAAGGAAGTAGATGCGCTGCCCTTCCCGGTGACCATGACCGTCCTCGAGCGCGGCCAGGAGCAGTTCAACACCTACTGCAGCCCGTGCCACTCGCGCGTCGGCAACGGCGCAGGCATGATCGTCCAGCGCGGCTACCGGCCGGCGAGCAATTTCCATGATGCCAAGCGGATGTCCGAGCCGCTGAGCCATTATTTCTATGTCATCTCCCATGGTTACGGCGCCATGCCCGACTATGCCGCACAGGTGCCGACCGCCGATCGCTGGGCCATTGCCGCCTACATTCGCGCGCTGCAGTTGAGCCTGAACGCGAAGCAAAGCGATGTGCCGGCCGGGATTACCGTCCAGCAGTTGGGCGAGGTGGCGGAGCAGCAGGGCCTGCCAGCCAGCTTCGCGCAGCCGTGGAAGATGCCAGACACGGCCGTCTATCCGACGCCTTCGGGCCCGGACAATCCGGGAATGGCTCCAGCTCAGAACATCAATACACCCGTCACCAGCCGGCATCCGGTGTACGAACTGGAAAACGGTGACAGCTCCAATGTCCCCAACCCCGAGACCGCGCCTACAGTGAACAAATACGGCTACGGTCAGCCTACCGCTCCGGCCCCGGCCCCGGCCCGGAAAGCTGGAGCGAAGTGAGGATAGAACTACGGTGACGAACGGATACAGCTACGCAACACGAGCTCTGACCGGCGACCTGACCGCGCCTCCTGCTCTTCTGGCGAGATGGCGGCGTCGTGCACTCACCTTCGGGGCGGTCTTTACCATCCTCGCCGTGGTCCTGGTGGCCCTGGCGGAGGTAATGGAGGGCGACAAGTTTCTCCACCTGCTCACCTCCTGGCTGATGGGCGCCATGATGTGCTGGGGTTGGTCGCTGGGCGGTTTGGCGCTGCTGATGGTGCAGTACTGCTCCGGCGGCAAGTGGGGACTGCTCGTCCGGCGCCCGCTCGAGGCCATGAGCCGCACACTCTGGCTTTCGGCGCTGATGTTTCTGCCCGTTCTGATCTTCATGAAGAAGATCTATCTGTGGGCGCGCTACAGCAATCCTTCCCAGGTCGCCCAGGCGCTGAGCCAGCACTTCATCACGCGTGAGCAGGCGCACGACCTGAATTGGAAGCACCCGATGCTCAGCCCGGTCAGCGTCTGTGTGCAGCTCGCTATCTGCTTTTCCATCTGGATTCTCTACATGACTCTGCTGAACCGCTGGTCGCTCCAGCGCGATGCAGATCCGAACTCCAACGTGCCCTTCTGGCAGAAGCGCTTTGAGAACCTCAGCGGCTTCGGCCTCGTGCTTTACGCACTCACGCTTACGGATCTGGTGATTGATCTGGTGATGTCCATGAACATCACCTGGTTCTCCACCATGTACGGGCTCAACTACCTGGTCGCGCAGGGCTACGCGGTTCTGGCCTTAGCTGTCATTACGGTAGTCGCTCTCTCGCAGGCGCAGCCGATCAAGACGGTCCTGCGGCCGGTGGAGCAGCACGACCTGGGCAAGCTGATGTTCGCCTTCGTCATGTTGAACATCTATCTGAACTTCTCCCAGTACCTGCTCATTTGGTCGGGGAACCTGCCAGAGGAGATCAGCTGGTATCTGGACCGCATTCGCGGGCACTGGGGCGTGTTCTTCACCTTCGATTTCATCTTCCATTGGCTCATCCCGTTTTGCCTGCTGCTCTCGCGCGATATCAAGCGCAACAAACGCCGCATCGTGGGCGTGGGCATGTGGATGGTCTTTGCGCGCTGCTTTGATATGTTCATGCTCATCGAGCCGAACTTTTCGCCGCGCCATCTCCACTTCTCCATCGGTATTCTGGAATACATAGCAGTCCCGGGCGCGATGATCTCGTTCTGGATAGTTGCTTACCTGCGCGAGCTCGGCAAGCGGCCGGTGGTGCAGACGAACGATCCGCATCTGGCGGAGATTCTGGAGGCAGAACATGCACACGCCTAACACTCCGGAACACGAGCCGCAGAAGCAGCACGGCCTCTCCTCGACCGGCTACGGCGTGCCTACACCCGGTTACGAGACCTCGGACGTCAAGGTCGGGGGAATTGCTGTCTTCCTGATCTCGCTGTTCGTCTTCCTGATCATCTTCTTTGTCTTCTGCTTCGGCATGGGCAAGGTGATCAACAATGCGCTCATCAAGCACGATGGTCCGCCGAACAAGTGGAACCAGCTCCAGTACACGGGCGGAGCCAGGGGAAAGAATCTCGAGTCGAATGCGGCGCTCGAACAGCAGCAGCTTCACGCCATGACGGCGCGCTTTCCCACGCCGCAGCTCCAGATGGATGACGGCGATCAGGACGTCGTGGACCTGCACGCCCGCGAGGACCTGCTGCTCGATCACTACACCTGGGTGAACCAACAGCAGGGCACGGTGCGCATCCCGATCGGCCGGGCGATGGAAATCATTGCCCAACGCGGGCTGCCGGTTGTTTCGGGCGGCCCCAGCGAGCCGCTGATGACCGCCGACGTTCAGCCGCGCGTGACCGCGCCCCTGACCAACGGCTTTGCCCGTACCGGGTATGAGCAAGAATTGGAAGTAGAGCAGTCGCGGCAGCAGCAAGAACAACGCAAGGAAGCAAAGCCGGGTGAGCAGGCGCGGTTGGCGCCGATGCACCCATAGCAATCAGGAGAAATGGGGCAGTATGAAGCAGCAGGCATCATCCACGGAGCATGAGAGGGCACCCCGGACATCGGTCCGATGCTGGCGTACACTCGCGGCTGCGTGTTGTTTGCTGTTCTCATGTCTGGCGGTCGCACATGCGCAGGTTTCCCCCATCGGCGAAAAACAGATGGGCGAGCCATCCGATGTCAAACTGCCCACAATACTGCACGGCGTCGACATCCAGCAGCATCTGAACCAGCAACTTCCGCTGGACGCCTCATTTGTCGACGAAACCGGTAAGACGGTAAAGCTGGGCCAGTATTTCGACGGCAAGCACCCTGTGTTGCTCGCGCTGGTCTATTACAAGTGCCCGATTCTTTGCTCGGAGGAGCTCAAAGGTCTGGTCGGCGCGCTGGAGATGGTCAGCTATCAGCCGGGCAAGGACTTTCAGATTATCGCGATCTCGATCGATCCGACCGAGACGCCCGCCGTCGCCGCATCGAAGAAGCGCGAGTATGTCGCCTATTACGGGCACCCCGAGAGCGCATCGGGCTGGCACTTCCTTACCGGACAGCAGCCGGCGATCACCGCTGTAGCCAAGGCAACCGGCTTCGGTTACGTGCGCATGCCCGGGCCGGACGGCAAGAACAACCAGTTCGCCCACGTCAGCGCCATCCAGATCGTGACGCCGGAGGGCAGGATCGCGCAGTACTACCTGGGGGTCGAGTATTCGCCGCAGGATCTGCGGCTGGGGCTGATCGAAGCCTCCCATCACCAGATCGGGACGCCGGTCGATAATATCTTGACCTACTGCTACCGCTACGATCCGACAATCAACCGGCATAGCCTGTTGATTGCGCGCATCGTGCAGGCAGGATGTCTTCTTACAGTTTTGATTCTTGGCAGCTACATGCTGGTGATGTTCCGGCGGGATATCAAGAGCAGCCGCGCCATCCTAAACCAGCAGCATTCAGCAAAGGCGTAAGTGCGACACGCCTAGGAAAAGAGAACGCAGGTAAAGGGAACGATGCATTTTATCAGTCCAGTCCTTTGGCAATTCTTAGTCAAGTGGCTCACCGAATTCGCGCTGTTTCCGCCGGAGGCCTCGGCGATCGCGCCTTACATGGACGCCTTTTACTTCTTCCTGCTGCTGATCTCGCTGATTGGCCTGGTGCTGGTCGGGCTGATGGTGGGCGTCTTTTCCATCATGTTCCGCAAGGAGAAGAGCCCGCAGGCGACACAGATCGAAGGCTCCACGCTGCTTGAAGCCACGTGGACGATCATCCCGCTTGCCCTGTTCATGGTCTGCTTCGTCTGGGGCGCCCTGCTCTACTTCCGCATTTACAATCCGCCCACCAACGCGATGAACATCTACATTGTCGGCAAGCAGTGGATGTGGAAGGCGGAGCATCCGGGCGGCCAGCATGAGATCGACGCGCTGCACATTCCGGTGGGGCGCGACGTGCAGCTCACCATGATCTCGCAGGATGTCTTCCACAGCTTCTCCATCCCGGCGTTCCGCGTGAAGCGGGAAGTCATCCCCGGCCGTTACTCGACCGTCTGGTTCCGCGCGACGCAGCCGGGCACCTACCACCTGTTCTGTACACAATACTGCGGCACGCTGCACTCAGCGATGATCGGCGATATCGTCGCCATGTCGCCGGAGGACTTCCGGAAGTGGACCGCCGAATCGACCAGCGGGCAGTCGCTGGCGCAGAATGGCGAGCGGCTCTTCGCCAGCATGGGATGCGTCTCCTGCCACAGCGCCACCGCCGGAGCGAGAGGGCCGAATCTTGCCGGGCTCTACGGAACGAAGGAGATGCTGGCCGACGGCAAGACGATAACGGTCGACGACGAATTCCTGCGAGGCTGCATTCTGAACCCCACAACGCACGTTGTGATGGGCTACGTGCCCATCATGCCGACCTTCCAGGGGCAGATCAGTGAAGAGGGCCTGATCGATCTGGTGGAATACATCAAGAGTCTTGACACTGCCGATCGCATTCGTCAGACACTGAACGATAGCGACTACTCGCCCAATCAGGTCGGCCCTACTGGCCCGGCGCCGAACTACCGCTCGCGACAACTGACGGGAGCTGACCAGTTGCCCGACGCGAAACCGGACACATCAACTTCGAAGGGGATGGGGCCTTCGCCACAATGAGTACAATCGTCCGTCTTCCCAACCAGCAGGATGCCACGCTGCCGAAGCGCAGCTATCTGAACCAGGAGTACGGCCTGAAGAGCTGGCTGCTCACCGGGGACCACAAGCGGATCGCGATCCTCTACCTGATCTCGATCACCTTCTTCTTCTTCCTCGGCGGCGCTTTCGCGGGCCTGATCCGGCTGGAGCTATTGACGCCGATGCCGGACCTAGTCTCGTCCGACACCTACAACAAGCTATTCACCGCGCACGGCATCATCATGGTCTTCCTGTTCCTGGTGCCGTCGGTGCCGGCGACCATCGGGAACTTCGTGCTGCCCATCATGGTGGGCGCGCGCGACCTCGCCTTCCCTAAGGTGAACCTGCTGAGCTGGTATCTGTACATCCTGGCCGGCGGCATCATCCTGTCGGCGCTGATTCTGGGCGGCGTCGATACCGGCTGGACCTTCACCACGCCGCTGAGTACCCACTACCTGAATACCCACGTCATCACCGCAGCGATGGGCGTCTTTGTCGCGGGCTTCAGCTCCATCTTTACCGGGCTGAACTTCATCGTCACCACGCATCGCATGCGCGCGCCGGGCATGACCTGGTTCCGGCTGCCGCTCTTTGTGTGGTCGCACTATGCGGCCTCCGTCCTGATGGTGCTGGGCACCCCGGTGCTGGCGATCACGCTGGTGCTCGTGGCTCTGGAACGCGTCTTCGGCATCGGCGTCTTCGACCCCACCAAGGGTGGCGATCCGCTGCTCTTCCAGCACCTCTTCTGGTTCTATTCGCACCCTGCCGTCTACATCATGATTTTGCCCGGCTTCGGCGTCATCTCGGAGGTCGTCAGCACTTTCTCACGCAAGCGCGTCTTCGGCTATACCGCGGTCGCGTTCTCGTCGATCGCCATCGCCGTCTTCGGCTTCTTCGTCTGGGCGCACCACATGTTCATCATGGGCGTTTCCAACTACTCGGCGCTGGTCTTCTCGCTGCTTACAATGCTGGTGGCGGTGCCCTCGGCGATCAAGATCTTTAACTGGTCGGCGACCCTCTACAAAGGCTCGATCACCTTTGAAACCCCGATGCTCTATGCCTTCGGCTTCATGGGGCTGTTCACCATCGGCGGACTTACCGGCGTCTTTCTCGGCTCGCTGGGCATGGATATCCACCTTACCGAGACGTACTTCATCGTGGCTCACTTCCACTTCGTCATGGTGGGCGGCATGCTGATGTCCTACCTTGCCGGCGTGCACTTCTGGTGGCCCAAGATGACTGGCCGCATGTATCCGGAGTCGCTCTCGAAGTTGGCTGCGGTCACCACCTTCATCGGTTTCATCCTGACCTTCTTCCCGCAGTTCATCCTGGGCTATCTGGGCATGCCGCGCCGCTATCATGCGTACCCGCCGGAGTTCCAGGTGCTCAATGTGCTTTCGACCGCGGGCGCGAGCGTGCTGGGCATCGGCTACCTGCTGCCGATGATCTACATGACCTGGTCGTTGAAGTACGGCGCGATTGCGGGCTCGAACCCCTGGCAGGCTACCGGGCTGGAATGGCAGATCCAGTCGCCGCCTCCGACCGAAAACTTCCTCGAAATCCCTGTTGTGGATTACGAGGCGTACGACTATGAATGGCTGGCGAACAAGACTCAGCATGAGGTAACGACCGTTGGATAGCCAAACTGTTGCAGTCCGGCATGAAGAGGAGATTGCCCATCACGAAGGCGAGCATCCGCATTACCTGCGCCATCATTTTGAAACAGTGGAGCAGCAGAAGGAGGCGAGCTCCTTCGGGATGTGGCTCTTCCTGCTGACCGAAATCATGTTCTTCGGTGGCCTGTTCATGGCCTACCTGCTGTATCGCAACTGGTACTACGACGCCTTCGCGTCGGCATCGAACACGCTGGGCATCGGGCTGGGCACGACAAACACAGCCGTCCTGATCCTCTCCAGCTTCACCATGGCGATGGGCGTCTACTGCGCGGAAAAGCGCAACCGCCGCGGTCTGCTGCTCTCGCTGGGATGTACGATCATCCTGGGTCTCGTCTTCCTCGGCATCAAGTCCATCGAGTACCACGAGAAGTATGTCGAGCACCACATTCCGGGCGCCAGCTTCTCCATCGACGACTTCGTGCACCCTCACGATAAGCGCGATATAGCGCTGGACCCGAGCACGGCGCAGCACGCGCAGATCTTCTTCTTCCTCTACTTCGCCATGACCGGCATGCACGCGCTGCACATGATCATCGGCGTCTCGATTCTGTTCGCGCTGTTCTACAAGGCCTGGCATGGCGCATATACGACCGGCCACACAGCCATCATTGACAATTTCGGGTTGTACTGGCACTTCGTCGATATAGTCTGGATATTTCTGTTCCCGCTGCTCTATCTGATCAGCCGTCACCCGTTGCACTAGGAAGCCGGAGGAGATATGGCGTCGCATCCCACGCTCGAAGATGTCCACCACGAACACCATATCGTCGGGCCGAAGACCTATGGGACCATCCTGTTCGCGCTCTTGTGCCTCACCGCGTTGACGACCGGCATCGCCTTCGTGAATCTCGGTGTCTTCAGCCCGATCGCCGCCATCGGGATCGCGGTCATCAAGGCGACGCTGGTCATCCTGTTCTTCATGCATGTCAAGTACAGCTCGCGGCTGGTGAAGTTGACCGTGAGCGCCGGCTTATTCACCTTCCTCGTGCTCATCACCATGACGCTAAGCGACTACATCAGCCGGGCCTGGGGACTCTGGTAGCGCGGCTTCTCTAGCTCTGCTCGAACGGGCGGCCATGGCCGCCCGTTCTGCATTGCATCCTACTGAGCCATGACGAAGTCTTCCGCCTTCGCTGGCATGCCTGACGCCCTGCGAAAGCTCGCGGAGACACCGCGCGTACAAGTGCGTCGCGCAGGTATACCGGCCGCGGATGCCCGCTGCGTCGTCTACTGGATGCAGCGGGCGCAACGTGGCTTGGACAACCCGGCTCTCGATTGTGCGATCGATGTGGCAAACGAGCTGGGGCTGCCGCTGGTGGCGTTCTTCTCGGCCATCCCGAACTTCCCGCGCGCCAATCTGCGCCATTATGCCTTTCTGAACCAGGGTCTGCACGACGCCGAGCAGGAGATGGCCGAGCGCGGTGTCTCGCTCATCGTGCGGCGGCCCCCGGAGAACAAGCTCGAGCAGTTCCTGCACGAGGTGGGCGCCGGCATCCTCATCGGGGACGAGAACCCGCTGCGCGAGCCGGAGCGCTGGCGGCGAGTACTCGCGGGGCGGCTGAAAATTCCGTTCTGGACGGTCGATGCCGATTTGGTCGTCCCATCCGCGCTCTTTATCAAAGGCTTCTATGCACAGCATCTGTTTCGGCGCCAGCTCGATCCGTTGCTGCCGGAGTATCTGGTCGAGCCGATCGCAGCGAAGCTTCACAAGCAGTGGGCGCCGGACTGGAAGAGCGCGGGGTGGCAGCTTGACGATGACATCACGCGCGGCTGGCGGCACCTCGACCGCCGCGTAAAGCCAGTGGATACTTTCCGGGGCGGGACGCATGCAGCGCAGAAGCGACTTCGCTACTTCATCGAGCATCAGCTTGCGGATTATGAAACTGCGCGGCGAAAGCCCGAGGTCAACGGGACAAGCCAGCTCTCGCCCTATCTGCACTTCGGGAATATCAGCCCGCTGCGTATCGCGCTGGAGGTGAAGCGGGAGGTGGATGCGGGCGCCGCACCGCGGTCCGCATATGACGCGTACATCAGCGAGCTGATCGGCTGGCGCGAGCTGGCGGTGAACTTCGTGATCCATTCGCGCGCTACATATGACTCGATCGAGTGCGCGGAGCCGTGGGCGGAGGAGACGCTGCGCGAGCATGCACGCGACCGACGCGAGTACGACTACACCTACGAGCAACTCGAGCGCGGCGAGACACACGATGCGCTTTGGAATGCGGCTCAGTTACAGATGGTTCGGTACGGATGGATGCACAACATCCTGCGGATGTACTGGGCGAAAAAAATTCTGGAGTGGACGCCGAACCCGGCCCGGGCTTTCGAGTGGGCGGTGCTGCTGAACGATACATACGAACTGGACGGCCGCGACCCGAACTCATACGCCGGAATCGCGTGGGCGATCGCGGGCAAGTTCGACCGGCCGTGGCCGGAGCGCGCGATCTTCGGGACGGTCCGGTACATGTCCGGCGCATCGACGGGGCGGAAGTTCGATGCGAAGCGCTACATCGCGCTCGTTGACAATCCGCCGATGGCGAAACAGATGATCTTCGCGACGGCAACGCGAGTGGAATGAGGCGCGGTCTTCCGCAGCTCTGAACTACTAACGCAGCTTTTCCGTTAAGAAAACTGCTCCCCTTAGATCCGGATTTGTGAAAACAATCTAGAGCAGCTTGTGGTGCTTGCGCGTGCCGGGCGCGCCGACGGGGTGGCTGTTCTTCTTCATGCGGGGATTGCCGGGCGGATGGGTCGCCTTGCGGGCAGCCGGATGGCGGACCACCGGCCTCGAGGAAGCGTGCCAGGGAGCGCTCCACGCCGGACCGATGAGGAAGAGTGCGAGGACGAAGGCGGCAAGAAATCGTACGAATTGCATGCAGAGACCCCAAATGCAGGATGCGGGGATTCCTATGCTGCCACGTGGATTGTGAGTTTTGCACGGAAATTCTGTTTGCCCGAGTGGCGGATCGTTACCCTGGAGGCGGAAATGCGTAACTGGATTGGGAACCGCATTCTCTGGTCAAATTCTTGCAAAGCGGATGGATTTACACCACGCATCATTGGAGACGCTTCAGCAGATGCAGTGAGGTTCGGCGAAACCTCCGCGTCGGTGCAAGTGGAATGAGACTGGTCGCCTTTAATCGCTGGCGGCAGAGAGTTGCGCAGCGATCAGGCTCGGCTGAATCAGTCGAACTTGCTTCCATCCGGGGGCGGCTCAGGCCTGCTCCAGGAATCTTCGAAGCTTCGGGAACGCTGGCGAATGGAGCGCGCGCAGTTTTCGCGAAATATTTTTCGGATCGCGACGCTGTTTTCACGGAGGGCCACTGCCTGCCTGGAGAGCGCCTGTGACTCGGCGCGTAGCTGCTGGCTCCATTGGATGAGAGCGGCTATTTCGCTCAACCATGCTTCCGGCGCGGTGAGCGTGGGGATGACGAGGTCGAGTTCGCCAGGGATTACGTTGTCGATTTCAGTGCGAAAGAGGATCACCGACGCTCTAGAGCGCGAGCGGATGAGCGAAACGGCATCGCGAGTCAGCGCCCGGGGTTTTTCCTCCACGATCACCGCGTCGAAATCCCAGGTGAGAGTCATGGAGAGCAGTTCAAGCGAATCGCATGTCGCGACTGAATAACCCGCGCTCCTGAGCACCGGGAGGCGGAAGCAGACGTCATCTCCGAAGTGAACAACGCTCGCTGCCATTCTTGTTTTCCTTACAAGACCAGGAACGATATGTGACCGACTTGCGTGAAGAAGACCCGAAAGGTTTATTCTGCACCCTCGCAGGGGTGGGTCTGCAACTGTCTTCTGGCCGGAAAGTGGCCTATGGCGGACTGAAATGTACGGAAGATTACGTTGAAGTCAGCGAGAGAGAAAGGCGACATGTGACGGAGACGGCGACTATTTTCTGCCGGCGAGGGCACGAGTGAGATGGCAGAGCAAAAGATTGCTGGGTTTCATCGGGACGAGCATGGCGACTGGGTTGCCGAGCTGGCGTGCGGACATGGGCAGCATGTGCGGCACCGGCCGCCGTGGGAGCTGCGTTCCTGGGTGACGACCGAGGAGGGGCGGCGCGCACATCTGGGAGCCATGCTGCGCTGCGTGCGCTGCGATGAGGAGGTGCCGGAGGGCTGAGCTGAACCTGTTACGCGCTCGCGGGGGAATCCGCGCATAACGATTTTGCGTCGCGGAAATGGTGCATGTGGCAACAAAATGGCTGCAAAGCAGGAGGCGGGGAACAGATGGCGCTGGATGTGCATGGGGTGACGACGCTGCTGCAGGTTTACGATATGCCGGCTTCGGTGCGGTTCTACCGGGATGTGCTGGGCTTTGAGATGGTGAACCACTCGCCGCATCGGGGAGGTGATGCGGATCGCCTTCACTGGTGCTGGCTGCGGCTGGGCGGCGCCGAGCTGATGCTGAACACCGCGTACGAGTTCGATGAGGAGCGGCCGGTGCCTCCGAATGCAGCGCGCGTAGCGGCGCACGCGGATACAGGGCTGTTCTTCGGGTGTCCGGATGTGGATGCTGCCTATGAAGAGTTGCGCGCCAAGGGTGTGGATGTGACGAAACCGCACGTCGCTCCGTATGGGATGAAGCAGATGTCGCTGCGCGATCCGGACGGGTATGGGCTGTGCTTCCAGTGGGAAGCTAAGCCGTAGCTCTTGCGTGTGCCGCAGGAGTTTTCGCCTCTGCTAGAGTAGGGGGCATTCTTCTAGATCAGATTCTCGATCGGGCTATGAGGCGACTCGGTTTTTCCGGTGCGATGCTGGCGCTGCTCTGCCTTCTCGCGCCGATGCCTGCGTGCGCTGCGACGAAGAGCGCAGCCGCCACGCCGCAGAAGAATGGCAGACGAGCGCTGGCGGTGAGACTGCGCAGGAAAGGCAAGTGGGCCTATCCGTTGGCGTATCTCGGACTGATCCTGGTGCTGGCCATCGGCTTCCTGGCGTAGATATCTTCAAAGCGCCTCGGCGTATGCAAACGGCCGCATGGAGTGGCTCTTCCAGAAGTACGCGAGAATGATGATGCTGGCGGCCGCGGCATAGGCACACCATACCGAAGTGAAGGCGTAGCGCTTGACGGCCATCACGATCAGCAGGATGACGACGTTGGCGACGCCGAAGATCACCATGTCCTTGATCTTCGAGAAGAGCAGAGAGCCGCAGGTGACGATGACATAGAGAACGGCGACCGCGGTGTTGTTCGTTGCCGGATTGAGATAGACGATACTGTTGGCGCGGACGAAGACCTGGGTGGGATATGCCGCGAGCGCCCAGAGAATATAGAGCGCGGTGCCGGCGCCGAGGACGAGGAACGGGCGCATGCGCCTGCGCGAGGGTTTGTCCGGCTCGAAGAGCAGCACGCTGAGCGGCAGGAGAAAGGGAAGCAGTCCTTGTGCGTAGAGCATGAAGGCAGCGCCCATGTCGTGCGTGACCCTGGGCGAGAGGACGCCGTCGAGACCAAGCCAGACGAACCCCTCAATGAACTGGTGCACGGCAAAGAGCGTGGGAAGCGATGCGAAGAGGAACTCGCGACGGTGCTTGACGCGGGTGAGCGTGATGACGCCCACCGTAGCGAGTGCGCCGCTGCCGACGAAGTTTGCTGTTGCCGAGAAGCACATAGCGCTCGATCCGTCCCTCTGCCGTTCGAGCGTGATGATATATGCGGCGATTCCTGCCGGAAAAGGATGTCCGGAGGCAGTCCGTTTTCTGAGCCTCGGTATCATCGGATGGACGGGAGCGCGATGGCGAAATATCTGATTACGGGCGTGGCGGGGTTTATTGGCTCGGCGCTGGCGGAGGCATTGCTCGAGCGCGGCGAGGATGTGCGCGGAATCGACAATTTTGTCACCGGGAAGCGCACGAATATCGAGCCGTTTTTGAAGGACATGGATTTCCGCGAGGCCGACCTGCGCGATGCGGCGGCGATGCGGTCGGCGTGCGCGGGAGTGGAGATCGTCTTTCATGAGGGAGCGCTGCCGTCGGTGCCGCGCTCTGTGAAGGAGCCGGCGCCGAGCCATGATGCGAACATCAACGGCACGTTCACGCTGCTCGAAGCGGCGCGTGCGGCCGGGGTACGGCGGATTCTCTATGCGGCTTCGTCGTCGGCGTATGGGAACCAGCCAGGGATGCCGCGGCGCGAGTTGATGACGCCGGCGCCGATTGCGCCATACGCGGTGCAGAAGCTGACCGGCGAGTTGTACATGAAGAGCTACTGGCAGGTGTATGGGATGGAGACGGCGTGCCTGCGGTACTTCAACATCTTCGGGCCGCGGCAGGCTCCCGATTCGCCATACAGCGGGGTAATGGCGAAGTTCATTTTGCAGATGATGCGCGGCGAGCGCCCGACGATCTTTGGAACGGGCGAGCAGGGACGCGACTTTACCTACATTGCAAATGCAGTCTCGGCGAATGTGCTGGCGGCGGCTGCGCCGAAGGAGAAGATCGGCGGCAGAACATTCAACGTGGCGTGCGGCGGGCGGCACACGTTGAACGAGACGTATCGGATTCTGGCTGACTTGCTCGAGTTTCCGCATCCGCCGGAGTATGGGCCGCCACGGCTGGGCGACATCACCGATTCGGAGGCGGACATCTCGGCGGCACGCGAGGCGTTTGGCTATGAGCCGGTGGTGGGGTTTGAAGAAGGGCTGAAGCGGACAGTGGATTGGTATCGGGAAAGCTTTGGCGCTCAAGTGGGAGAGCGCGTCCCCGTTTGGTAACGTGACTGTTTCGGTGACAGGCGTAATTGCTTTCTTTTGCAACGGATAATCGACGAAGAACTCTTTGGTGCGGGATGATGCGCCGGAGGGAAGGGGCCGATTTCGTCCGGGACCATGCAAGAGAAAGGGCTCAGACAAGACAGAGAGACCAGGCTGCGCCGTCGGGTGAGTGCGCCCCGACAGGCCGTGATTTCGTGCGTGGATCTGTTTTTTTTGTTTCTATTGCTGGTGAGTGCCGGCGCGCCCGTGCTGGCGCAGAGCGGCGGCGGGACGGCGGCGCTGAACGTTCCGTGGGCAGCGCTCGCACCGACAAGTCTGACCACGGCGGCGACGGGCCCGGCGGGCGGACGCGTACTGAGCGTGGCGCTCGATCCGTCGGATGCGAGCGGCAATACCGTATATATCGGCACAACGGGCGGAGTCTTTAAGTCGACGAATGCTGCGGCATCGAGCGGCGTGGCGTTTGTGCCGGCCACGGACCTGGTGCCGGCAGTGGATGTGGCGCACGCGCACCTGAATATGGTGGACGTGGGCGCGGTGAGCGTGCAGCCCGGCCATACAGGCGTGGTGTTGGCGGGGACCGGCGATTCGACGGGTGAGCCGGACTCGTTGTATGGAACTGGGATCCTGCGCTCGGCGGATGGCGGCAATTCGTGGACGTCGATCACGGGATCGCGCGATCCGGGGACGGGCCTCGAACAGAACAGCTTCTTCGGCGAGGCGTTTTCGGGCTTTGCGTGGAGCACGGCCACTCCG
>DASYBK010000103.1:0-43207 GCA_036500805.1 Acidobacteriaceae bacterium | reverse complement strand
CTATCCTATATCGCCTTGTTTGTCTTGGCTGCTGTCGCTTGCCGCCGTTACGCAGTGCGCCGGCCGCCGCGCGGCAGTTTTTTCGCCGCGCGCTTGGCCGCGATTTCCTTCATCTGCTTGCCCATGCCAGTGCGGTTCATGATGATCTGCATCCCGGTCGTGATCAGGTTGCTCGCCGCCCAATACAGCGCCACGCCCGAGCCGATGTTCAGCATGATGAAGCCGAACATCAGCGGCATCATGAAAGCCATCATCTTCTGCTGCGCCGGATCCACTCCCGGCGAGGGCGACAGATACGACGTGGTGAACATGGTGAGGATGACGAAGATCGGCAGAATGTGCAGCGCGTCCGGCGCGGCCAGATCGTGCAGCCAGAGCCAGTGCGCATGCCGGAGCTCGATCACGTTCTCCAGCATCTCGTAAAAGCCGTACAGCAGCGGATACTGAAGGAGCATGGGCAGGCAGCCGCCAAACATGTTCACGCCTTCGCGCCGCTGCAGCTCCATGATCTCCTTGTTCATGTCCTGGCGCCGCGGATCGGTGGCCTTGTACTTCTTGTACCGCTCCTTGATCTGCTGCATCTCCGGCTGAATCCTCTGCATCTTCAGCGCGGACTTCATCATGGTGATGCGCGTCGGCAGCATCGCGAGGTTCAGAACCAGGGTCAGGATCAGGATCGACCAGCCCCAGTTGGGCACGATGTGATCGTAGGTAAAGCGCAACGCTGCAAAGAGCGGCTTCGCAACCCAGCCGAACCAGCCGAAGTTCAGGATCGGCTCGAGATTCGGACCGGTCTCGGTGGCGTTGGCTGCCGTCGCCTTTACGCTGCTCAGCACGGAGATGACCTTCGGCCCAGCGAAGACGCGCAGCGATACCGGCGTACTCATCGATCCAACTGCCGCACCCAACAACGGCACGGTTTCGCTCGCGCCTTTCGGCTGCTTCGGATCCTTCGGAATGCTCCATCCGTTGTTCAGCGAAATAACCGAGGTCTGCTCCGGCTGGTCGGGCAAAAAGATCGCCCCGAAGTACAGGTCGCTGATGCCTGCGTAGTCGAACGGTCCATTCAGCGTCGCGCCGCCGCTCACCTTCTTGGTTGCCGTCTTCTCGAACTTGCCGTTCTGCGAGGTATCGAACTGCGCCTTGGAATAGGCGGCGAGCGTGCTCTGGTCGCCAATGCCCGCCGGCCAGGCCACTAGCGTGGGCAGCGGGCTGCCGTTATTCGTCACCGACGCCGTGATGTGAATTACATAGCTCGCATCGAAGCGGAAGGTCTTCTTCACCACCAGGCCGCCGCCTGCGTAATCGAATGTCAGCTCGGCCGGAGCGGTAAGATTTCCCGTCGTCGATGGCACATAGAGCGCCGTGGCCAGCCGCTGCCGCAATCCCGCGTCGTAGCTGTAAAGCGACAGCGGATAGCCGAACTTTGCCGCGGTCTCCGGGTTCACCAGGTCCAGCGGCTTGCCGTTGTCATCCTCGTACCGCTTCAGCACCCAGCTCTTCACCTCTGCGCCGCGGTTGCTGAAGACGATGCGGTAGTTCTCGTTCTCTACCGTCGTGGTCTGTTCACTGGTCGCGGCAACAGAGGCCGCCGGCGTCACATCCGCGCTCCCCTTGTCGCTATTTGCACTTTGAGTTGGAGGAGTGGGCGCGCTGGCGGAGCCTGCCGCAGTCGGGGCAGGGGCGGTAGCGCTCTGCTGCTTCTGCTCGGCCGGCTGCGGCTCCGGCTTCTTCGGCCGGAAGTACTGCAACGCCAGCAGCATCACCAGGAACACCAGCGCGAAGATGAGGAACGAGCGGGAATCCTGCTGCTTGCCGCCACTGCCCTGTTGGTTGGGATTGCGTATCTCTGCCAAGGAAACTCTGCTCGCTCTTTCTCTTCTGGATCGGAAAAAATCGGTTGAGGGCGCGCAAAAGGGAATCCGCCGGCTCAGGCCCGGGCTGCCAGAGGCGCCGCCTCTCACATCATGGTAAATGCATCAGGTCACAGGGCCATGGCTCGATACGTGGTTCGTTCGCTGGCCTGCCTCCTCGCCGTCATAGCCGGTGCCCGGCACCGGGTCAAAGCCGCCCCGGCAGAGCGGCTGGCAGCGCAGCACACGCCGCACCGCCAGCCAGCCGCCGCGCAGCGGCCCATGCGTTGCAATCGCCAGCGCGGCATACTCCGAACACGTCGGCTGGAAGCGGCATGCGCCAGCCAGTCCCGCCGCAGCATGGAGCACCGGCGACACGCCGTGCTTGTAAAGCCACAGCAGCCAGCGCGTCACGCTTTACGCTCCGGCATGCGTGCGCTGTTTTCTTCAATCTTTACGAAAACCCGCCGCACTTCGTTCCGCAACGCCGGCCACTCCGCCGTCAGCACGCTGCGCTTGGGATGCAGCACCACGTCCACGGCCGCATGCAGGGCGTCCAGATTGCCCACAATCGCGGCACGCATCCGCCGCTTGATGCGGTTGCGCTCCACTGCCTTGCCAAGCACCTTGCCCGCGGTAATCCCCACGCGCGGCCCTGCGCCTGCGCTTGCCTCGGGCTGCGGCGCCGCAAAATAAGTCATCAATGCTGAGAACTGCTTCCGGCTTGCCTGGTATACCCGCTGGTAGTCAGCGTGCTTGTGCAGCCGCCAGTCACGCAGGCGCGGCCGGGCCGTTTTGTCAGACAAGACAGCGCCCTCCGCCAAAGACGACTCCGGCGCGATCGCTGATTTCGCGGATAAGGGCTTCGTTGACAGCGGAGCGGCAGTGGATAGAGACACTGCGGTAGGCGGGTCGCGGCGTTTTCGGTTAGTCGCGGTAGCCCGGCGACACGGAGACACGGTGCCGGCCCTTGGCGCGACGGCGCGACAGCACAGCCGCACCAGCCTTGGTCTTCATGCGCGTGCGAAAGCCATGCGTCTTGGAGCGGTGACGGCGATTGGGTTGGAAGGTACGCTTGGGCATCGGACTGTCCTGACGAGAAGATCACTGCCTTACGGGCAAGTTCTGAGTATAGCTGATACTGTGCAAATCAGGCAAAGCCGGCCATTAGGGAACGCGGCGGCACGCTGCTCGGTCTCCTTTGCGCGGCTACGCTCCGGTCGCTCCCGTCGAACGCAGGAAGTCCTTTCACCGTCCGAATCTTCATCTTCGCCTACGCCACTTCTTCGCGTGCATCGCGATTCGCTCGTCAACTCATCGCAAGACTTGAGCGTCTTCTCAATCACCTTGCACGTCTTCACAAGCAGTGGTGCAACATATTTTTTTGCTGACAATGCTGCTCACTCGATGCTTCCGTCTGTGCTAGTATCGGCTCCGTTCACAACTGAATTTTCTGGCGTCACGCCCCAACCTGGATCCCAAAGCGTCTGCGACAGATTCCCCGTCACGGCGCGATTCCGGTAGAGGAGCCAAAGAAGCTAAGCTCGCAGGCCCCGCGCCTGCACCGACCGCGTCTCCCGTTGCAGGGAGGCGCGCTGTTGCTTCTTTTCTCTCAACTACCCGCCATCCACAGTGGGCGCCCGCGCCGGCTTGAAGGAAGCGTATGTCTTTTGTCCCAACCAGCACGACCGTCATCGATCCATGGACACGCATCCTCGGGGCACTGGAAAAAAAGGTCAATCGGCAATCCTTCAACACCTTCCTCAAGCCGACGCGCATGAGCCATCTCAACGGCCGCGTCCTCTTCGTCCGCATTCCTTCGGCAGATTTCCAGCACGTCGGCGATCGCTACGGCGATCTCATCCAGGAAGCGATCGACAAGCTCGAGCTGGAGCTCGACGAGGTGCAGTTCGTCACCCTCGAGAACGACCCCTCCGTGCCGCAACGCCCGCGCGAGCCGCGCGAAGACGGCGGCTTCCCGCCCTCCTCGGCGCACGCACCCGGCGCACCGCGCCAGCCCGGACAGCGCCCTGCGACACCGGCCGGCAACGGCCAGCAGACCCGCTTCGACTGGAACACCGCCTCCCAGCTCAACCCGCGCTACAACTTCGACGGCTTCGTCTCCGGTGCCGGCAACCAGTTCGCGCGCGCCGCCGCGGAGGCTGTCGCCGAGCGTCCGTCGAAGGCCTACAACCCGCTCTTTCTCTACGGCGGTGTCGGCCTCGGCAAGACCCACCTCATGCACGCCATCGGCCATGAGGTGAAGCGCCGCCAGCCGCAGTCCGCCATCTGCTACGTCTCGAGCGAGAAGTTCACCAACGAGATGATCTCCTACGTACGCAACGAGAAGATGTCCAGCTTCCGCGACAAATACCGCGGCGTAGACGTGCTGCTCATCGACGACATCCAGTTCCTCGCCTCCAAGGAGCGCACGCAGGACGAGTTCTTCCACACCTTCAACGCGCTGCACGAGAACGATAAGCAGATCGTCATCGCCTCCGATCGCCCGCCCAAGGACCTCGCCGGTCTCGAAGAGCGCCTGCGCTCGCGCTTCGAGTGGGGCCTGATCGCCGACATCCAGCCGCCCGACCTCGAAACCAAGGTCGCCATCCTGCAGCAAAAGGCGGAGAGCGAGCAGTGTGCGCTGCCCATGGACGTCGCGCTCTACATGGCGACCAACATCCGCACCAACATTCGCGAGCTCGAAGGCGCCTTCACCCGCCTGCTCGCGTGGAGCTCGCTCAACGGCGTCGAGATCACCCTCTCCACCGCGCAGCAGGCGCTCAAGCAATTCATCGACACCCAGGTGCGCAAGATCACCATCGAGGCCATCCAGCGCACCGTCGCCGAGCACTTCGGCATGAAGATCGCCGAGCTCAAGCAGAAGAACAATTCACGTTCAGTCGTAGTACCACGTCAGATTGCCATGTACCTCGCCAAGCAGATGACCGAAGCCTCGCTGCCTGAGATCGGCCGCCAGTTCGGCGGCAAGCACCACACCACAGTGATGCACTCCATCGGCAAGATCGACGAAGAGAAGCGCACCGACAAGGACCTGAACCGCACGCTCAACAAGCTGATGGAGACCCTCAACAGCTAGCACCTGGCGTGGTTCTGGTAGTCGTCATCCTGAGCGAAGCGAAGGACCTGTAGTTCGGGCCGGTCGCCCCGCAAAACCGGAAGTGAGCGACCAAAGGGAGCGAAACCCACGGCGCGCGCCGCAGGCGCAGTTGCCCCGGACGGCTAGTCCGTGAGATATCCTTCCCACAATGCGCCGTTGCCGCCATCTGGCCAGCATTCTGCTCGCCCCAGTCTTCGTCATCACATCGCTTGCGGCGCGAGCGGACAATCACGGGACAACTCATCCGTCCATGCTCCCCGTGCCCGCACGCGAGCCGGCGCGCCCCGCCGTCCACCCGCAGGACACCGGCTTCCTGAACCGCGTCATCGTCCTGAACGGCGTCAGCTACCGCTACGTCGTCTACCTGCCCATCGAGTACGATGCCCGCCGCTCCTGGCCTGTCATCCTCTTCCTGCACGGCTCCGGCGAGCGCGGCTCCGACGGGATGGACGAGACCCAGGTCGGCCTGCCCAATGCGATCCGTGCCCACCCGGAGCGCTGGCCCTTCGTGGTCGTCATGCCGCAGCTCCCCTACACCCATCATCATTGGACCGATCCCGACATGATGCAGATGGCGCTCGCCGCTCTCGACGCCGAAATGAAGGAGTTCCACGGCGACCCCGACCGGGTCTACCTCACCGGGCTCTCGCTGGGCGGCTATGGCGCATGGGAGATCGCCAAGGACTATCCCAACCGCTTCGCCGCCATTGTGCCCGTCTCCGGCGGCATCTTCTGGTCCTACGCGCCGCAGCGCTGGAAGCAGCAGAACATCCTGCCCGAGGAGTACGTGCGCGCCGTCGGCAAAACGCCGGTCTGGATGTTCCATGGCACCCTCGACCCCGTCGTCCCCACCAAGGAGTCGCAGATCATGTACCAGGCGCTCTCCGCGGCCGGCGGCGATGTGCGCCTCTGGCTCTATGAGGGCTGGCATCACAACTCCTGGGACAAGGCCTACTCGGAGCGCTCGCTGCCGCAGTGGCTGCTCGCCCACCGCCTCTCGGATATCCCCAGCGCGCACGCCGAAGCACAATTGCTCAGCATCCCGCTGCACCCGGTGCCCGCCAAGGTCGACCCCGACGTCTATGACGATTACGTCGGCGACTACTACGACGGCGACGTCCGCCAGGTCACCATCCTGGTCGAAGGCGACAAGCTCTTCTCCCGCAACCGCACCAACGACATGATCGAGTTATTGCCGGAAAATCCGACGACGTTCTTCTACCCCAGCGGCAGCCCGACAAGGATCATCTTCCAGAAAGACTCCAGCGGCCGAGTAACCGGTATCCTCTACCACGACGACCGCCATGAAGAGCACTGGGAACGCCGGTGAACCCAGACTACGTGACGCGGCCTAAGTACAGACGAAAGCCGCTCACGACTCCCGCCGTGCGGAAGCTGCTTGCGTTTCTCGCCTCATGCGGTATCGCCGCAAGCATCTTTGCGTACATCTGCAGCTTTTCCGGCGTCCGTGTGAACAGTATCTTCCTTTGGGAAGCGCCATTAGTGCTTGGCACGATTGCGCTCTATGTACCGATCTATGCTGTCGAATATTCCGCGCGTGAGTCGGCCTCGCCTTGGAGAGGCATTACCTGGAAACAAATGGCGCGAGGCATGCCGAGTTGGGTTACTCCGTGCGCTGTTCTGCTCTTGCTGATCTATGTAGGGCATTTCGTTTGGTTCACAGTGCATACTGGCCTGGGCGTTCCGTCAATTAGGGATGGCCAATATGTCATCAGTCATGGCCGAAATCTAAGGGTGCTTTCGCAACCGGAATACTTCACACTCAAGGCAGCGGAATTGAGAATGTTGGCGACTCTCATGGTCAACATTTACTTTGTGCCGATGATGTATTGGTGGTATAGGCGCAATCAGCCACAAACTAGCTAAACTCGGCGCGAGTTATCATAGCCACGCCGGAAGGTCTGTAGCCCAATCCACAACCTGAAGCGCACGCTCTGAACCTTGGTGCTTTAGCTTGTGAAATGCCTTATCGTGCGTCACCAGCACAGCATCAATCGCCAGCGCGTGCGCAGCGATGAGCGTGTCGAGCGCACCCAGGGGCGACCCGCTGGCCTGGAGTTCCGCACGAAGCTCGCCATAGGCCACCGCCTCCTCATGGCCCCAGGGCAGGACCGTGGCCTTCGTCAGAAAACGCTCCATCATGGCGACGCGGATCGCATGTTTCGCCCCTTTCGCCATGCCGAAGCGCAGCTCCGCTTCCGTGATCGCGGAGACGTACACGGCACTCTTCCCGTCAAGGCGAAGCAGATAAGAGCGCGCCGCAGCCGATGCGCCGCTCACGATGTAGCTGACCATGTTGGTGTCCAGCAGATAAGACTGGCTCACTTCTTCCGAGCCCGCGCGCGTTTTCCGGCGAAAAAGGCATCGAGCGCCGGACGCTGCTCGGCTGGCCGCGTGTCACGTTCGACCGTAAACCCGTCTCGCACTCCTGCTGCATCCATTGCGGCAAAGACCTCCGCCCAGGTGCCGGGGCCCTCTGACAGGACGATGTCACCACTCGCCGGATCACGGCGAATCGAGACCTCCGAAGAGTGGAAGCGATATTCGGCAGGAATCCGCACAGCCTGGCTGCGACCACTCATAAATACTTTGGCCTTGTCCTTGGCTCTTTGCTCCCGATGTCTGGCTTGGCTCATATATCTTCCTAGAGATATATCATGCTATATATCAGCGCTTTAAGTCAAGAACGGCTCGCGATTGCGAGTTACCATAGCCACGCCGGAGGACAGTTGCTCTTGCCAGCACCCACCTCACCCACCGCGCAAAAACTAGGCGAGCTAGGCCTCCCTGCGCCCATCCGCGAACTAGCCGCAAAACCGTGGGACGCCATCATCGTCGGCGCGGGCCACAATGGCCTCGCCTGCGCCGCCTATCTCGCGCGCGCCGGCAAGCGCGTCCTCGTCCTCGAAGCGCGCCAGCGTATCGGCGGCGCCTGCACCATCGAAGAGCCCTTTCCCGGCGTGCGCATGTCGCCCTGTGCCTATCTCGCGGGCCTGCTGCACCCCCTCGTCGTCGAAGAGCTTTCGCTCGCAGCGCGCGGCTTTCGCTGGACCCCCGCCGTCAACGGCCTCTTCGTCCCGTTCCTCGATGGCACCAGCATCCAGCTCTGGGACGATGACGACAAATGCGAAGCCGAAGTCCGCCGCTTCGCACCGGGCGACGTCGAAGGCTGGAAGGCCATGAACGACGTTCTGCGCCGTCTGCGCGATACGCTTCGACCCGCGAGCTATTTAGTCGACGCGCCGGAAGGCGCGCGGACCAATGCGCGGGCTGTCGCGCGGGATTTCTGGATCGGAGACGCGCCCACGTCCGACGAAATCGACAGCCGCCTCGGCGACGACCAGGAAGCCCGCCACCTCCTCTACGACTGGTCGATGGCCGAGTTCGTCGAGCGCTACCTCCGCGACCCGCGCCTGCAATACGCCTACCTCGGCCAGGGCGTCATCGGCACCAATGCCAGCCCCTTCGACGCGGGCACCGCCTCCATCCGCTTCCACCACGCGTCTGGACGATTAGGCGGATTGCCCGGCATGTGGGGCTACGTCGCCGGCGGCATGGGGATGGTCTCCTTCTACATCGCGGACGCCGCACAGGAAGCGGGCGCCGTCATCGCCGCCGGGGTTCCCGTTGCCCAGATCCTCCCCGGCGAAGGTGTGCTGCTCGAATCCGGCGAGCGCATTGCCGCCCCCATCGTCATCTCGAACGCCGATCCCATCCGTACCCTCGCCATGCTCGGCCAGAGCGCCGACTTAGCCTGGCGGAAACGCATCGAATCCATTCCCATCCAGGGCTGCACGGTCAAGCTCAACGTCCTCCTGTCCGAGCTCCCCGACTTCAAGTCGCGTCCCGGCGGCAGTTATAGAGGACAGCCGCAGCCCCACCACTACGGCCAGATCAACGCACCACTCACCCACGCCGAGTGGCACGCCGCCTTCGACGCCGCACAACGGGGCTATCTGCCCGAACACCTCTGGTGCGAGCTTTACTTCCAGAGCGTGCACGATGACACCGTCGCGCCCCGCGGCCAGCACACCATGTCGGTCTTCGCGCAGTACGTCCCCTACACATTCAACTCGGGCACATGGGACTCGCGCCGCGACGAAGTCCGCGCCCTCGCCCTTCGTTCCATCGGCCGCTTCTGCTCCAACATCGAAGGGCCCAACTCCGCGGTCATCGACGCCCAGGTCCTCGGGCCGCCCGACATCGAGCAGAAGGTCGGTCTCACCGGCGGCCACATCTTCCAGGGCGAATGCCTCCCGTCCTACATGTGGTCGAATCGCCTCAGCAGCAGAACTCCCATGCCCGGCTTCTACATGTGCGGAGCCTGCACACATCCCGGCGGCAGCGTCATCGCCATCAACGGACGCAACGCCGCCATGGCCGTGCTCGCCGACACAGCAGCCCGAGCAACGCGCCGCGCCTCCCCCGATCGCACCCTGCGAACGGCGGATACTCTTGGCTGATCTGGCTGCACCATCCGTTCCATCCGCGGCAGGCGCCCCGCCCAATGGCCCAACGCTCAAACGCTCGCTCCGCTTCCGCGATCTCACTCTCTTCTATGTCGTCACCATCCTCAGCGTGCGCTGGGTCGCCACCGCCGCCGCCGCGGGACCGGGTACGCTCGTTGTCTGGATACTCGCGCTGCTCGGCCTCTTCCTGCCGCTTGCCGCCAGTGTTCTCGCACTTGCAACGCGCTATCCGGACGAAGGCGGCCTCTATGTCTGGACCCGCGAAGCCTTCGGAGACCGCACTGCCTTTCTCGCCGCCTGGACTTACTGGATGTCCAATTTGCCCTACTTCCCGGCCATCCTCTACTTCGGCGCCGGCTCCGCGCTGGTCGCCTTCGGCCGCCATGGCCGCGCGCTCGCCGCCAGTCCCGCGTATTACATGGGCTTTGCCGTTTTCTGCCTCGTTGGCATCATGGCGCTCAACGTTCGCGGTATTGAGGCCGGCAAGTGGCTCAACAATATTTGCTCTATCGGCGGCTGGCTGCCCATCCTCATCCTCATCGTGCTCGCGGCGGCCTTCGCCACGCATCACGGTTCAGCCACCCGCTTCACTGTCGCTTCCATGACGCCGCATCTCACGGTCCAGAACGCCATTTTCTGGTCCACCATCTTCTTCGCTTTCGCGGGCTGCGAAGCCGGCTCCTTCATGGGCGACGAGATTCACAACGCGCAGCGCATTCTGCCCCGTGCGCTCTTTATTGCCGGCAGCATCATCGCCATCGCCTACATTGCCGGTACAACAGCCTTGCTCATCGCACTGCCCAGCGACGCGGTCTCCGGCGTCGACGGCTTTATGCGCGGTGCCGAACGGCTCTGCGGCTCGCTCCACATGCCTTGGCTCATCCCGCTGCTGGCCGGGCTCGTCACTCTCAGCGCCATCGGTGGAGCGGCCGGCTATCTCTCCGCCACCTCGCGCCTGCCTTTCGTCGCCGGCATCGACCGCTATCTTCCCGCCGCCTTCGGCAGCATCCACCCGCGCTACCGCACCCCATGGGTCGCGCTCATTGTCTACGGATCGGCCGGCATCGTGGTCGCCATTCTCGGCCAGGCTGGCACCACTGTCCGTGGCGCTTACGATGTGCTGGTTAGTATGGCGGTCATCACGATGTTCATCCCCTACCTGCTGCTCTTCGCCGCGCTCATACGGCTCGTCCGCCGGGGACTGCTCACACGGCTGCCCCTACCCGGTGGAGCACCGGTCGCCATCATCCTCGCCGTCGTTGGCTTTGCGAGCACCGCCGTCACCATCGTCCTATCCACCATCCCTGCACCCGACGACGCCAACCCGCTGCTCGCCGTCGCAAAAGTTCTGCTCTCCACGCTGGCCATCCTCCTCACCGGACTCGTCGTCTTCGCGCTCGGCCGCCGCAAAAGTCTCGCCTCCTGAGTTGCCGAAAGATCAACTTTTTATAGCGATGGAAAACACTCGCCGAAGGCATCGTTCCTCCACAGCCCGCAGCAATCTGTGGATACCCTGCAAACCGCGTCTCTCATCCCGCGGCCGTGGAAATCCGACCGGCCTTATCGCCGCTCCTACGGCATGCAGCGACCAAATTTCCACGCTTCCACCAAAGCGGCATTGCGCATCGCGCGTCCCCGCCTGTGGACGCCGCTGGAGATCCGGACCGCCTCCGCCGCCCAATCCACCGGTTCTCCAGCACTCCCACATCCGCCCAGTCCGGATTTGGAAATCCCGCACACACCCCTCGCCCAACAGCCATGCGGTTTCGCCGCGCATTCCCACTTCCCCACAGCAAACGACTACGGCGGCTATCTATACATACCTGTTTATGTACTTCGTAGTAGCCGTCGCTGGACCCGCAGTTTGTCGGGTCGGCCAGAAACCCCGAAAGTGAGCGACCGAAGGAAGCGAAACCCCGCAATACACGCCAAAGGCGTCGGCGCCCGTACGGCGAGTACTTTCCCGCGAATCTGCCCACCTTTCCACGCCCCCATCGCCCGTAAAATGGGACAGACCGGATTGCTACACTCCCGCCGCATCTCTGGTGTAGAGTGTGGGCAATCCATCCCAGCACGCATTTCAGGGAGCCGCACATGCCCGGCGTAGGACTCGAAGCAGACAAGCACACCGTTCAGGGATTCGCCATGGAGATTTCCGTCTCGAAACAAGAACTGCTCCGCGAGCTCACCGCTACCCAGTCCGTCGTCGAGCGCAAGACCACCATCCCCATCCTGTCGAATTTCCTGCTCGAAGCCGACGAGGCCGAAGGCCGCCTCACCATCACTGCTACCGATCTCGACCAGTCGATCAAGACCTCGTGTAGCGCCAAGGTGAAGAAGCCCGGCTCCTGCACCATCCCGGCGCGCAAGCTCTACGACTACATCAAGCTGCTCCCGGACGGCGATATCTCCATCAAGCTCCAGGACAACCACTGGGTGCAGATCCGCTCTGGCCGCTCGAACACCAAGATGGTCGGCATGGCCCGCGCCAACTTTCCCCAGGTGCCGGAGTTTCCCTCTGTCTCCTCCGTCTCACTACCCGTCGCCACCTTCCGCAACCTGATCTCCAAGACCATCTTCGCCATTTCGAACGAGGAGTCGCGTTACACCCTCAACGGCGCGCTCTTGATCCTGAAGCCCGAATCGCTCGCCATGGTCGCGACCGACGGCCACCGCCTCGCCCACATCGAGAAGCAGGGCGAGAACCTCGGTTCCGTCCCCGGCGGCGAGAAGAAGACCCTCATCCCGCGCAAGGCACTCGCCGAGTTGCAGTCGCTGCTCTCGAACACCGAAGCCGAGCAGGTCGAGTTCGCCGACGATGAGAACCAGCTCTTCTTCCGCATCGGCAAGCGCGTACTCACCTCGCGCAAGCTCACCGGCCAATTCCCCAACTACGAGGCCGTGCTGCCGCGCGATAACAACAAGTTCATCATCATCCGCTCGGAAGACCTCTCCGGCTCCATCCAGCGCGTTGCGCAATTCGCTGACGAGCGCTCCGGCGCCATCAAGCTGCGCCTGGAGCAGAACGAGCTCCGCATCTCCAGCTCCTCCACAGAATCCGGCGAATCCGAAGATACTATCGAGTCCCCATACCAATTCGACGCGTTAGTCGTAGGCTTCAACTCCGCCTACATGCTCGATTTCCTCAAAGCCATCGGCAATACCGGCGAAGTCCGGCTGGAATTCAAGGACGCCCAGTCCGCCGGGCAGATGCGTCCTGAAGATTCCAGCGATGACGGTTACAAATATCGCTATATCATCATGCCCATGCGGATCTGAGTTCTGGGTCTTTCTGCAACGCGTTAAATAACCCATAATTCAGCCAAATTGCCGCGTCATGAGTTATACAAAGCACAAATTGGGAAAAATACCAGCTTCACGAATATATTCAGTTAGCAGGCAACTTGCTGACGACATCAATGCGGTCTGAATTGCTCCATAAGTGACTGGTCACAGACGTGGAAGCTTTGTCGTATCCCAACCCCCGCCCAGCGCTTTTACCAGCAGAACACTTGCATCCAGGCGTCGTTCAAGGATATCGAGATCATTGCGCTGGTTGTTCAGCGCCGCAGTCTGCCAGGTCACGACCTGTAGATATGTATCTACGCCTCCCTCATAACGCGTCTCAAAAAGATCCAGCGACTGTTCCGCAGACGCGGTCGCCTCGTGCTGCTGATTCGCTTCGTTGTCCAGCACACGAAGTGCAGCCAGGTTATCCTCCACCTGCTGGAAAGCGGTCAGCACTGTCTGACGATAAGTCGCGACATTCGCATCGTATTGCGCGACGGTGATGTTCTTGGCCGAGCGCCGGCGCCCGGCATCGAAAAGAGTTTGTGAAAACGCAGGACCAACCGCCCAGAAGCGGCTTGGCCAGTTGAACCAGTTCAATGCCGACGTTCCCTGCAGCCCCGCAACTGCGCTCAGCGAGAGCGTTGGATAATAAGCAGCCTGCGCGATCCCGATCTCTTCGTTTGCAGCAGCCATGCGGCGTTCATCTCCTGCAATGTCAGGACGACGCTCGAGCAGGGTGGCGGGCACCATTCCCGGAATCCGGGGGATGACAGGAGCCTGCAGATTGAGAGGCAGTGGGGGCAATGTCAGCTCTGCTGGCGGCTTGCCGATCAACACGGCAATGGCATGCTCGTATTGGGCACGCTGCACCTCAAGGTCGGTCCGCTGTACACGTGCCTGATCAAGTTGGGTCTGCGCTTGACTTACATCCGATTGAGGCGCTGCTCCGCCTTCGAAGCGATCTTTCGTAAGCTGCAATGCGCTCTCGTAAGCTTTCACTGTATCGTCCAAAAGCTTCTCCTGAGCATCCGCCGACCGTACGCCGAAATAATCCATCGCAAGCTCGGCGTGCAGGCTTAAGCGTGCGTTCTCAAGATCGGCGTCGGTTGCCTGGGCTGTCTCGCGTGCCGCGGTCACGCCACGACGGATGCGGCCCCACAGGTCCACCTCGTAGTTGAGATCTAGCGGCAGGATGAAGTCTCCGTTGCCATTGTTCGCGAGATCGCTTGGGAAGTAAGGCTGATTTGCTGAGTCGCGGACGGCGCTGATGCTCGGTCCGACGCCGATGGTAGGAGCTTCATTCGCTCGTTGGTAGCCGATCTGCGCGCGGGCGGCACGGAAGTTAGCTTCGGCCGCCTTGAGCGATTGATTGGCGCTATCCACTTGAGCTTCGAGAGCATTCAATTGCGGGTCGCCGAAGACCGTCCACCAATTACCCTTCAACCTGGTATCGCTGGGCTGCCCCGGCTTCCAGCCATCCTGCTCCGCAAAGGAAGCGGGCGGAGCTTCCTTAAAGGACGGCGCGACGATCGCAGCCGGTCTCTTGTAATTTGGCCCCACCATGCAGCCGGAGAGTGGCAAGAGAGCCAGAGCGATAGCCGGAATCGAGAGCCGTCTCATTCCGCGGCTCCTTTTTCAATCTGGACCGCCTCTCCCTGGGTGAGTGAATCGGACGGATTGAGAACAACCTGGTCGTGAGGAGCGAGCCCTGCAGTGATCTCGACCTTTGCTCCGTAGTCGTGGCCGACCTGGACCGGCGTAAGCTCCACATGGCCGCTGCGCACCACGCCGACGCGCAAACCCTCCGCGCGAAAGAGCAGTGCGTTCGAAGGCAGGGTCATTGACGAATTCGAGGGAGGAATCGGCAGGTGCACAAAGGCGTACTGCCCCGGCAGCAATGTGTGCTCAGAATTGAGTACATCCACCTCTACATTTAATGTGCGATTGGAGATGTCGATGGCATCAGAATTGCGGACAACGGTCCCGGTAAACTTCTGGTTCGGGTCCGCATCCGATGTCACAACGATGTGTTCACCATTGTGGACGGCGCCGGCATACACCTCAGGAACAGGAACAAACAGGCGCAGCCTGTCCGTGGATGCCATATGAAACAGCTCTGCTCTGGGCGAGCTGCTGTCACCTGCCTGAATGAGCGCACCGATGTCCACGTTACGCGCCGTAATGACGCCATCGAACGGCGCGTAGATCTTCTCGAAGCTCTGCAGTTGCTGCAAGCGCCTTAAGTTAGCCTGGGCTGAGGAGAGCGCAGACTGGCGCGCACTGAAGTCGCTTGTAGCCTGATCTGCTTCCTGCCGCGAGACAGCATTTTTTGCAAGCAGCCTTTTCCAGCGCTCAGCGGTGATCTGCGCAATCTCCTGATTCGCCTGAGCCGTTGCCAGATCCGACTGCGCCTGTTCGACCTGCTGGTCAAGCTCTGGAGTTTCGATCTCAGCCAGAATTTGTCCGCGATGCACATGCGCGCCAATATCGGCATACCATTTGCGCAGATAGCCATTTGTGCGGGCATAGATCGGTGTATCGATATAAGCTTGTGTGTTCGCGGGTAACGTGATCTCGAGCGGTCCCGCGCCTAGGCTGGGTGTCGTTACCGCCACGGCGAGAATCGAATTCTCTTGGGAATGACCCGACAGCGTTGCTTCAGCATGGACACGCGAACGAATGCCCACAATGATGAACATGCCCAGTACCAAAGATGCAACAACGACTCCAATGATAAGTGCGCGGCTGAGCTTGCGATTCGGGTCAAGCGCGATAGGCGGCGCAGTTTGGGCTGTGTGGGCAGGATTGCCGCTCACTGGAGCAACACCGCCCTCGCGGGTGTCCGTCATTGCCTGCTCCTGCGTTTCGTCAATGTGTTGCATCATCCCTCACCTTTGATTGTCGTTTCGTCGTTACGCATGCATTGCCTGCTGCCTATGCTCAGATTCCGTGCTGGCGCCCTTCTTCGCACCATGCAGTAGTCCGAAAACTGCGGGCACAAAGATGAGCGTAGCTACGGTCGCGCACAGCAGACCGCCAATCACAGCGCGTCCCAGCGGCGCATTCTGTTCGCCGCCGTCGCCCAGCCCCATCGCCATGGGAATCATGCCGATGATCATCGCCAGCGCCGTCATGCAGACGGGGCGAAAACGCGTGGCTCCTGCCTCAATGGCTGCAAGGATGGCATCGCCATGTTCGGCGAGCCGTATCTTCGCGAACGATACGACGAGAATACTGTTCGCGGTGGCCACCCCCATGCACATGATGGCTCCCATGAGGGCCGGCACGCTGAGCGTCGTGTGCGTCAGGAAGAGGAAGATCACAATGCCCGCCAATGCTGCCGGAAGCGCCGTGATAATGATGAACGGATCTAGCCACGACTGGAAGTTCACCACAATCAACATGTAGACCAGCAGAATCGCGAACACCAGACCACCAAGGAGCGAGATATAGGAGCTGCGCATGGTCTGCACCTGTCCTCGCACGGAGGCGAACATCCCTCTTGGCAGCGACTTTTCATGCTGATGAACGATAGCTTCAACGTCCTTCGCAACCGCGCCCAGATCACGATCCTGCACTGCGCCATAGATATCGACAGTGCGGCGAATGTTGTAGTGCGAAACGACCGCCAGCTCGTGATCGCGACGCATGGACGACAGGTCTCCCAATACCTCCGGTGTGGCGCGAGGCGCAGCTAACGATGAGTTGATGGGAATGTTCTGGAGATCCTGCAGGGTATCCATGCCGTATTGCGGCGTCTGCGCCACCAAGTTGTAGTTCACGCCATTTTTGTAATTGAGAAAGAACATCGGCGTGATCTGGAAGCTGCCGCTTAGGCTGTTCAACATGCTTTGTGCCACATCGCGAGTCGTGTAGCCGCCTTGCTCTGCCTTGGTGCGATCTAGGTTTACTTCGAGCGTGGGATAGTCCGTCGGCTGCTGGATGCGGAGATCAACCAGGCCGGGAACTTTGCGCAGATCCTCCAGCATTGAGGTGGCTTGCTGCGTACCCGCTTCCACGTCGTTGCTCTGCAGCTGTATATCAATGGGAGCGGGCAAGCCAAAGTTGAGAATCTGCGTGGTGATGTCGGCAGGCAGGAAATAAAACAGTGTCCCCGGAAATTCGCGAGGAAGCTTCTCACGGAGTTCGCGAACATAGTTGGCGGTCGGGTGATGTTTTTGGTTCAAAGTAACCATCACGTCGCCATCCCCAGCACCCACGATGCCGGAGGTGCTGTGCATAGTATTCATTGGGCTGTAGGGGAGGCCGAGGTTATCCAGGATATTGTCGAGTTCCCTGCTGGGAATTTCGTGGCGAATCGACGTCTCGACCAGGTCGGCCAGACGCGCTGTCTCCTCGATCCGGGTTCCAGTCTTTGCGCGGAAGTGGAGAATAAATTCTCCCGCATCGGTATTTGGAAAGAAATCCTGCCCCAGGAATGGCAATAGCAGGAAGGCGCAAAGACAAATAAGCAGGAATCCAGGCACAAATGCTTTGCGCGCAAAGACGAGGCGCGTCAGCAGAACCTGGTAGGAAGCGCGCACCGCCTCAAACCGTCTCTCAAAGCCACGCTGGAATCGTGCGAATACGTTTCGCGCCACACCATGTTCTTTTGCGTGGAGCATGTACATCGCGAGCGTTGGCACCAGGGTGCGCGAAAGAATATACGAGGCGATCATCGCGAACATGACTGCCTCTGCCAACGGCGCAAAGAGGTAGCGCGAAACACCATTCAGGAAGAACATCGGCAGAAAGACAATGCAAATGCAAAGCGTGGAGACCAGCGCCGGGACGGCAATCTGCGCCGCACCATCCAGGATCGCTTGACGTAATTCATAACCGTTTTCGAGAAATCGCTCGATGTTCTCAATCGTTACCGTGGCATCGTCGACCAGAATGCCGACGGCGAGCGCCAGGCCGCCCAGCGTCATGGTGTTGATGGTTTCGCCGATCAGGCTGAGCACAATGACAGACGAGAGGATGGAGAGCGGAATCGAAATGGCGATGATCAGCGTGGAACGCCAGTTGCCGAGAAAGAGCAGAATCATCAGGCCCGTCAGTGCCGCCGCTATGATCGCCTCGCGGATCACTCCGGAGACCGCGGCCCGCACGAAGACACTCTGGTCGGCGAGTGGAGTTAGCTTCAAATTTGGTGGAACCGTCTGCGCCACGCGCGGAAGCATGTTACGGATGCCGGCAACCACGCTCAGCGTCGAAGCATTTCCCGCCTTGAGAATGCTGATCAACACGCCGCGGTGGCCGTCCTGGCGCACGATATTCGTCTGGAATGCGGCTCCGTTGCTCACCGTGGCGACATCGCGAAGATAGACGATCGCGCCATTGACCTGCTTGATCGGGATCATGCTCAAGGCGTCCAGGGTGCGCGGAGCCGCGTTGGTGCGGATATCGTATTCGGCTGAGCCGATCTTCGCTGTCCCGGAAGGCATCACCACATTCTGCGCATTCAGCGCAGCCAGGATGTCGCCCGGCGAGACACCTTTCGACTGCATCTTCGCCTGATCCATGCTGACCGAGATCTGTGGCTGTTTCCCGCCATAGGGTAGTGGGAGAACGGCTCCAGGTACGGTCACGAGTGGAGGTCGTACAAAATTCTGGCTCAGGTCGGCGAGCTGCTGTTCGTTGAGGCCTCTCCCCGAGACACCTAACTGGAGGATCGGCACACTGGATGCGCTGAAATTGATGATCTCTGGCGGCAGCGTTCCTGGCGGAAGCTGACGCAGTATGAACTGCGAGGCTGCCGTGATCTGCGCATTCGCCGTATCCAGACTCGCGCCCGGCTGCAGAAAGATCTTGACCACCGCAACGCCGTTATATGTGGTGGACTCCGTGTGCTCGATGTTGTCGACGAGGGTTGTCAGCACCTTTTCGTAGGGAGTCGTTAGCCGTCCCTCCATCTCTTCGGGGTTCAGCCCGGTGTACTGCCAGGCGACGGCTACCACCGGAATGTTAATGTTCGGAAAGATATCGGTAGGCGTCCGCAGGATCATCACGGGACTCATGATCAGGATCAGGAGAGCCAAAATGATGAAGGTGTACGGGCGATCTAGCGCTAGCTTGACGATCCACACGTTTGGAAGGCTCCCCTCACGGTCGCGGTTGGAGCGGCCATCGGTAAAACCGCTGTATTCTGAATAGATTCAGGCGGGGAAGCGAGCGATGGCACTTTTATTCCGATGAATGTCATCGGAAATACCGATGAATTCATATCGGTTTAAAATTCGTCTCGTGGAGCTGAGACACCTGCGCTACTTCACGGCCGTGGCTGAGAATGGAGGCGTAGGCCGCACCGCGCGGATCCTACATGTAGCGCAGTCCGCCATTAGCGAGCAGATCCGCGATCTCGAGACGGAATTGGGCGTAGCCCTCTTCGATCGCAAGAATCGGCGCATTCGGCTCACCCATCACGGCGAGCAGTTCCTAAAGGATGCGCGCGCCGTCCTTGCTGCTGCCGACCGATCGGTTGCCAATGTACACAAATCAACTCAGGGCGAGATCGGGACGCTCACTATCGGCTTCTTCGTCGGCGGAACCGGGACTTTCTTCTCCGACATCATCAAGGAGTTTCGCCATCGCTTCGCGGGCGTGCGCTTATCGCTTGTGGAGATGGCGCCAGGTATGCAGCATCGGGCGCTGGAGACGGGAGCTATTGACATCGCCTTCACGCGGCCCGTGCAACCGGCCTATGCAACGCTTTTACGATCTGAACACTTCAAGCGCGAGCCTTTCTACGCTGTGTTGCTCAGGAGTCATTCGCTGGCCAGGCGGCGGCATATCTTCCTTCGTGAACTTGCCGATGAGCTGTTCATCTTGAATGATCGAAGCCATTCGCCGGCCACCTTCGATAAGGTAATTACGCTGTGCGCGGAAGCAGGATTTTCCCCAAGGATTGGTTCGACCGCAACCGTCGCCTCCGGCGTGATCGCGCTCGTCGAAGCGGGTGAAGGAGTGGCCATTTTGCCGGAAGGATCAAGGTATCTAGGCAGAGATCAAGTGGTATTTGTCCCACTTCTCGATAGCTCAGCCTTTATCGATCTGGTGATCGCATGGTCTCCTCAATACGAGAGTCCAGTCCTCGGCTCGTTTCTTGAGCTGGCGCGCAAGTGGCGTCGTAAATGAGAGACGGCGGCCGGACAGCGGATCGTCAATCAGTGTCGTATGAGGTGAACAAGTTGCGAAGCGATAAGACGCACATCAGAAAAAATCGTTGCGATGCTATAGCTTACGCAAAACGCTACGGCATAGAAGGCCGGACTCGGAGCCCGGTAAATAGCTGACATGCGCTCTCTGAGTGGGGCGACTCTCAGACTTTGCATCACACACACGCACAACACGCCAAGCGCCGCTCCACCGATTACGTCAGAAAAATAATGAAAACCTAGATAGACTCGAACGGCGTTTAGTAGAACAGCTAATCCAAATGAGTAATACCCAACCTTACGGTTTACAGAATATATGGTTGCTGCCAAAGCGAAATAAAGCGCGGCATGGTCGCTGGGAAAGGATGACGCAACATGCCTGAGTGAATCCGTCCTGATGGTGAACGGAAGCTGCAGATGTAAAGAAGTGTCCTGCAATGGGCGTGCGCGGTTCGGAAACCACAGTTGTGTCACGCGACTGAGCATTCCAGCAAATGCCGAAGCGATGGTTCCGGATAAATTGTTATGACGGCTATGAAGGTCAGGAGAGGAAAACCAGCAGTACCAAAGGAGTGCGACAAATATCATGCCCGAAAACGTCGTGTTTTCTGAAATCGCATGACATGCAGCGTCAAATAAATAAGAGCGGTGCGTGAAGACGTTCAACGCCAAGGTAAGCGCGCGATCAGACTTATATGGCACAAATAGGACGGCTGCACCGGAGATGAGCAGAGCCGCCGAACTAAGTATGCAGACAGAAACCCTGGCCCGGCCTAGATGTTCCAGCTTTACCATGGCGGTAGCGGGTCGTAACATTCTCTTAATATTACGTGGCCGGCCCGATCTGCTGCCGTTTACAGGCAGGACAAGGTCGCAGGCCGGAATCTCTTTTCGCCCGATTCGGAACCCCGCCGAGGCTCCCGTTGGCCAGCACGCGGGATCGAGCAAGAAATTCACGAAAAAGCCCTTGAGCGGTCAATCCTGCCATGCTACCGTGGTACGCATTCTGGTAATACATTCGGGTTACCTTCGATCGGCGTAGATCACTCATAAGTGGTAGGGCATGTTGCTTTAGCACAACAACCCGCGAATCTGCTCGATCAGGGTTTTTCCCCAAACTGCAATTCACCACACTGGAGCGAAGGCAGAAATCGTGAGGATATTCCCGTCTCTTATGTGCTCGAGCGTCCACGATTAGCTGTCGGCGACCTCGTCCGGCTGCGAAATGACTTGGCTTCTCCCAAGCGGCAACCTGCTGATAGGAGCGGGACTGCGGTCCGGCAACCGGGGGTTGAGCGTGTCGTAATGTGAACTTTGGCAACCGGACCGAGCGACTCCGACCAGAGGATGGTACCGCCTTTAATCAGGATTCCCATGCAGGCGCTTGAACCAGCGCTTTGTCTTTCGGGCGATGAGGCCGATGTCTCCGCCAGGAAAAATCACAGCACCACCTCCGTCAGAAGGAGAAATACGTGGTTACCACTGGGCCCGATCGTGATCTCGTCCTCGGCGTTACCCCTTTCGAACTTCCAAATCCACAATTAGCTGCTGCACTGGGCCGGGCTGGCGCGTTCGGCGTACTCGATCTGGGGCGGCATTCTACCCGGGCCCGCACCGCACTCGCGCAGATGGCCCGCTGGGCAAAAGAGCCCTGGGGCGTCCGCCTGCCCGTGGGCTGCCAAATCGAGCCCCAGGAGATTCCCGTAGCGGCGACGACCATCCTTCTCCCCTCCGGATCATCCTGGGAGCCGGCAGAATTCGCCGGCCGCCGTGTGCTCATCGAAGTCACCGATCCGGCCGAAGCGCATCACGCCCTCGCACGCAAGGCGAGCGGGTTGATCGCTCGTGGATCCGAGGGCGGCGGCCGCATCGGCGAGCTCACAACTTACGTGCTGCTCCAGCAGTTGCTCGCCGATCCCGCGATTCCGGTGCCGGTGTGGGCCGCAGGCGGACTGGGCCGGCACAGCGCCGCTGCCGCCATCGCGGGCGGCGCGGCTGGTGTCGTCCTCGACGCGCAACTCGCACTGCTGCGTGAGTCGATCATCCCCAAGGAGATTGCCGCTGCAATCTCTGCGATGGACGGCAGCGAGACCATGGTTGTCGCCGGCCACCGCGTCTACAGCCGCCCGGATCTAGCCGCCCGTCGAGCGCACTGGCCGGAGCTGGCCGGCGTCAGCGAAATCGCCGAGAGCACCGTCGCGGCACGTTTAGGCGGCGAGAGCTTCGACGAGCAATTCATCCCGGTTGGCCAGGACGGCGCATTCGCGCGGGGCTTCGCCGAAGAGTACGTCAGCGCCGGGGCGCTCGCCCAAGGGCTCCGCGCGTCCATCGCCAAACACCTCAGCGACGCCGCGGCAGCACAATCACTGCGCGCCGGCTCATCGTTCGCGCGTGCCCGCGGCACACGATATCCCGTCGCACAAGGTCCCATGACGCGCGTGAGCGATCGCGCAGCATTCGCCGCGCAGGTTGCGGAGTCCGGAGGTCTGCCATTCCTGGCCCTGGCGCTCATGGAGGGCTCCGACGTGCAGCGCCTGCTCGAGGAAACGGCAGCCGCGCTGGGCACGCGTCCCTGGGGTGTCGGTATTCTCGGCTTCGCGCCGGCGCACATCCGCGAGGCGCAATACGAGGCGATCCATAGCTTCCGGCCGCCCTGCGCGCTGATCGCCGGAGGCCGTCCTTCGCAGGCAGCGCCGCTCGAAGCCGCAGGGATCGAAACCTTCATGCACGTCCCCTCGCCGGGCTTGCTCGACCGCTTCCTCCGCGAGGGCGCGCGGAAATTTGTCTTCGAGGGACGCGAGTGCGGCGGCCATGTCGGACCCCGCTCCAGCTTCGCGCTCTGGGATGCGCAGGTCGAAACTCTCCTCCGCTACGGCGCAAGTCTTTCCTCGAAGGAGGAACAAGAACGCTACGTGAATGAGCTTCACCTGCTCTTCGCGGGCGGCATTCACGACGAGCGCTCGGCCGCGATGGCCGCCGTATTGGCAGCCCCGCTCGCGGCACGCGGCGCAAGCGTCGGCGTGCTGATGGGTACCGCGTATCTCTTCACCGAAGAGGCGGTCGAGAGTCAGGCAATCATGCCCACCTTCCAGGAGGCGGCGCTGGCCTGCGAAGCCACTGCGTTGCTCGAGACCTCAGCGGGCCATGCGACACGTTGCGCGCAGACGCCCTACGTCAGCACCTTCGACGAGACCAAGCGCCGCCTGCAGGCCGAAGGCATTGCCCAGCAGACGATCTGGGCGGAGCTCGAGCAGCTCAACCTCGGCCGCCTGCGTTTGGCGACCAAGGGTCTGCGGCGCAGCGGCGAAAAGGTCGTCGTCGTGGACGAAGCAGAGCAGCGGAAAGAGGGAATGGTGATGATCGGCCAGATCGCCGCGCTCCGTTCGGCAACCACGACCATCGATGCGCTGCATGCCCAAGTCACCTCCGGCGCGACCACATTCCTCGACCAAGCCGCCGCGCGCTTCATGCAGCGCGAAGAGAAGCCCGCCAGGCCGGCGCTCGACGTTGCGATCGTCGGGATGGCTTGCATCTTCCCGAAAGCTCCCGACCTCGAGCAGTACTGGGCGAATATCCTCGGCGGGGTCGATGCCATCACCGAAGTGCCGTCCGAGCGCTGGGACCCGGCCGTGCACTGGGACCAGCAATCCACCGGGGTGCACGCCGGCCGTCGGACGCCATCGAAGTGGGGCGGCTTCATTCCGGCGGTCCCTTTCGACGCGCTCGCCTACGGCATCCCGCCCGCCTCGTTGATCGGCATCGAGCCGGTGCAGTTGCTCGCGCTGCACGTCGCCCAGCGCGCGCTGCGCAATGCTGGCTATGCCGAATGCAATCCATATCGTGAGCGCACCGCCGTTGTTTTCGGAGCAGAGGCGGGAAGCGACCTCGCCGCCGCTTACAACTTCCGCGCAACCTTCCGCTCGTATTTTGGCGAGCTGCCGCCGGAGCTCGATAAGGAGCTCCCCGAGCTGACGGAAGACTCGTTTCCCGGCGGGCTCTCGAATGTAATCGCAGGACGCATCGCGAATCGGCTCGATCTGCGCGGTCCGAACTACGCCGTCGACGCTGCCTGCGCATCCTCGCTCGCGGCGCTCGACATGGCATGCAAAGAGCTCGCGACCGGCAGCAGCGATATGGTCCTCTGCGGCGGCGCCGACCTGCACAACACCGTCGAAGATTTCTTCCTCTTCTCGTCGGTGCACGCGCTCTCGCCGAACGGACGACCGCGGCCCTTCGATGCGCAGGCCGACGGAATCGCGATCGGCGAAGGTATCGCCTGTCTCGTCCTGAAGCGCCTCGCCGATGCCGAGCGCGACGGCGATCGCATCTACGCTGTCGTTCGCGGCATTGCCGGCTCGAGTGACGGACGTTCGCTGGGGCTGACTGCTCCCCGGCCGGAAGGACAACGTCTCGCGCTTGAGCGGGCATACGAGCGCGCGGGCATCGCTCCGGCCCAGGTCGGGTTGATCGAAGCCCACGGCACCGGAACTGCGGTGGGCGATCGCACCGAGCTCGCGGCCATTAGCGAGCACTTCCTCGCCGCTGGCGTGCCGCCGGAAAACTGCGCGATCGGCTCGGTCAAATCGCAGATCGGCCACACCAAGTGCGCAGCAGGCGTTGCCGGAGTCATCAAAGCCGCGCTCGCCCTGTGGACCGGCGTGCGACCGCCGACGCGGGCACTCACGCGTCCCAACGCAGCGTGGGAGCGTTCGACCAGCCCCTTCTTCTTTACCACCAGCGCGCTGCCCTGGCCCGCACCCGCGGAGGAGCGCATCGCCGGCGTCAGCGGCTTCGGCTTCGGCGGCAGCAACTTCCACGCCGTTCTGAGCGCGTACGACGGCGCACCGGAACCCGCACATGCGCTCGACGCGTGGCCAGCGGAGCTCTTCCTCTTCCACGGGCAGAGCCGCGCCGAAGCGCAATCCGCGATCGCACAATTGCAGTCGCTGCTCGCGGTCAACGACAAAGCGGGACGCCCGTGGCGATTGCGTGACCTCGCCCGCACGCGCGCGGCCACAGAGGCACAACGCGGCAGCACGCGTCCCGCGCAGGTCGCGCTCGTCGCGAATGACCTCGACGATCTTGCAGCCAAGCTGGCTGCGGCGCATGCGTTTGAAGCGCGCGAAGACGTCTTCGTCCAGGACCAGAACCAAGATCAGAACTTCGTCCGCGATCAGAACGCGGCGGCCCGCAAAGTAGCCTTCCTCTTTCCCGGCCAGGGAAGCCAACGGCCGGGAATGCTCGCCGATCTCTTCGTCGCCTTCCCGCGTCTGCGCGAGCTGCTCGTCGATGGCTCGCGCTATGCCCCCGCGATCTTCCCACCGACAGCGTTCGATGCCGAGGAGAAGGCGCGCCAGCACGATGCCCTGACCGATACGCGTATCGCGCAGCCGGCGCTCGGCATCGCCGGTCTGGCGATGCACGATCTGCTCGCCATGGTCGGCATCCGGCCGGAGATGCTCGGCGGTCACAGCTACGGCGAGCTCGTAGCGCTCTGCGCGGCGGGAGTCATCGCGCGGCGGGATCTGCTATCGGTGAGCGCCGCGCGTGCCGGATCCATCCTCGGCGTTGCGGGCGATGATCCCGGCGCCATGGCCGCGGTCGTCGCAACGGCCGAGATCACGCGCGAGCTGCTCGGTCCAGACTCCGGCGTCGTGATCGCCAATCACAATGCGCCGTTGCAAGTCGTCATCTCCGGACTGACGCCGGCGGTCGAGGCTGCCGTCGAGCAGCTGGTCGCCCGCGGAGTCTCGGCAAAGCGCATCCCGGTTGCATGCGGCTTTCATAGCGCTGTCGTCGCAGCCGCTGCGACGACTTTTGCCGCCCATCTTGAGACCATCCCGCTCGGCGAGCCGCGGTTGCCGGTCTGGTCGAACACCACTGCGAGCCCATATCCCGGGGGCGATGAACAGAGACGCGCGCTGCTGGCCGAGCAGGTCGCGCAGCCGGTCCGCTTCGTCGAGCAGATCGAGAGCATGTACGCCGCGGGCGCACGGATCTTCATCGAAGCCGGACCGGGACGTGTCCTCAGCCAGCTCGTCGGCAAGATTCTCGGCGAGCGGCCACACGTCGCGGTTCCCTGCGAGATCGCGGGCGAGCCCGGACTCCGCCGCTTCCTCATCGCTCTGGCCACGATTGCTGTCGCCGGCGTTCCGGTCGACACGACAGCGCTCTTCGAAGGACGCAACGCCGAAGTAGTTTCGGCGGAAGCCGTTCCGCGCCGCGCCGGCTGGCTCGTCGATGGACACACCGTTCGCACGGCGGATGGCGCGTACCTTCCGGGCGCGCTGCATCCCGCGCGGCAGCGCAGCCTTACCCCCGCCGCTGTGCCGGCCGCCGGCGTTTTGGTCGAGGGCAATTCGCATGAGGCGACGGTGCTGGAATTCCTGCGCACCAGCCGCGAGCTGATCGCCAGCCAGCGCGAGGTCGTGCTGGGATACCTCGGACGCGAGCCGTCTACGAACGGTCATTTGATAAAGCGCCCAGCCGCAAACGGCAACGGCACGACTCATAGCGCGCTGGGCGTGCATCCGGGAGGCCGGCAGAAACACCTGCCTGCACCCCTGAGCGAAAACCCGGCCCCGCACATCGTTGCGCACACCGCTCCGCTATTTATCCCGCACATAGTTACAAATACTCCCCACGCCCGCCGCGGTGGCGTTGATGTTCTTACTACTGTGGTCGCGGTGGTCAGCGAGCGCACCGGCTATCCGGCGGAGATGCTCGATCCCGAACTCGATCTCGAAGCCGACCTGAGCATCGACTCGATCAAGCGCACCGAGATTCTCGGCGAGCTGGCGGAACGTCTTGGACTCACGACCGCCGGCGCGGGCCTCGATGAGCGGACACTCACCGAGCTTTCGACGCGGAAGACTCTGCAGGCAATCGTCACCTGGGCCAGCGCGCGCACCGCCGGCGATACCGCGCTCCCGACGATCGCGCCGCCATCAAACGGGCGAAGTGCCGACGAGATTCTCGCCGCCGTGATCGCGGTGGTCAGCGAGCGTACCGGATATCCCACCGATATGCTCGATCGCGATCTCGATCTCGAAGCCGACCTGAGCATCGACTCGATCAAGCGCACCGAAATCTTCGGCGAACTGGCCGAAAGGCTGGAACTCAGCGCGCCCGGCACCGGGCTGGACGAGTCGGCGCTCAAGGAGCTCTCCGATCGCAAGACACTGCAGGCGATCGTCGGCTGGATCGTCGAGCGAAGGACGCCCTCAGCACCACCATCGAGCGCCGAGCTGGCAAACCTGCCCGCAGAACCATCCCCGATGCGCAGCGGGCCGCCGCTCCGCCGATGGCGCGTCGTTCCACGACAGATCGATGCACCGAACACAGTCGCGCCGCTCGATCGTCTGCGCAATCATCGCTTCGTCCTCGTGGCCGATGCCGGCGGAATCAGCACCGCACTTGCGACGTTGCTGCGCGAGCGCGGGTGCAAGGTCGAGGAAGTCACTGTCGGCGAAAGTCCGGATGGATTCAATTCGCGCCGAGCCATCGATGGGCTGATCTATCTCGCTACCGCCGATCCGCACCGCCCGCCGGTGCTGCCCAGCGCCTTCGGCATCGTGCAATCCGCTCTTGCCAACGGCGCCAGCCGTCTGCTGGTCGCGACCGCTGGCGGCGGCCGCTTCGGCATCGGTGCCGAGCCGATGGCGCACGCGCGCCCGGCGACGCTTCATGCCGATGCCGGCTGGCGTGGCCTCGTGCGCACTCTCGCACGCGAACGGTCGGATGTGCTCGCACGCGCGGTCGATCTCGATCCGCACCGCAATCCCGCTGCGAATGCCGCACTGCTGCTCGACGAACTGCTCGACCCCGATGGCCCCGCCGTCGTTGGCTGGAACGGCGAGACGCGCTATGGGCTCGAGATCGAGCCGCAGGAACTCAACCCCAGCGGCGACGTGCATCCTCAGATTCCACATCTGGACGAGCGCAGCGTCGTGCTCCTGACCGGCGGTGCGCGCGGCATCACCGCGCAGTTCGCTCTTGCTCTGGCGCGCCAGCTTCGCTGCCATATCGTGCTCATGGGCCGTACCCCGCTGCCCACAGAGCCCGAAGCGGCGGATACTGCCGCGGCCGAGGATCGCATCGCGTTGCGGCGCGTGCTCGCCGCGCGCGGGTTACGCGTACCAACCGAGATTGACGTGGTCAGCTCGCGGATTCTTGCCGCTCGCCAGATGCGCGCGACGATGTCGCAACTGAAACAACTCGCCGCATCGGTCACCTACCATGTCGCGGACGTGCGCAACCCCGACTCCGTCAGCGCATGGATCGGAGAGATCATGCATCGGCACGGACGGCTCGATCTCGTCGCGCACGGCGCCGGAGTGCTCGAAGACCGGCTCATCGCCGAAAAGAGCGTCGCATCCTTCGAGCGCGTATGGTCGACCAAAGTCGACGGCGCGCTCGCGCTCGCAGCGACGTTGCCGAGCAGCACGAAGTATTTCGTTCTCTTCGGCAGCATCGCGGGCGTCTTCGGCAATCGCGGCCAGGTCGATTATGCGGCGGCAAACGACGCGCTCGATACGCTCGCTCACACGCTGAACCGGCCGGGCGGCGAGATGCGTACGGTCGCCTTCGACTGGGGCCCGTGGGCAGCCGCAGGCGGTGGGATGGTCTCGCCGGAGCTCGAAGCGGAGTACGCGCGACGCAACGTCGGTGCGATCACTCCGGACCAGGGCGTTGCCGCGCTCATGCGCGAGCTGGCCTGGGGAAGCCGCCTCGATGCGCAGCTCGTCTACGCCTGCGCCGATGCGGAATCGCTGCAAGGTGACGCACCGCCGGGCGCGCCGGACCAACTCAGGGTAGTAGGAGCAGCACGATGAGCGAACGCCACCGATTGCTGCTGCTTGCCGCCAGCAGCGCGCAAGAGCTGCGCGCACAGCTCGCCGTCGACGAGCAGTCGCTGCTCGAACGCGATGACGTCCAGCGCGCGCCACGCGACGCACCGTACAGGCTGGCCATCGTCGATGCAGACACCCGACGCCTCACACGCGCACGGCGCATCGTCGAAAGCGGCGCGTCATGGCGAGGCCGCAACGATATCTGGTTCACCGCGTCGCCGCTGCTTAGCAACGGCAGTGGAAGCGTCGCGCTGATCTTCCCCGGGATCGAGCAGCGCTTTGAGCCGGTGGTGGACGACATCGCTGCACATTTCCGCCTGCCGCGTCCCGAGCTCGCCGGCAGCGAGGATTCCGTGCTGCGCCGTTCGATCTCGCTCCTCGCGGTAGGACGCCTGCTGGATGCCGCCCTGCGCCGCATCGGCATGGAACCAGCCGCCGTTGCCGGACACAGCATCGGGGAATGGAATGCAATGATCTCCGCCGGGCTCTTTTCGACGGCTTCGATGGACGCGCTCATCGCCAGTGTCGACCCCACAGCCTTCGAGCTGCCGGGCTGCCTCTTCGCCGCGCTGGGCTGCGGCGTCGACGTCGCGCAGGAAGCGATCGCTGGAATCGACGGCGTCGTGATCTCCCATGACAACTGCCCGCATCAGTCGATCATCTGCGGTGAGCAACACGCGATCGCCGCCGCGGTGAAACGTCTCGACCAGCGCGGCGTGCTTTCGCAGGTGCTCAACTTCCGCTCCGGCTTTCATTCGCCGTTGCTGGCTCCTTACCTCGACCGGGTCTCCGGAGTCGCGAAGCTGCAGATCGGAGCAGCCACCGTGCCCGTCTGGTCGGCGACAACCACGCAGCCATTTCCGGCCGACGAGCACGCCATTCGCAGCCTGGTGATCCGGCATCTGCTCGAACCGGTGCGTTTCCGCGCGCTCATCGAGAATCTCTACGCCTCGGGCATTCGCGCCTTCATTCAAGCCGGCGTCGGCAGCGTCACGGGCTTCATCGAGGACACACTTGCCGGCCGCGACTACGTCGCTGTCGCAGCGAATCTCGCCGGTCAACCGGGTTTGCGCCAACTCCGCCGCACCGCAGCCGCGCTATGGGTCGAAGGCGCGCAGTTGCGACTCGATCTGCTCGCCGCGGAGCGCCCGCGTCCGATTCTGGTTGAACATTCCGATCCGATCACCCCGGTAAATTCGCATCCAATCGTCGCCGAGATGGAAGCGCTGCTGGCCGACGCCACGGAAGCCGCGCATGCCGTGACGGCACGGCTGGCCGAGCTGCGAACAAATACCGGCGCGCTCGAGCCTCGGCAGACACGCTACACCTGGACGCTGAGCCTCGATCAGTTGCCGTTCGTCATCGATCACTGCCTCATCCGGCAGCCTGCGGACTGGCCGATCCTCTCCGACCGCCAACCCGTTGTGCCGCTCACTACCACCTTCGAGCTGATGCGCGATGTCGCTCGACGCCTGGTGCCGGAACGAACTCCCATCGCGCTGCGCAAGGTCTCCGCACTGCGCTGGCTCGCGCTCGATGCGCCGCTGGAGCTGGATGTGACGGCAACCTTCGACGGCCGCGAATCCGTCGAAGTCGATCTCGGTGGCTACGCGCAGGCCACCGTTATCGTTCGCGATCAATATCCCGACGCACCCGCCGCCGATACCGCGCCATTCGCAAACGAGCGCCCATCGCCGGTGAAGGCAGCGCAGTTGTACGCCGACCGGTGGCTCTTTCACGGGCCGCTCTTCCAGGGCATCGAGGACTTAGCCGTAATCGGCGACGACGGACTCCGCGGAACGGTGCGCACGCTCGAGTCGCGCGGCGCTCTGGTCGATTGCGCCGGACAACTGATGGTGTTTTGGATCATGGCAGCGCTGCGCACAGATCGCTATGCGTTGCCAGGTGGCGTGGATGCGGTCGAGTTCTTCGGACCGCAGCCCGCAGCGGGCGACCGGATCACCGGAACCGTGCGCATTCGTTCGGTGACGTCCCGCACGGTGTATGCCGATCTCGAGCTGGCGGATCGTCACGGCCGCGTGTATGCGCGGCTCAGTGGCTTTGAAAACCGGCGCTTTGCAACCGACGATGTGACGTGGCCCGTCCTCTGCTATCCGGAGAGCAACACCATCGCCCAGTCCGACGCTGCCGGTTGGGTGTGCTTGACCGAGCGCTGGCCCGACGCGGCCAGCCGCGAGCTGATCGCGCGTCGCTATCTCGGCGCAGCGGAGCGGGAGACGTATCGCACACATGCTCCCCGCGGCCGTCGCCACTGGCTGATGGGACGCATCGCTGCAAAGGACGCGGTACGCCATTGGCTCTGGGCGCGCGGCGCTGGTCCACTGTTCCCGGTTGAGGTGGCGATCGCGGCCGATGAGCACGGCCGCCCGGTCGTGAACGTGCCGGGCCCATCGGAGGTATACGTTTCCATCGCGCACAGCGGCGATCTCGCCGTGGCGATCGCGCACGAAAAGGCGATCGGCATCGACGTCGAGATCATCGAGCCGCGCAATCCCGGGATCGAGAGGATCGCGCTTTCGCCTTCGGAACGCGTCCTGCTCGACCGCGCCGTGAGCGGCGTGAAAGGCGATCCAGTACGCGCGCGGTCCGAAGCGTTCACCCGCTTCTGGACTGCCAAAGAGGCCGTGTCGAAGGCCGAGGGGACAGGTCTGGCGGGGCGCCCGAACGCCTTTCCCGTGAGTGCGATGGATGGCGACCGATTGCGCGTCATCTGCGAGCGCGAATCGGCGGAGCAGTCACGCGAGTACACGGTCGAGACAAGCGTCGTCACCGGTCCTCGCAGCGCGGACGGCGCGAGCGCAGAGTACATCGTGGCCTGGACAGTAGGTTGGACGCACGCCGCGCCCGCGCTCCATCCGTCTCATATCGATCTCATCGCCCCGCCGTTGACAGCTCTTCGGCCCGCGGCACATCCAGCAGCAACTATGGAAGGACACGGAGGAAATTGACCTTGAACAACAATCTACATCTCGCCCCGGAAGCTGCGATCCTCGCCTACGTCAAGCGTCAGCTCGGCGCAGTCATCGGCGATCCCGGGCTGCTCCACACTGACATCACCATGGACACCACCTTCGGCAGCGATCTGGAGCTCGAGAGCATCGAGTTCGTCGCGCTGGCGGACCGGCTGCGCACCGAGTTCGGTGAGCGCGTCAACTTCGTGGCCTTCCTCGCGAAGAAGCAGGTCGATGACATGGTGGCGCTGACGGTTGGAGACGTCGTGCGATACGTCGCGTCGTGCCTGCAGGAAGGCGAGTCCGTGCGGGAGCTGCAGGCCCATGGCTGAGATCCTCGCGAATGGCGTGCGTCTGCACGTGCAACGTCTCGGCCCCGCGCCCGGAGTGCCCCCCAGCGGAAAGACCATCGTGCTGCTCCACGGCTTGATCGTCGATGATCTTTCCAGCTATTACTTCACGCTCGCGAATCCGCTCGCCGCCGCCGGACATGACGTTGTGCTGTACGACCTGCGCGGCCACGGACACTCGGAGCGCCCGCTGACCGGCTACTCGCTGAACGACGGCATCGCCGATCTCGATGGCCTCCTCACCTCGCTCGAGATCCATCATCCGGTCCATCTCGTCGGCAACAGCTACGGCGGAGCGATCGCGATCGGAATGGCAGTCACGCATCCCGAGCGCGTCGCCGACGTGACAATGATCGAAGGACACTACGCGGACGAAGGCTTCGGCGAGGAGATGACCGAGACCCTTGGCCTCGTCACCGAAGGCATCCACGACGAGAAGTGGCGCACCTGGCTCGCCGAGCGCGGCCGTAAAACGATGAAGCTCGCTCGCCGCGGTGTCTCGCTGATCGAAACCACGTCGATCGAGCGGGATCTGCTCGCGACCGTCCCGCACTCGCGCGCCGCGCTGCAGGCACTGCAGATTCCAATTCTCGCCATCTACGGCGGAGCATCGGAGATGCTCGAGCGCGCACGCACTCTCGAACGCCTCGTCGCCGGAACAGAGCTCATCGTCCTGCCCGATCTCGACCATCGCGTCCTCTTCAACACCGCGCCCTATCTGTGCGAAGTGCTCCTCTGGTGGTACGCCGGCCGTCAGGGCGAGCCACCGGCCTGGGTGCCTCCGGAGGTTCCGTTCGAGCCCGCGCCGTTGAGCCGCGCGATGCTCCCGAGCCGGCCATGAGCCGATTTCTGTTTGTTGTCCCGCCGCTCGCCGGTCACATCAATCCCACGGTTGCGCTCGGCGCCGAGCTCGCATCACGCGATCACGATGTCGCGTGGGCCGGTCACGCGTCGGTGCTGGCGCCGCTGCTGCCGCATGGATCTGAAGTGCTCGCGACCGACCGGGCCCTCACCGCTGCAGATCTCGACGCTATCGCTCGACGCGCTCAGGGCCTGCGCGGCGCAGAGGCCTTCCGTTTCCTCTGGAAGGATTTCATCCTTCCGCTCGCCGAGGCGATGCTGCCGGAGGTCGAAGCCGCGGTCGAGCGCTTCGATCCGGATGTGCTGGTCGTCGATCAGCAGGCGATCGCCGGTGCCGTCGTCGCTCACCGGCGCGGCCTGCGCTGGGCAACCTCCGCGACGACCTCGTCCGAGCTCGCCGACCCCTTCGTCCTCTTCCCCATCTTCGGCGCATGGATCGCCGACGAGTTGCGCGCCTTCCAGCATCGCGTCGGCGTCACGGCGGCGCAGGCAGCACGCGGCGATCTGCGCTTCTCCGATGAGCTTGTCCTCGCATTCAGCACCCCGGAGTTGGTCGGCGGCGGTCCGTATCCATCCGAGTGGTGTTTCGTTGGACCGGCGATCGGCACGCGGCCCATGCGGGCTGAGTTCCCGCGGTCGTGGCTCGACCCGGAGCGGCATCACGTGCTCATCACGCTTGGCACCGTCAATGCGGCAAGCGGCAGCCGATTTCTTACCGCCGCCATCGCGGCCGCCGCGCGCTTCGAGGATCGGCTGCAAGCGATCGTCGTCGCACCCGACGGCATGCTCGACATGGCAGCGCCCAACGTGCTCGTGCGCGCCAGCGTGCCGCAGCTCGAGCTCTTGCCGCATCTCGACGCAGTCCTCTGCCATGCCGGACACAACACTGTCTGCGAAGCTCTCGCACACGGCATCCCGCTGGTCGTCGCTCCGATCCGCGACGACCAGCCGATCGTTGCGCAGCAGGTGGTCGATGCGGGCGCGGGCATTCGGCTGAAATACGGTCGCGCGACCTCCGGCGAGATTGCCGACGCGCTCGTAGCAGTGCTCGAAACCGATTCGTACCGCCAGGCGGCGCTGCGTATCCAGGCATCGTTTCGTGCCGCAGGCGGCCCGTCGGCCGCGGCCGACCGTCTCGAATCACTCGCGAGCCTGCGGCCGGAAATGGCGGCTGCGGGGTGAAACGCGGCACCGCCTTCGTCTTCGCAACTGTCTTCCTTGACATGCTTGGGCTGGGCATCATCGCACCGGTGCTGCCCAAGCTCGTTCTCACCTTCACCGGCGGCAACGGAGCGCGTGCCGCCGCCATCTTCGGCATCTTCGGCACCATCTTTGCGCTCATGCAATTCGTCGCTTCGCCGCTGCTCGGTGTGCTCTCCGATCGCTTTGGCCGTCGGCCGATCATCGTCCTCTCGAATCTCGGCCTCGGCCTGGATTACGTCCTCATGGCGCTCGCTCCGACGGTCAGTTGGCTCTTCGCAGGCCGTCTCATCTCCGGGATCACCTCGGCGAGCATGACCACCGCGAGCGCCTATGTTGCCGACGTCGCGCAACCCGAGCAGCGTGCCGCCGGCTTTGGTCTGATCGGGGCGGCCTTCGGCCTCGGCTTCATCGCCGGTCCGGCGGTCGGCGGCCTGCTGGGCGGCGTCAATCCCCGCATGCCTTTCTGGTTCGCTGCAGCCTTGAGTCTGGCGAACGCGGCTTATGGATTCTTCGTGCTCCCGGAGTCCTTACCGCGCGAGCAGCGTCGCGCCATCGTCTGGCGCCGCGCCAATCCCTTCGGAGCGCTCAAGCTGCTACGCTCCTATCAGCAGTTGCTCGGGCTGGCCACGGTCGCCTTCCTCAGCACGCTCGCCGGCGTCGTCCTGCCGAGCATCTATGTGCTCTACGTCAACGACCGCTACGGATGGGACACGCGGACCGTCGGCTTCTCATTGACGCTCGTGGGCATCTGCTGCGCGCTCGCGCAGGCCGCCCTGGTCAAGCCGGCGGTCGCCGTTCTCGGCGAGCGCGGTGCCATGCTCGCGGGCCTGCTGTGCGGCGCCGCTGGCATGGCCGTCTTCGGCACGGCGACCACCGGCGCGCTCTTCGTGTGCGGCACCCCGCTCATGGCGCTGTGGGGTCTCGCGCCCGCAGCCGCGCAGAGCATTATGACGCGCCGCGTCAGCGCCTCGGAACAGGGCCAGTTGCAGGGCGCGCTCGGCAGCCTTGCCGGCGTCGCGGCGCTGCTCGGCCCCGGACTCTTCACCCTGATCTACGCCCATTCCATTGACGGCCACGGCGTACGCAATCTGCCCGGCGCAGCATGGCTGCTCTCCACACTCATGCTTCTCGGCGCAGCGCTCCTGATGCTGCGCGTCACCGGCACCCCTCCGCCAGAGGCCAACTGAATCCACCGCAGTTGTCGAGCTGCCGGATGGTACAGTCATTCCTAAAACTTGAACGCTCCCGCTCGACCGATCACCAAAACCTGAGGTGGAACTGCGATGAAGATTTGCAAGATCGCGTTCGCGATCGCCGCGCTGTCGCTCGGATTAGCACAGCACGCCCTCGCGGCACTGTCCAAAGCGCCAGCAGAAAGCAGCGCGCAGGCAGCACAGGATCGCGATCTGCTCGAAGTCAGCATTCCGCAGTTGGAAACGCTCTACCGCGATCACAAGTACACCGTCACCCAGGTAGTCCACTGGTATCTCGATCGCATCCGGCGATATAACGGCGTCTACGGCGCGCTCGAAAATGTGGATGCAGCGGGAGCGCTCGCCACTGCCACGCAAGAAGATGCAGAAGCCCGAGCCGCCGGCGGCCCCATGTGGGGTGTCCCGATTGTCATCAAGGAGAACACCTGCGTCCGCGGGCTGGTCACCAGCGACGGATGGAAAGGCTACGTCATTCCCGGTCACGAGTTCATGGCGCAGCGCGACGCGACTGTCGTCGCCAGACTGCGCGCCGCAGGAGCCGTCATCCTCGGCAAAACCAACATGCCGGACTTCGCCGCCAGCGACACCAACCGCAGCACCGCATACGGACGCACCGGCAATGCCTACGACGTTCGCTTCAGCCCCGGCGGTTCCTCGGGCGGCACCGTCACCGCAGTCACCGCCAACCTCGCGTTGCTCGGCAACGGCACGGACACCGGCAACTCGATCCGCATGCCCGCCGCCACCAGCGCCGTGATCGGCGTCTTTCCCACGCGCGGCCTCGTCAGCATCGCCGGCATCGCTCCGCTGGATTGGCTACTCGACAACACCGGCCCGATCGCCAGAAATGTCACCGACGCTGCCATCGCGCTCACCGTGATGGCGGGCGAAGATCCCGCCGACGGCGCAACCACCGGCTCGGCGCACAAGGCGCAACCCGGCCCCTATACGAAGTATCTGCATGGTGATGCGCTCCGCGGCAAGCGCTTCGGCGTTCCTGCCTTCATCCTTCAGGGCGCGGGCATTCCCTTCCAGGGCATCCCTTCTACAGAGACTCCAGCGCAAGCTGCAGCCGACCGCAACGAAGCACGGGTGCCGCTGCGCCCGGAGACCCGAGCCGCCTTTCTGCGCGCGATCGAAGCGCTGAAGGCCGCAGGCGCGACAGTCGTCTTCGACGATTCCATCCTGTCCGACAACTTCGCCGAAATCGTATCTCACGTAGGCACGTTTTCCTACATCCGCGAAGGAACCGCGAACTTTCTTGCTGCCTACGGGCCGCCGCAATATCACTCGCCCGAGGAATACGAGAAGGCCGTTGGCTCGCCCCTGCCTGCCACTATCATCGGAGGTGGGAAGCCCAGCGGCACGCGGCCTCCGGTGCACCAGGCCCGATTCGAAGACAATCCCCAGGCAAACGCCGATGTGCTCGAGCCGCGCCGTCGCGCACTGGCGCTCTACGATGAAACCCTCGACCGCCTGCACCTCGACGGCTACGTCTATCCCGCGATTCAGATGCCGCCGCCCGACGAGACTATGCCGCAAGACGGCGTGCTCAGCACCGGCCCGCACAGCGACACCAGCTGGGTGAACATGATCGGAGTGCCAGCCGTCGTCGTGCCCGCCGGTTTCTACCCCGATGGCCTGCCCTTCGGCCTGGAGATCTCCGCGAAGCGGTGGCACGACGGAGACCTGCTCGGCTGGGCCTACGCCTACGAGCAGGCAACCCACTCCCGGCGCCCACCGGTACTCGTAGAAAAAGGCCTCCTCTCGATCGAGCATCCCCGCTGATTCTTTCCGCCGCTCCGGATCATCCAATTTTCTGCAATGCCTCTGCACTCGAACTGGAGATAACCGAAGGAAACCATCAGCGACCTCTCAGGTCGTTTCAGCAGAACAGCGGACACACATGGCAAGCAGCACAAAGCCTCCATCCAACCCCTGGCTCATCGCCGTCTCGGTCATGCTGGCCACCTTCATGGAGGTGCTCGATACCGCCATCGCTTCCGTGGCCTTGCCCTACATCGCCGGATCGCTCTCCTCTTCGCTGACGGAAGCCACCTGGGTGCTCACCAGTTATCTGGTCGCAAACGCAGTCATCCTTCCCACCAGCAACTGGTTTGCCATTAAGTTTGGCCGCAAGCGCTTCCTCATCGCGTGCGTCATCATCTTCACCATCGCCTCATTCCTCTGCGGTGCGGCGCCCACGCTCGGATTGATGATCCTGGCCCGCATCGTGCAAGGCGCAGGTGGCGGCGCACTTCAACCTCTATCACAGGCCATCCTGCTTGAAAGCTTTCCCCCGCAAAAGCGCGGTGTCGCCATGGCGGTCTTTGCCTTCGGTGTGGTCGTGGCTCCCATCCTTGGTCCCACGCTCGGAGGCTGGCTCACCGACACCTACAGTTGGCGGTATGCCTTTTACATCAACATTCCGGTCGGGATTCTCGCAGTCCTCATGATCAGCCGCTTTGTCGAGGACCCGCCCTACATCAAGAACGCGAAGGCGGGAAAGTTCGACAACCTCGGCTTCGGGCTCCTCGCCGTCTGGACCGGATGTCTGCAGGTCGTCCTGGATAAGGGGCAGGAGGACGACTGGTTTGGCGCCCTCTGGATTCGCTGGGCGGTCCTCTTCTGCGTCATCGCTCTGGTATGGTTCATCGTCCACTGCTGGCGAGGGAAATCCCCACTGGTCAACCTGCGCATCTTCAAGGATTGGAACTTCACGGTCGGCTGCGCGCTGATGGTCTTGTTCGGCATGGCGGTGTATTCCACCATCACCGTGCTGCCCCTCTACTATCAGGAGCTGCTCGGCTATACGGCCTTCGCCGCCGGCTGGGCCGTGGGGCCGCGCGGCTTCGGAGCCATCGCCGCCATGCCGATGATTGGCTGGCTGACCAGCCGCATGGATGCCCGCTATCTGCTCACCTTCGGCTTCACCCTCTTTGGTATTGTCTCGCTCAGCTTCGGCAACGCAACGCTCGACATCAGCCCGACCACGCTGCTTTGGCCCATCATCATCGTGGGTTTTGCCTTCAGCTTTGTCTTTGTGCCCGTCACCACGCAGGCCTATGGCACGCTGCCCAACGAACAGATCGGCAACGCAAGCGGCATCTTCAATCTGGTGCGCAATATCGGTGGCTCGGTGGGCATATCGCTGGCGCAGACCCTGCTCACGCGCCGCGCCGACACGCACCAGAACGAAATCATCAACTACGTGGCGCGCACGCAATACTGGTTCGAGCAGACGATACGCAACCTCAGCCTGTATCTGGGACATCACATCGGCCCTGGCAACTCCCGGTCGGGCGCGCAGTTCCAGCTCTACCAGCAGCTCGGCCAGCAGGCGCTGCACTGGGCATTTGTCGATGTCTTCCGCTGGACCGCGCTCTTGAGCTTCGTGTGCGTAGCGTTCGTCTGGCTCTTCCGCAAAGTAAAACACGCCCCCGCCCCGGCTGCGGCGCATTGATGTGGGAGCACGGCATAGTTGGAATGAACCATTGTCGATCGTTTTGCGAAGCGCTTACACTCGCTCCCCGGCTGTAGTATTTCCGGTAATAGGCTGGTCTGCGGAGTTTCACTCGGCGTGGCGTTTCCCTCAAGAAAAGCCACACGCGTTGCTGTTGGATGGCACACCCTCATACCGAAAATGCTATAGATACTTCCGCCCTCCCCGGAGCCTTATGCCGATCCCCGCGCGCCGCTCTTTGCTCGCTCTCCTCTGCGTCTTGTTCGCCCTCTCCATCTTGCTTCACGCGCAGCCGCCCACCAACTACAACTTCCCTCACACCTACACCAATCCGCTCACCCTCGAGCTAACCAGCGGCCAGCCCGCCGTCAGTTGCCCCGATCCCGCCATCTACCACCAGCAGCAGCGCGGCGGAGACACCTGGTATCTCTACTGCACCGGCGATCCGCTCAACGCGCAGGACCTCGACGCCAGCGGCAATCCGCGCCCGCATCTCATCACGCAATTCCGCTCCTTCGATCTCATCCACTGGACCTACATCGGCGATGCCTTCTCGCACACTCCAGCCTGGGTCGGTAACGCCACCGCGCAGTTCTGGGCGCCCGCCGTCAAATTCCTCAACGGCAAGTACTACATGTATTACGTCGCACCCAACACACTCGCCGGCGGCGCAGCTATCGGCGTTGCGACCGCGTCCTCACCCGCCGGCCCATGGACCGATGCCGGCGCACCCGCCGTGCCCAATGAGCCGGCCTTCTGCTGCGCCGGCTCCCAGCGCGCCGTCATCGATCCCGACGTCATCGCCGACGATTCCGGCCAGCTCTACCTCTCCTACGGCTCGTTCTTCGGCGGCATTAGCGTGCGCAAGCTCTCTGCCGACGGCCTCACCTCTGACGCTTCCTCCGAAAAACTCATCGGCATCGACAACTTCGGCGAAGGCGGCAACTTCTGGAAGCATGATGGCTGGTTCTACTTCTTCTTCTCGACATCCAACTGCTGCGACGGCCCACTCACCGGCTACACCGTGATGGTCGGCCGCGCCCGCACGCCCATGGGTCCGTTTCTCGATAAGAATGGCATCGACCTCACCAACTTCGCTCCCGGTGGCACCTTTGCCATCGCCGCCAACGGCAACACCTTCGTCGGTCCCGGCGGCAACGTCGTCTTCACCGACGACAGTGGTCAGGATTACATGCTCTACCACGCCGTCAGCACCATCACGCCGTACCTCGCCGGCTTTCCCGGCACCACCATCCGGCCCGCGCTCATCGATCCCATCGACTGGATCGACGACTGGCCTGTCGTCCGCGGCGGTTATGGCCCATCCAACACGCCGCAGCCCGCGCCCGCCGCGCAGCCCTGGCAATACAACCTCTACCGCACGCGCGTGCTACAGCCCGACCAGCCCGGCAAACTCATCCAGTCACTCTCGGACGAGTTCAACTCGACCACGCTTTCGCCGCAGTGGCACTTCCTCCATCCCAGTGCGGACAACACCTACGTCCTCACCGGCTCCAGCTACCAGGTAGAAACCCAGGGCCCGGACGAGAACGTGGACCCGCAGCACGTCTCCATACTCGCTGAGCCCACGCCCCCCGGCGACTGGATGGTCGAAACCAAGATGACCACCAGCGTCCCCTTCGATAACAGTTGCTGTTACAATTTTGCGCAGGGCGCGCTCTTCATCTACGGCAACGACCAGAACTCCATCAAGCTCGACGTCTTCCCCAACTTCGACGTCCGCGCCACCGAGTTCGGCAAGCAGATGGGCCCCGTTCCCGCCAACTACCCCACCTACGATCACCAGTACGTCGGACAGGCCGCCGCCACCACCTGGCTGCGCATCGCAAAGCACAGCAATAATCCCGCGAACGGTTCAGGTGGCGGCGAGCTTTACACCGCCTACACTTCCACTGATGGCGAGCACTGGATTCGCGGCGGCACCTGGCAGCACACGCTCGGCTCCGGCGCCGGCAGTTCCGGAGCCGGCAGTTCCGGAGCACAGATCGGCATCTCCGCCGAAAACACCGCCGGCTTCACCATCAACTTCGACTACGTGCGCGTCTACACGCTGAACTAGAGCGAACGCTTCATCCCTGGCGGCTCGGCGTATGCATTGCCGGGCCGTATATTTTTCAAACGGCAACGTCTCTGAATTACCCACACACCTTTGTCATCTCGACCGGAGTGCCGCAGGCGCGTAGTGGAGAGATCTGTTTTTCCACGCAACGCTGAAACACGCGAAAACTAAAGCGCCTTCGCCATCAGGATGAAGTGCCCGGGAATCGTCATCTTCTCCACCAATTCCGCGGGATACTCCTCAGTCCCCGTCTCCGCATAACCCAGCCGGCGATAGAGAGGCACCAGCAAATCCGCGCGCGGGCTCACCACCCGCAGGTCCATCCACCGACAGCCCTGCCCGCGCGCATACTGCTCCGCCGCCGCGTTCAACTGCTTCCCCAGCCCCGCGCCCTGCCGTGACGGCGCAATCGACAGCAGCCCCAGGTACGCGCGATCGAAAGTTTTCGCTTTCGGCTCACGCAGAACAGGCGAGCTCGTCGTGGCTTTTCCGTTAAGAGAAGCCACGCTTCGCGAATCTCCGCTGTGCCGACTGGAAGCGAAAATCCTCTCGCTGCGCGGCTCCACATACACACAGCCCACCAGCGCGCCATCTTCCTCCTTGACGAGAAAAGCCCCGCGCCCCCACAGCCTTTCGAACTCGCCATCCTGCTGCAGCCGGTCACCGCCACCCTTCTTCAGAAAGCGCTCCACCTCAAACGCCTGGTTCACCAGCCGCCGGATCGCCTCGCGATCCGCCGCCGTCGCTAAACGAATCACGCCTCCACCCACCTGGACACTGTGCATATCCAATAGATTCTCCAACACCGGGCGGCGGCTCGCATACTGTGTGGCGGCTCGAACTGCGCACCGGATCGTGTAACCTCGGCCTCGCGCGGCCGTCTCATCCGATGGGAGCGCACGGCTGCGGCCATCCGTCCGGCGCCGCGCCGCGTACTTCAGTTGAGGTCTATTCATGCGTATCCTGCTTGCCTTCGTTCTCGCCATCTCGCTCACCGGCTGCACGGTAAGCGCCGCCACGCGCGCTCCCATCCCGCCGCCCAACACCGACGCCGTCCTCGCCAAAACCAGCGGCAAGCAGACCGCGGTCTTCGCCGGCGGCTGCTTCTGGGGAACGCAGGCTGTCTTCGAGCGCGTCAAAGGCGTGCTGAAGACCGCCACCGGCTACTCCGGCGGCTCGGCCTCCACCGCTACTTACGATCAGGTCACCACGGAAACCACCGGCCACGCCGAATCCGTCCAGGTCGTCTACGACCCCGCGAAGATCACCTATGGTGAGCTGCTGCGCATCTTCTTCTCCGTCGCGCACGATCCGACGCAGCTCAATCGCCAGGGCCCCGACGTCGGCACCTCCTATCGCTCCGCCATCTTCTATGCGAATGATGAACAGAAGCGCCTCGCCACCGCCTACATCCAGCAGCTCGATCAGGCGCACATCTTCCCGCGCCCCATCGTCACCCAGGTGGTTCCGCTCAAAGGCTTCTACCGCGCCGAGGACTACCACCAGGATTACGCGCTCCACAACCCGGACAACCCGTACATCCTGGTCTGCGACCGCCCCAAGATCGAAGCCCTGAAGCAGCAATTCCCCAACCTCTTCATCGACTACCAAGGCAGCAAATAAGGCGAACACCCCATCACCTCGTCATCCCGACCGGAGCCGTGGCGCGCAGCGACACCGGCGGAGTGGAGGGATCTGCTGTTTCCTTCCGCCCCGTCAATCAATAGATATGGAAATTGACATCGATGGTGATCTCCACCGGGACCGGTTTGCCCTGGTACATGGAAGGCCGGAACTTATACTGCCGCACTGCCTCGACCGCCTTCTCATCCAACCCCATGCCCAGCTTGCGCACCACGCGGATCCGCTGCGGCAGCCCGTGCGCGTCCACGATCAGGCTCACCACCGACATACCCTGGTACTTCGCCCGCCGCGCTTCGTCGGAAAACTCCGCATCCACCGAATAGATCAGCACCGGCGGCGAGACTCCGCCACCCACGTGATACAGCCCGCCGCCATAGCCGCCACCTTCGCCCGGCCCATAGCCCGCGCCCGACCCCGATCCGATCCCGCCACCGTCACCGCTTCCTAAGCCCGCGCCCGAGCCGGTCCCGTTCGCCGCCGGCCCCACAATATTCGTCCGCGGATCGCCCAGATTCGGCAGATTGTTATTCGGCAGCACGACATTCGGCGGCATCTTGATCGTCGGCTCTACCGCCAGCTTGGGATGCTCATTCACCGCCAGCATCGGCGGCGTGATCGGCGTCTCGGAAAACTTCGGCAGCCGGCCCTTGGGCGCC
>DASYBK010000102.1:0-8249 GCA_036500805.1 Acidobacteriaceae bacterium | reverse complement strand
CTTCCAGATCCGCGGGCTCATCGGACCGCAGGGCATTTTGCCGGCAGGCGAATACCTCGAGCATGTCCGTCACGGCGTGGGCCCGCTGCGTCTCTGGTACGCGCCTACCATCCTGTGGTGGGCTTCCGGCAACCACATGCTCACTGCGCTTTGCATCGTGGGCATGCTCGCGTCGCTGCTGCTTGTTGCCAACATCTGGCCGCGCGCGATGTTGTTCCTCTGCTTCCTCGGCTACCTTTCTTTTGTCGGCGCGGCCCAGGACTTCGCAAACTATCAGTCCGACGGCATGCTGCTCGAAGCAGGCTTCATCAGCCTCTTCCTCGCCCCACGCGGTCTGCTGCCGGGCTGGGGCGCAACGTCACCTCCGCCGCGCGCGAGCGTTCTGCTGCTGCTCTGGGAGTGGTTTCGCATCTACTTCGAATCCGGCGCCGTGAAGCTGCTCAGCGGCGACCCCACATGGCGCAGCTTCACCGCGATGGACGAGTACTACCAGAACGGCCCGCTCCCCACCTGGATTGGCTGGTACGTCCAGCACCTGCCCGAATGGTTCCACAAGGCGACGGCCTTCACCACTTTGCTTATGGAGTTAGTCCTTGTCTTTATGGCCTTTTTGCCGCGGCGCTGGCGCATCGCGTGTTTCTGCATCGTCACCCTATGGCAGATCGGCGTCATCCTTACCGCCAACTACACCTTCCTCAACTATCTGGTGCTTGTGCTCGGCGTTCTGCTGCTGGACGATCGCCTGCTCCGCCGCTTTCTTCCTGCGCGCTTCCGCAATAGCTTTCCGCAGCTCCCGGAGCCCGCGTCGCTCGAAGACGAGATCGCCGGCAATGTAGAACCAGCGGCCACAGCATCATCCAGCCACTCCCGCACCGCGATTCACCGCCACCTCAGTGCGCTACGCCTCGCCGTCACTACCATCATGCTCACCTGGGTCTTCTACGACACGTCGCTACTTCTGTTCCATATGTTCTGGCGCACCGAGCCCTTGCCGGGCGAGCCCATCGTCGCACTCGAGCCCTTCCGCATCGCTAACCAATACGGCCTCTTTGCCGTCATGACGCCGCACCGGTACGAGATCGAATTCCAGGGCTCCAACGACGGCACCACGTGGGTCGCCTATCCCTTCCGCTACAAACCGCAGAACCTCTCAGAACCACCCGGACTGTACGCGCCCTATCAGCCGCGCTTTGACTGGAACCTCTGGTTCGCCTCGCTCGGCGCCTGGCCGGAGTACCCCATCGTGCCCCGCACCGAGGAGTTGCTGCTCACCAACGACCGCGACGTCCTCCAGCTCTTTGCCGGAAATCCGTTCGCCGGCACCCCACCGAAGTATGTTCGTGCCGTCCTCTGGCAGTATTGGTTCACCTCTATGGAGGAGAAGCGCACGACCGGCAAGTGGTGGCGACGCCAGCTCCTCGGCACCTACGCGCCGACCATCGAGCGCACTCCTGAGGGCCGCTTCGCCATCCTGCAGGACGCCACGCTCTCCGGCCCGCAATAAGCTACCTGAGGTAACGACGCTTTCACACCGCCACCCCGTAGCAGGCGTATTCTGAGTGGCAAGGGAGTGCGCTTATGCTCCGCAGAGATTTTCTTCGCCGTTCCGCCTCCGGGCTGGCAGCTACCTGGCTCGCAAGCAAAACTGCCAAACCGGCCAGCTTCGCCCTGTCCCCAACCTCCGGCAAATACCATGCCCACGATGACGTCGTTCTCGGCCGCACCGGCATCCGCACCAGCCGTCTGGCCATGGGCACCGGCACCATTGGCGGCGGCGGTGAGTCCAACCAGACCCGTATGGGCAACAATCCGTTCGTCAAGCTGCTGCTCGATGGCTATAACGAGAACGGCTTGCGCTTCTTCGATACCGCGGATTCCTACGGCAGCCATCCATATGTCGCCGCGGCTATCAAACAACTCCCGCGCGACAAGGTCACCGTGCTCACCAAGACCGACCACCGCGATCCGAAAGAAGTGCGGGCTGATCTTGATCGCTACCGCCGCGAGCTGGGCACCGACTACATTGACATCCTGCTCATTCACTGCACCACGGAAGACGACTGGACCACGCGCTATCGCGGCGTCATGGACGTGCTCTCCGAGGCCAAGCAGAAGGGCATCATCCGCGCCCACGGCGTCTCCTGCCACACCATCGGCGCGCTGCGGGCTGCGGCTGCTGCATCGGACTGGGTCGATATCGATCTGGTGCGCCTGAATCCAGTTGGCGCACACATGGATGCCGATGCGGACACTGTAATGGGGGTCGTCAAACAGATGCGCAAGGCCGGCACCGGCATCGTCGGCATGAAGATTCTCGGGCAGGGCGCCATGCGCGACCGTCCATCGGAGGCAGTGCGCTTCGCGCTCGGCAGCGGCGTGCTCGACGCCTTCACCATCGGCGCCGAATCGCAGCAAGAACAGAACGACCTCACCCGCCGCATCGCCGCCGCGTAAGAACCCGCCATCTGCCGCGCTCCGGCTTTGACAACGTGCACCTCATGCCCTGTTGTACAGAAGAGCCTGCGGGGAAATAAGCCGCCGCTGTTGCACTCAAAAGGCGCCGGAGAATCGGCGCCTTTACTCTTGGCGCGCGCTAGAGCATTTTCGCTGATACCCTGTCCGGCGGAGATGCACTCGGCGTGGCTTTTCCTTCAAGAAAAGCCACAAGCGGCCGCTGAACCGTCTACGCCTATACCGAAAATGCTCTAGTGTGCCGCCACGACCGGCGCGGCCGGAACGGACTGTGCTACCGCCGCATGCTGAGCGGCCTGTTCCAGCGCCGCCTCGTGGGTCACAACGCTCTGCGCCGCCACAATTGCCAGCGGAATGCTGACGTATAAAGCCAGAATGCCGAATGCTGCTTTCATCCTCGTTCTCCGCAGCTGGATGCTGTAGAACGATCCTCGCACCGGCACATTCCGGCGATCCCTCCCACCTTCGGCGCACCACCATGACAACCGTACTCATTTCCCAAAATGAGCCGCGCCAAACCTGCTCATCGCGCCTTTCTGCGCTACCTTCGGGTGATCGCATCTACGACCTCCGATGCCGCAAAGCATTACCCGCAGTCACCGCCGCAGAATTCGTTCACTCCCGTTGCATCCCTTTTCGCGTTCGCCTCTTCCCAATCTCAGCAAGCTATGAAAAGACAAAAGCGCTCGTTAGCCGATCCAACCGCACTCGACCCGCGGAAGGACGATCTCTTCCAGGTCATCATCGAAACCCCGAAGGCCAGCCGCAACAAGTACAGCTACGATCCGGAGCAGGGAATCTTCGCCCTGCGCAAAGTTCTCCCGGAAGGCATGGTGTTCCCGCACGATTTCGGATTCTTGCCCCGAACTCTGGCCGCCGACGGCGATCCCATCGACGTCCTTTTGCTCATGGATGTGCCGGCTTTCCCCGGCTGTCTGGTGCCCTCGCGCATGATCGGCGTCATGGAAGGCGAACAGCTCGACGGAAAGAAGAAGGTTCGCAATGATCGTCTGATCGCCGTCGCAGAATTGAGCCATGCCTACAAGGATTGGAAAAAACTCGACGATCTGCCCAGCCAATTCATCACGGAGCTCGAGGCCTTCTTCGTGAACTATCACCAGTTGGAGGGCAAGAAGTACAAGCTGCTGGGTTGCAAGGGCACCAACACAGCAGTAAGCATGATCAAAAAAGCCCAGAAAGCCGCCAAATAAAGCGACAATTGCTTCGCGCCAGCGCCCGCCTCGCGGAGCTATACTCATCTCGCCTCGCAGGCAAGTTCCCGGCCCGCAGCAAATGCCGGCAACTTTCCTGCCGGGAGAGACGAGGCAGTACCATGACGAACTCTCTCTTGCCCGCGGCTCTCCTGGCCGCTGCTCTTTCCGCCGCACCGCTGCTGGTTGCCCAGGACGCGCCAGCCATATCGCCCGTCAGCCCGCCGGCCGCCACCCCCACATCGCAATCGGAAACCGCCAGTCCGGGCGTGCGCATCGTGCGCCTCAGCCAGGTAAATGGCGAGGTGCAACTGGATCGCCAGACCGGCCATGGCTTTGAAGGCGCCTTCGCCAACCTGCCCATCACCCAGGGCGGAAAGCTGCGCACCGGCGATGGTGTCGCTGAAGTGGAGTTTGAGGACAACAGCAGCCTGCGCCTGACACCCAACACGCTGGTCGAATTTCCCGTGCTCTCGCTCGGTCCCGATGGTGCGCGCGCTTCGACCATCCACGTCGTCCAGGGAACCATCTACGTCAGTTTGACAAAAGGGAAGCAGAACAACATCAACGTCACCTTCGGCCACGAGACACTCGCCCTCGGTCCCTCAGCCCACATCGAGCTCGCCCTCACCGGCAAACAGCCGCGGCTCGACGTGCTGGACGGCACCGTGCAAGCGATCAACGGCGCAACCACCACGACCGTAAGCCGCAAGAAAGCCCTGCTCTTCGACGCCGCCAACTCCAGCGCTCCCTCGCTCCTCAGCAAGAACGAAAAAGGCCCGTACGACGTCTGGGACAAGCAGGCCGTCGAGTATCACCAGCACCTCGCGCCAACCAACGGCAAGTATGCGTCTGTGCCCTATACCTACGGCCTGGCCGACATGAACTACTACGGCGCCTTCAGCAGCATGGGCGGCTGCGGCATGATGTGGCAGCCGTATCTGGTCGGCGCCAACTGGAGCCCCTATGCCAACGGCACCTGGGCCTGGTATCCCGGCGCCGGCTATAGCTGGGTATCGCCCTATCCGTGGGGCTGGACGGCCTTTCACTCCGGCAGCTGGAATTACTGCCCAGGCGCCGGCTGGGGATGGCAGCCGAACGGCCAATGGAACGGCTTGCGCAACACGGCGTTTTTGAGACGGCCCAATCTCCCGGTGCGTCTCAAGCCGCCTTTTGGTCAGCCGCGGCCGTACGGCGCGACCACGGTCCCCGTCAACGAGAAGCCGCTCGTGATCTCCAGACTCAACGGGCAGGACTCCTTCGTCTTCCGCAAGGACTCCGCGGGACTCGGCGTGCCGCGCGGCACCTTCGGCAAGCTCAACCACATCTCCGCCGGCGTGGTGCAGCACGGCTCTGTCGAAAGAGCGGTCTACATCTCTTCCACACCAAACGGGGCGCCCCAAGGGAGCGAAAGCCGGATGGCGGCGAACCACGGAATCACCGACAGCCACACCATGCCAGCAAGCGGCCACTCGTCCATGCCGTCGCATTCCTCCAGCCCCAGCAGCGGCATGAGCGGCGGTGGCCACTCCATGTCAGGCGGCTCTATGGCAGGCGGCTCCTTCGGCGGAGCCGGCGGATCGATGGGCGGTGCTGCGGGCGGCTCGTCGGGAGGCGGCCACGCATCAGGAGGCGGAGGCCATCACTAGCCTTCGTTTTGGGATCGGCAGATTCACTTTCCAATACAAAAGCTGGAAAAGATTCGGTTCAAAATATCATCCGCCGTCGTCGCTCCGGTGAGCTGATCGAGCTGCTGCAGCGCCGCGTACAGATCCAGCAGCAACATCTCGTGCGGCACCTGCTCGGCTAGCGCGCCGCGCGCACGCGCCAGCGCCTCGGTGCATCCCGCAAGCGCCTCGTAGTGCCGCAGACTGGTCAGCATGCCGCTCTGGGCGTCGTTGCCTCCAGAGCCGCGCACCCGCTCCAGCAGCTGCCTCCGCAGCTCCGGGACGCCCTCACCGGTGAGCGCCGAGACCTGCTCCGGCTCGTCTGTCACACCATCCATGCTCGTCGGGCGCGCGAGGTCGATCTTGTTCAGCACCACCAGCGGCGAGCGTTCTTGGAGCGACGCCAGCAGCCCCGCATCTTCGTCCGGCAGACGCAGCACGCCCTCGGCATCGACCGCCGCTGTCGCATCCAGTAGCAGCAGCACCAGATCCGCATCCGCCATCGCGCTGTGCGTTCGCGCAACGCCGTGCGACTCCGCCTCGTCTCTGGTTTCGCGCAGCCCCGCCGTATCCACCAGCTCCACCGGAATGCCGCCCAGCGAGATGCGCTCCGTCACCAGGTCGCGCGTCGTGCCCGGCGTCGCCGTCACAATCGCGCGCTCACGCTCCACCAGCCGGTTGAACAGCGAAGACTTGCCCGCATTCGGCCGCCCAACGATCGCCATCGTCAGGCCGTTGTGCACCAGCCGGCCCTCGCGAAAGCTCGCCACAATGGGCTGGAGCGATGCATCGAGCGCATCCAGACGCCGCGCAATTTCCCCATCCGGCGTGACATCAATGTCGTCTTCCGCAAAGTCGATGCCCGCTTCGAGCAGCGTGATCAGCGCGACCAGTTGCTCCTTCGCCGGAACCAGCCTCCGGCTCAGCGCGCCGCCAAGCTGCTCCGCTGCCACGCGCGCCTGATAGAACGTCTCCGCTGCAATCAGGTCGCGCACCGCCTCGGCCTGTGTCAGGTCAATGCGCCCATTGAGAAAGGCGCGCTCGGTAAATTCCCCCGGCCGCGCCAGCCGAGCACCTGCTTCGAGCGCGCGCCGCACCAGCAGGTCCAGGATCACCGGCGAGCCATGCGCTGCAACCTCCAGCACATGCTCACCGGTATACGAGTTCGGCACGGCAAACCAGGTGACCACGCCCTCGTCCAGCCGCGCGCCGCCATCCATGATGGCGCAGTAGCGCGCTCGCCCCGGCTGCAGGGCTGATCGTAACTGAAGATGTGGCAATAGCAGACGCGGCGCATCCGGCCCGGAGAGCCGCACGATCCCGATGCCGCCGCGCCCGGGAGGCGTCGCGATGGCCACAATCGTGTCTTGGGCAAGATTCGGGATGGCAACACTCCCGGTCATATCTTCGCTGGAATAGCAGCCGCCGTGCCGTGCGTCAGTGTGTGTCAGGACGCAATTCAGAAGCCTGCCGTTAGCGGCAGTTAACGACGCGGACCACGACGATCGCCGCCCCGTCCACCGCCGCGCCGGTCATCCCTGCGTCCCGGGCCACGGCCGCCGCGCGAATCCCGCCCTCCACGGCCGCCACGCTGGAACGATGGCGCTGCCGCTGCTGGAGGCACATGCTTGTCACCCTTGCGGTAGACCACGACAAAGCGCCGCAGCCCCTCACCGCTCGACTCCGTCTCCAGATCGTCGAACTGCCGGAACGCGAGGTGCAGCATGCGCCGTTCGCGCGAGCTCATCGGCTGAAAGCTATACGGTGCGCCGCTGCGGCGCACGCGCTCGGCCGCTGCGTCGGCCGCCATCTTCATCTCCCTCGCGCGCATTGCCTTGAAGTTGCCGCTGTCGAAGGAGATGCGATCGTGCTCCTCCGGTTCCAGCCGCACCATCTTCGCCGCAATGTGTTCAAGCGCGCGCAGCAGCTCGCCGTTGCGCTGCGTCACCAGCGGAGCATCCGGTCCGGCGATCTCCACGTAGATCTCGCGCGCTTCCAGCCCATCCGGATCGGCGGCGCCTTCACCCGCCGTGATGCGGTACTTCAGCCGCAGCCCGCCGGTCGAGACCAGCAGCTTCAGGAAATCGGAAATCGTGGTGGCCGCAGCGCGGTAGTCTTCGATCGGCATAGCTCCCTATCCTATATCGCTTCTGTCCCGTCGGGGGCTTTACGCGGTGCGCCGTCCGCTGCGCGGCAGCTTCTTCGCCGCGCGCTTGGCCGCGAGCTCCCGCATCTGCTTGCCCATGCCTGTCCGGTTCATGATGATCTGCATGCCCGTCGTGATCAGGTTGCTCGCTGCCCAGTAGAGCGCCACGCCCGACCCGATGTTCAGCATGATGAAGCCGAACATCAACGGCATCATGAAGGCCATCATCTTCTGCTGCGCCGGATCCACGCCCGGCGACGGAGACAGATACGACGTGGTGAACATGGTGAGGATGACGAAGATGGGCAGGATGTGCAGCGCGTCCGGCGCGGCCAGATCGTGCAGCCAGAGCCAGTGCGCATGCCTCAGCTCGATCACGTTCTCCAGCATCTCGTAGAAGCCGTAGAGCAGCGGGTACTGGATGAGCATGGGCAGGCAGCCGCCGAACATGTTCACGCCCTCGCGCTTCTGCAGCTCCATGATCTCCTTGTTCATGTCCTGGCGTCGCGGATCCGTGGCCTTGTACTTCTTGTACTTCTCCTTGATCTGCTGCATCTCCGGCTGAATCCTCTGCATCTTCAGCGCGGATTTCATCATGGTGATGCGTGTCGGCAGCATCAGCAGGTTCAGCAGCAGGGTCAGGATCAGGATCGACCAGCCCCAGTTGGCCACGATGTGGTCGTAGGTAAAGCGCAGCACCACAAACAGCGGCTTCGCAATCCATCCGAACCAGCCGAAGTTCAGGATCGGCTC
>DASYBK010000101.1:0-14614 GCA_036500805.1 Acidobacteriaceae bacterium | reverse complement strand
CTGCGGATGATCGGAGAATGCTCGGGCAATCAGGTTCGGCTTGGTCTTCTCCAGATGCTCGATCTTCTCGAACATGCTCGGCAACCCCTGCGGATCGTAGCCGGCGCGGTACATATATTGGATTCCCAGGAAATCCGCCTGCCGCTCGAAGTCGCGCGAGAACTTCAGAAATGTGATCGGCACCGCAAGACCGGACGCCTCATACAATCCGTAGCCCAGGCCACCACCCAGGAAGATCAGCGGAATCGTCCCGAACTGCGCGTAATTCAATCGCGTCTGCTCGCGCATCGCGTGGTGCGCGGCCACGTGCGCAATCTCATGCGCCATCACGCCCGCGACCTCGGCCTCATCGTCCGCCGCCAGGATCAGCCCGCTGTTCACATAGAAAAAGCCGCCGGGCAGTGCCATCGCGTTGATCTCGTCCGAGTCGATCACCTTGATGGTGAACGGCACCTTCGCGTCCGAGTTCTTCACGATGTTCTGGCCGACGCGGTTCACATACTCCGTCACCACCGGATCGTTGATGAACTTCACGCTCTTCTCGATCTCCATCGAAACGGCCTTGCCCTCTTTCATCTCCGTCTCGGTCGAGTACCAGTTGCCCAGCCCGCGTCCGCCGATATCGCGCGTGCCCGCCGCGCTCACATCGTCGAGACTTCCCTTCTTCACCCCCGGCATCACGCCATTCGGTCCCGGCTCCGGCGCGGTATCCTTGCGCGCGCGAATCGCCGTATCCTGCGCTGCCGCCATCTCTGCCGCCGTCGGCTGACAGGCCTCGTCCTTGTCCTTCTTCTTGTCTTTCTTCTTCTTCCCGTTGTCCGTATCGCAAGGCGAAGGATTCGTCTGCGTGCTTGTCGGCGTTGCCGAAGGCGTCGACTGCGGATTCGTCGGCGTATTCGATGGCGTGGTCGGCGGCATCGTCGGCGGCGTGCTCGGGGTGGTGCTAGTCGGAGTACCCGTGCCCGGCGTGGTTTGCGGACTGGTCTGTTGTGCCTGAAGGGTCAGCGTCGCCATCGCGAGCAGCGCGGGCAGAAACACTTTGGTGGAGGAAGAACCCCGCATAAAGCACCTCGAGGAGTAGCCAGCCGGCAAGCCCAACGGGCGGGCAGCTCAGACTGAGCCGCTGCTTTAGACCATGATACGCCGCATTGGTGAGCCGGGAAACGAAGCAATCAGCATCCTGTCTTTGCTTCCTTGCAGTCACATCAAAGCAGACGACGCACGCAGATTGGCACGAATGACGGCGATAAGCTGCCCATATTCCCGCTGGTGCGCAGCACGGTCCCGCGCAATATATAAGTCATTCTTCGATTGCTCACTGCGCCCGGTCGGCTCCCAGTCCAGTTCGTACCCGGCCGCCAATGCGAGGTCGGCAGAAAACTTACGGAGAGTACGGCTGTTCCCCTCACGAAACGGATGTGTTCCATCGATTTCACTGTAGTAGTAGGCAAGCCGTTCCGCGTAGCGATCGACAGGAAGTCCTTGCAGGTAATCCTCTCGCCTCAACTCTGCGAAGATTCTCTGCATTTCGCCGGGTACAAAAGCAGAATCGCCATACCGGACGACGTAGCCGGCATCCCGAGCTTTGATCATGTTGCCGGTGTTCTCACGATAGGAGCCTGCCCAGTCGTATAGCTCGCCGAAGATCGCTCGATGCGTCGCCTTGAACCGGGACTCGTCGAGAGGAAGCTGTGCGAGCGGCTCATCCTCCAAAAGAAACAAGGCGAGAGAGGCTATTCGGGCCTCTGCCGCCTTGAGTTCCGCTTGATCGTGGATGTCGAGCTTGTTTCTCAGTATCTCCGTACCGGGATAGCAATACGGATCCGAATCGCGGCGTTCGACAGCTTACCTCGAAGTCCTGAGACGCTGTGCCGGAAGGCTATGCTCGACGGCAAAGCTGAGTGCCTGCTTCGGGGTCATTCTGCCGGCCAGAACACTCGCTTTCGCCTGCTCATAAATAGCATCGCCGCTCGGGTCCATGCCCTCGATGCGGAAGCTCGATTCGATCGCGGCGAATCTCTTCTTCAATCGCTCTTGGCGTCTCTCATCCAGCATGCAGGTATGCTCCTTACTTATTCATTTTACTGCACTTCATTGCGAGATGCACCCTATTTTCAACCCGGTTTTCAACTCCGAGAAAACCGCAAACCGAGGGGACGATGCGCGTCGGTCAGTCGCCCACAGCAATGGATGTGAGCGACCAAAGGAAGCGAACCCACGACTCGCGCCGCAGGCGCCTCTGCCTGGATGGCGAATCCTCAGTCGTAGTACTCCAGCCCCAGGTGCGTGATCAAATCCGCACCCATGACATGCCGCAGGGTGTTCTTCAGCTTCATCGACTGGATAAACAGATCGTGCTCCGGATAGAGCCCCTCCGCCGTCATCGGCGACTTGAAGAAGAAGCTCAGCCACTCCTGAATCCCGCGATGCTTCAGCTCCGGCGTGCGCGACGCCAGGTCGAGAAAGAGCACCAGGTCCAGCGCCAAGGGGGCCGCGAGAATGGAGTCGCGACACAGGAAATCCACCTTGATCTGCATCGGATAGCCCAGCCAGCCGAAGATGTCTATGTTGTCCCAACCCTCTTTGTTATCCCCGCGTGGCGGATAATAGTTGATGCGTACCTTGTGGTAGATGTCGCCGTACAGCTCGGGATAGAGCTCCGGCTGGAGGATGAAGTCCAGCACCCCCAGCTTCGACTCTTCCTTGGTCTTGAACGACTCCGGATCGTCCAGCACTTCGCCATCCCGGTTGCCCAGAATGTTGGTCGAGTACCAGCCGGCCACACCCAGCATGCGCGCCTTGAACGCCGGAGCCAGCACCGTCTTGATCAGCGTCTGCCCGGTCTTGAAGTCCTTGCCGCAGATCGGCGCTCCCGTCTTCTTCGACAGCTCCTGCAGCGCCGGAATATCGACGGTCAGATTCGGCGCGCCATTCGCAAACGGAATCCCCTCCATCAGCGCGGCGTATGCGTAAATCTGGGAAGGCGCAATCGCCGGATCGTCCGCGAGCAGCCCCTTCTCGAACGCCTCGATCGACTGGTGACACGCCGCCTGCTCCAGAAAGATCTCCGTCGACCCGCACCAGATCATCACCTGGCGGTCGGTCTTGCCCTTGAATGCCTGGATGTCGTTGCGCACCTGCTGCGCCAGGTCGCACTTCGAGCGGCCCGTCTTCACATGGTTGCCGCTCAGCCGCTTCACGTAGTGCTGGCTAAAGACCGCCGGCAGCGGCTGGATGCTCTCGAGAAACGGCTTGATCTGCTCCAGGTGATCACGCTCCAGCACCGCCGCGGTCTTCGCCGCCTGATACATGTTCTCGTCGTAGATATCCCAGCCGGTAAAGACAATGTCGTCCAGCTTCGCCAGCGGTACAAAGTCCTTGATCAGCGGCGTCTGATTCTCCGTGCGCTTGCCCAGCCGGATGGTGCCCATCTGCGTCACCGATCCAATCGGCTTCGCAAATCCTCGCCGTACCGCCTCCACTCCCGCGATGAGCGTGGTGGCTACAGCCCCCATCCCCACCGTCATCACTCCCAGTTTGCCCTTGGCGGGCGCAATCTTCTGTGCGGCAGCGGCAGCCTGGCCGCTGTCCTTCTTGCTCGTCATCTTGTGCTTGGTCCTCTCCAGTCAAATCCTTACGGGATCAACGTCTTAGTCTGAGGCCCGCATCCCCCTTTGGCAAATGCTGGCCGGCCGAGCCGCAGGACGCAGCCTGCGAACGGCGTTCACATCCTGCTGAACGAGCCCATGCGGTGCCGCCGGTCTGCAATGGTGGCAGTGGACGCGACGCCTCTTGATCACAGCGTGGCGTCTCATTAGGATTGCGCTCGGAACGCCAGGTGAATCGATCATGAGAGTCGGCGTTTACGTCTATGGCCTGGCTTCGGTCGCTGCCGGCATCCTGGACCTCATATGGGGCGAGTTCGACCCCGCCCATCAGCCCCTCCAGGCATGGGGCGACCACATTCCCGGCGTCACGATCTTCGCGTCCATCGCCGCCGTCTGGCTGATTGCAGGAGGCGAAGCAATGCTGTGGCGCGGAAGCAGGCGCTTCGGCGCAGCGGCCCTCGCCATCCTCTACGGCATCTTTATCCTGTTCCCTTTGCCCCGCTTCTATACGGCACCGCACTACATCGGATATGGAGCCGCTGTCTACATCGGTGTCCTGAGCAGCGTCTGCCAGCAGATCATCCTGTGCGTCGCAGCAGCGATCGTCTGGGATCTGGCTGCGCGAGGTTCGCTGTCGCAGAGAGCGGCTCTCCTCGCTCGCTGGATCTTTGGGCTCTGCTCGGTCGATTTCGGCCTCGCACACTTGACCGGCATCCGGTTCGCAGACCCTTTCGTCCCGAAATGGATGCCCTTCGGAGCAACCTTCTGGACGGTGCTCACCGGGATCGCCTTCGTGCTGGCAGGCCTGGCCATCCTTTCGGGAATATTGGACGTTCTCGCGGCAAGGCTCCTCGGTCTGATGCTGCTGGTCTTTAGTGCGCTGGTGTTAACGCCCCCGATCTTCGCATCTCCGCACCACCATGTAACCTGACAGCGGTAGGAGCTGCGTGGATCGTTGCGGAGTGGCTGGCAACTCGCCGGCAGCCGGTTCACAACCGGCAAAGCGCGAATCCAATGCTGGCATAGCAAAGGCGCGCCGCTGCTCAGGCAATCCGCAACGTTCCCTCCGCCGATATACACCCTCGCCCGGAGATGCTTACCATCTCGGCACCGACCTCTACCGAAATCAAACTTGGCCGTCCCATCGTGAAGCCTTGCTCAATGCGCACGACACCGTGGCTCACCAGCCCGTTCTTCACCAGCCACGCAGCCAGCGGTCCCGCCGCGGTTCCTGTTGCTGCGTCTTCCACGATCCCGACTGTGGAGTTGAAGAAGCGGGCATGCGCTGCAGAGTCAGCGTGGACCATTTCGCGGCAGAAGAGATACGCGCCCTCGCCGCCGCTGGCACGCAATATTGAAAGCAGCTTCGCCGCGTCCGGCCGTGCCCTCTCAATCGCCGACCGGTCCACCACCGGAATCAGCAAGTGCGCTGCACCTGTCGAGACGGTCTGGGCAGGATGCCCTTCCGGAAACAGATCCATCGTCTCCAGACCGACAGCATCCGCCAGCAGGGACGCATCGCTTACGGTCTTGCCGAATACGGGAGCGGCGTGCTGCATCACAATCGACTGGACCGAGCCGTGCCAAACAACTTCTACCGGCAGAACATGGCTGGCAATCCTCTGGCGAAATGCATTGCTGCCGTCCTTGAGCTTCAATCGTCCCGCAATCGCGAGCCACCACCACGCGCCCAGTGCATTGTGCCCCGCTCCCGTCACCTCGTGCCCCGCCGGCGTAAACGAGCGTAGATGCCAATCCGCATCGGTATCCGCCGGCTTCAGCAGGAATGTTGTTTCCGACTGGTTGAACTCCCGCGCAATGCGCCGCATCGTCGCCTCGTCCAGCGAGTCACCATCAGGAACCACCGCCAGCGGATTGCCCTCGAGCGGTCGATCCGAAAACACATCCACCAACGCGAACGGAATCTTTGTCATGCCGTTTGGATTCCGGCAAGGTTATGAAGATGCTCTGTCCGCACCCAACACAGCCTGCCGCTGCTGCAGAAATCTCCGCACCGCACCATCCCGCTCCAAACCAATCGCAATCTCGTAAGCCTGCCATGCCTCATCCCGCGCACCCGCCCGCGACAGCAGCTCCGCGCGTGTCGCCCAGTAAGGCTGATACTCTGCCAGCCGCGCATCCCCCGCGGGCGCCGGCAGCGCATCCAGACCCGCCTTAGCCCCGTGCACCTCCGCAACCGCCAGCGCACGATTGATCGCCACTACCGGTGAGCCGGAGAGCGCCAGCAGCGCATCGTAGAGCGCCACCACCGACGCCCAGTTGGCCTCGCCTGCACGGCAGCGGTGCACATGCGCCGACTGCAGCGCCGCCTCCAATTGATACCGGCCAACCGCGCCGTATGTTCGCGCCCGATGCAGCAACGTCTCTGCCTCATCGATCATCCCTGCATCCCACAACGCCGGATTCTGCTCCGCCAGCGGCACAAACTCGCCCTCCTCGGAGCGCCGCGCGGCTCGCCGCGCCTCCGCATGCAGCATCAGCGCGAGCAGCCCGAGAGCCTCCGGTTCCTCCGGCAGCAACTCCGTCACCAGCCTTGCCATAAACATCGCCTCCGCGGTCAAATCGCGGCGCACCACATCGATGCCGCCATCTGTTCCGCCGCCCGGACCCGTCCAGCCCTCCGCGAAGGCGGCGTAGATCGCCTCCAGCACCGTCTCCAGCCGCCCGGCAAGCTCCTCGCGCTCCGGCACGCGAAACGGAATCCCCGCCTGCCGGATCTTGTCCTTCGCCCGCACCAGCCGCTTCGCCATCGCCGCCGGCGACGACAGAAACGCCGATGCGATGGTCTTCGCATCCAGCCCCAGCACCACCTGCAGCATCAGCGGCGCGCGCACCGCCGCCTCGATCGCCGGATGTGCGCATGCAAACAGCAGCGCCAGCCGACGGTCCGGAATCTCCGCGGACTCCGCCGCGGCCGCCTCCAGACCCTCAGCCAGAATCTCCAGCTCTCCCGTCGCGGCTTCCGTGGTCGAGCGCCGTCGCGCCGCATCGATCACCTTGCGCCGCGCCACTGTCAGCAGCCACGCCTCAGGATTCGCCGGGCAGCCATTCCGCGGCCAGTCCGCCAGCGCGGAAAGAAACGCCTCCGAGAGCGCATCTTCCGCCAGCGCCACATCGTGCGTCCGTGCGGCAAGAAAGGCGACCAGCTTGCCATAGCTGCGCCGCGCCACTGCGTCCGCTGTACTACGTGCCTGCTCGTCGCCCACGTAGGATGTCACCGGGTTCTCCTGTCGCGCGGCCTCTACATCGCCCACACAGGCCGAACCTCGATGGTGCCGTGGCTCGCACCCGGGCAGCGCGCCGCCCACGCGATCGCGGCATCCAGGTCGGCTGCGTCGATCAGGTAGTAGCCGCCCAGTTGTTCCTTCGAGTCGGCATAAGGTCCGTCCAGCACCTGCTGCTTGCCGTTGGCAATGCGCACCGTCGTCGCCGCAGAGATAGGCTGCAGCCGGTTCGACCCCACCCACGCTCCCGCTTTCTTCAGCGCTTCGGTATACGCCGTATAGGCCGCCATTCCCTGTTGCTGTTCCGCCGGTGTCATCTTCCCCCAGCCACTCTCGTCCGCATGAAGCAACAAAAGATATTGCATGGAAATCCTCCGTCATTGGTTGTCAGCGGAATTTCTATCCGCTCTACTCCCATGACGTCGAGACGTCTGTCATTTGGACACCCGTGTGAAAAAACTTTGGAGGGAATAACTCGAGTGGACTAGGGCTGCAGATCGAACGCCGGCCGCAAGCTGCCGTCCATGTAAAACGGCACCGAGGTGTGCGAGTGGACGACTTTCCACACTCCATTCACGCGTTCCAGCAACAACGTCATGCGCATCCAGAAATTCACCCCTTGAGGGCTTTCCTTGGGACGGCCGCTCAACCGGGAATATCCGTACCAGCACGCCACATCGCCGCTGATCCTGATCTTCAGCTCGCGTGTCTCAGTATCTATCGGGCCGTCCCAGGTGTTCATCCACTCCTGCACCTTGTCCGCATTGCCGCCGTAGACCGAGCGCAGCGGAGGCGCAAGATCGAAAACCACCGCATCCGTCGCGAACTGGGTTACGGCCTCCGCGGCATTCTTATCGTGCATTGCTTTCTTTTGCGCATCCACGAGCTTCCGGATCGCCGCCTCGTCCGCCGCGTTCTGTGAACCCATCTCATTCCTCCATGTATTCGCCCAGTCGAGACGCCACCGGGGCGTCCCGTCCGGATGGCAAATCCCTAGGCCGCCGCATTCGCGCGCACTCTACCACGCCAGTGTGACCAAACGAACCACGCGAACCCCGCCACCAGCACCAGTTCCACCCCAAGATGGAAGCGATGGAAGACCGCCTTGAAGCGCGGATCGTTGTCCCAGTGTTCGCCCAGCCGCATCCCCACCACGGCCAGCGCATAGCACCACGGCCACGAGCCTAGAAAGGTGTACAGGTGAAAGCGTCCCTGCGGCATCTTCGCAATGCCCGCGGGCAGCGCGATAAACGTCCGCACCACCGGCAGCAGCCGCCCGAAGAAGACCGTGATGCCGCCATACTTCTCGAAATAGTGCGTCACGCGCTCCAGGTCGTGCTGACTCAGCAGCACGTAGCGGCCAAAGCGCTCCACCAGCGGACGGCCGCCGTAAGCGCCAATCCAGTACGCCACCAGCGACCCCAGGTTGCACCCGATAGCTCCGGCCGTCGCCACGCCCACAAGGCTCAGCTTTCCCATGTGCACCAGGTAGCCGGCGAAGGGCATGATCACCTCCGACGGCAGCGGGATGCACATCGACTCGATCGCCATCAGTAACGCAACGCCCCAGTACCCGGAGGCGGAAATCACGGCAATGATGAACTGCGCGATTGCGGCAAGGATTTTCTCGCTCATGCTTGTTCGCTCATCTTTTTTCTCTCATGCGTTTCTCTCTCATATCTTCCGCTCATATCCGGCTGAGTATACCGTTCCTCTCCCGCCTCCCGGCAGCCCGCGATTTCTCCACCTCCGAGCAGGTTTGCGCATCAGAACAAAAACAACGATAGTTTGACCGGATGAAAGCAGCGGGAGGAGACGCAGCGATCTTGCACCAAAATGCCAATGGCACGGGTCGCGGCAGCAGGCAGCGGCGGATTTGGAAGTGGGTGGGCATCTCCTTCCTGCTTGGTGTCATCGTGCTCACTGCTGTAGCCGAGATCATGCTGCGCCGCGCCGGCCCCATCCTCAAGGGGCGCGTCGTTGAAACACTCAGCACCCGCTTCGACAGCAAGGTCGAGCTCGACACGCTCGACGTCTCCCTCGTCAAGGGCCTTGAGGTCTCAGGCCAGGGCCTGCGTATCTACCCGCCGGATGATGTAGTCGCCGCTGGCGCCAATTACCCCATCATCGCCCTGCGCCAGTTCTCCTTCCGCGCCGGCCTGGCTGGCCTCTTCATCAAACCGACACGCGTCGACACCGTGCACGTCAGCGGTCTCACCATCCACATCCCGCCGCGCCAGATGCGCGAGCAGGGCGCGCCCTCGAAGAAGCACCACGGCAAAATCAAAATCGATGTCGGCGAGATCGTCTGCGATGATTCCCAGCTCATCATTGGCAACGCCAATCCCAACAAGGACCCCAAGCTCTTCGTCCTGAAACACATCGTGCTGGATAACGTCGGATCCGCCACCGCCTCGCGCTACAATGCCACGCTCACCAACGCCATCCCCCGCGGCAACATCCACGCCACCGGCACCTTCGGCCCCTGGAACAACGAGAGCCCCGGCGACTCGCCCGTCACCGGCGACTACACCTTCGACCATGCCGAGCTCGGCACCATCCACGGCATCGGCGGCATTCTCACCTCCACCGGAAAATTCTCTGGCCAGCTCAATCGCATCGACGTCCACGGCGATGCCGACGTGCCTGCATTCACCCTCGACACCGCCAATCACCCCGTGCCGCTCAAGACCCACTTCCACGTCATCGTCGACGGCACCAGCGGTGACACCTATCTGCAGCCGGTCGCCGCCGTGCTCGGCAGCTCGCACTTCACCTGCACCGGCTCGGTCATCAACATCAAAGGCAAAGGCCACATCATCGATCTCAACATCGACATCCCGGCCGGCCAGATTCGCGACTTCCTCAATCTCGCCGTCAAGACCCAGCCGCCCATCATGAGCGGCATGCTGCAGATGAAAGCCACACTCAACATCCCGCCGGGCAAAGAGAGCGTCACCCAGAAGATCGGCGTGCGCGGCCAATTCGTTCTCACCCGCATCCACTTCATCAATCCCGCGGTGGAGGACAGAGTGGACATGCTCAGCTTGCGTGCGCAGGGCAAGCCCGGCGAGGCGCATCCTGGTGCGCCCGACGTGCACTCCCAGATGAGCGGCAGCTTCAATCTCAGCTCCGGCCGCATGGTCTTCAGCAATCTCGACTACACACTGCCCGGCGCGAGCGTCAATCTCGCCGGCCAGTACACCCTGGACGGCAAAAAATTTGACTTCACCGGCAACGTCCGCACCAGTGCCATGCTCTCCGAGATGGTCTCCACCTGGTGGAAGCAGCTGCTGCTCAAGCCGGTCGATCCCTTCTTCCACAAGCACGGCGCCGGCGCAGAAATCCCCATCAAGATCAACGGCACCAATACAGCTCCCAAATTCGGACTGAACCTGGGTGCAAAAGACCAGGACGGAAAGAACCAAGGCGCAAAGAACTGACGTCACGCCCGGCTCGAAGAAATTCATGGATGCATCTGGATGTATTTGCTACATTCAGTGCGCCATGAAGGCCCTCCTGCCCTTCCTTTTGCTTCTTTCTGCCCTCGGTTCTTCCACGCAGACCGCTTTCGCCCGCGACTCTGGCCCCACCTGGGTGGAAGTACGCAGCCCGCACTTCACCGTCATGACCGACGCCGGTGGGAAGGAGGCCACACATCTCGCCGACCAGTTCGAGCACATGCGCGCTGTGCTCCACACCCTCTTTCCCAATGCACAGGTCAACACACCCTCGCCCATCGTCGTCCTCGCCCTAAAGAACGAGAAGGAGTTCAAGGCACTGGAGCCGGCCGGCTACCAGGCCAAGGGCCAGTTGAACCTCGCCGGCTACTTCCAGCCCGGCCCGGAGAAGAACTACATCCTGCTCCGCCTCGATACGCATGAGGAGCATCCCTTCGCCACCGTCTACCACGAGTACACGCACTTCGCCTTCCGTGGCGCGGCCGACTGGTTACCTTTATGGCTGAATGAAGGCATCGCCGAGTTCTTCCAGAACACCGACATCCAGGGCAAGGACGTCAATCTCGGCCAGGCAAGCACCGGAGATGTTCTCTACCTGCGCGAAAACCGCCTCATCCCCTTCCCTGTACTCTTCACCGTCGATCACGACTCGCCTTACTACCACGAAGAGAACAAAGGCTCCATCTTCTATGCCGAGTCCTGGGCGCTCGTGCACTTCATCGAGATCACTGATCAGCAGCACCACCAGGACCGCATCGCCGCCTATGCCCGCCTGCTCGTCCAGAAGCAGGACCCCGTCACCGCCGCAGCCGCTGCCTTTGGCGATCTGGGCAAACTGCAGCGCGAGCTGGAAAGCTACATCCGCGAGGACCGCTTTCACTACTTCCGCATGCCCAGCCCGGCCACGCCGGACGTCGCCTCCTTCCAGGTCATCCCCGTGCCACAGACAGATGCTGATGCGCGCCGCGCCGAATTTCTCGCCTACAACGGCCGCAGCGCCGACGCGCATGCTCTGCTCGACGCCGTTCTCAAGGAAGACCCGAAGAACGCCGTCGCCTGCGAGACGCTCGGCTACATGGCGCTTCACGAAGGAGACATGGAGACGGCCCGCAAATGGCTCACCCAGGCCGTCAAGCTCGATTCAAAGAGCTATCTTGCCAACTACTACTACGCCTCCATGGCCATGAGCAGCGGCAATCTCAGTGACCCGTCCATCGAAACCAGCCTCAAGACCGCCATCCAGCTCAACCCCGCCTACGCGCCCGCCTACGACCGGCTCGCCTCACTCTATGCCATGCAGCACGCGCATCTCGAAGAGGCCCGCATGCTGGAGCTCCATGCCGCCGAGTACGATCCTTCCAACGTGTTCTACCGCATCAATACCGCGCACCTGCTGGTCGCCCTCGATCGCGAGGACGATGCGCTCCGCGTCCTCGCGGTGGCTCGCCCCCTGGCCAAAAACTCCTCGCAAACTGCCTTGCTCGACGAAGCGGTGCGCCAGGTGAAGGAAATGAAAGACGCGCGTCTCGCGTCGTCATCCGTCGCCACTGAGCCCGGCATGCGGGCAGTCGAGCAAGCAACACCGCGTACCGAGGCTGCTTCCCTCCAAGGGAAGTCGTTAAGCAAGTTCGACATCATTCCCAATGTCCAGCTGCCCCCGCATCCCTCTGCCGCCGCCAATGCGCCCCGCCATGAGGCCCGCGGCGTCATCCATGGCGTCCGCTGCGGCGCGCCGTCGGTTCTTGAACTTCAGCTTCAGGCCGCCGGCAAAACAACCTTGTTCTACAGCAATAACTACTTCAACGTCCCCTTCACCGCGGCGAACTACACGCCACACGGCGAGATGCATCCCTGCAGCGAGCTGGAGGGGAAGAACGCCCGCATCTCTTACGCCGAGACTGAGGATAAGAGCGCGGCAGGCGAGATTCTTTCCGTAGAACTCAGCCGCTGATAGCACACAGCGGCAGTTACTTTTCTGCGGCAGCACGCCTCTTGCCGTGACGGAAGCAGTCGAGCGCGTGGTCGTCCACCATCCCTACCGCCTGCATCCATGCATACACAATCACCGGCCCCACAAACTTGAAGCCGCGCCTCTTCAAGTCCGCAGAGATCGTTTCCGAAAGCGGCGTCTTCGCCAGCACATGCCCGGTCGTCGTCACCACCGGCTTGCCGTCCACATGCGCCCACATCGCCTTCGCAAAGCCGCCATCCTTCTCCACCGCCAGAAAGATGCGCGCACCTGCAATCGTCGCCTCGATCTTCGCCCGCGAGCGGATGATGCCTTCATCCTTCAGCAGCCGGGCAATGTCTTTCTCCGTGAAGCGAGCCACCTTCTCCGGATCGAAATTACGAAACGCCTTGCGAAAGGCCTCGCGCTTGCGCAGGATGGTCAGCCACGAAAGTCCAGCCTGAAAACCTTCCAGCATCAGCATCTCCCACATCGCACGAGAATCCCGCACCGGCCGCCCCCACTCCTGGTCGTGATACTCGCGCAACAGCGGATCGCTCTCCGCCCACGCACAACGTTGCTTCTGGCTCATAGAATTCCTTCGAACAAATCATGATCGCCTGCTTCCGCCACTAGTGATGCGGAGGCGCCACTTTGAGCACAATTCCCTTCTGCACGGAACAATTCTCGAAGGAAAACTTCATGTCAATATTGTCGTTCACCTTCAAGTGCAATGTGTTTGGCAGCCGAAAGCCATCTGCCATCTGGTACGTCATCTCGTACTGGACGTGCGTCGTATCTCCGCCTTCCTTTGTGGTTGCATCATTGCTGGTAAGCACCAGCCCTTGAGGCGAATCGGAGAATCCCGTGTGCTCGTCGATATCGCCGCTCGGCCCCTTGGTCACCATCTCGCTGATCCGGTAGTCCGTGGAAACCATGAGTCTATATTGCGCAGGCGTATCGGCAGCCGTCACCACATAGCCGTCGGCAGTCTTCTCCACGCCATTGAGAAAGCGCCCCTCCGGCATCGGACCTCGGAGCGCCTTCGTGCCCCACGTCTGCAGCGTTCCGGACAGCAAACTTGAGAGGATCTCGAAAAGCTTGTCGTATGCTGGACGCATCCACGTCGGAGCATCTTGCGTGTATTCGTGCCGCGCCGAAGGCGAGCCGACCACGCTCACAGTTACGAAGAACTTTGTCTGCTCCAGCGGTTTCCTTCCGGCGATCTCCGCCGGCAAGAGAATCTGGATCGGAACAGTGTCCCAATCGACATTCACCCGACACGTAAAACTGATGAGCCCCGCTTCCATCGGCCTGTAGTAAAGACCATTTGCGTGTTGCGCGAAAGCGTCCTTATCAATGGGTGTAGCGGATTGAGAGAAGCCCGCCAGCGGAGACAAAACAGTCAGTAATAGAACGAGAGCACAAGGTTTCAAGGATTCTCCTCACCTGATCTTCGGACGGCCATGCATACAGCAAATCACACCGGCTCCTGATACAGCCCAATCACATTCCCGCCCGGATCGCGAAAGCGCGCCGTAATCTCCCCCGGGTCGCCGCCGATCGGCTGCGCAATCTCACCGCCGTTTGCCTCAAGCTTCTTCATCGCCTTCCCATCCTTCGCTGTCGGCATCCCCGTGCCTCCATTCTTGTCGCGTTGAGTCTACGCCAGCCGCGAACGCCGCCAACCGGAACCCCCACGGCCCTGCTAACATTGAAAGAGAATTCAAAGGAAGTCACATGGCCGAAACACTCGCCGCCCCCGCCGAAGCCGTCAAGCCCGAAGCAAAGCCGGACAGCAAAACCGACAAACCCATCCAGCGCCAGATGATCGGCTTCACCTTCTTCAAGGTGATGCCCGAATGGCGCCGTCTGCCCGCGGCCGAGCGCACCGAGCACAAGCGCCTCTTCGCCGAAGTCCTCGCCCGCTGGAACCAGCCCGGCCGCCTGCTCTCGCTCACCTACTCCACCGTCGGCCTGCGTCCGGACTGCGACATGGCGCTCTGGCGCATCTGCTACTCCGTCGACGACCTCAGCGAGATGATGGCCGAGCTCATGGCCACGCCTCTCGGCGGCTATCTCGAAGTCGCGAACAACTACATCTCCATGACCAAGCGCTCGCAGTACCTCATCGGCCACGAGCACGAAGGCCAGCACGACTCGCGTGGCGCCATCCGTCCCGGCGGACAGAAGTACATCTTCATCTATCCCTTCTGGAAGACCCGCGCCTGGTATCTGCTGCCGCAGCAGGAGCGCCAGCGTCTGATGACCGAGCACATCCGCATCGGCAACCTCTATCCGCGCGTCAAGCTCAACACCACCTACTCCTTCGGCATCGATGATCAGGAGTTC